>NZ_JRKS01000011.1 GCF_000763805.1 Paracoccus sphaerophysae | reverse complement strand
GTCCAGCAGCAAGTGGTCCAGCAGGACGCAGGCGGCCATCGCCTCGGCGACGGGGACGGCGCGGATGCCGACGCAGGGGTCGTGGCGGCCCTTGGTGACGACTTCGATCTCGGCCCCGCTCTGGTCGATCGAGCGGCGCGGGGTGAGGATCGACGAGGTCGGCTTCACCGAGAACCGGACCACGATGTCCTGCCCGGTCGAGATGCCGCCAAGGATGCCGCCGGCGTGGTTCGACAGATATTCGGGGCCGTTCGGTCCCATGCGGATCTCGTCCGCGTTGTCGGTGCCGCGCAGCCGCCCGGCGGCCATGCCCTCGCCGACCTCGACGCCCTTGACGGCGTTGATCGACATCATTGCGGCAGCCAGATCGGTGTCCAGCTTGGCATAGACCGGCGCCCCCAGGCCCGGCGGCGCGCCCCGGATCAACACCTCGACGATGGCGCCGACGCTGTCCTGCTCCTTGCGGATGCGGGTCAGGTAGTCGGTCCACGCGGGAACCGCCGCCGCGTCGGGCAGAAAGAAGTCGTTGCGGTCAATCTCGGACAGGTCGAAGCGGGCGCGCTCGGCCGTCAGCTCGCCCATCTGGACCATGTAGCCAGTGATGGTCAGCGACCCGGCCAGTTGGGCCAGCAACGCGCGGGCGACCCCGCCGGCCGCAACGCGAGCCGCCGTTTCGCGCGCAGACGACCGGCCCCCGCCGCGATAGTCTCGGATTCCGTATTTCTGCCAATAGGTTATGTCGGCATGGCCCGGGCGGAACGCCTGCGCGATGTCGCCGTAGTCGCGCGACCGCTGATCGGTGTTCTCGATCATCAGCTGGATCGGCGTTCCCGTCGTCCTGCCCTCGAACACGCCCGAGAGGATCCGCACGACGTCGGCCTCTTGCCGCTGCGTCGTCATCTTGGACCGTCCCGGCGCGCGGCGGTCCAGGAACGGCTGGAGCATTGATTCCGAAAGCGGAATTCCCGGCGGGCATCCGTCCACGGTAGCGCCCAAAGCGGAGCCGTGGCTTTCGCCCCAGGTGGTCACGGTAAAGATGCGGCCGAAGCTGTTGAAGCTCATGGAACCCCCTGTTTTCAGGAACATACGCAGGCCGGGTCGCGAGGGGAAGCGCGCGGTCTCCATTTGGCCCGACGATCCGCGAAATTCAGAAGCGTGCGGGGTCGAGCATCCGGGCAAGCGCGGGGTCCGGGTGGCGGTCCAGCACAACATCGGCGACAAAGCGGGCCGCGGCCGGCGCCGACTGGAAGCCATAGCCCCCTTGCCCCGCGAACCAGACGAAGTCGGGCTGGCTCCGGTCCCGGCCATACACCGGGGTGCCGTCCGGGGAAAACGTCCGCAGCCCGGCCCAGTTGGACAGCAGCCGGTCGACCGGAAAGCGCATCATCGCCTCGTACCGCGCCAGTCCCTCGGCCAGGACCATGTCGTCAGCCCAGGCATCATGCGGGTGAGTGGGCTCGGCGTCGGCGGGAGAGACGATCAGCGCGCCGGCATCGGGCTTGGCATACCAGCTTTCGCCGGCGCCGATGATCATGGGCCAGGCGGTGGGGTCCATTCCGCCGGGCGCGGGAATGCGGGCCATCGAGCGCCGGTGGGGAACGAGACCCAGCGGCGCGACGCCCGCCATTTCCGCGACCCGGTCCGCCCAAGCGCCGGCCGCGTTCACCACCACGCGGGCGGTGACCTCTCCCGCGGGGGTCACGGCGTGCCAGCCCCGGGCGTCGCGCGTCAGGGATCGCAGCGGTGCGTCGGTCAGGATCGAGGCGCCCCTCGCCCGCGCCCGCCGCGCAGAGGACTGGATCAGCAGATCGGTGTCGATGTCCCAGGCGTGGGCGGCGATCGCCGCGCGGGCGAGCCGAGTGGGGTCCAGGGCCGGGAAACGGGCCGCAGCCTCGTCGGGGGTGATTTCGTCCAGATGCATCGCCGCGATCTCGGCCGCGAAGGCCTCGGTCTGCGTCGCATCCGCGACGATCATCACGCCGCGCGGCGACAGGACCGCCATCTCATCGAGAGAACCGCGCGAGGCCAGCGACAGCTGCACGATCGCAGGCGGGCCGTAATGCGGTTCGTACAGCGCGGCCGAGCGCGACGAGGCGTGATGCGCCAGGCTCGCCTCGGCCTCGAGCAGAACCACCGAGGCCGACGGCGCGATATCGGCCGCCGCGGAGACGCCGGCGATGCCGCCGCCGATGATCAGCACGTCGCAGATCACGTCCGACCCAAGTCCGCGTTGAGCGCCCTCATCTCAGGCGGCCACCCGGTCGGGCTGCGGCGCAAAAGGGGTGACGCTGACGCGCTCGCCTTCGAACACGCAGAACGAGCCCTGCGGAATTTCCAGCCAGTCAGCCTCGTCGAGCTCCAGCGGCTCGGAGACCACCGCCCGGCCGCCGCGGGTGTCCGACCAGCGGTGATACAGCGTCGGCGCCTGGTCGTCCGAGGCATAGCGCGCCGCATACAGCCGTTCGCCATCCGAAAAGGCGCAGGTCACGCGGACATGCGGCGCGGCGCCGCGGCTGCGGGCCAGCGCCTCGAACCGGGCCGTCGCGCGGGCCAGTGCGGCGCAGGGATCCTCGGCCAGCCCCTCGCCCAGGGCGCACAGGAAAAGCGCCTCGCTGTCCGTTGCGCCCTTGCGATGCGGGTACAGATCGTCGCGGATCAGCACTTCGGCCGAGCGCCGCCAGCCATCATAGCCGCCGAACTGGCCGTTATGCATGAAGCTCCACCGCCCCACGGCAAAGGGATGGCAGTTGTTGCGGCTGGTGGCGGTGCCGGTCGAGGCGCGGACATGGGCCATGAACAGATGCGAGCGGACCGTCGCGGTCAGGCTGCGCAGGTTCGGGTCCGACCAGGCGGGCATCACGTCGCGATACAGCCCCGGCTCGGCCCGGTCGCCGTACCAGGCGATGCCGAAGCCGTCGGCATTCACCGGGGTGTGGCAGCGCATCGCGCCGTGGCTCTGGCGCACCAGCGAGTGGCCGGGGCGGCTGATGATGTCTTCCAGATAGATCGGCTCGCCCAGATAGGCCGCCCAGCGGCACATGCCCGTTCCCCAAGTCTTTTCTTCTGAGTTGCCCGCAGCCTAGCAGGCAGAGCTTGACAAATCACTCTCAATTCAGCCGGCGCCGTTCTCTTCCACGATCACAAGATCGCGTTCCGCCGCACCGTGGGCGTGGTCCAGGGCGGCCTGGTAGGCGGGCGAGCGATAGCACGCCTCGGCGGCCGCAAGGGTGGGAAAGCGCGCGACCACATTACGGGCCCGCTCATTGCCCTCAAGCTGGACGTAACTGCCGGAACGGACCAGGAAAACGCCGCCATGCGCGGCAATCGCCTCGGTCGCGAGCGCCGCATAGCGGCCATAGCGCTCGGGGTCGGTGACGGTGACATGGGCGATCCACAGGGCGGTCTTGTCGGTCATGCGCTCTCTCCGATCAGCCGTTCGACGGCGGCGATGGCGGCCTCGGCCGCCGCCAGCGAGGGCGCGCCGCCCTGGGCGCGGTCGGGCCGGCCGCCGCCGCCCTTGCCGCCCAAGGCGGCGACCGCCGCCTGCACCAGCGCCACGGCGCCCAGCCGCTCGGCCAGGTCGGGCGTCACGGTCGCCGCGACGGTGGCCTTGCCATTATCCTCGGCCATCACCACGACCGCGCCGCTGTCCAGCCCCTGACGCATCTGGTCGGCCAGCGCCCCCAGCTCCTTGCCGCTGACCCCATCGACGCGGCGGGCGATCAGCTTGATTCCATTGATCTCCTTGGGCGCGGCCTCGGCCCCGCCGCCGCCCATCGCCAGCTGCCGCTTGAGCTGCGCGATCTCGTTCTGCATCGCCTTGCGGTCGTCGGCCAGCGCCTTGACGCGGCCGACCACATCCCCCGCCTGCGCCTTGAGCAGCCCGGCGATCTCGCTTAGCTGGCGCTCGGCGTCGCGCAGATGCGCCAGCGCCGCCTGGCCGGTCAGCGCCTCGATCCGCCGCACCCCGGCGCTCGAGGCGCTGTCGCCCAGCAGCACGAAGGCGCCGATGTCGCCGGTCCGGCTGACATGGGTTCCGCCGCACAATTCGATCGAGTAGGTGTCGTTGTTCGACCCCTTGGCCGAGCCCTCGCGCCGGCCCATCGACACGACCCGCACCTCGTCGCCGTATTTCTCGCCGAACAGGGCCTGCGCGCCCAACTCGCGCGCATCGTCGGGGGCCATCAGCCGGGTTTCCACCGGGGTGTTCTGGCGAATGATCGCGTTCACCTCGGCCTCGACCTGCGCCAGTTCCTCGGGCGACAGCGCCTTGCCGTGGGAGAAGTCGAAGCGCAGCCGGTCGTCGGCGTTCAGGCTGCCCTTCTGCGCGACATGCTCGCCCAAGGCCGCCCGCAGCGCCTCGTTCAGCAGATGCGTGGCCGAGTGGTTGGCCCGGATCGCCCCACGCCGGTCGCGGTCCACCGACAGCGTGGCCCCCTGTCCGCGGTCCAGATGGCCCATCGTGACCTCGGCCTGATGGATGAACAGATTGCCCGATTTGCGGGTATCGGTGACCCGCGCGGCGCCGGTTTCGGTCTTGATGAGGCCGGTGTCGCCCACCTGCCCACCGCTTTCCGCATAGAAGGGCGACTGGTTGACGACGATAGCGACGCTGGCGCCCTCGCCGGCCGTCGCCGCCTCGGCACCGTCGATGACCAGCGCCTGGATCACGCCCTCGGCCTCGTCGGTGTCATAGCCGAGGAACTCGGTCGCGCCGTGCCGGTCGGCCAGTTCGAACCAGATCGCCGCGTCCTTGGCCTCGCCCGAGCCCGACCACGCCGCGCGCGCCTTGGCCTTCTGCTCGGCCATTGCCGCGTCGAAGCCCGCGACCTCGACCCCGCGGCCCTGCTCGCGCAGCGCGTCCTGGGTCAGGTCAAGCGGGAAACCATAGGTGTCGTACAGCTTGAAGGCCGTTTCGCCCGGCAGGTCCGCGCCCTCGGGCAGCCGCCCGAGCTCGTCCGAGAGCAGCCGCAGACCGCGGTCCAGCGTCTGGCGGAAGCGGGTTTCCTCGCCCTTCAGCGTCTCCTCAATCATCGCCTGGCCGCGGGCGAGTTCCGGATAGGCCGCGCCCATCTGCCGGACCAGCGCCGGCACCAGCTTGTGCATCACCGGGTCGGCGGCGCCCAGCATATGCGCGTGGCGCATGGCGCGGCGCATGATGCGGCGCAGCACATAGCCGCGGCCCTCGTTCGAGGGCATCACCCCGTCCGCGATCAGGAAGCTGGTCGAGCGCAGGTGATCGGCGATCACGCGGTGGTGGACCTTGCCCGGTCCGTCCGGATCGCTGCTGGTCGCATGCGCCGAGGCCTCGATCAGCGCCCGCATCAGGTCGGTGTCATAGTTGTCGTGCTTGCCCTGCAAGAGCGCGCCGATCCGTTCCAGCCCCATGCCGGTGTCGATCGAGGGGTTCGGCAGCGGTTTCATCGAGCCGTCCTCGAACTGCTCGAACTGCATGAAGACGAGGTTCCAGATCTCGATGAAGCGGTCGCCGTCCTCTTCGGCCGAGCCGGGCGGGCCGCCCCAGATCTTGTCGCCGTGGTCGTAGAAGATCTCGGTGCAGGGCCCGCACGGCCCGGTCGGGCCCATCCGCCAGAAGTT
The DNA here is from genome assembly GCF_000763805.1 of Paracoccus sphaerophysae. Taxonomy (GTDB): domain Bacteria; phylum Pseudomonadota; class Alphaproteobacteria; order Rhodobacterales; family Rhodobacteraceae; genus Paracoccus; species Paracoccus sphaerophysae. The sequence continues at coordinate 57,580 of NZ_JRKS01000011.1, read as the reverse complement.
GTCGTCGGTCGGGATGCGGATGATGCGGTCGTCGGACAGGCCCGCGACCTTCTTCCAGATATTCGCGGCCTCGTCGTCGGTGTGATAGACGGTGACCAGCAGCCGGTCCTTGGCGAGCCCGAAATCCTTGGTCAGCAGTTCCCATGCATAAGGGATCGCCTGGTCCTTGAAATAGTCGCCAAAGCTGAAATTGCCCAGCATTTCGAAGAAGGTGTGGTGCCGCGCAGTGTAACCAACGTTGTCGAGATCGTTGTGCTTGCCGCCCGCGCGCACGCATTTCTGCGCCGTGGTGGCGCGGCTATAGTCGCGGTGTTCCAGTCCGGTGAACAGGTTCTTGAACTGAACCATCCCCGAGTTGGCGAACATCAGCGTCGGGTCGTTGCGCGGCACCAGCGGCGAGCTGTCCACGCGGCGGTGGCCGTTCCGTTCGAAGAAGTCGAGGAAGGTCGAGCGGATGTCGTTCAGACTGGCCATGGGCGGGATTCCTGCGGGGATTTGCGGCGATCAGATGTAGTGCCGCCGCCGCGCACTGTCCAGCGCACCCGTCCGGTCAGCGGACGCTTCCGGAACTCTGCCCTCGCCAGCCGCAGGCCGGCCAACAGCCCCCGCGACGCTCTGCTTCCCGGAAAACCGCCCGCGACGGCCTGACCCTTGCAAGGCTCCCGACAGGCAGCCCAAAGGCCGCCCGTCCGCTTCCCCTCGGCGTGGCGTCGCCTATTCCTCGGTCAACGAGTCGTTGCTGTCTTCCTCGCTGGCGCCGAATTCCAGCCCGTGGCTGGCGCGGATCCTGTCCTCGATCGCAAAGGCCACATCGGGATTGTCGCGCAGGAACTGCTTGGCGTTCTCGCGCCCCTGCCCGATCCGTTCGTCGCCATGCGAATACCAGGCGCCCGATTTCTCGACCACGCCGGCCTTGACGCCCAGGTCGATCAGCTCGCCAACCTTGGAGATCCCCTCGCCATACATGATGTCGAATTCGACCTGCTTGAAGGGCGGGGCGACCTTGTTCTTGACCACCTTCACCTTGGTGGTGTTGCCCACCACCTCGTCGCGGTCCTTGATCGAGCCGGTCCGGCGGATGTCCAGCCGCACCGAGGCATAGAATTTCAGCGCGTTGCCGCCGGTCGTGGTTTCCGGGTTTCCGAACATCACACCGATCTTCATGCGGATCTGGTTGATGAAGATCACCATGCAGTTCGAGCGCCCGATCGAGGCGGTCAGCTTGCGCATCGCCTGGCTCATCAGGCGGGCCTGGCTGCCCATCTGCATGTCGCCCATGTCGCCCTCGATCTCGGACTTCGGCGTCAGCGCCGCGACCGAATCGACCACCACCAGGCTGACCGCGCCCGAGCGCACCAGCGTGTCCACGATCTCCAGCGCCTGCTCGCCCGTGTCGGGCTGCGAGATCAGCAGTTCGTCCAGGTTCACGCCCAGCTTGCGCGCATATTGCGGGTCCAGCGCGTGTTCCGCGTCCACGAAGGCGCAGACGCCGCCCTTCTTCTGCTCCTCGGCCACCACGTGCAGGGTCAGCGTGGTCTTGCCCGAAGATTCCGGCCCGAAGATCTCGATGATCCGCCCCTTGGGCAGCCCGCCGATCCCCAGCGCGATGTCGAGACCCAGCGAGCCGGTCGAGGTCGCCTCGATCTCGGCCACGGGGTTGTCGGCCCCCAGCTTCATGATCGAGCCCTTGCCGAACTGCCGTTCGATCTGCGCCAGGGCGCTGTCGAGCGCCTTCTGCCGGTCCGCGCTGCGCTTGTCGTCCATCTTCAGGATGCTCGCCCCAGACATTCTTGCCTACCTCTAGTCCAACGCCGGGCGCCGCACAACGCGGCCCTTTTTGTTCACGGCCTGTTCTTGTTCTCCTTTTGCCCCGTAGGCTGAGGGATCGCAAGAATTTTCATCTTCTCCGAATCGCGACATTGACGACGAGGAGTTAAGGAATCATTTATCGCCGCTTCCGCCCGCCCGCCCGCCAGCGCCAGGTTCAGCCCTTAGCGATCCCACCATGACCCCAGCCGCCCGCGCCGCCGCCGCCATCGAGATCCTCGACGACATCCGCGCCGGCCAGCCCGCCGAGGCGCGGCTGATCCGCTGGGCGCGGGCCAGCCGCTATGCCGGGTCGGGCGACCGCGCGGCCGTCCGCGACCTCGTCTTCGACACGCTGCGGCGCCTGCGCAGCCGCGCCGCCTTGGGTGGCGGAGAGGATGGCCGGTCGCTGATCCTCGGCGCCTGCCGCGACGAGGGCGCCGATCCGGCGCTGATCTTCAGCGGGGAAGGTCACGCCCCCCCGCCGCTGACCCCGGCCGAACAGGCCGCCGGCCGGCCACCGACCGCCGCCGAGGCGACCGACCTGCCTGACTGGATCGCCGACCGCCTGCAGACCGATCTCGGCGCTGAGTTTCTGCCGGTCGCCGCCGCGATGAGAGAGCGGGCACCGGTCTGGCTGCGGGTCAACCAGGCCCGCGCGAGCCGCGAGGACGCCCGCGCGGGGCTGGCGCGCGACGGCATCGACGCCGAGCCCGACCCGCGCTGCGATACGGCGCTGCGGGTCACGGCCGGTGCGCGACGTCTGCAAGGCTCGGGCGCCTTCCGCGACGGGCTGATCGAGTTGCAGGACTTGTCGCCGCAGATCGCCTGCGCGTCGATCGCGGCGGGGCCGGGAACGCGGGTGCTGGATTACTGCGCGGGCGGCGGCGGCAAGGCGCTGGCGCTGGCCGCGCGGGGCGCCACAGTCACCGCCTGGGACGCCGCACCCGCCCGGATGGCCGATCTGCCGGTCCGCGCCGCGCGGGCCGGGGCCGACATCGAGTTGGTCCGGAACGGACGGCCGCGGGGGGATTTCGACGTGGTGCTGACCGATGTGCCGTGTTCCGGCTCGGGCACCTGGCGGCGGACGCCCGATGCGAAATGGCGGCTGACGGCGGACGATCTGCAGGCCGTGCTGGCCGTGCAGGCCCAGATCCTCGACGAAGCGGTGACCCTGGTCCGGCCGGGCGGGACGCTGGTCTACATGACCTGCTCGCTGTTCCGGGCCGAGAACGACGCGCAGATCGCCTCGTTTCTTGACCGGCATCCGCGATTTTCGCGGCACTCGGCCCGGACGCTGACCCCGCTCGACGCCAGTGACGGGTTTTTCGCCGAGTATCTGATTTGTTAATGGCCGGTTAACCGGCGATCTCTATCGTCGCGGGCGAATCGACGAGCGGGGCAGGCATGAAGGATCTGATGGGTTCACGGGCGACGGTGGTGCTGCCCTTCCTGATGCTGCCCGCCGCACTGGGGGCCCTGTGGCTGCTCGCGCGCCCGCAGATGGTCGCCCCGCGGGTGGCAATCGTGCTGGGGACCGTCGCCGTCGCCTGGTACCTGCTGGGCGGCTGGATCGCGGCGCGCCGGCTCGCGGCCGAGTGGCGGATCGCCGGGCAGGTCCGCGCGGCGCGCGCGGCCCTGCGGAACGACCCGGGCTGCAGCTGGATCGTCGATCCCAACGGCCGCATCCGCGCCCAGTCCCCCGCGGCGAAGCGGACCCACGACCTGGTCGAGCGCGACGTCGCGGGCTTGCTCGGCCGCTATCGCGCCGACCCCGAGGCGACCGCGGCACGGCTGATGGCCCGCGTCTCGGACGGGCGCAGCACGCAGTTCGACCTGAACGAGGGCAACCGCCTCATCGCCGAGCGGGTGTCGGGCACCGACCTTCAGCGCTGGCGGCTGGACAGCTCGCCAGCGCCGGATGCGGGGACGACTGACGAGCCCTTCGCCACCCGTGCCACGCGCGCGCTGGATCTTGCCAGCAATCCCGTGGCGATGCTCGACATGGACGCGAAGGGCGTGGTCCGCGCGGCGAATCCGGCCGCCGAGGCAATGCTGGGCAAGGTCGCGCCGGGGATGCCGATCGGCGATCTGCTGGAAGGCCTGGGCCGGCCGCTGCAGGACTGGATCTCCGAGGTGCGCGAGGGGCGGCAATTGGCGCGCAGCGAGGTCATGCGCACCCGCGCCGAAGGGATCGAGCGGGACGTGCAGGTCACGCTGGCCGCCGACGCGGCCGAGAACCGCATCGTCGCGGTCCTGACCGACGCCAGCGCGCTCAAGACGCTGGAGGCGCAGTTCGTGCAAAGCCAGAAGATGCAGGCAATAGGCCAGCTTGCTGGCGGGATCGCGCATGATTTCAACAACCTGCTGACCGCGATTTCCGGGCATTGCGACCTGCTGATGGTGCGGCGCGACAAGACCGACCAGGACTATGACGACCTCCACCAGATCTCGCAGAACGCCAACCGCGCGGCGGCGCTGGTGCGGCAGCTGCTGGCCTTCTCGCGCAAGCAGACCCTCAAGCCCGAGATCATGGACCTGCGCGACACGCTGTCGGACCTGACCCACCTGCTGAACCGGCTGGTGGGCGAACGGATCGTGCTGACGGTCGGCAACGACCCCAATCTGCGGCCGATCCGGTCCGATGCCCGGCAACTGGAACAGGTGCTGATCAACCTCGTGGTGAACGCGCGCGACGCCATGCCCGAGGGCGGCGAAATCGCGATCCGGACCGAAAACATCCGCCTGGGCGCCAACCAGACGCTGGAGGGTGCGAACCTGCCCAAGGGCGACTATGTCCGGATCACCGTCAGCGATCAGGGCGTCGGCATGGCGCCGGAAATCCTCGACAAGATCTTCGAGCCGTTCTTCACCACCAAGAAACCCGGCGAAGGCACCGGGCTGGGCCTGTCGACCGCCTACGGGATCGTCAAGCAGACCGGCGGCTACATCTTCTGCAACAGCATCCCGGGCAAGGGGACCGTGTTCTCGCTGTATTACCCGGCGCAGAAGGCCGGCCAGACGCGGCTCGAGGCGACGCAGCCGCCGAAACCCTTCGAGTTCGGCAGCGGCGATACCGACGCGCGCCGCGCCGTCGTGCTGCTGGTCGAGGACGAGGCGCCGGTGCGCTCGTTCGCCCGCCGCGCACTCGAGCTGCGCGGGTTCCGGGTGATCGAGGCCGACAGCGGCGAAGCGGCGCTGGACGTCCTGAACGACGAGCGGCTGGATATCGACATCTTCGTGACCGATGTCGTCATGCCGGGGCTCGACGGACCGAGCTGGGTGCGCAAGGCCCTGCGCGACCGGCCGGGCACCAAGGTGATCTTCATGTCCGGGTACACGGAAACCACCCTCTCCGAGCGGACGTCCCCGATCCCGCGGGCGCTGTTCCTGCCCAAGCCGTTCTCGCTCAGCGAACTGATTGCCAGCGTGGAAAACCACCTCGCCGGCAGGCCCGGCCCGGCCGTCCCTGCCAGGTCCGTGGCACCGGCGCGCTAGGCACGCTGCGATGCCAGCCACGCCTCAGGCGGTTGCGCCCCCGGATTGCCGCCGGCGGGTCTCTGGACCCGCCGGCGGGTCCGGATTATCAGCCCGCATGACGACCGAGCGACCGATGACGCCTGCCTGTGCCCCCACGCGCCCCCACCGGCAGGACTGATCGCGGCGTGCGTCCCGGGTTGCGCCAGTCTGTCGTCATGCTGGGTGCGCTTGCCGCCACCCTTGCGCTGGGGATGCTGCTGACCGTCGGGACGCGTCGGCTCGAGGATCGGGCGACGGCCGAGCGTTTCGACCGGCTCGCCGACCTCGTCTCGGCCAATCTGCGGCAGATGGTGATCCAGCACCTCGCCCTGCTTCGGTCTACGCGGAGCTATCTGGAAGCCGAAGACGGCAAGGTCACCCCGTCGGAATTCGCCGCCTACATCGCCGAGCTGCGCCTGCCCGAGAATTATCCGGGCATCCAGGGCATCGGCTTTGCGCCGCTGGTCGATGCCGCCGACCGCCGTCTCGCCGAGAGCACCATCGCCGAGGCGCATGGCCGGGCGGTGGCGATCCGCCCCGAGAACGGCGAACACCGCCTCGCCCCGGTCGCGCTGCTGCATCCGCTCGACGCCCGCAACGGTGCCGCAATCGGATATGACATGTATTCCGAGCCCGTGCGCCGGGACGCGATGATCCGGGCGCTGCGCGACGGGACGCCCCAGGCCAGCGGCCCGGTGACCCTGGTCCAGGAAATCACCGTCGACCGGCAGACCGGATTTCTGATCTATCTGCCCAGCCGGACCGGCCTTGCCGAAATGGGGGCATTGCGCGACGGCGGTTTCGTCTATGCCCCGTTCCGCGCCGGCGACCTGTTCCGCGCGGTGCTCGGTGCCCTGCCCCCGCTGCCGCTGACGGTGACGGCGCGGGATCCGGGCAGCCCGGCGCAGCTTCTGTTCGACAACGCGACCGCGCCGGTTTCCCCGCGACTGGCCGCCCGGGCCGTGACGCGCGAAGTCGAGGTCGCGGGCCGCCGCTGGCAGTTGACGCTGACCCCGACCGCCGCGCTGACCGGGCTCCGGGATCGCACGGCGACGATCACCGTGGGCGCGCTGTCACTGCTGCTGCTGCTGGCCGTGGCCCTGGCGATGCGCAGCCTTTCGGCCTCGCTCGAGTCGGCGCGCAAGACCGCGGCGATCGCCGAGCGGCAGGCGGCGGATCGGGCGCTGTTGCTGCGCGAGATGCAGCACCGCATCAAGAACCACCTGGCCCGCATTCAGGCCATCGCCCGGCAAAGCGCCCGCGGCGCCCGGGACCTGGCCGAATTCGAAACGATCTTCGGCGGGCGCCTGTCGGCGATGGCCAAGGCGCAGGATGCGCTGACCCGCGAAGGCGGCGACGGCAGCGATCTGCGCGGCCTGCTGCAGAGCGAACTGGCCCAGGTTCTGGATGCCGGCACAGCGGACGAGGTGCTGGCGGGGCCGGATGTCCGGCTGGACGTCCGCCAGACCCAAGCGGTGGGACTCGTCATCCATGAGCTGGTGACGAATGCCATGAAATACGGAGGCGGCTTTGATCGCACCGACGGGTCGGGCGCGCCGGCCGAGGGCGATCGGCTGCGCCTGTCGTGGCGCGTGGCAGAGGTCGCCCGCGAGCGCTGGCTTGAGCTCGACTGGATTGAGCCGGCTGCGAGGGCGCCACGCCAGGGCTCCGAGGACCGGGGGGGATTCGGGTCGCAGCTGATCAAGGCGCTGGTCGAAGGGGACCTCGGCGGGCGCTTCACGCGACGCTTCGGCCCCGAGGGAATGGCGGTCGAAATCCGCTTTCCGCTGCAGGGGGCATGAGCCAGCCGGCCTGCCCGGCGGCGCGCCTGGGCAGATCTTCACAACGCGCCGGACACGGCGTCCGGTCCCTCGGCGGCGTCTCGAGCGGCGCCCCTGCCGGTCATCAGCCAGCCAGTGATAACACTGGGCGGATCCCCCGGTGTCCTATTCTCGCCGCAAACTCCCGCAACACCCGATCGTCGGCCGGCGTTCTCGCCACGAACAGCCCGCTCCGCGCCCCGGATCAGGGGGCCTGAGCGTTACCCGCCCCGGCCGCTCACGCCGCCCAGGTCGCCGCCGCGCGCAGGACACCCCCACTCGTCCCCTTCGCGGCGTCATGACACACGACGCGGCCCGCATCCCCTGCCCGTCCTCAACCCGCCTGCGATACCGCTGCGCGTGATCTTCCGGTGCCGTTTTCGCCGCGAACCGCGCGCCGCATCCGGGGGGCCTGAGCAGGTCCGCTTTCCGCCGGCGCATCGGGCCAGAACGTGACAACGCGTTGGACGCCCGTCCAGCCCCATCGGCGGCGTCTCGACGAGGGCCCAGGTTGGCGCACCGCCCGCCGTCCGCCAGCCCGTGTTCCCGCAACAGCCGATCGTCGGCCCGCGTTCTCGCCGCCGCAGCCCGCCTCGCGCTTCAGAGCAGGGCGTCTGAGCGTTGCCTTCGTGGCGGCTTAGGCCGCCCCGGACGCCGCCGCGCGCGGCACATCGGCGTCCCGACAAGCGTAAAGGGCCGCGCCCCGCCCGTCATCGGCCAGCCTGTGATACCACCGCGCGGGATCCGCGCCCAATCACGCCGCAAAAGCCCGCCGCGTGCGAGGCACGCAAGCAGGCCCCACTGTCCAGCGTCGCACAGGGCCAGATCGTCACAACGCGTCCGACGCTCCGTCCGGTCCGATCGGCGGCGTCTCGACCAGCGCCGAGGGCGGCGCACCGCCGCCGTTATCCACCAGCCCGTGTTCCCGCAAGACCTGATCGTCGCCCCGTGTTCTCGCCGCGAACAGCCCGCCCCGCGCGCGGCCGATCAACGCGCCGCGGCTAGCCGCCACGACCGCGAGCGATCCCGGAGACCCGGTCCGCGCCGATCCCAGCGGCGCCCCCAGCAACGTCAGCCTTTCCCGCGCCCGCGCCACCTTTTCCGGCGCGACGGGGGCCGCCAGCGCGAACTGGTTATAGGTCTCCGCGGTCCCGACCATCCCGTCGAACCCGCGTTGCCGGAACGCCGTGCGCAGGTCGTCGAAGCGGGCCAGGTACTTCGAGGCATTCGCCGGCGTCCGCGAGTGGAACGCGCCCGCCGCCCGCCGCCAGTCGCCGGTCTCGGCATACAGGTCGCGCACGAAGCGGGCCGCATAGCGGGCGTTTTCCAGCGGGTCGAACATCTCGACGACCGAGGCGAAATTCTCGCCGTGCCAGCGATAGTTCAGCTGGAAGCAGCCGATGTCGAGGTTGAGCCGGTTCTGGTCGATCCGGTCCTGGGCAAAGGCCAGCGCCTCGGCCGGGTCGTCGAACCAGCTGCCCGCACCCTCGGAGTTCACGCTCCACGCCCAGGGGCGGACGACGCCATTCCGGCGGCGGCCGGTTTCGGTCAGGGTCAGGGTGGCGAGGATATCCTCGGGCACCCCAGCCTCTTTCGCGGCGGTCATCGCCGCCCATTCGCAGACCGCCGCGGGCTGGTCGGCCGGATCGACCGCCGCGAGCGCCCAGCCGGGCAGCAGCAGCGCCATCAGAAACGATATCAGCCGCGTCATGCGATCCCTTCCCGTTCACGGAAGGCTTAGCAGCCGCGCTTTAAGATTCGCTTACCGTCAGGCGAAAAGCTCGCGGCAGAATTCCAGCGCGTGGACCAGCGCGTCGACCTCGGACCGGGTGTTGTACATCGCAAAGCTCGCGCGCGCCGTGGCCGGCAGCCCGTAGAACTGCATCAGCGGCATCGCGCAATGCGTGCCGGCCCGCACCGCGATGCCGCGCTTGTCGAGGATCGTCGAGATGTCATGGGCGTGCGCCCCGGACATCGACATCGAGAAGATCGCCCCCTTGCCCGGCGCGTTTCCCTGAATGTTCAGCCAGTTGAGCCCCGCCAGCCGCTGCGCCGCGTAATCGCACAACTCGCGCTCGTAGGCCGCGATGTTGGCCATCCCCAGGCCCATCATGTACTCCAGCGCCACGCCCAGCCCGATCTGGTTGACGATGCCGGGAGTCCCCGCCTCGAACCGCAGCGGCGGCGCGGCATAGCTGACCGAGTCGCGCGTCACCTCGTGGATCATGTCGCCGCCGCCCAGGAACGGCCGCATCTCGGCCTGACGCTCGTGCGAGATCCAGATCGCGCCCGACCCCGAGGGCCCGTACAGCTTGTGCCCGGTGATGCAGTAGAAATCGCAGCCGAGCGCCGCGAGATCGACCGGCATGTGGACCGCCGCCTGGCTGCCATCGACCAGCACCGGCACATCGGTCCCGCGGGCGATGGCGCCGACGTCGACCACGGTGCCGGTGACGTTCGACATGTGGGTCACGGCGATCAGCCGGGTGCGCGGGCCGACCGCGGCCAGCATCTTTTCGGCCGGCAGGCTGCCGTCCGGCTCGGGTTCGACCCAGCGCAGCACGACGCCCTGCCGTTCCCGCAGGAAATGCCAGGGCACGATGTTGGCGTGGTGTTCCAGCACCGACAGCAGGATCTCGTCCCCGGCCTGCAGCCGCGGCGCGGCCCAGCCATAGCTGACCAGGTTGATCCCCTCGGTCGAGCCCGAGGTAAAGATCACCTCGTCCTCATGCGCCGCGCCGAGGAACCGGGCGATGATCCCGCGCACCCGTTCGTAATTCTCGGTCGCGAGGTTCGACAGGTGATGCAGGCCGCGATGGACGTTGGCGTATTCGCCCGAATAGGCGCGGCTGATCGCGTCGATCACCACCTGCGGCTTCTGCGCGCTGGCGCCGTTGTCCAGGTAGACCAGCGGTCGGCCGTTGACCGTGGTGGACAGGATCGGGAAATCGGCGCGGATCTTCTCGACGTCGAGGCTCATGCGGACGCTCCGGGAATGAGGCCGAGGGTGGCCGCGACCATCGACATCAGCAGGCTGGTGACCATGACGGTGGCGACGATGCCGACCACGACCAGCAGCGGGTTGCGGAAGCCGTGGACGGCCATGGTCATGGCGACGATCAGGTAGCCGGCCAGCAGCAAGGTGCCGATCCCGACCAGCGCGCCCAGTGGCGGCAGCACCACGGTCAGCACCAGCTGGAGCAGTTGCAGGACGATCATCACCGCCTCGATCCAGCCGACGGCCAGCAGCGCGTCGGGGAAGCGGCCGGTTCCGCCGAAGACGCGCCCGACCTCGGACAGAAGGAACGCGCCGAGGACGGCCGAGCCGACCTGCACTCCGGCCATCGCCAGGGGCGTGGCGGCCAGCCGGGCGATCACGCCCCCGGCCTCGGCCGAGGCGGGCAGAAGCTGCGCCCCCAGCCAGCTGAGGATCGCGGCCAGCGCGGCAGTCACGAGGACCAGCGACCAGCGTTCCGACATCGTCCACGGCATCGCGCGCAGGTTCTGGAACGTCGCGAGCGGCGACCGGATGGTGTCGACGATCAGCCCGATCACGCCCGCTCTCCTCGTGGCATCAGCGCCCGCAGGCCCGAGACCCAGAACCACAGGAACGCCGCCCCGACCAGCACATGGACCAGCGTCAGCCCGGGGCCGGGCCCGATCAGGCCGTTGACCAGCCCCCCCAGCAGCATGGCGGGCGCTACCGCCGCCAGCGCCCAGACCAGCGCCAGCCGCGAATGCCGACCGTCCAGCGCTAGGCCTGCCGCGCGGGCCAGCAGCGCCACGACGCCGGCCAGCGCGATCACCAGCAGCGGCATCAGGAACAGCGTCGCCAGCAGCGCGCCGCCCAGCCGCGCCTGCAACGGCACCGAGGGGTCCAGCACCGCGGCTCGCGCGTGGCCCGGCCATTGCGCCACGAAATAGACCGCCATCGCGCCGATCAGCAGCGCGAGGATCGCCGGGTCGGACATCCCGGCGGCCCGGCGCACGGCTTGCCCCGGCGCGCGCCAGGTGGACAGCAGGGCGGGGATCAGACCCATGAGCTTAGCCGAGAGTCCCGGCCTGCGCCGTCAGCCACTGCTCGAGCCGGTCCGAGACCCGCTCGCGCAGCGCCTCGTCCTCGATCTCGGCCAGCGCGTCGGCGAGGAAAGACAGCACCAGCAGCACGATCGCCTGTTCCCGCGGCACCCCGCGCGAGCGCAGATAGAACATCGCCGTCTCGTCAATCGCGCCGGTGGTCGAGCCGTGGCTGCAGCGCACGTCGTCGGCGTAGATTTCCAGCTCGGGCTTGGCGAGGAACTGGCTTTTCTCGTCCAGCAGCAGGGCCTGGCTGATCTGGTAGCCATCGGTCTTCTGCGCCCCCGGCTTGACCAGGATCTTGCCCTGGAACACACCCGTCGCGCCGTTCTTCAGCACCTTCTTGAACACCTGCCGGCTTTCGCCGTTCAGCGCGCCGTGGGTGACGAAGATGGTGTCGTCGTGGTGGAACCCCTCGCCATTGCCCAGCACCGCGCCGGCGACATGGGCCACGGCGTCGTCGCCGGCCATCTCGACCATCGCTTCGGACCGCACATGCGCGCCGTCCAGCGACAGGGTAAAGCTTTTCAGCGCGGCGCCTTCGGCCACGCGGGCGAACAGATGGGTGACGGCGACGCGGGCATGACCGGCGCGATGCGCGGCAATGTGGTGCAGCCTGGCGCCGGGGGCCAGATCGGCCTCGATGACGACATTGCCGCGGGCGCCGACCAGGCCGTTTTCCAGCAGCGTCAGTTCGGCGCCGTCGTCCAGCCGCAGGACATGGTGGCAGACGACGTCGGCCGCGGGATCGCTGCGGCGATAGACGATCTGCACCGGCTTCGTCACAACGCCGGTGACCCGGATCACCGCGCCATCGGTCGCCGTCGCCGTGTTCAGCGCCGCGAAGGGGCGCGGGACCGGGTGCTGGCTGGCGGCCTCGAGCCGGCCATACGCCTCGGCGACCCAGTGGCCCGGCTGCGCCTCGGCTCGCGACAGCGGCAGGATCTCGACCCCCGACAGGGCCAGGTCATCGGACTCGGCGGGATCGAAGCGGTCGTCCACGAAGGTCAGCCGCAGCCGGTCGACATCCGCGAACAGGGCCGAGTCGGCGCGGGTGTCCAAGGGCAGCAAAGTCGGGGACGCGGCGTTGAACGGCGCCGGGTCGGTATAGCGCCAGTATTCGTCGCGCGGGCGCGGCAGGCCCATCGCGCGCAGCCGTGCTGCGGCGGCGGCGCGGGCGGCGGCGGTCGGGCCGGCTGCGGGCACTTCGCCCAGCCGTAGGCTCAGCGCGTCCGGGGCCGGTGCCCCGTGGCCCTCGACCGTCGGAACCTGCTGGGTCAGCGTCGCGGCGTCAGGCATCGGCGGCCACCTCGGCCAGGATATCCGCATAGCCGTTGTTCTCGACCTCGAGCGCGAGGTCGGGGCCGCCGGATTTCACGATCCGCCCGTCATGCATGATGTGGACCACGTCCGGACGGATATGATCCAGCAGGCGCTGGTAGTGGGTGATGACGAGGAACGCCCGGTCCGGGCTGCGCAGCGCGTTCACGCCCTCGGCCACCAGCCGCATCGCGTCCACGTCGAGGCCCGAGTCGGTCTCGTCCAGGATGCACATGCGCGGTTCCAGCATCGCCATCTGCAGGATCTCGTTGCGCTTCTTCTCGCCGCCCGAAAAGCCCACATTCACCGGCCGCTTCAGCATCTCGGCGTCGATCTGCAGCGCCTTGGCCTTTTCCCGCACCAGCTTGAGGAAATCGCCGGCCGACAGCTCCGGCTCGCCCCGCGACTTGCGCTGCGCGTTCATCGCCGTGCGCAGAAAGGTCATGTTGCCGACGCCCGGGATTTCCACCGGATACTGGAAGGCGAGGAACAGGCCGGCCGCGGCGCGATCCTCGGGCGCCATCTCCAGCAGGTCCTGCCCGTCCAGCGTCGCCGAGCCCTGGGTGACGACATAGCCGTCGCGACCCGACAGGACATACGAGGTGGTGGACTTGCCCGACCCGTTCGGGCCCATGATCGCGTGCACCTCGCCCGCCGGGACGGTCAGGTTGACGCCCTTGAGGATCGGCTTGTCCTCGTCTTCCAGCTTGACGTGCAGATTGCGGATTTCCAGCATCTCTTTTGTTCTCACTTTGTCGAAGGCGCTCGCATCTGGACGTATTTGGCCAGCCGCATACCCTTGCGGATTTCGGTACCGTAAGAGCGATGACCCGTACCCGCCTCGGCTATCGTGTTAATGGGCTGGCCGTCCAACTCGGCGGCATATTCAATGCCAAATAAATGGATCGCCAATGCAACCTCGCGCCGATTTGCATTGTCATAACAGCCACGAAGAACCGAGATAAGTTCGTCTGTGGTCATCCGACGCTTCCTTCCAGAGAGATGGCGACGAGGCTTTGCGCCTCCATCGCGAATTCCATCGGCAGCGCCTGCAGCACCTCGCGGCAGAAGCCGTTGACGACCAGCGCGACGGCCTCTTCCTCGCCCACGCCGCGGGCGCGGCAATAGAACAGCTGGTCGTCATCGACCTTGCTGGTCGTCGCCTCGTGTTCCACGCGGCTCGAGGTGTTCTTGACCTCGATATAGGGCACCGTGTGAGCGCCGCATTTGTCGCCGATCAGCAGGCTGTCGCACTGGGTATAGTTGCGGCTGTTGGCGGCGCGCGGGTGCATCGAAACCAGCCCGCGATAGGTGTTCTGCGCGCGACCGGCGGAAATCCCCTTGGACACGATGCGCGAGCGGGTGTTCTTGCCAAGATGGATCATCTTGGTCCCGGTGTCGGCCTGCTGGGCGTTGTTGGCGATGGCGATGGAATAGAACTCGCCCTGGCTGTCATCCCCGCGCAGGATGCACGAGGGGTATTTCCAGGTGATCGCGCTGCCGGTTTCGACCTGCGTCCACATCACCTTCGCCCGCGGCTCGCGGCAATCGGCGCGCTTGGTGACGAAGTTGTAGATGCCGCCCTTGCCGTTCTCGTCGCCGGGGAACCAGTTTTGGACGGTGGAATACTTCACCTCGGCATCCTCGAGGATGACGATCTCCACCACCGCCGCGTGCAGTTGCGCGGTGTCGCGCTTGGGCGCGGTGCAGCCTTCCAGATAGCTGACATGGCTGCCCTTGTCGGCGATGATCAGCGTGCGCTCGAACTGGCCGGTATTCTCGGCGTTGATGCGGAAATAGGTGGACAGCTCCATCGGGCAGCGCACGCCCGGCGGGATATAGACGAACGACCCGTCCGAGAAGACGGCCGAGTTCAGCGTGGCGAAATAGTTGTCCGACTGCGGCACCACCGAGCCGAGATACTTGCGCACCAGCTCGGGATGTTCGCGGATCGCTTCCGAGATCGAACAGAAGATCACCCCCGCCCGGGCCAGCTCGTCCTTGAAGGTGGTGCCCACGGACACGCTGTCAAAGACTGCATCGACCGCGACGCGGCGCGCCTCGGCGGGGGCCTCGCCAGCGCCCTCGACGCCGGCAAGGATCGCCTGTTCCTTCAGCGGAATCCCCAGCTTTTCATAGGTGGCGAGCAGCTTGGGATCGACCTCGTCCAGAGACCTGGGCTTGACCGCCATGCTTTTCGGGCGGGCGTAGTAATACTGGTCCTGATAGTCGATCTCGGGGTAGTTCAGCATCGCCCAGCGCGGCTCGGTCATGGTCTGCCAGCGGCGGAAGGCCGCGAGCCGCCATTCGGTCATCCATTCGGGTTCCTCGTTGCGCTGCGAGATCAGCCGCACGATGTCCTCCGACACGCCCTTGGGGGCGTATTCCATCTCGATCTCGGTGTCCCAGCCGTATTTGTAGGACCCCATGTTCGCCACGGTCTCGACCGTTTCGCGGTCCACGCCCTCGCGGACATCCAGATCCGCGGTCTCTGCACCAGCCATCAGCCTGCCTTCCCGTGCTTGCCCTGCCAGCGCGACCGGGCAGCCAGCCAGGCGTCGGCAAAGCGATCCAATTCCTGCCGCGTGGTCGTTGCCCCGAACGACACCCGCAGCGCGCAGCCCGCGTCGGCCTCGGCCACGCCCATCGCGCGCAGGACGCCGCTGGCCCGGACCTTGCCCGACGAACAGGCCGACCCGGCCGACACGGCAAATCCTGCGAGATCCATCTGCATTACCTGCGTCTCGCCCTTCCATCCCGGGGTCAGGACGGACAGCGTCTGCGGCAGGCGTTGGGATTCGCGCCCCGGAAACATAGTGTTCCCGTCGGCATCTTCCAGCCTCATCAGCAGATCGTCGCGCATTTCGGTCAGTTTTTCCGCCATGCCGTGCGCGAGGTCGCGCTGCGCGGCCATTGCCGCCGCGGCAAATCCCGCGATCCCGGCCAGGTTTTCGGTCCCCGCGCGGCGCCCGCTTTCCTGCCCACCCCCGCGCAGGACCGCAGCCCGGTCCACGCCCGACCGCAGCACCAGCGCGCCCACCCCGCGCGGGCCGCCCAGCTTGTGGGCGCTGACGAACCCGACCTCGACCCCCAGCCAGTCGAAGGCGAGCGGCACCTTGCCGAAGCCCTGGGTCAGATCGCTGACCGCCAGTCCCTGTGGCAGGGTCTGGATCACCCCCGTCTCGCTGTTGGCGAGTTGCAGCGTGGACCGGGCCGGGTCGGGCACGCTCACCTGCCCGGACGGGTCGGCGGCCAGCGTCTCGTCCGCCCAGGCCCGCACCGCGTCATGTTCGATGCCCGCGCAGGCCAGTCCCTGCCCCGACAGCGCCAGCGCCGCGGCCTCGGTCGCGCCCGAGGTGAAGACGATGTCCGCCTGCGCCGCGCCCAGCGCCTCGGCGATCTGGTCGCGGCTGCGCTCCAGCAGCATCCTGGCGGCGCGCCCCTCGGCATGGACGCTCGAAGGGTTGCCGATCACGTCGCACGCCTCGGCCATCGCCGCCCGCGCTTCGGGGCGCAGCGGCGCGGTGGCGTTCCAGTCCAGATAGACGCGGCTCATGGCGCGCTCATGACGCGCCCGGCGAAGCCGCGCCGGGATCGTCAAGCCCGTTCGCCCCCGCCTGCGTCCGGGCCAGTTCTACCGCGATGCGGCTGGCGAGCTGGCGCGCCACCTCGTCCTTGGGCATCCGCGGCCAGGTCTCGGCGCCGGCCTCGGTCACCAGCACCACGGCGTTCTCGGTCCCGCCCATGATGCCGGTCGCCGGGCGCACGTCGTTGGCCACGATCCAGTCGCAGCCCTTGCGTAGCCGCTTGGCGGTTGCGTTCGCCACTACGTCGTCGGTTTCGGCGGCGAACCCCACCACCAGCCGCGGCCGCGCCTCGTCGCGGCTGAGCCAGGCGAGGATGTCGGGGTTCTCGGTCATCTCGAGCGCCGGCGGCCGGCCCGAGCCGTCCTTCTTCATCTTGCGATCCGAGCTGTTCACCACCCGCCAGTCGGCCACCGCCGCGGCCATGACCGCGGCATCGGCCGGCAGCGCGGCCTCGACCGCGTCGCGCATCTCGCGCGCGGTCTCGACCGCGACCACCGTCACGCCAGCGGGCGGCGGCACCGTCGCCGGGCCGGTGACAAAGGTCACCCGCGCGCCAAGATCGCGCAGGGCCGCGGCCACCGCCGACCCCTGCGCGCCCGACGAACGGTTGGCGATATAGCGCACCGGGTCGATCGGCTCATGCGTCGGGCCCGACGTCACCAGCACGTGCCGTCCCGCCAGCGGGCCCGCGATCGCCGGCAGGTGACCGGGCGCAGGCGTCACCGCTGCGCCGGGCGCGGGCCGCATCGCCTTGGTCAGCCTCAGCGGCCGCTCGACCAGCGACGGCGCGCCCAGCGCGTCGCGGATTGCCTGCAGGATCTGTTCGGGCTCGGCCATCCGGCCCTCGCCCCACTCGCCGCAGGCCATCGCCCCTTCGTCGGGGCCGACCGTCAGCACCCCGTCCGCGCGCAGCGTCGCAAGGTTACGCCGGGTCGCCGGGTGATCCCACATCCGCACGTTCATGGCCGGGGCGATCAGCACCGGCTTGTCGGTCGCCAGCAGCAGGGTCGAGGCCAGGTCGCCTGCCAGCCCCGCGGCCATCTTGGCCATCAGATCGGCCGTCGCCGGCGCCACCACCAACAGATCGGCCGACCGCGACAGCTGGATATGGCCCATCTCGGTCTCACGCGTCAGGTCCCACAGCGCGGTGTGGCAGGGCGTGCCGGACAGCGCCGACAGCGTCAGAGGGGTCACGAACTGCGCCCCGCCGTCGGTCAGCACCGTGGTGACCTCGGCCCCGGCGCCGGTCAGCAGCCGCACCAGCTCGGGCGTCTTGAAGGCGGCGATGCCGCCCCCCACGATCAGCAGAACCCGTCGTCCCTGCATGTTCCGGCCCCTCGTCCCACGGCGTTCCACGGCGCCGGCCCCTGCGCCGGTCGCCCGAGTCCTAGGCGAGGTCGGGGGCTTGGGCAAGAAACCGACCGTCCGGGGGCGGCGGTTTCGATAGGGATCGGCTGCCGGGCCGTCGCGACGCTCGGGCCACCCTTCCAATCCGCCCCCCCGCCCCCCACATCGCAGAAATGACCGCAGCACCCCCCATCGCCTTCGACAACTCGTATGCCCGGCTTGGCCCGGGGTTCTTCAGCCGCACGCCGCCGACCCCGGTCGTCCAGCCGGGGCTGATCGCGGTGAACGCGCGGCTGGCGCAGCGCCTGGGCATCGACCCGGGCTGGCTGACCGGCGACGAGGGGCTTCGGATGCTGGCCGGGAACGCCCTGCCCGCGGGCGCCGAGCCCATCGCCCAGGCCTATGCCGGCCACCAGTTCGGCGGGCTGTCGCCGCAGCTGGGCGACGGCCGCGCCGTGCTGCTGGGCGAGGTCGTCGCGCCCGACGGGGCCCGCTTTGACCTGCAGCTGAAGGGCTCGGGCCCGACCCCGTTCTCGCGCGGCGGCGACGGGCGGGCGTGGCTTGGTCCGGTGCTGCGCGAATACCTGGTCAGCGAGTTCATGGCTGCCGCCGGCGTCCCCACCACCCGTGCCCTGGCCGCCGTCACCACCGGAGAGGCCGTCTGGCGCGAAACCGCCCTGCCCGGCGCGGTGCTGACCCGCGTCGCCGCCAGCCATGTCCGCGTGGGCACGTTCGAGTTCTTCGCCATCCGCGGCGATCTCGACCGGCTGCGGGCGCTGGCCGATCACGTCATCGCCCGCCACTATCCCGACGCCACCGGCGCGCTGGACCTGCTGCGCGGCGTGGTGGCCCGGCAGGCCGAAACCGTGGCCCAATGGATGGCGCTGGGGTTCATCCACGGGGTGATGAACACCGACAACATGGCGGTGTCGGGCGAAACCATCGACTATGGCCCTTGCGCCTTCATGGACGCCTATCACCCGGACACGGTGTTTTCCTCGATCGACCGGGGCGGGCGCTATGCCTGGGCCGAACAGCCGCATGTCGCGGTCTGGAACCTCGCGCAGCTTGCCAGCTGCCTGATCCCGCTGATGGGCGACGATCCCGACCGCGCCGTGGCCGAGGCGACCGAGGTCGTGCACGGCTTCCCGGCGCTGTATCAGGCCGGCTGGCTGCGCCGCTTTGCCGCCAAGCTGGGGCTGGCCGACCCGCGCCCCGAGGACCGGTCGCTGATCGAACGGCTGCTGACGCTGATGGCCGACCAGCGCGCCGACTTCACCCGGACCTTCCGCGGGCTGGTGACCGGCGAGGCCGCGGCCGAGTTCACCGACTCCGCCCCCTTTGCCGACTGGGCGCGCGACTGGCAGGCCCGCGGCCCCGATCTGGCGCTGGCGGCGGCGGCCAACCCCGTCCGCATCCCCCGCAACCACCGCATCCAGCAGGCGATCGACGCCGGGGTCCGGGGCGACTTCGCGCCCTTCCACCGCCTGACCGCCGCGCTGAGCGCGCCCTTCGACGACCGGGCGGAATGGGCCGACCTGGCCCTGCCCCCCGCCTCGGGCGAGGAGGTGCGGGTCACCTATTGCGGCACCTGAACTGGCGCTGGAACTCGGCCGCGCCCCGTGGCAGCAACCCCGCATGAGAACCCTGCGCGTCGCCAGCTATAACCTGCACAAATGCCGCGGCATGGTCGGGCCGCACGCGCCCGAGCGCAACCTGCAGGTGATCGCCGATCTGGACGCCCACGTCATCGCCCTGCAAGAGGTCGATTTCCGCTTTGGCGCCCGCCCCGAGGCGCTGCCCCGCGCCCTGATCCGCGAACTGACCGGGATGGAGCCGGCGCCCCACCTGACCACCAGCGAGCAGTCTCTGGGGTGGCACGGCCAGACTGTCCTGATCCGGCCCGAACTGGCCGCGCAGGCGAGCGTCCGCCGCCTGCCCCTGCCGGGGATCGAGCCGCGCGGCGCGCTGGCGCTGCGGCTGGCCGATCTGACGGTCATCGTCATGCATCTGGGGCTGGCGCGGTCCTCGCGCCGGGCGCAACTGGCGCGGCTGGCGGCGAAGGCGGCGCGGATCGGCGGCGAGCGCTTCGTGCTGACCGGGGATTTCAACGAATGGCACGACGACCGCGGGCTCGAATCGCTGGCCGGGCTGCGGGTCGTGGCCCCGGGCGCCAGCTGGCCGGCGCCGTTTCCGCAGCTGCGCTATGACCGGATCGCGGTGTCGGCCGGGCTGCGGGTCGCCGACAGCGGCGTCCATGACAGCCCGCTGGCGCGCCGCGCCTCGGATCACCTGCCGATCTGGGCCGATATAGCGCTATCATAGCCGCGACCGGCTTTCCCCGCGCGTCCCGCGACGGTATGAGGCGGCGAACCCGCCAACCCCGGAGCGCCCCATGACCGCCATCATCGACATCTTCGCCCGCGAGATCCTGGACAGCCGCGGCAACCCGACCGTCGAGGTCGACGTGACGCTGGAGGACGGCACCCTGGGCCGCGCCGCGGTGCCATCGGGCGCCTCGACCGGCGCGCATGAGGCGGTCGAAAAGCGCGACGGCGACAAGGGGCGCTATCTGGGCAAGGGCGTGCTCGAGGCCGTGGCCGCCGTCAACGGCGAACTGTCCGAGGCGCTGATCGGCGAGGATGCGACCGAGCAGCTGGCGATCGACCAGCTGATGATCGAACTGGACGGCACCCCGAACAAGGGCCGGCTGGGCGCGAACGCGATCCTCGGCGTGTCGCTGGCGGTCGCCAAGGCCGCGGCCGAAGCCTCGGCGCTGCCGCTGTATCGCTATGTCGGCGGGGCCGGTGCGCGGCTGCTGCCGGTGCCGATGATGAACATCATCAACGGCGGCGAACATGCCGACAACCCCATCGACATCCAGGAATTCATGATCATGCCGGTCAGCGCGGACAACATCCGCGACGCGATCCGCATGGGCTCGGAAGTGTTCCACACGCTGAAGAAGGAACTGTCCGCCGCGGGCCTTGCCACCGGCGTCGGCGACGAGGGCGGCTTTGCGCCGAACCTCTCCTCGACCCGCGACGCGCTGGATTTCATCCTGCGCTCGGTGGAAAAGGCGGGCTACAAGCCCGGCGACGACATCATGCTGGCGCTGGACTGCGCCTCGACCGAGTATTTCAAGGGCGGCAAGTACGAGATCAGCGGCGAGGGGCTGTCGCTGACCCCGGCCGAGAACGTCGAGTATCTGGCGAAGCTGTGCGCCGACTATCCGATCCTGTCCATCGAGGACGGCTGTTCCGAGGATGACTGGGAGGGCTGGAAGCTGCTGACCGACCGCCTGGGCGAGACGGTGCAGCTGGTCGGCGACGACCTGTTCGTGACCAACCCCGCCCGGCTGGCCGAGGGGATCGCCAGGGGCTGCGGCAACTCGCTGCTGGTCAAGGTGAACCAGATCGGCACGCTGTCGGAAACGCTGGACGCGGTGCGGATGGCCGATCGCGCCGGCTTCACCTCGGTGATGAGCCACCGCTCGGGCGAGACCGAGGATGCGACCATCGCCGATCTGGCCGTGGCCACGAATTGCGGGCAGATCAAGACCGGCTCGCTGGCCCGGTCGGACCGGCTGGCAAAGTACAACCAGCTGATCCGCATCGAGGAAATGCTGGGCGCGACTGCGGAATATGCGGGCCGGTCGATCCTGCGCGGGTAATGCCCAAAACCGGGGGGCTCGCCCCCCGGACCCCTGAGGATATTTGGGACCGCCCGATGCCAGGCTCGAATCCGGCCGACTGGCGGTCGGGCGCGCGAGTTCCTATGTTGGGTCGATCCCGGACCAGAGGTGCTGCAAATGACGACCGCCCTGCCGATCCAGACCGAACGCTCCGTTGGCGAAGCGATGAAGCGCGGCGCCTTGGGCCGCTGCCCGGCCTGCGGCGAGGCGCGCATCTTTCAGGGCTATCTCAAGGTCCGGGACCGCTGCCCGAATTGCGGCGAAGAGATGCACCATCACCGCGCCGATGACGGACCGGCCTATTTCACCATCCTGGTCGTCTCGCATCTGGCCGCACCGCTGCTGCTGCTGATCTATACGCTGTACCGGCCCTCGACCCTGACCCTCATCGCGGCGTTCCTGGGCGGGGTCACGGTGCTGTCGCTGCTGTTGCTGCCGGTCTTCAAGGGCGGCTTCATCGGGCTGCAATGGGCCAAGCGCATGCACGGGTTCGAAAACGGCGCTCCGGACCGCCCGTCCGAGCCGTGACCGACGGGGCTGCCCCCAAGGACCGGCTGCGCGACGCGGCGACGATCATCCTGATCGACCGCGACCGCGCCGAGGGGCCCGCGGTCCTGATGGGGATGCGCGGCGCCGGGGCGGCCTTCATGCCGTCGAAATACGTCTTTCCCGGCGGGGGCGTGGACCCCGAGGACGACACACCCTGCCCCGACGCCCTGTCCGACGCCTGCCGCGCCCGGCTGTCCGCCGAACCGCGCGCCGAATCGGACGTGGCGCCCGACGCGCTCGCCTGCGCGGCGCTGCGCGAGATGGCCGAGGAAACCGGCCTGTCCGTCGCGCCCTCGGCCGACGACCCGTTGCTGTTCGTGTTCCGCGCCATCACGCCGCCCGGCCGCCCGCGGCGGTTCGACGCGCGGTTCTTCCTGATCGACGCGCGCAACATCACCGGCGATCCCGACGATTTCTCGGCCGCCTGCGACGAGTTGGGCCACCTGCACTGGGTCCCCGTCGCCGAAGCCCGGACGCTGGACCTGCCCTTCATCACCGAGGTTGTGCTGGCCGAGGTCGAGGCGCTGGTCCGCGCCACCGGCGACGCGCCGCTGGCCCCGCCGCCGACCGTCCCGTTCTTCGACAATCGCACCGACGAGCCGCGCTTCGTTCAGCTGTCCTGATCGGCCATCAGCGCGTCCAGCCGGGCGCGTTCGTCGGCAGTCAGCGTCGGCGCCGGGGCAGCCTCGGGGCGGCGGCCGCGCAGGAACAGGAACGCCCCCAGCGCCGCGATCAGCGCCATCACCGGCCCGGCCCAGTACAGCACCAGGTTGCCGCCTTCGGCCTTGGGTTCGAACAGCACGAACTCGCCAAAGCGCGTGGTCACCGCGTCGATCACCTGGGCGTCGGTGTCACCGGCGGTCAGCCGTTCGCGCACATACAGCCGCAGGTCGCGGCTGATCGGGGCGTTGGATTCGTCGATGTTCTCGCCCTGGCAGACCGGGCAGCGCAGCACCTGCCCGATCTCGCGGGCGCGGGCCTCTAGCGCCGGATCGGACAGCACCTCGTCGGGCTGCACCGCCCAGGCGGCCTGCGCCAGCGTCACCGCCAGCGCCGCAAGCAGCAGGCGGGCCCTCATTCCGCGGCCACCGGCCGTGCCGCGGCCCGGCGCGAGGCCGCCGCCACCCGCCAGCGCCGGTCAGACAGGCTGACCAGCCCGCCCAGCGCCATCAGCCCGCAGCCGAGCCAGATCCAGAAGGCGAAGGGCCTGATATAGGTGCGCACGGCCCAGCCGCCGCCCTGCTGCGGATCGCCGATCACCACATAGACGTCGCCGGTGAACGAGGACCGGATCGCCGCCTCGGTCGTCGGCATCGCCTGCACTGGATAGACCCGCTTTTCGGGATGCAGCACGCCGATCTCGCGCCCGGTGCGGGCGACCCGGATCGCGGCGGTGGTCGAGACATAGTTCGGCCCCTGTTCGTCCTGCACGTCCTGGAGCGTGAAGTCATAGCCGGCGACAGTGAAGCTTTCGCCCTCGCGGGCGACGCGGATATCCTCGACCGACCAGGCCATCAGCAGGCTGATGCCGACGAAGGTGACGCCCAGCCCGGCATGGGCGATGACGCGGCCCCAGTCGGCGCGCGGCAGACGGGTCAGGCGGCCGGCCTCGCGACCCGCGCGCTGCCAGATGTCGATGGCGGCACCGCCGATCAGCCAGGCGCCCAGCGCGGCGCCGACCACGGCCAGCGCCGAATGGCCGGTGGTCACCGCGAAGGCCAGCCCAGCCGCCGCGACCGCGAGGATCGCGGCCGGGGTCAGGGTGGCGATGGCGCGGCCGACGCGGCCCCGCTTCCACGGCAGGATCGCCCCGATCGGCAGCGCGAGCGCCAGCGCGACCATGAACGGCGTGAACGCCTTTTCAAAGAACGGCGCGCCCACCGACAGCTTGCGGCCCCAGGCCATCTCGGCCACCAGCGGCCAGATGGTGCCGATGAAGACGACGAAGGCCGCCACCGCAAGCAGCAGGTTGTTCAGCAGCAGCGCGCCCTCGCGCGATACCGGCGCGAACACGCCGCGCGCGGTCATCGACCCGGCCCGCGCGGCATACAGCGTCAGCGCGCCGCCCACGAAGGTGGCGAGGATCGCCAGGATGAAGATCCCGCGCGTCGGGTCGCTGGCGAAGCTGTGCACCGAGGTGATGACGCCCGAGCGGACGATGAACGTGCCGATCAGCGAAAAGCCGAACGCGATGATCGCCAGCAGGATCGTCCAGCTTTTCAGCACCTCGCGCTTTTCCACGACGATGGCGGAATGCAGCAGCGCGGTGGCCAGCAGCCACGGCATGAAGCTGGCATTTTCCACCGGGTCCCAGAACCAGAACCCGCCCCAGCCGAGTTCGTAATACGCCCACCAGGACCCCAGCGCGATGCCGATGGTCAGGAACATCCACGCGGCCAGCGTCCAGGGCCGGACCCAGCGCGCCCAGGCGGCGTCGACCCGGCCCTCGATCAGCGCGGCGACGGCAAAGCTGAACGACATCGATAGCCCGACATAGCCGAGATAGAGGAACGGCGGGTGGAAGGCGAGGCCGGGGTCCTGCAGCAGCGGGTTCAGGTCGCGCCCGTCGAATGCCGGGGGGAACATCCGCTCGAACGGGTTCGAGGTCAGCACGATGAAGGCGAGGAATGCCGCCCCGATGGCGCCCTGCACCGACAGCACGCGGGCGCGCAGCGCGGGCGGCAGATGTTCGCCAAAGCTCGCGGCGGCCGCGCCGAACAGCGACAGGATCATCACCCACAGCAGCATCGAGCCTTCGTGGTTTCCCCAGACGCCGGTGACCTTGTACAGCATCGGCTTGGCCGAGTGGCTGTTTTCATAGACCAGCGCGACCGAGAAGTCCGAGGTGACGAAGGCCACGGTCAGCGCCGCGAAGGCGATGCCGATCAGCCCGAACTGAGCCAGCGCGGCGGGGCGCGCAG
Source organism: Paracoccus sphaerophysae (assembly GCF_000763805.1). GTDB lineage: Bacteria > Pseudomonadota > Alphaproteobacteria > Rhodobacterales > Rhodobacteraceae > Paracoccus > Paracoccus sphaerophysae. The sequence continues at coordinate 32,940 of NZ_JRKS01000011.1, read as the reverse complement.
CCTCCATCCAGGCGGGCCAGCCGCGGGTGGCGCCGATCATCGGCACGACGGTCTGGAACAGCGCCACGGCCAGCGACAGGATCAGCGCGAAATGGCCAAGCTCGGCGATCATGAAAAAGCCCCCGGAGAAATGTCCGGGGGCCAGAGTAAGGCTGCAGGCCCGTCGCCACCAGCCCCGTCAGCGCGGCCGGTCGTCACAGCACCGTCAACGCCTCAGCGCAGCGTCGCCGCCCAGTCGCGCAGCGCGGCGTTGTCGGCGAAGCCGTCGGCCGGGCGGGTCGCAGGCTGCGCTTGGGGGACGGAATCGAGATGCTGTTCGACCTCGGCCACCACCACCGCCGGCTCGCCCACCGGAACTTGCGGCGCGGTCCAGCCGTCATCCTCGGCGTTTCCGACCGGGACATGGGGCGCGCGCCAGCCATCGTCGGCCGCGACCACCTTGGTCCTGACCGAGGCACGGGGCCAGACGCGGCGACGGAAATAATGCGCCTCGCGGGCGCCGAAGTAGAAGCTGACGATCGCCCCCATCAGCCACCACAGCGGCTCGGGCACCAGCGCGAGACCCTCCATCCGGGCCGAGAACCCGACCGGCTCGACCATCGCATAGATGAACAGACCGATGGTGCCCAGGGTCAGCAGCGGCCGGGGCAGCCGGTTCAGCCCGTTCATCGCGCAGTCCCACCAGTTGGCGGGAGATTGCGCGAATTCGGCGGTGTGCTGGGCGATGGCGCGGGCATAGGCTTCCTCGTCCAGCTCCATCCGCCGGGTGGCGCTGGGGGTGAGGATCTCGGCCATGCCGGTGGCCGCGTTGCCGACCGCGGAGACGGTCGAGCCCATGCCGATGAAGCGGTCGATCATGCCCATTTTGCGGTCCTCATGCGGTGTTCGGCGGTGCTCAGGTGATATTTCGGCGCGATGAATTCCTCGGCCCGGGTGATCCAGCCGCCCTTGCCGCCATCCTTGCGGCGGGCGTATTTGCGGCTGGCCGGCCGGGCGTCGGCGAGGGCGTAGTAGTAATTGCGCCGCGCGATCCCGTAGGCGTCGGCGATATGGGCCGGCGCCGCCGCGGCCGCCGCCTGCGCCGCCGCGATGGTGCGCGGCCCGATGATCCCGTCATCGCCGCAGGCGAAGCCCATGCGCGACAGCAGCCGCTGCAGCAGCTTCACCGCGTTGGCGCCGGCATTCACCTGCATGTCGAAGACGTTGGCCTGCAGCGCCTGCGGCAGCCGGTCCAGCCCTGGCCCGCGGAAATAGTGATCGACATAGATGCGTGCCGCCTGCGCCCGGCTGAGCGCGCGGACATCGGCGACGTCCACCCGCCCGTCGCCGTTCACGTCCACCCCCAGCCGACGCAGGGTCCCGATGGTGACGCCGTGATTGGTCGCCCCGCCGGGGTCGTCGGGGTCGTTGACGTAGCCCCCCTCGCGCGCGACGATCTGCGCCGCGATCCGTTCGACCGTCTGCATCCGGTCCCCCTCCCCTTGCCTGTAAACGGACCAGAGGGTGACCGGATGGCGTTAACGATGGCTTAACCTTCCGCCCGTTGCCGGAGGGATCAGGAGTTCGGCTCCTGATAGACGCCCTGCTCCTTGAGCGAATCGGAGACTTCCTTGGGCATGTAGTTCTCGTCGTGCTTGGCAAGTATCTCGTCGGCGACGAAGACGCCGCCCTGCATCTGGCCGGTGCCAATCATCCCCGCATTCTCGGCGAACAGGTCCGGCAGCACGCCGGTGAAGCGCACCGGAACGGTGGCACCGCCATCGGTCACCGCGAAGGTGATGACATGCCCGTCGCCGCGGACCAGAGAGCCCTGTTCGACCAGCCCGCCCAGACGGAACACCTCGCCGGCCTCGGGGGGCGATTCGGCCAGCTGGCTGGGCGAGCGATACAGGTTGATGCCGTCGCGGAAGCCATAGCCGATCAGCACGACCGCCAGAACAAGCGCCAGCGCGGCGGCGGCCAGGACCTGGATGCGGCGCTTTTTCTTCAGAGATCTCATCGGGGTAACCTCGCTGTCTCAGGCCGCTTCAAAGCGGATCGGCTGGCGCAGGAACTGGGTGGCCTTGGCGGTGACGCGGGCCGGATCGCCGGTCGTCAGGAATTTCGATTGCGTGCCCGATCCGCGATATTCGGGACGCCGGTTCAGGTAATCCTCGAGGCTTTCGGCGACCAGGCCAGCTTGGGAATAAACCTTGACCTGGGGGCCGAGGGCCTTCTGGAAGGCGCCTTCCATCAGCGGATAATGGGTGCAGCCCAGCACCGCCGCCTGCGGGTGCGGCATCCGGCGCTTCAGCGCCTCGACATGAGAGGCGACCAGCGCCTCGGCCAGCATCTCGTCGCCGTCCTCGATGGCATCGACGACGCCGCCGCAGGGCTGCGCCTCGACATCGACGCCGATGGCGCGGAAGGCCAGCTCGCGCTGAAAGGCGCGGCTGGCGACGGTGGCGGGGGTGGCGAACAGGGCGACGTGCTTGACCTCGACCTCGCGCGGGGGCGAGTTGTCGCCCCATTGCCGTTCGGTCAGCGCCTCGATCATCGGGACGAAGACGCCCAGCACGCGCTTGCCCTGGGGCAGCCAGGTCTCCTGCATCCGCTTCAGCGCCGCGGCGCTGGCGGTGTTGCAGGCGAGGATCACCAGGTCGCAGCCCTCGGACCACAGCCGCTCGACGCCCGCGCAGGTCAAGGCAAAGATGTCGTCCGGGGTGCGCACGCCATAGGGCGTGTGGGCGTTGTCGCCCAGATAGACGAGCGGCAGGTCGGGCATGCGGGCGGCGATGGCCTGATGCACCGTCAGACCGCCCAGCCCCGAATCGAACACCCCCACCGCCATTGGCACCCCCGAATGCGTCAGCGGTTATCTAGGCGCTGCGCGGGCCGATGGAAATGACTTCGATCAGTCGGGCCGATCAAAGCCGGGCGATCAATGCCGGGCGAGCGCCGTCATTCCGCCGCCATGGCCATCGGCGCGGAAGTCGGACGGCCGCCGGCGCGGAACTCGGCCAGCAGTTCGGCCCGCCGCACCGCCGCCTTTTCCATCGCCGCGTCCTTGATGAAGCCATAGCCGCGGATCTGCTGGGGCAGCGCCGCCAGTTCGCGCGCGGTTTCCAGCGTCGCGGGCGTCACCTTCGGCAGCAGCTCGGCCATGTCGCGTTCGTATTGCGCGGCCAGCGCCCGTTCGCGGCGGCGTTCTCCCTGCCAACCGAAGACGTCCAGCGGCGTGCCCCGCAACCCGCGCATCGCGGCGAGCCCCCGGAACAGCGGCAGCATCCAGGCGCCGAAATCGCGCTTCTGCGGCCGCCCCTCGGGGGTGCGGCCCGGCAGGAAGGGCGGCGCGAGGTGGAAGGTCAGTCTGGTGTCGCCCTCGAACACCCGCGCGACGTTCTCGGCGGTGGTCAGGTGCAGGCGCGCGACCTCGTATTCGTCCTTGATCGCCAGCAGCCGATACCAGCTGTCGGCCACCGTTTCGCGCAATTCGGGGGGCGCGAGATCGACGAGCTTGAGGAACCGCCGCTTCAGCCGCTCGCCCTGATAGCCGACCAGCCGCTCGGCGCGATAGGCGACCGGGTCCACCGCCTGCGGCAGAGCGGCAACCGGCTGCGCCACGGCCAGGTGCAGCACCGCCCAGCGGCCGATCTGGAAGGCGCGCTTGTTTTCCTCGGCCTTGGCGCCGTTCAGCTCGATCGCGCGCAGGATCGCGGCCTCGGTCAGCGGGATCAGCCCCTGCTGCCACGCGGCGCCGGTCACCAGCATGTTGGAATAGATCGAATCGCCCAGGTAGCGCTCGGCCAGCTTCGAGCTGTCCATGAACGCCACCCGGTCCTGCAGCCGCGCCTGCAGCGACATCTTCAGCCGGTCGCCGGGGACGTGGAAATCGCGGTTGCGGGTGAATTCGCCGGTGATGATCTCGTGGTCGTTCACCACCGCGCCCGTGCGCCCTTGCGTCATCAGCCCCAGCGTGCGGGCGCCGGCGGTCACCACCAGGTCGCCGCCGATCACGGCGTCGGCCTCGCCCACGGCGACGCGGATGGCGCTGATATCCTCGGGGGCGTTCGCCAGCCGCAGGTGGATATGGACCGCCCCGCCCTTCTGGGCGAGACCGGCCATTTCCATCATGCCCGCGCCCTTGCCGTCGATCTGGGCGGCCTGCGCCAGCACCGCGCCGATGGTCACGACGCCGGTGCCGCCCACGCCGGTGATGACGAGGTTATGGGTGCCCTCGATCGCCGGCAGCACCGGGTCGGGCAGCGCCGGCAGCTCCAGCGCCTCGGCGGCCGGGCGGCGCAGCTTGCCGCCCTCGACGCTGACAAAGCTGGGGCAGAAGCCTTTGACGCAGGAATAATCCTTGTTGCAAGAGGACTGGTCGATGGCCCGCTTGCGGCCCAGTTTCGTGTCGAACGGCACCACCGAGACGCAGTTCGACTGCACCGAGCAATCGCCGCAGCCCTCGCAGACTTCGGGGTTGATCCAGATCCGGCGGTCGGGGTCGGGGAAGGCGCCCTTCTTGCGGCGGCGGCGCTTTTCGGCGGCGCAGGTCTGGACATAGACGATGGCGGTGACGCCGGGCACCTGCGCCAGCTCCTTCTGCACCGTCATCAGGCTGGCGCGTTCCTCGAACCGGATGCCCGCGGGGAAGAGGCTGCGGTCCACCTGCTCCTTTTCGTCATGGACGACCACCACCGGCACGCCCAGAGCGCGCAATTCGGCCACGATCTGCGGGGCGGTCAGCTCGCCCTCGTTCGGCTGGCCGCCGGTCATGGCGACGGCGTCGTTGAACAGGATCTTGTAGGTGATGTTGGTCCCCGCGGCCTTCGCCGCCCGGATCGCCAGCGAGCCGGAGTGGTTGTAGGTCCCATCCCCGAGGTTCTGGAACACATGCGGGCGGGTCGAGAACGGCGCCTCGCCGATCCAGTTCGCGCCCTCGCCGCCCATCTGGGTAAAGCCGGTGGTTTCCCGGTCCATCCACTGGACCATGTAGTGACAGCCGATCCCGGCATAGGCGCGGCTGCCCTCGGGCACCTTGGTCGACGAGTTGTGCGGGCAGCCGGAACAGAACCACGGCGTCCGCACGGCGATCTCGGGGGCATTGTCGGCGCGGCGGACCTCGGCCAGCCGGGCAAGGCCGGCGGCGATTCGGTCGGTGCCGCGGCCTTCCTCGGCCAGGATCTCGCCAAGCTTCTGGGCGATCGTCACCGGGTCCAGCGCATAGCGGGTCGGGAACAGCTCGACCTGGCGGCCGTTTTCCCAGCTGTCGCCTTTGTGCCAGCCATAGACACGACGGCCGCGGCGGTCGTCGAAGATCGCCTCCTTGACCTGCACCTCGATCAGCTTGCGCTTTTCCTCGACCACGATGATGAGGCTGAGCCCCTCGGCCCATTCGTGGAAGCTGGTCATGTCCAGCGGCCAGGTCTGGCCGATCTTGTAGGTGGTGATGCCCAGCCGTTCCGCCTCGGCCTCGTCGATGCCCAGCAGATGCAGCGCGTGGACCACGTCCAGCCAGTTCTTGCCCGCCGCGCAGATGCCGATCTTGGCGCCCGGCTTGCCCCAGACGCGCCGGTCCATGCGGTTCGCGCGCGAGAACGCCTCGGCCGCAAAGCGCTTGTAGTCGATCATCCGCGCTTCCTGGGCGACCGGCGTGTCGCCCAGGCGGATGTTCAGCCCGCCCGCGGGCATGACGAAATCCTGGGGCGTCACGAAGTTCAGCCGGAACGGATCGCCGTCCACGACCGAGGTCGCCTCGACGGTGTCCTTCATCGTCTTGAGGCCGGTCCAGACGCCGGCAAAGCGGCTCAGCGCCCAGCCATACAGCCCATAGTCGAGGATTTCCTGCACCCCGGCCGGCGACAGCACCGGGATATAGGCGTCCACCATCGCCCAGTCGGACTGGTGCAGCACGGTCGAGCTTTCGCCGGTGTGGTCGTCGCCCATCGCCATGACCACGCCGCCATGCGGCGAAGTGCCGGCCATGTTGGCATGGCGCATCACGTCGCCCGAGCGGTCCACGCCCGGCCCCTTGCCGTACCACAGCGCAAAGACGCCGTCGTATTTCCCCTCGCCGCGCAGTTCGGCCTGCTGGCTGCCCCAGATGGCAGTGGCGGCGAGGTCCTCGTTCAGCCCGGGCTGGAACAGCACGTTGGCCGGCGCCAGCAGCTTCTTGGACTTCATCATCTGCAGATCGACGCCGCCCAGCGGGCTGCCGCGATAGCCGGAGACCAGCCCGCCGGTGTTCAGCCCCGCCGCCTTGTCGCGCGCGGCCTGCATCAGCATCAGCCGCACCAGCGCCTGGGTGCCGTTCAGAAGGACGTGCCGCCGGGACGTATCGAAACGGTCCGCCAGCGAGATATCCTGGACGCTCATCGTGGCTCCTCCCCCGGCTACGAACGGCTGGGGCATTATAGGTCAGAAAAACTGACCGATAAAGTCCTTTGTTGGCAGGGCGAGGCGGGCTAAGCGTTGCGCTAACCGCATGGCTGGAATGCGGACGACAGGGGGAACAGCGCGATGATGGACTGGGACAAGTTGCGGATTTTCCACGCTGTTGCGGATGCCGGCAGCCTGACCCATGCCGGCGACACCCTGCACCTGTCGCAATCCGCCGTCAGCCGGCAGGTGCGGGCGCTGGAAGAATCGCTGGGCACGACGCTGTTCCACCGCCACGCCCGCGGCCTGATCCTGACCGAACAGGGCGAGATGCTGTTCGACGCCACCAAGGCGATGAGCCGCAAGCTGGACACCACCGCGGCCCGCATCCGCGACAGCGAGGAGCATGTCTTCGGCGAGCTGAAGGTGACGACCACTGTGGGCTTCGGCACGCTGTGGCTGGTCCCGCGCCTGTCCAAGCTGTATGCGCGCTATCCCGATCTCAAGATCGACCTGATGCTGGAAGAACGCGTGCTGGACCTGCCGATGCGCGAGGCCGACCTCGCGATCCGCATGAAGGAGCCCAGCCAGGCCGACCTGATCCGGCGCCGCCTGCTGAACATCCGCATGAGGCTGTATGCGACGCAGGAATACCTCGAACGCACCGGCACGCCGCGCGCGCTGGCCGATCTGACCGGGCACCGGCTGATCTGCCAGAACCCGCAGACGCCGCAGGTCGGGTCGGGGGCGGCCCTGTCGCAGATGCTGCTGGGACAGGGCATCACCTCGACGCTGATGGTGAACAACTATTTCGGCGTCCTGCAGGGGGTGCTGAGCCATGTGGGAATCGGGGTGCTGCCGGATTACCTGACCGCCGACTTTCACAACATCATCCGGGTCCTGCCCGAGGTCGAATCGACCGAGGTCCCGGTCTTCCTCGCCTTCCCCGAAGAACTGCGCAGCTCGCGCCGCGTCGCAGCATTCCGCGACTTCGTCCTGGAGGAAATCCAGGAGCTGCGGCGCACGCTAGGCGAGTGAAGCCCGCCGGGTGGGCGGGGGCGGAACTGTCGCCATGCAGCAACAGCATAGCGGTCATGCTGCAACAGCAGCAACCTCATGCTTGTCAATAGGGCGGCCCGACCCTTAATTGGGCAGTGAAGCGATGGGTCATCCATCTCTTCACCTCCCTGTTGGACTTGCCGGGCGTCAGCCCGGCTTTTTTTTTTTGCTTCCGCCCCATCGGCCCCAGCCACACACGAAGTCGTGTCAGGCGACCCATGAACTTTCGTCTTACCCTGACCGCTCTGGCTTTCGCCTTCGCGGCGGTCCCCGCGCTGGCCGCCGATTGCGGCGGTGCCGTGCGCTTTCCCGCCGGGCAGTGGGGCGCCGTCGTCACGGGCGCGCTCAGCGGGCTGGAAAGCTGCGACCATACGCTGAGCGCCCGCAAGGGGCAGACCCTGCGCGCCGCGCTCGACGGGTCGTCGCTGGACCTGATCGCGGTCGAGCCGGTCGAACGTGACTTCGCCTCGTGCGACGCGCTGGTGCTGGATCGGGACGGGTCGGTGACGCTGCGCGTGCTGCAGACCCGCGCCGCCCCGCGCCAGTCCTCGGCCGCCAAGCCCGCCGCCACCGCGATGCCGCTGGTCCCCGACCAGCCCGAGGCGGTGACCGTGACCGGCGCCCATGGCGTCATCATCGGCCGCACCCGCAACGACGCCCGCAAGGGCGGCAGCCGCGACTTCTCGGCGGTGCTGAACGTCGAATGAGCCGTCGCCGGCCGGCCCCTGCCGCCCGCCCTTCCCTCGCCCGCCCCCGGCCGGCCCCTGCCGCCCGCCCTTCCCTCGCCCGGCGCCCGCCACTAGAAGACGGCGCAAGGACGGACCAAGCGAGGGGCGCGCGACATGATCCAGGAACCCACCATCACCGACGAGCTGATCGCCGCCCACGGGCTGAAGCCCGACGAATACCAGCGCATCCTCGACATCATCGGCCGCGAACCCAGCTTCACCGAACTCGGCATTTTCTCGGCGATGTGGAACGAGCATTGTTCCTACAAATCCTCCAAGAAATGGCTGCGCACCCTGCCCACCACCGGCCCGCAGGTGATCTGCGGCCCCGGCGAGAACGCGGGCGTCGTGGATATCGGCGACGGGCAGGCCGTGGTCTTCAAGATGGAGAGCCACAACCACCCGTCATACATCGAGCCGCATCAGGGCGCGGCGACCGGCGTCGGCGGGATCCTGCGCGACGTCTTCACCATGGGCGCGCGGCCCATCGCGGCGATGGACGCGCTGTCCTTCGGGCGCCCCGACCACCCCCGCACCGCGCATCTGGTCAAGGGCGTGGTCGAAGGGATCGGCGCCTATGGCAACGCCTTCGGCGTCCCGAACGTCGGGGGCGAGGTGCGCTTTCACCGCGCCTATGACGGCAACTGTCTGGTCAATGCCTTTGCCGCCGGCCTGGCCGATGCCGACCGCATCTTCTATTCGGCCGCCTCGGGCGTGGGGATGCCGGTGGTCTATCTGGGCGCCAAGACCGGCCGCGACGGCGTCGGCGGCGCGACGATGGCCTCGGCCGAGTTCGACGACACCATCGAGGATAAGCGCCCGACCGTGCAGGCCGGCGACCCCTTCACCGAGAAATGCCTGCTGGAAGCCTGCCTCGAGCTGATGCAGACCGACGCGGTGATCTCGATCCAGGACATGGGCGCGGCCGGGCTGACCTGTTCCGCCGTCGAGATGGGCGACAAGGGGGGCTTGGGGATCCGGCTCGACCTCGACCGGGTGCCCACGCGCGAAACCGCGATGACCGCCTACGAGATGATGCTGTCGGAATCCCAGGAACGGATGCTGATGGTGCTGAAGCCCGAGAAAGAGGCCGAGGCCCGCGCGATCTTCGAGAAATGGGACCTCGACTTCGCCATCGTCGGCGAGACCATCGCCGAGGACCGCTTCCTCATCCTGCACGGCAACGCGGTCAAGGCCGACCTGCCGCTGTCGAAGCTGTCCTCGAACGCGCCGGAATACGACCGGCCGTGGGTGGAAACCGCGCCCGCCGCGGCCCTGCCCGCGCTGCCCGAGATCGCCCCGATCGCGGCGCTGAGGGCGCTGATCGGCTCGCCCAGCTATGCCCACAAGGCTTGGGTCTGGGAACAATACGACACCCAGGTCGGCGCCGACACGGTCCGCAAGCCGGGGCTGGGCGCCGGAGTCGTGCGGGTCCACGGCACGACCAAGGCGCTGGCCTTCACCAGCGACGTGACGCCCCGTTACGTCAAGGCGAACCCGGTCCAGGGCGGCCGGCAGGCGGTGGCCGAGGCGTGGCGGAACCTCGTCGCCTGCGGGGCGACTCCGCTGGCCGCCACGGACAACCTCAACTTCGGCAACCCCGAAAAGCCCGAGATCATGGGCCAGTTCGTCGGTGCGATCAAAGGGATCGGCGAGGCCTGCACGGCGCTGGACATGCCGATCGTGTCCGGGAACGTGTCGCTGTATAACGAGACCGACGGCCAGGCGATCCTGCCCACGCCGACCATCGGCGCGGTGGGGCTGATCGCCGATCTGGACCAGATCATCGCCGGCCAACCGCGCGGCGGCGATGTCGCGCTGCTGATCGGGGCGACGGCGGGTCACCTGGGCCAGTCGGCGCTGGCCGCCGAGGCCTGGGGGATCGAGACCGGCGACGCCCCGCCGGTCGACCTCGCCGCCGAACGCCGCAACGGCGATTTCCTGCTGGCCCATCGCGCCCATATCGGCGCCGCGACCGACCTGTCCGACGGCGGGCTCGCGCTCGCGGCCTTCGAAATGGCCGAGGCGGCGGGGATCGGGGTCACGTTGGACGCGGGCGACATCCCTACGATGTTCGGCGAGGATCAGGCGCGCTACCTGCTCGCCTGCCCCGCGGCCGAGGCGGAAACGCTGATCGAGGCTGCCGCCCGCCAGGGCGTCCCGGCCACGCTCGTCGGCCGCTTCGGCGGCGACCGGGTCACGCTGGGCACCGACAGCGCGCCGCTGGCGGACCTGTCGCAGCTGTATCGCACGGCCTTCGCCCGCGCGATCCACGGCGACGTCCCCGATCACGCCTGAGGGGGGGGCCGGCCCCACCCCTTCGGGCGGTCGCAAATACCCCGCGGGGGTGAACGCTTGCGTTCAGGGGGCGCGAAGCCCCCTTTGCCGGTGCGGCCCTAGCCCGGCAGGATGAAGGTGAAGCGGCTGCCCTGCCCGGCGGTGCTTTCGATCTTCAGCCGGCCGCGGTGGCGAGCGACGATGTGCTTGACGATCGCCAACCCCAGCCCGGTCCCGCCCTTCTCGCGCGAGCGATGGTTGTCCACGCGATAGAAGCGCTCGGTCAGCCGCGGCAGGTGGATCTCGTCGATCCCCTCGCCGTCATCTGCCACCTCGACCGACCAGCCCGGACCGCGCAGCAGCGGCTCGTGCGGGACATGGGCCAGCGTCACCCGGACCTCGCCCCCCTGTCCGGCCTTGCTGCCATACTTGATCGCGTTCTCGATCAGGTTGTGCAGCACCTGCTGGATCTGGTCGGCATCGCCACCGATCTCGGCCGCCTCGGCGGTGCCGATGCGGACCAGCGACACCCCTGCCGCTGCAGCCGCCGGGGCGAGCGTCGCGCAGACCGACCGGATCAGCGCCGCGAGATCGACGCGGTCCAGCGGCCGGCGGCGCTCCTCCTGCTCGACACGGCTCAGCGACAGCAGGTCGCCGATCAGGCGGTTCATCCGCCCGGCCTCGCGCTCCATGATCCCCAGGAAACGGTCGCGCGCGGCGGCATCGCTGCGGGCCGGACCCTGCAGGGTCTCGATGAAGCCCATCAGCGCGGTCAGCGGCGTCTTCAGCTCGTGGCTGACATTGGCGACGAAGTCGCGCCGCATCTGCTCGGCATGTTCGACGCCCGAGCTGTCCTCGATCACCACCGCTGCCCCCGGCCGGCGGGCCAGCGTCAGGGGGGTGACGGTAACGACGCAGTTGCGGTCATGGCCCTTGGCGCTGAGCGTCACCGACAGGCGCGCGGGCGGGCCGTTGCCGGCGGCGGCCAGCGCCTGTTCGACCGCGCGATTGACCAGCGCCTGCCGCAGCACGGTGACGAAGGGCCGGTCGGTCAGCGCCTCGCCCAGCATGGCGGTGGCGGCCGCGTTGGCGACGACGACGCGGGCGTCGCCATCCACGACCAGCATCGGGACAGGCACCGCCTCGCACAGCTGCTGCAACGCTGCATTGTCCATCGTGAGTGCCTAGTCGACGCGGCTCAGCCCGGCGCGGAACCGCGCCGCGTTGGCGCGATAGCGCGCCGCGGACTGACGCAGCCCGGCTTGCGCGGCCTCGTCCAGCATCCGCACCACCTTGCCCGGCGCGCCCATGACCAGAGCGCCGGGCGGGATCTCCTTGCCCTCGGGGATCAGCGCGCCGGCGCCGATCAGGGTGCCGGCGCCGATGACGGCGCGGTTCAGCACCACGGCGCCCATGCCGATCAGGGCGCCGTCATGGACCGTGCAGCCATGCAGGATCGCCTTGTGGCCCACGGTGACGTCACGCCCGAGGGTCAGCGGACAGCCGGGGTCGGTGTGGAAGACGCAGCCATCCTGCACGTTCGACCCGGGGCCCACGCGGATTTCCTCGTTGTCGCCGCGCAGGACGGCGCCCCACCAGACGCTCGCCTGAGGTTCCAGCACGACGCGGCCCATCAGCTGCGCGTCCGGCGCCACCCAGGCGTCGGCGGCGATGTCGGGGGCGATCCCATCCAGTTCCCAGATCACGGCTTCTCCTCCATCAGGCGCCGCACGAACGGACCCAGCGACGGCCTGCGGTCGCGGCGCAGCCGTTCGGCCGTCAGGATCGCGCGCAGGGCGGTTTCGGTGGCGTCCAGGTCGTCATTGACCAGCACATAATCATATTCGGCCCAGTGGCTGATCTCGTCGCGGCTTTTCTGCATGCGGCCGGCGATCACCGCGTCGCTGTCCTGGTCGCGGGCCCGCAGGCGGCGCTCCAGCTCGGTCAGGCTGGGCGGCAGGATGAAGATCGAGACGACGTGCGGCGCGAGGCTCGAGGCCCGGATCTGCTGCCCGCCCTGCCAGTCCACGTCAAAGATCGTGTCCCGCCCCTCGGCCATCGCCAGCTCGACCGGGCCGCGCGGGGTGCCGTAGAAATTGCCGAAGACCTCGGCATGTTCCAGCATCTCGCCCGCATCGACCATGGCGCGGAATCCGGCGGGATCGGTGAAGAAGTAATCCTGCCCGTCGACCTCGCCCTCGCGCGGTGGCCGCGTCGTCGCCGAGACCGAGAACTTGAGCGCCGGGTCCCAGTCCATCAGCCGCCGGGCCAGGGTCGACTTGCCCGCCCCCGAGGGCGAGGACAGGATGACCAGCAATCCGCTGCGGTTCTGCTGCATCTGTCCCCCGTTCCTGCGGCCGTCCGGTCCGCGTCGCCCGGGTCATGCCGCAGCGGCACGGGGGCCGTCAAGGTTGCGGGGCCTGGGCACAGGGCGGGCGGCGGCATGGACAGCCCCGCCCCGGCGCGATAACCCTGCGCCCATGACGGAAAAGCCGCCCCTGACCCTGTATCTCGCCGCGCCGCGCGGGTTCTGCGCCGGCGTGGACCGGGCCGTGCAGATCGTGGAACTCGCGCTGCAGAAATGGGGCGCGCCGGTCTATGTCCGCCACGAGATCGTCCACAACCGCTTCGTCGTGGACGGGCTGCGCGACCAGGGCGCCGTCTTCGTCGAGGAACTGGACGAGGTCCCCGACGACCGCCCGGTGATCTTTTCCGCCCATGGCGTGCCGAAATCGGTCCCGGCCGAGGCGGCGCGGCGCGAGATGATCTATGTCGACGCCACCTGCCCCCTGGTCAGCAAGGTCCATGTCGAGGCCGAGCGGCACCATGAGGCCGGGCTGCAGATGGTGATGATCGGCCATGCCGGCCACCCCGAGGTGCTGGGCACGATGGGCCAGCTGCCCGAGGGCGAGGTGATCCTGGTCGAGACGGTCGAGGACGTGGCCGAGGTCACCCCGCGCGACCCCGACCGGCTCGCCTGGGTCACCCAGACGACGCTGTCGGTCGATGACACCGCGCAGGTGGTCGAGGCGCTGAAGGCGCGGTTCCCGGCCATCGTCGGCCCCGCCAAGGACGACATATGCTATGCGACGACCAACCGCCAGGCCGCGGTCAAGGCGATCGCGGGGCGGATCGAGGCGCTGCTGGTGATCGGGGCGCCGAACTCCTCGAACTCGCGCCGGCTGGTCGAGGTGGGCCGCGCGGCCGGGTGCGATTATGCGCAGCTGGTGATGCGGGCGGCGGATATCGACTGGCGGGCGCTGCAAGGCGTCCGCACGGTCGGGGTGACCGCCGGCGCCAGCGCCCCGCAGGTGCTGGTCGACGAGGTTATCGCCGCCTTCCGCGACCGCTATGACCTGACCGTCGAGATCGTCGACACTGCGCAGGAGCGGGTGGAATTCAAGGTGCCGCGGGTCCTGCGCGAGGCCGCGCAGGGCTGAAGCGCCGGACCGGGGCGCTGCCCCGGACCCCGGGATATTTGGACAAAGAAGATGAAGCTGTATTCGATGCCGTCGTCGGGCAACTCCTACAAGGTTCGGCTGTTGCTGGCGCTGCTGGGGCGCCCATGCCTGACGGTCGATCTGGAAAGCGGCGATCCGGCGCTGCAGGCCGCCAGGGACGCGGGCGTGCTGCCCTATGGCAAGCTGCCGACGCTGGAACTGGACGACGGCCGCGCCATCGCGGAATCGAATGCAATCCTCTGCTACCTGGGCGAGGGCACGGCCTTGTGGCCCGCCGATGCTGTCACGCGCGCCCAGATGCTGGGCTGGATGTTCTGGGAACAATACAGCCACGAGCCGGTGATCGCCGTGCGGGCGGCGCTGCGGAGCTATCCCGAGCGCGCCCATCTCGCCACGCCCGAGCGGATGGCGGACCTGCTGGAGCGAGGCCACGCGGCGCTGGCCCTGATGGAGCAGCGGCTGACCCGCGCCGACTGGCTGGCCGGCCAGGCGGCCAGCCTCGCCGACATCTGCCTTTACGGCTACACCCACAGCGCCGGTGCGCGTGGCGGGTTCGACATGGCCTTGTTTCCGGCGATCAATCGCTGGCTGCAGCGAATTGCGGCGCTGCCGGGCCACGAGGGGTTGAACGGATGATCTGGGCTTACCTGCTGACGGCGCTGATCGTGTGCACCTCGCCAGGGATCGGTGTCGGCTATGGCTCGACGCTGGGCGGGAGATTTACCGCGGGCTTCCGGGCCGCGGCCGAGGTTGGGCTTGGCAGGCTGATCGAGCTTGGCTTCGGTTTTACCCTTGTCACCCTGTTGACGTTCCTCGGCTATGCCGCCCCCGCGGCCACCGGGCGGCAGCGGCGGATGGCGTCCGACACCGCGACGCGCTGGTTGCGCCGCGCCTTTGCGGCCTCGTTCGCAGCGCTGGGGCTGAAACTGGCGGTCGAAAGCGCATGACCGCCCTGTTCGCCTGGACCGACGGGGCCTGCAGCGGCAATCCCGGGCCGGGAGGCTGGGGGGTGCTGATGCGCGCCATGGACGGGGAAACCGTCGTCAAGGAACGGGAACTGTCGGGCGGCGAGCCCGCGACGACCAACAACCGGATGGAATTGACGGCGGCGATCTCGGCGCTCGAGGCGCTGACCCGGCCGACCGAGATCACCGTGACCACCGACAGCGCCTATGTGAAGAACGGCGTCACCGCCTGGATCCACGGCTGGAAGAAGAACGGCTGGCGCACCGCCGACCGCAAGCCGGTCAAGAACGCCGATCTGTGGCAGCGTCTGGATGCGGCGCGCGATCGCCACCAGGTCACCTGGGCCTGGATCAAGGGCCATGCCGGCCACCCGGAAAACGAGCGCGCGGACGAACTGGCCCGCGCCGGCATGGCGCCCTTCAAGTGAGCCGGGGATGAGCGGCATCAGCGGGCTCATCTGGGGGCTGGATTACCTTTCGGCGCTGGTCTTCGCGATCACCGGGGCGCTGGTGGCCAGCCGCCGGCAGCTGGATCTGACCGGCTTCATCTTCATGGCGACGCTGACGGCCGTGGGCGGCGGGACACTGCGCGACCTGGTGTTGGGGCGCGATCCGGTGTTCTGGGTGGCGCGGCCGGGGCTGGTCGTGGCCGCTGCCGCGGCGGCGTGTGCCGTGTTCTGGACCGCGCACCGGCTGGAAAGCCGCTACAACTGGCTGCTGTGGCTGGATGGGCTGGCGCTGGCGGTGGCGGTTCCTGCGGGAGTCGGTGTGGCGATGGCCGGGGGCTACGGGCCCGTGATCGTCGTCATAGCGGGCGTGATCACCGGCTGCTTTGGCGGCCTTGTCCGCGACGTGGTGGGCAACGAGGTGCCGCTGGTCCTGAAACAGGGCGAACTGTATCTGACGGCCGCCTTTGGCGGCGCGCTGGTCGCGCTTGCCGCGCTGTGGCTGGGCCTGCCCCGCCCGGCGGCGCTGGTCGCCTGTGGTGGGGCGACGTTCCTGCTGCGCGCAGGATCCATGCTGTGGGGCTGGGCGCTGCCTGTCTATCGTGGAAGGCCGCCCCGATCATGAGGCGGACGCGCGGCAGGTTTTCTTCCCCCAAGGCAGGTTTCCGCCGAGAGTGCGCCAGGCCCGCATGAAGTTTTCATGACGTCTCTTGTTTTGTGCCAGCCGGGGCTCATGTCGCTTGGAGTTTCACGTAACCCAAGGAGTAAGTGAAATGGCGACCATCAATGGCAACGACAGCGCGAACCTGCTGACCGGCACAGCCTATGGCGATCTGATCCGCGGATTTGACGGGGCGGACCGGCTGTATGGCCGCGGTGGCAACGACACCATCCACGGGGGCGACGACGAGGACCGCCTGTTCGGCGAGGACGGCAACGACGTGATCGCCGGCGGCAAGGGAGAGGACAGCCTGTGGGGCGGCAACGGTGCCGACCGTCTTACGGATGAAAGCGGAAACGATTTCCTTGACGGCGGCGCCGGCAACGACACGATCTCGGCCGGCGAAGGCAACGACACCATCTATGGCGGCTGGGGCGCCGATCAGGTCCTTGCCGGGTCGGGCAATGACGTCATCCACGCGGGGGCTGGCAACGATTACGTTGTGGGCCACGAAGGGGATGATGTGATCCGCGGGGACAACGGCCGCGACAGCCTGGTCGGCGGCGAGGGCAATGACGTCCTGGACGGCGGCGCGCACAACGATCTTCTGATCGGTGGAGAAGGCGCGGACCGTTTCGTGTTCACCCATGGCATCGACCGCATCCGCGATTTCGAAAGCGGCGATGACGACATCGACCTGCGCGGCATTGCCGGGCTGGACAGCTGGGCCGAACTGCGCAGCCATCTCGTCCAGTCGGGCAGCCACACCGTGTTCCAGTGGGGCACCAACCAGCTGATCATCGAGAATACCAGCGTCCGCTCGCTGGATGCCGAAGATTTCATGTGGTGATCTGAGCGGTCATCCATCCACGGCGGCGCCGTCCCCTGCCGGGGGCGGCGCCGTTTCGTGTCAGACAGGCGGGATATCCCCCTGCGCGCGCATGGCGTGAAACTCGGCCACCCAGGCATCCAGCGTGCCCCCGGTGATCGCATCGCGCATTCCCTGCATGATTTGCTGATAATAA
This sequence comes from Paracoccus sphaerophysae, assembly GCF_000763805.1. Classification (GTDB taxonomy): domain Bacteria; phylum Pseudomonadota; class Alphaproteobacteria; order Rhodobacterales; family Rhodobacteraceae; genus Paracoccus; species Paracoccus sphaerophysae. The sequence continues at coordinate 15,961 of NZ_JRKS01000011.1, read as the reverse complement.
TGCAGGTTGTGCCAGGTCAGCAGCATCCCCGAGATCATCTCTCCGGCCCGAAAGACGTGGTGCAGATAGGCCCGCGAATAGCCGGTGCAGGCCGCGCACGAGCAATCCTCGTCCAGCGGGCGCGGATCGTCGGCATGGCGGGCGTTCTTGATGTTGACCTGCCCGCGCCGCGTCCACGCCTGCCCCGTGCGGCCGGATCGCGAGGGCAGGACGCAGTCCATCATGTCCACCCCGCGCTGCACCGCGCCCACGATGTCGTCGGGCTTGCCGACGCCCATCAGGTAGCGCGGCTGGTCCGCGGGCAGCAGGTCGGTGGCGTAATCGAGCACGCCGAACATCACCTCTTGCCCCTCGCCCACGGCCAGCCCGCCGATCGCGTAGCCGTCAAAGCCAATGGCGCGCAGAGCGGCCGCGGATTCCGCGCGCAGGTCGCGCTCGACCCCGCCCTGCATGATCCCGAACAGCGCGTGCCCCGGCCGGTCGCCGAAGGCGTCGCGGGACCGCTGGGCCCAGCGCATCGACAGGCGCATCGCCTCGGCCTGGCGCGCGTGGGTGGCGGGCAGCGCCGGGCATTCGTCGAAGGCCATGACGATGTCCGAGCCGAGCAGGCGCTGGATCTCCATGCTGGTTTCCGGCGACAGCACGTGGCGCGAGCCGTCGATGTGGCTGGAAAAGGTCACGCCCGCCTCGGTGAGCTTGCGCAATTCGGCGAGGCTCATCACCTGGAAGCCGCCCGAGTCGGTCAGGATCGGCCCGTCCCAGTTCATGAAGCGGTGCAGCCCGCCCAGCCGGTCGATCCGTTCCGCGCCGGGGCGCAGCATCAGGTGATAGGTGTTGCCCAGCAGGATGTCGGCGCCGGTCGCGCGGACGCTTTCGGGCAGCATCGCCTTGACCGTCCCGGCCGTGCCCACGGGCATGAAGGCCGGGGTGCGGACATCCCCGCGCGGGGTGCGGATCTGGCCCGACCGCGCGCGGCCGTCGGTCGCTTCCAGCGTAAAGGAAAAGCCCGTCATCCCCTGCCCCCGATTGAACCCGCGGCTTCTAGCGGGCCGGGGCCGGGGCGGCAAGCTCAGCCGGCAAGCTGGCGCAGGGCGCGGGCCCGGCCGGGGGGGATGGCCTTGATCTCGACCCCGGTGAAGACGTGCATGGTGCCCAGCTGGCGGTCCATCACCGCGTGGTCGCTGACCCAGCCGCCCATCATCAGGTAGGTCCGCAGCAAGGGCGGCATCGCGGCCATCGCCCGGCGCGGGTCGGGGCGACGCAGCAGCCGGGCAAAGCGGAACACCTCGGGCGCCTTGACCCGCGGCAGCCAGCGCTTGGGCGCGATGTGGCGTTCCAGCAGCATGGCGAAGGCGTCCTCGTGCTGGGTGGCGTCGGTGCCCAGGAAGGACGAACAGCCGAACAGCAGCTCGACCCCGGCCGCGTCGACATGCTGGGTGAGCGCGGCCCAGGCGAGGCGCAGGATGTCGGGGTCGGAATGAGCCGGGTGGACGCAGAACCGTCCGAGTTCCACCATCGGCGCCGGAAAGTCGCGCAGCGCGGACAGGTTGTAATACTGCGCCGAATAGCTGCGGTCGATGTCCGTGCCCGAGGTAAGATGCAGCAGCCGGAAACAGGCGACCAGCTGGCCGCTGCGGGTGTCCTCGATCAGCACATGCTGACAGACGGCGTCCAGCGCATCGGCGTCCAGGGCGAGGCTGTCCTGCGCTTCGGTGCGATCGCCCACGAAGCACAGCCAGCGCAACCGTTGCGCCGCAAGAAGGTCGTCGGGGCCTGCAGCCAGGCGCAGCAGCCAGCGTCCCTTGCGCATGCTTCGCATCACAGCCCGTCCTGTCCTGCGCCGCGGAGAAGTCCGCGCCGATCAAACACCCCGTCGGCGGCGGCCGTTCCCCGATCGGGGCGGGTCCGCGGCTTGCCTAGGTTCAAACTCGTCCTAGGTTGTAACCATAACGCAACAGCGAGGATCGCGACATGGCCGAAAAGATCACCCGCAGCGATGCGGAATGGCGGGGGATGCTGGACCCGGAAACCTATCGGGTGACGCGGCAGGCCGGGACCGAGCGGCCGTTTTCGCACCGGGGCTTTCCCAAGGGGCCGGGCCATTACGTCTGCGCCTGCTGCGGGGCGCGGCTGTTCGACGGCGACCAGAAATTCGAAAGCCATTGCGGCTGGCCCAGCTTTTCGCGCGCCGGCGGCGAGATCGCCGAGCACGTGGACCGCAGCCACGGCATGATCCGCACCGAGGTCACCTGCGAACGCTGCGACGCGCATCTGGGGCACGTCTTCCCCGACGGGCCCCCGCCGACCGGGCTGCGCTACTGCATCAACGGCGTGGCGATCCGCTTCGTGCCCGATCAGGCGGCCGCGGGCTGAGCCGAATCAGTCGAACATCTGGCCGGGGTTGAACTTGCCGACATTCGCGAACAGCTGGCGCAGCACACTGGCGCCCGACACGCCGCTGTCAGTCACCCGCTGCGACAGCACCACGATGCGGCCGCGTTCCAGCCCGAAGCGTTCGACATTGGTGACCGTCCCGGCCTCGTCGAAGCTGATCGCGACCACCTGGCGGTCGATCTCCTTCGGGGGGTTAATGCCGTAATGTTCCCAGCGCGAGCCGACGTAATACCAGCCCGAGCCGGTCAGCACACCCTGCGATCCGGGGCGCCCGATCAGGGTTTCCAGCTCGGCCTGGTTGGTCTGGCCGACCACCACCATCGCCAGGTCGTCGTCGGTCGGGACATAGCCGTGGTTGCGGAACATCCGCGTGCATCCCGCGCCCGCCAGCAGCGGCACGGCAAGGGTCAGGGCGATCAGCTGACGCCGGGTCGTGGTCATCGGGACACCTTCCGCCCTAGGGTTCTGCCGCCCCGCCCTGCCCGCCTGGACAGCCGGCCGGTTGACGGCGCCCGAACGGCTTAGCAAACTCGCACCCGCCGCTCAAGAATGTCGATCATGGACGGCGAAGTCCCTGCGGGAAAAGGCAAGATCATGGTTACCAACCCCTATTCCCACCCCCTGCGGGTCGCCCATCTGAACCCGCGCAAGCCGAACCCGCTGACCCTGGAACCCGACGCTGCCGCGCGCGCCCGCATCGCCGAGGCGCTGGGCATCGAGGCGGTGCCCGCGGCAGCGATGACTGCGACCGTGACCGCCGCCGGCAACGACGCCTGGGAACTGACCGCCCGGCTGACGGCGCGGGTGGTGCAGCCCTGCGTGGTGACGCTCGCCCCCGTCGAAACCGCCATCGCCGAGGATGTCCGCCGCGTCTATTCCCCCCACGCCGCCGAGCCCGAGGGCGACGACGTCGAGATGCCGGATGACGAGATCGAGCCCTTGGGCCAGTCCATCGACGCCGGCGCCGTGCTGGTCGAGGCGCTGTCGCTCGCGCTGCCGCTGTATCCCCGCGCGCCCGGCGCCGCCCTGCCCGACGCCGGCGGCGAGGCCGAGGCCGAGGCGCGCCGTCCCTTCGCCGATCTTGCCGCGATGCTGGCCCGCAAGGAGGACTGAGCCTTGCCGGAAACGCTCAGCCTTGACCCTTGCGGCGCGGCGCGTTGTGCCGTATCTGGCCGGTTCGATCCGAAACATTTCCGGGCCGGGACAGCTGATTGGCCCCGCCCCTTGCCACCGAAGGTTGTCCCATGGCCGTCCCTCAGAACCGAGTCACCCGGTCCCGTCGCAACATGCGCCGCTCGCATGACGCGCTGGTTGCCGGTAACCCGAACGAATGTTCGAACTGCGGCGAACTCAAGCGTCCGCACCACGTCTGCCCGTCCTGCGGCCATTACGCGGATCGTGAAGTCGTGGCGCAAGCGAACGACATCGATCTGGACGACGACGCGGCCTGATCCCGTCATTGGCGGGGTGCGGGGCTGGGTGCGATGACGTCCGGGTTTGCTGAGGCTGACAGATCGCGCCCTGCCCACGACGGCACGGTGGTGATTTCCGTAGACGCGATGGGGGGCGACCGTGGTCCCGCCGCCATCGTCGCGGGGATCGAGCAAAGCTGCGACAAGAACCCGGAAATCCGGTTTATCGTGCACGGGCCCGAACCCGAATTGCGGCGCCTGATCGGACGGCGGCGCGAGATAGCCGACCGCTGCGTCATCCGCCATGCTCCCGGCGTGGTGTCGATGACCGACAAGCCCAGCCAGGTGATCCGCTCGGCCCAGGACACCTCGATGTGGTCCGCCGTCGAATCGGTTCGCAACGGCGAGGCGACGGTCGCGGTCAGCTGCGGCAATACCGGCGCGCTGATGGCGCTGTCGATGCTGCGGCTGCGCAAGCTGCCCGGCGTCGCCCGTCCGGCCATCGCGATCCTGTGGCCCTCGCGCAATCCGACCGGGTTCAACGTGATGCTGGACGTCGGCGCCGACATCAAGGCCGACGCCACCGATCTGCTGCAATACGCGTTGATGGGCGCGTCCTACGCCCGGAACGGCCTGGGGCTGGACCGCCCGAGGGTCGGGCTGCTGAACGTCGGCACCGAAGAGCACAAGGGCCGCGCCGAACTGAAGGAGGCGCAGGAGCTTGTCGCCGCCGCCGCGCCCCGCGGCCAGTTCGACTATGTCGGCTTCGTCGAGGGCTCGGACCTGATGAGCGACCGCGTGGATGTGATCGTCACCGATGGCTTCACCGGCAATATCGCATTGAAGGCCGGCGAAGGGACCGCCAAGCTGGTCGGTGATTTCCTCAAGGAGGCGTTCGCGAACTCGATCATGTCCAAGTTCGCCGCCCTGCTCGCCATGACCTCGCTGAAGCGGCTGCAAAAGCGGATCGACCCGCGCCGGGTGAATGGCGGGGTGTTCCTGGGGCTGAACGGGACCGTGGTGAAATCCCACGGCTCGGCCGACGCGACCGGGTTGTCGGCGGCGATCAAGCTGGCCTTTCAGCTGGCCAAGTCCGGCTTTCACGAACGGCTCGCGGCCCGGGTGGCGCAGGCCGCCGAACAGGCTGCCGCCGCGCCCGCCCCCGGGGCGACCCACGCGCCGACCGGAGACAGCGCATGACCCGGCGTTCCGTCATCCGCGGCACCGGCCATTACCTGCCGGCGCGGATCGTCCCGAACAGCGAATTCGAAGCGACGCTGGACACCACCGACGAATGGATCCGCGACCGAACCGGGATCGAGCGGCGCCATTTCGCGGCCGAGGGCGAGTTCACCTCGGACCTGGCCATCGCTGCCGCCCGCGCGGCGCTGGACCGCGCCGGGATGCAGCCGGGCGAGATCGACGCGATCGTGGTCGCCACCTCGACCCCCGACCTGACCTTTCCCGCCGTCGCCACGATGGTGCAGGCGGGGCTAGGGATGACCCGAGGCTTTGCCTATGACGTGCAGGCGGTCTGCGCCGGCTTCGTCTTTGCGCTGTCGAACGCGGACGGGCTGATCCGCTCGGGTCAGGCCGACCGGGTGTTGGTGATCGGGGCGGAAACCTTTAGCCGGATCATGGACTGGACCGACCGCGGCACCTGCGTGCTGTTCGGGGACGGCGCCGGCGCCGTGATCCTCGAGGCGGCCGAAGGCGAGAGCACGCCCCAGGATCGGGGCGTGCTGTCCACTGATCTGAACAGCGACGGCACCCTGCGCGACCTGCTGTATGTCGATGGCGGCGTCAGCCGCACCGGCACGGCGGGGTTCCTGCGGATGCAGGGCAATCTCGTCTTCCGCCACGCGGTCGAAAAGCTTGCCGCCACCGCGCACCGGGCGCTGGACAAGGCCGGGCTGACCCCGGCCGACGTGGACTGGCTGGTCCCGCACCAGGCCAACCTGCGGATCATCACGGCCACCGCGCAGAAGATGCAGCTGCCGATGGACAAGGTGATCCTGACCGTGGCCGATCACGGCAACACCTCGGCCGCCTCGATCCCGCTGGCGCTGTCGGTCGCCGACGGCGAGGGCCGCTTTGCCCGGGGCGACGTCGTGGTGATCGAGGCGATCGGCGGGGGAATGAGCTGGGGCAGCGTGGTCTTGCGCTGGTAGGCCCGCCCGGTCTACTGCCCCCAATCTGCTGCAAGGAGCCGACATGGATTGGCCGCAATTCCGGGACCGCTTCCTGGTCCGATTCTGGGACCCCCTGCCCGCGGTGATCGCCGCCGGGGTGCTGTCGGCCTATTACTTCGGCCTGACCGGCACCTTCTGGGCGGTGACCGGCGAATTCACCCGCTGGGGCGGCCATGTGCTGCAGCTGTTCGGCCTGCACCCCGAGGAATGGGGATATTTCAAGGTCATCGGCCTTAAGGGCGGGCCGCTGGACCGGATCGACGGGGTGATGGTGCTGGGCATGTTCGCCGGCTGCCTTGCCGCCGCGCTGTGGGCCAACAACGTCAAGCTGCGCCGGCCGCAGAACCGCACCCGCATCGCGCAGGCGCTTGTCGGAGGCATCATCGCCGGCTTCGGCGCGCGGCTGGCGATGGGCTGCAACCTGGCGGCGTTCTTTACCGGCATCCCGCAATTCTCGCTGCACGCCTGGTTCTTTGCGCTGGCCACGGCGGCCGGGTCATGGGCGGGCGCGCGGTTCACCCTGCTGCCGATGTTCCGCAGCCCGATCAAGCTGCAGAAGGTGTCGGCCGCGCTGCCCCTGACCCAGACCGCGGCGCAGGCGCGCAACCGGCTGTGGCTGGGCATGGCGGTCCTGGCGCCGGCGCTGGCCTGGGGGCTCTGGCAGCTGGCCGTGGCCCCGGTGATGGGCTTTGCGATCCTGTGCGGGATCGGCTTCGGCCTGCTGATCGAGCGGGCGCAGATCTGTTTCACCTCGGCCTTCCGCGACCTGTGGATCACCGGCCGCACCTACATGGCCAAGGCGATCATCCTGGGCATGGCGGTCAGCGCCATCGGCGTCTTCAGCTATATCCAGCTGGGCGTCGCGCCCAAGATCATGTGGGCCGGGCCCAATGCGGTGATCGGCGGGCTGCTGTTCGGCTTCGGCATCGTGCTCGCCGGAGGCTGCGAGACCGGCTGGATGTATCGCGCGGTCGAGGGCCAGGTGCATTTCTGGTGGGTCGGGCTGGGCAACATCATCGGCGCGACGCTGCTGGCCTGGTGCTGGGACGGCATCGCGCCGGCGCTGGCGCTGGATTTCGACAAGGTCAACCTGCTGGCGGTGTTCGGCCCCGCGGGCGGGCTGGTCGTGACCTATCTTCTGCTGATCCTGTCCCTGCTGGCGGTGCTGTGGTGGGAACGGCATTTCTTCCGCCGCCGCGCCGCCACCCCCGCCCCAACCCTCAAGGAAGCGATGCAATGACCGACGACACCGTGATCGTGCCGGATTTCCGGCTGGACGTGCTGGGCGAATCCTGCCCTTACCCCGCCGTCGCCACGCTCGAGGCGATGGAGCAGCTGAGCTCGGGCCAGGTGCTCGAGGTCATCAGCAGCTGCCCGCAATCGGTCAACAACATCCCGCATGACGCCCGCAACCACGGCTATACGATGCTGGCGGTCCAGCAGGACGGGCCGACGATCCGGTTCCTGATCCGCCGCTGACCGCGGCAGCCCGCCCCTTCCCCGGGGCCGCGCGGCAGGCTATCAGGCGGTCATGCTGAAAACCCGCATCATTCCCTGCCTTGACGTGGCCGACGGCCGGGTCGTCAAGGGCGTGAACTTCGTCGATCTGGTCGACGCCGGCGACCCGGTGGCGGCTGCGGCAGCCTATGACGCTGCCGGCGCCGACGAGCTGTGCTTTCTGGACATCCACGCCACCCACGAAAACCGCGGCACGATGTTCGACCTGGTGACCCGCACCGCCGAGCAGTGCTTCATCCCGCTGACCGTCGGCGGCGGCGTGCGCACCCCCCACGACGTGCGCGACCTGCTGCTGGCCGGGGCGGACAAGGTGTCGTTCAACTCGGCCGCGGTGGCGGACCCCGACGTGGTGGCGCAGGCGGCGGACCGCTTCGGCAGCCAGTGCATCGTCTGCGCCATCGACGCCAAGACCGTCGCGCCGGGCCGGTGGGAGATCTTCACCCATGGCGGCCGCAAGCCGACCGGCATCGACGCGGTCGAGTTCGCCCGCACCGTCGCCGCCAGGGGCGCGGGCGAGATCCTGCTGACCTCGATGGACCGCGACGGCACCCGCGCCGGCTTCAACCTGCCCCTGACCCGCGCCATCGCCGATGCGGTGGACATCCCCGTCATCGCCTCGGGCGGGGTCGGCACGCTGGACCATCTGGTCGAGGGCGTGACAGAGGGGCATGCCAGCGCGGTCCTCGCTGCCTCGATCTTTCACTTCGGCACCTACACGATCGGCGAGGCCAAGGCGCATATGGCGGCCGCCGGAATCCCGATGAGGATGGCATGACCGACACGCTCTCTCGCCTCGCCGCGACCATCACGGCGCGCAAGGGCGCCGATCCGGCGTCCAGCTGGACCGCGCAGCTGCTGGCCCGCGGCCCCGAGAAATGCGCCGAGAAGTTCGGCGAGGAAGCCGTCGAGGCGATCATCGAGGCGGTCCGCGGCGACCGCGCCCGGCTGACCGCCGAGGCCGCGGACGTGATCTATCACCTGCTGGTGATGCTCGCCGCGCGGGACGTGCCGCTGGCCGAGGTGCTGGCCGAGCTTGACCGGCGCGAGGGGCAGTCGGGCCTGGACGAAAAGGCCGCCCGCGGCTGACCCGCCTCGCACAAGGAAGATCTCATTTAATTTCCTGCATGATTTCATCGACCCGATGCAATCCATGTCGGTCGCCACCGCGACGCTGCGGCTGCTGTCGGCGCTCATCCTGGGCGGGGTGATCGGCTGGGAACGCGAGGTCAACTCGCGCGCCGCGGGCCTGCGCACCCATATGCTGATCTCGCTGGCCTCGGCCACCTTCGCCATCGTCGCGATGGAGCTGACCAGCTTCGAGGGCGACCCCGACATGGCGATGCGGATCGACCCGCTGACGCTGATCGAGGCGGTCACCTCGGGCGTCGCCTTCCTCGCCGCCGGGTCCATCGTCATCAACGGCGCCAATGTGCGCGGGGTGACGACGGGGGCCTCGATGTGGCTGTGCGGCGCGATCGGGCTGTGCTGCGGGGTGGGCGACGTCAAGCTGGCGGGGCTGCTCACGCTGCTGGCGATGCTGGTGCTGTGGCTGATCCAGCGGCTGGTCACCCCGGTCGCGATCCGCGTCCGCGGCGACGATCCGGAGGGCCGGGGTTAACCCGGCGACCCCGCCGCCCGGTGGAACCGCCAGATCGGCGCCGGCGCGGCGCGAGCGGCCGAGACGCCCATCCCCTCGTCGCTCAGCTGGAACCCGGCCTTCTCGAGCACCCGGCGGGAGGCGGGGTTGTCGGTAAAGACGTCGGCGCTGAGCGGGCCGATGCCGGCGCGGTCCAGCCAGGTCGCGAAGCCCACGACGACCTCCGAGCCGAGTCCGCCACCGGCGACCACGGGATCGAGAAAATACCAGATCGGCGCGGCAGGCTCGCCGCGTCCAGCGATCCCGACACCGATCGAGCCGACGACCGCGCCGTCCCGCTCGATCACCGCCCGGAAGGGCGGGGTCGTCGTGTCCAGCGGAAATCGCGCGGCAAAGTCATCGGCATCCATGCCGGGCCGAAACAGGAACAGCATCCGCGCCACCTCGGGGCGGGTGGCGATGGCGTAGAGCGCCGGCAGGTCGTCCGCGCGGGCGCTGCGGATCAGGGTGCGGGCCGTGCGCAGCGGCCAGCCCGCCGCGGTCATCCGACCGCCACGACCTTGATCGACCCGCCGCTGGCCGACAGCGCGATGCGCCCCTGCGCCAGCCGCAGCGCGTCGTTGCCGAACACCTCGGCCCGCCAGCCCGACAGCGCCGGCAGGTCGCGCGCGCCCGAGGCGATAGCGTCCAGCTCGGACGCCGAGGCGATCAGCCGCGGCGCCACGCCCGCCGCGTCGGCCTTGGCCTTCAGCAGCACCCGCAGCAGTTCCGACAGCGCGCCGTTGCCCTGCCGCCCCGGTTCCTCGGGCGCGGGCTTCGGCAAGTCCGAGGCCTCGACCCCCGCCTTGACGGCAGCGAGGATGCCCTGCGCGATCTCGCCCCGCCGTGCCTCTCGCAGCAGCAGGCGCGACTTGGACAGGTCCTCGTCGGTCATCGGCTTGGTCGAGGCCAGCTCGATCAGCGCATCGTCCTTGAACACCCGCGACCGCGGCACGTCGTGCGACTGGGCGTAATCCTCGCGGAACCGCGCCAGTTCGCGCACCACCGCCAGAAACCGCGGCGAGCCGGAGCGGGTGCGCACCCGTTCCCACGCCTCGGCGGGGCGGACGATGTAGGTTTCCGGGTCGACAAGCACAGCGGCTTCCTCGGCCACCCACGGGCCTCGCCCGGTCTTGTCCAGCTGGGCGCTGAGATATTCATAGATCGCCCGCAGATGGGTCACGTCGGCCAGCGCGTATTCCGCCTGGGCCTGGGTCAGCGGCCGGCGCGACCAGTCGGTGAAGCGCGAGGACTTGTCCAGCGGCGCCTTGGCGATGCGCTTGACCAGCGTCTCGTAGCCCGCCTGCTCGCCAAAGCCGCAGACCATCGCCGCGACCTGAGTGTCGAACAGCGGATCGGGGAAGACCCCGGCGTCGTGGAAGAAGATCTCCAGGTCCTGGCGGGCGGCGTGAAAGACCTTGACCGTCGGCGTATGGCGGAACAGGTCGTAGAGCGGCTCCAGCGACAGCCCCTCGGCCAGCGGGTCGATCAGCGCCGCGGGCCCGCCCTGCGCCTTGGGCCCCGAGGCCGGCGGCAGCGCCATCTGGATCAGGCACAGCTTGGAATAATAGGTCCGCTCGCGCAGGAATTCGGTGTCGAGCGTGACATAGGGCTGGGCCTTGGCCAGTTCGCAGAATGCGGCGAGGTCGTCGGTGGTGGTGATGATGCGCGGTTCTGCGGTCATGATCGTCCTTCTGGTGGCGGGTCGTCCGCCGGTAATGCGTCAGCGGCGGGCCCGCGGTCCCTGCCCGGTACCGAAACGGGCCAGTCTTTTCTTGCGGCCAAGGCTCCGCCCTTCGGCGCGCGCCGCATCCGCGAAAGGGGACTGGTCGGGGCGAGAGGATTCGAACCTCCGGCCTACGGTACCCAAAACCGTCGCGCTACCAGGCTGCGCCACGCCCCGAACCGGCATCTTTTATCGTGCCGGACCGCAGGGCGAAAGACGAAACTCGCCGCCCGCGGGGCATGCCGCGCCGCCGCGTCAGCGGCAGGGTCGGGCCGCAGCGGCTTGCGGCACCGCCGGATGCGACAGCACCGTGCCCTCGACGAGGCCGAGCCGCCCCGCAGCCCCGCCGGTGATTTCCAGCACCAGCAGCCGGTCGGGGTCAGGATCGCCCGGCCCCGCCCCCGGCACCGGGGTCAGATCGAGCGGCCGCGCCTGCGGATGGACATGGCGCAGGACGCCCGCGTCATCGAAGAACAGCATGTCCAGCGGGATCAGCGTGTCCTTCATCCAGAAACTCGCCGGGCGCGCCGATTCATAGACGAATAGCATGCCGTGGCCCTCGGGCAATCCGGTTCGGCCCATCAGCCCCTGCGCGCGCTCGGCAGCGTCGTCGGCGATCTCGACGGTGATGGTCACCCGCTCCCCGGACGGCGGCGTCAGGACGGCGCGATCCGGCGCACATTCGGCCGCCCCCGCCGCCGGCGCGGCGCAGGCCGCAAGCAGCAGCGCCGCTGCGGCGATGCGGGGGCGGGCCGTCATCCCGCGGCCCGCGCCTTGACGGCCGGGCGGCGCGACTCGACCTCGCGCAGATGAGGGGTCGGGTCGCGGGCCGGCGCGCCGGGCTGCGCGGCCGCGACGGCCTCGGGCACCGGGCCGCCGTCGGCCTGGCCCTCGCCGCCGCCCGCGCCGCCGACTGCCCCGCCAACCGGGACGGCGCGGTCCCATGCGAGGATCTGCGCCGCGATATAGCCGCGCGGGCCGTCAACCACCCGCACCACGACCGCCTCGCCGGGCAGCAGGTCGGCAAACCCCCAGTGGCGCAGCACCTCGACATGCAGGAAGACGTCGCCACGCTGGCCGAACACATTGGCAAAGCCAAAACCCTTGGCCTTGTCGAACCATTTGACCCGCGCCGGCAGCAGCGGCAGCGTGTCGAGCGTGTCCTTGGGAACCGCGGACAGGTCGGGAATGGGCGCCTGCCCGGAGCATGGCGGCGGCTGGATCGACAGCACCGCCGCGGCCTGGCGCCCGCGCGGCGTCGACACGGCGCGGACCGAGACCAGCGCGCCGTCGGCGATCGAGCTTTGCCCGAAGCTTTGCAGGACATTGGCGTGCAGCAGCACGTCCGGGCCGCCGAGCGAATCGGCCAGGAAGCCGAAGCCCTTGACGGGATCGAACCACTTGATCTGACCCTGAACGGTCTCGCTGAGCTCGGGGATGTCGCCGCTCATTTTCTTCCTTTTAGGCCAACGTCCGCGGAGAAAGTATCCACGGCAGCGAAAGTGCAAACCTGCTCACAAACTTCCGCTACGTCAACTCGTATAAACTACGGATGTCAGCCTTGAATTCCGACACCGCGGCGCCAATGAGCACCGCCGAACAAAAGCCTGCACATATAACAACGCTTCGCCTTACGGTTGCAACCTGCATACGTCCCAGCCGTCCGCCGCGTTACGCCGCGTCCAACGAAAGCGGTCGTGCAGCCGGAACGCGCCATCCGCCCAGAACTCGATCTGCACGGGGACCAGCCGGAACCCGCCCCAGAAAGGCGGTCGCGCCGGGTTCAGGCCGTGCCGCAGCCCTTGCCGGGCCACCTCGGCCATCAGCGTGCCGCGGCTGTCCAGCGGCTGGCTTTGCCGGCTGGACCAGGCGCCGATCCGGGACTGCAGCGCGCGGCTGGCGTAGTATTCGTCCGCCTGCGGCCCCTCTTCGCGGCTTGCCGTGCCACGCACACGGACCTGACGGCGCAGGGATTTCCAGTGCATGACGAAGGCTGCAACGCCGGTGGCGGCGATCTGCTGGCCCTTGGCGCTGTCGTAATTGGTATAGAACAGGAAGGCGCCGTCCGGCCCGGGCTCGATTTCCTTCAGCAGCACCATGCGGGCGTCGGGCATCCCCTCGGCATCCACCGTGGCCAGCGCGATCGCGTTCGGATCGTTCGGCTCGGTCGCGGTCGCCTCGTCCAGCCACCGCTGCGCCAGCGCAAAGGGATCGTCGCCGGCGAAAATTCCGCTGCGGTCGGTCATCTTGATTCCCTCCGGGCTTTGGCCTAATTCTCGGCCAGGTTGAGAACGCGGGGATCGATCCATGTCAAGCGAGCGCAATTCGAACGGGCTGATGGCAGGCAGGCGCGGGCTGATCATGGGCCTGGCCAACGACAAGTCCATCGCCTGGGGAATCGCCCGCGCGCTGGCCGAGCAGGGTGCCGAACTGGCGTTCTCGTATCAGGGCGAGGCGCTGAAGAAGCGGGTCGAGCCGCTGGCCGCCCAGCTCGGCTCGGACATCGTGCTGCCCTGTGACGTGGCCGACATGGCGTCGGTCGATGCGCTGTTCGCCGATCTGCAGGGCCGCTGGGGCAGGCTGGACTTCCTGGTTCACGCGATTAGCTTTTCCGACAAGGAGGAGCTGCGCGGCCGCTATGTCGATACCAGCCGCGACAACTTCCTGATGACGATGGACATTTCTGTCTATTCCTTCACCGCCGTCGCCCAACGCGCCGCCGCGATGATGCCCGAGGGCGGGGCGCTGCTGACCCTGACCTATTACGGCGCCGAGCGGGTCATGCCGCATTACAACGTCATGGGCGTCGCCAAGGCCGCGCTCGAGGCGTCGGTGCGCTATCTGGCCGAGGATCTGGGCAAGGACGGGATTCGCGTCAACGCCATCTCGGCCGGGCCGATCAAGACGCTGGCAGCCTCGGGGATCGGCGATTTCCGCTATATCCTGAAGTGGAACGAGCTGAATTCGCCCCTGCGCCGCAACGTCACGACCGAGGATGTGGGCAAGTCGGCGCTGTATCTGCTGTCCGACCTCGGCTCGGGCGTGACGGGCGAAACCCACCACGTCGACGCCGGTTATCACGTCGTCGGCATGAAGGCCGTGGACGCGCCCGACATCGACGCGGTGACCAACCGCAAGGCCGCCGAGTAACGGATGGACGGGATCACCCTGCCCCAGGTCGTGCTGTTCGTCAGCACGATGGCGGTGGCGATCCTGTCGCCCGGCCCCGCGATCATCGCCGCCAGCCGCTCGGCCGCCGCGCGCGGGCGGGCGGCGTCGATGCCCTATGCGATGGGGCTGGCGGTCGGCGCCTCGCTGTGGTGCCTGTTCGCGGTCTTCGGCCTCAGCGCGCTGTTCCGCGTCGTGCCGCAGCTTTACCTGCTGATGAAGATCCTCGGCGGCGCCTATCTGGTCTGGGTCGCCGTCCAGATGCTGCGCCATGCCGCCGATCCGCTGGCGATGGACGGCGAGACGGTCACCGGCCCCGGCTTTCTGCGCGGCATGGCGCTGAACCTGTCGAACCCCAAGCCGGCGCTGTTCTATGGCAGCGTCCTGCTGTCGATCTTCCCGGCTCTGCACGGCATCGCGGCGCTGGCGATCTATCTGGTCGCGCTGACCGTCGAGGTCACCTTCTATGCCGCCGTCACCACGCTGATGGCGACCGGCCCGGTGCGGCGGCGCTATATCGCCGCCAGGACCTGGATCGACCGCATTGCCGGGGCGCTGATCGGTGCGCTAGGGGTGTCCCTGATCGTCCGCCACTGACAGCCCGAGGACTTGCCCATGGCCCGCCCCGCTTCCGACCGCCTGCCGCATGAACGCGGCTTTCACGTCAGCTGGGACCAGCTGCACCGCGACGCCCGCGCGCTGGCCTGGCGGCTGCAGGACAAGGAAGCCCCGGGCGGCGGCGAATGGCGCGCCGTGGTGGCGATCACCCGCGGCGGCATGGTGCCGGCGATGATCGTGGCGCGCGAGCTGGACATCCGCACGATCGACACGATCTCGATCAAGTCCTACAAGGGCGACGGCGACAAGGGCATCCAGGGCGAGCTGGTGGTGCTGAAATCCCCCGACCCGGCGATGATGGGCGACGGAGAAGGCGTGCTGGTCGTCGATGACCTAGTCGACAGCGGCCGCACGCTGGAACTGGTGCGACAGATGTATCCCCGCGCGCATTTCGCCACCGTCTACGCCAAGCCCAAGGGCCAGCCGATGGTCGAGACCTACATCACCGAGGTCAGCCAGGACACGTGGATCTTCTTCCCGTGGGACATGGCCCTGCAATATGTCGAGCCCTATCGCGGCACCGACTGATGCGCCACCTGGCGGC
Organism: Paracoccus sphaerophysae; assembly: GCF_000763805.1. Taxonomy (GTDB): domain Bacteria; phylum Pseudomonadota; class Alphaproteobacteria; order Rhodobacterales; family Rhodobacteraceae; genus Paracoccus; species Paracoccus sphaerophysae. Next base: position 753 of record NZ_JRKS01000011.1, on the reverse strand, counting down.
CGACCGCGGGCTGCTGCACCGGCTGTTCGAACTGGGCATCGCGGCCAAGGCGGTGTTTGCGTCGATCGAGACCGCGGCCGGCTTGGCGCTGCTGGCGACGCCTGACGCGCGATTCCAGGGCTGGCTGCACTGGCTGACGCAGGCGGAACTGGTCGAGGACCCCTCGGACCCGCTCGCCCGCCGGGTGCTGGCGGCGATGGGTCATCTGGATGCGGGCAGCCAGCATTTCTACGCGGTCTATCTGCTCGGCCACGGGCTGCTCAAGCTGGCGGTGGTGGCGCTGCTGGCGCGGCGCGTGGCGGCCGCCTATCCGCTGGCCATCGCGGTCTTTGCGGGCTTCGTGGCGTATCAGCTGCACCGCTGGACGCTGACCGGATCGCCGGCGATGCTGGCGCTGTCGGCGCTGGACGCCGTGGTGATCTGGCTGACATGGCAGGAATGGCGGGACGCCGCCGCGCGCGGCTGACGCTCGGTTCGCCGTAAATTCCCCGCCTAGTCGGTCGCCTTACCCGGATCGGGCGCCTTCACCGCCGGATCGGCGCCGGGAATGTCGTCCGGCTGCTTGCCGGCCTGCTGGGCCTGGTTCTTGCCCATCAGACGCTTGTTGCGCTCGGCTTCTTCGGGGGTCACGTCCTGCACGGGGTTATGGCGGGGGGGGTCCTGTCTCTTTTTTACATCTCCCCGCCCCCCCGAACAAAGGGGAACACGGTTGGCCGCTTTTTCCTTTTAAAAAAAAAAAAAAAGAAAATGACA
>NZ_JRKS01000010.1 GCF_000763805.1 Paracoccus sphaerophysae | reverse complement strand
CCGGAGCCCCCCCGGCCGCCCCGGCCGGGAGCGGCCCGCTCGCCGCCGGCGCCCCCCCCCCCCCCTTCAAGGGCCCCCCCCCCCACCGCCTACAGCGAGGGCCCCCGCCAGCCCGGGCGGCGCCAGCAAGGCGGCGATCACCCCCGCGGGCATCACCACCGCGCCCATCACCGGCACCACTAGCAGGTCGGCGATCAGACCGTATTGCGCCGAGAGTTGAAATGGGCGGCCGCGATGGGCGAGGTGGCGGTCCCCGCGATCAGCGACGAGAGCACCAGCATCCGGGGTTGGCCGACCAAGGCGGGTGCCGGTGCGTCTTGGCGGCGGCGTCGTCAAGGAAGGGGAAGATGCATGCGCGCCGGCCCCACACGGGCGCGCACGGTCTTGCAGATGAACGCCGAGCCAGCGGCGATGGCGATCTTCATCCGACCTGGGGCCCCACTGCGCGACCGCCGCCCGTCCATCGCATCTGTTGCGCCCCGCGCGTAGCCGTGATCGGCACGCGCGCTGCTGCGACCATAGCCGAACAGCCGGTAATCCTCGTCATAAACCCGCGCGACCAGCGTGGCCCGCGCGGCCTGCGCCGCCGTCGGCGACCGCGCAGACGAGCCGTTTTCCCGGGGAAGCGGCCGGCCTGGCAGGGCCCCAGTCCTTTTGCAACAAGGCAAAATCCTCGGCCAGACGCTCGAATCGCAGCAGGCGGACCCGGCCGGCGGCGCGTCCGGGCAGATCGTCGCATTGAGGGCGAAGATGCGCGCACAGGTCCTTGAGCCTTCCGCCAAGCACCCCTTGCGTGTCCTGCGCCGTCGCCGCCAGCAGCCATAGCGGCGGCCGCGCCCCCAGCGCGATCGCCCGGGTAGCCCGGGCGAGTTTGGCGGCGAGGCTGTCCTGCGCCGCAAAGTTCACCCGCGAGCGCGCCGGCCGTGGCGGCGAGCTCCGCCTGCTGGCGGTCCATCTGCCCCAGGTCCAGCCGCCGCCGGGCGCTTTCCCCGGTGCCTCCGGCCGTGCGGCGCGCGGCCTCGCGCGCGCTGTGCAGCCGGGTGCGGCTGGCGCGCAATTCGTGGTCGATCGTGGCCAGCCCGCCCTCGGGCGCGTCGGAGCCGCGCAGCTCGGCCAGCGCCTGCCGCGCCTGGTCCGCCTCGGCGTCGCGGGCGGCGAGTTCCGCGCTGGCCCGCTGTTCGGCCTGGGCCAGCGCCGCGGTCCGCGTGGCGACATACAGTTCGGCGAAAGCCTAGGCGATCCGGGCCGCCTGCGCAGGATCGTCGGCGCTGGCCGAGATACGCCGCCACGGCGCTGCCCGGGACCAGCTGAACCGAGGTCCGGGACCGCAACCGTTCGACCGCGCGATCGGCCAGAGGGGCGGTGGGCGGGTGCCCGATCCAGCGGTCCAGCGCCGCGATCAGCGGCGGCTTGCCCCAGTCGACATAGCCCGGATCGCGGTCGAACCCCAATCGGGCCGCAACCTCACGGGTCATCGCCGTGCCATGCAGGCGTTCCAGTTCGGTCGCGTGGGCGATGGCCGCGTTGCCCCCGTCGGTGGCGAGGTCGGGCGCCAGCGTCATCCGCGCCTCGGCCCGCCAGTCGGGCACCGTCGCATCGTGCAGCCACAAAGCGGCGCAGAGCAGCCCCGTCCCGGCCGCGCCGGCAACCCAAAGCCAGCTGCGCCGCAGCATCGCCACAAGCTCGACCGCGCCGACCAGCCCGGTGGTGTCCGCCCGTGGAAGGCTGACGTGCCGCATGGTTCCCCTGATCCGGCCATCCGGCTTGGGGCGACGCCAGGCGCTTTGGGTTGAGACCCGGTTGATGCAGGACGGATTCCGCGTGAAAAACCCTCAGCTCGCGGTCAGGCTGTCCACCCAGGCGGGCACGATGCGGCTGGCGGGGCCGGTCAGGACCTCGTCGAACCGGCCCGGCGCGGTCGGTTCGAGGTTCAGCTCGACCGTCGCGGCGCCCACCATGCGCGCCACGTCGACGAAACCCGCCGCGGGATAGACCTGCCCCGAGGTGCCGATCGCGGCGAAAAGGTCGGCCTGATCCAGCGCAGCCTCGATCCGGTCCATGTGATAGGGCATCTCGCCGAACCAGACGATGTCGGGGCGGGCGGCCCCTGCGCCGCAGGCCGGGCAGGGCAGCGTCCGGGGCAACGTCGGCGGCGCGGGCCAGCGATGGCCGCAAGCGGCGCACAGCGCGCCGTCGATCCGCCCGTGCATGTGGATCACGTCCTGCGCGCCGGCCCGGTCCAGCAGCGCATCGACGTTCTGGGTGATCAGCGTCACGCCGGGCCGGCGGCTGAGCCGGGCCAGCGCGTGATGGGCGGCGTTGGGCTGGGCCGCGGCCGCAGCCGCGCGGCGCATGTCGTAGAACCGCAGCACCAGATCGGGGTCGCGGTGGAACGCCTCCGGGGTGGCGACGTCCTCGATCCGGTGCCGTTCCCACAGCCCGTCGGCGGCGCGAAAGGTGGGGATGCCGCTTTCGGCGGACAGGCCCGCGCCGGTCAGCACGACGATGGTGCGGGGCGTCACCGGCTTAGCGGGCGCAGTAGGCCTCGGCCGCGGCGGCGAAGGTCTTGTAGCGGTCCCAGAACTGGTTGTCGGCGTCGCGCTTGGACATGCGGACGTCCTGTGCCTGCTGGGCGTCGCGGAAGAAGCCGGCGGCGCGGCGCTGGTCGCTGCGCGACAGCGTCATGTCGGCGACCTGCTGGACGCAGCCGCACAGCGCCGGGTTGCGGGCGCCGCGTTCGGACCGCACGCAGGCGCTGTCGATGGGGCCGGCGACGGCGAAGGGCGCGGTCAGGATGACGGCGGCCACGGCAATGGCGGGCTTGAGCATGGTGGTTCTCCTCGTCCCCTGGGGGCTGCCTTTGCGGCAGTCGTGATTGCGTCGCGCCGGTGGGGCGGACCTTGCAGGGATAGCATTTTCGCGGCTTTCGGGCAATCGCACGGATGTCGCAGCAAGGTCCTGTAGGGCCGCGCATCCGCGACCACCAGATACAGCGCTCGAGGTGTGATCGCCGCCCGAATCACCGGCGTTTGCGTCGCGCGGGGACAGGTGCTAGGCCGCGCTGCATGCTGACCATCGGCCTCGATGCGGACGACACGCTGTGGGAGAACGAGGCGTTCTTTCACCTGACGCAGGAGGATTTCGTCCGCCTGCTGGCGGATCATGCCGACGCGGCGACGGTGCGCGCCCGGCTGTATGACACCGAGATCCGCAATCTGGAAATCTACGGCTACGGGATCAAGGGCTTCACCCTGTCGATGATCCAGACCGCGCTGGAACTGACCGGCGGCGACCTGCCCGGGCCCGTCACCGCCCGGCTGCTGGCGCTGGGGCAGGAGATGCTGCGCCACCCGGTGCGGCTGCTGGCCGGGGTCGAGGCGGCGCTGGACGCGCTGGCCGATCACCGGCTGATCCTCATCACCAAGGGCGACGTGATGGACCAGGAGCGCAAGGTCGCAAGCTCGGGCCTGGCGGCGCGGTTCGAGCGGATCGAGATCGTGCAGCACAAGACGGAGGACGCCTATGCCGCGGTGCTGAAGCGGGCCGGGGTCGCGCCCGAGGGGTTCCTGATGGCGGGAAACTCGATGAAGTCGGACGTGCTGCCAGTGATCGGGATCGGCGGCCACGGGGTGCTGATCCCGGCGGCGCTGGGCTGGGCGCATGAACATGCCGACGACCCGGACCATCCCCGCTTTCACCGGCTGGCCCGGATCGGGGAACTCGCCGCGCTGGTGGCACGGATCGAGCGGGACCTGCGCCCCTGACGGCGGCCGCAGGGGGCTGTCTGCCCCCATCGCCTGCGGCGATCCCCCCGAGGATATTTCAGACCGCCCGAGGCGGACCGCGGCGGTCAGTCCACCGGGACCGGGGTATAGCCTTCGGCGGCGATGATCTCGCCGGCGCGGGCGCTGCCGATGTTCTCGACTATGACGATCTTGCTGGCGAGGTCGGCGGTGGCGGTGCCGCCGGCCTCGGCGATGGCCTTTTCGATGGCGGCGGTGCAATGGCCGCAGGTCATGTCCTCGACGCGGAATTTCATGGGCAGTCCTTTCCGGCTTGACGGTGCCGGGCGACTCTAGCATCGCCGGCCGCATGACTTCCAGCCGCAGCATGTCCCGCGACGCCCCGGACAGGGGCAACCTGCCTGCCGCGGGGTTCATGACCGGCGCGATGGCGATGTTTGCCGTCGAGGACGCGGCGATCAAGCTGCTGGGTCTGCGCCTGCCAACCGGCGAGATCGTCGCCGTCATCGGCGCATTCGGGCTGACTGTCTTCTGGCTGCTGCTGGCGCGCGAGGGCGGACGGATGCTGACCCGCGATCTGCTGCGGCCCGTGGTGCTGCTGCGCAACGCGGGCGAGCTGGTCGGCACGCTGTGCTTTGTCACTGCCCTGCGGCTGACCGACCTCGCCTCGGCCTCGGCGATCCTGCAGGCGCTGCCGCTGGCGCTGGTGCTGGGCGCCGCGCTGTTCCTGGGCGAGCGGGTCGGCTGGCGGCGCTGGGCGGCGATCCTTGCGGGCTTCGTCGGCGTGCTGATGATCGTCAGGCCGGGAATGGCAGGGTTCGAGCCCGCCTCGCTGCTGGCCCTGATCGCGGTGGGCGGGCTTGCGGTCCGCGACCTGTCGACGCGGCGGATGCCGCGCCACGTCGCCTCGCACCTGCTGTCGGGGTCGGCCTACGGGGTGATGGTGCCCGGCGGCCTGGCGCTGGCCGCGCTGCAGGGCACGCCGCTGCTGGTCCCCACCGCCGTCGAGGCCGCCGCCTTTGTCGCCTGCGTCGCGGTCGGCGTCGCAGGCTATGCCATGATGGTGATGGCGACGCGGGTCGGCGAGGCCTCGATGGTCGCGCCGTTCCGCTATACGCGGCTGGTCTTCGCCCTCATCCTCGCCGTCACGCTGTTCGGCGAACGCCCCGACACGATGACGCTGGCCGGGGCCGCGATCATCTGCGCCTCGGGCGGTTTCGCCATGTGGCGCGAGTTCCGCCGCGCCCGCGCCTGACCCCTTTCCGGAACCGCAAATCCCCCGTATAGCCCGGCCATGACCGAGCTTTCCCTCATCCGCAATTTCTCGATCGTGGCCCATATCGACCACGGCAAATCCACGCTGGCCGATCGTCTGATCCAGATGACCGGCACCGTCGCCGAGCGCGACATGAAGGAGCAGCTGCTCGACAGCATGGACATCGAGCGGGAACGCGGCATCACCATCAAGGCCAACACGGTGCGGATCTCGTATCCGGCGCGCGACGGCCAGACCTATGTGCTCAACCTGATCGACACCCCCGGCCATGTCGACTTCGCCTATGAGGTCAGCCGCTCGATGCGCGCGGTCGAGGGGTCGCTCTTGGTCGTGGACGCGAGCCAGGGGGTCGAGGCGCAGACCCTCGCCAACGTCTATCAGGCGATCGACGCGGGGCACGAGATCGTGCCGGTGCTGAACAAGATCGACCTGCCCGCGGCCGAGCCCGAGCGGGTCAAGGAAAACATCGAGGATGTCATCGGCATCGACGCCTCGGACGCGGTGATGATCTCGGCCAAGACGGGCCTCGGCATCCCCGACGTGCTGGAAGCCATCGTGACGCGCCTGCCCGCACCCAGGGGCGAGCGCGACGCGCCGCTGAAGGCGATGCTGGTCGACAGCTGGTATGACGCCTATCTGGGCGTCGTCGTGATGATCCGGGTCATGGACGGGGTGATCCGCAAGGGCGACCGGGTGAAGATGATGCAGACCGGCGCGGTCTACGGCATCGACAAGCTGGCCGTGCTGACCCCGGCGATGAAGGACATTCCCGAACTGGGGCCGGGGGAGATCGGCGTGTTCACCGCCTCGATCAAGCAGGTGCGCGACACCCGCGTCGGCGACACCATCACCCACGAACGCAAGGGCACCGACCAGCCGCTGCCCGGCTTCAAGCCCGCGCAGCCGGTGGTGTTCTGCGGCCTCTTCCCGGTCGACGCCAACGACTTCGACGCCCTGCGCGACGCCATCGAGAAGCTGGCGCTGAACGACGCGAGCTTCAGCTATGAGATGGAGACCTCGGCCGCGCTCGGCTTCGGCTTCCGGTGCGGGTTCCTGGGGCTCCTGCATCTCGAGGTGGTGCGCGACCGGCTGGAACGGGAATACGACCTGGACCTGATCACCACGGCGCCCTCGGTCGTGTTCAAGCTCTACATGCGCGACGGCGAGGTGCGCGACCTGCACAACCCCGCCGACATGCCCGACCTGACGCTGGTCGACCATATCGAGGAGCCGCGGATCAAGGCCACGATCATGGTCCCGGACGAGTATCTGGGCGACGTGCTGAAGCTGTGCCAGGACCGCCGCGGCATCCAGCTGGACCTGACCTATGCCGGCAACCGGGCGATGGTCGTCTATGACCTGCCGCTGGCCGAGGTGGTGTTCGATTTCTACGACCGGCTGAAATCGGTGACGAAGGGCTATGCGTCCTTCGACTACCAGATCTCGGAGTACCGCGAGGACATGCTGGTCAAGATGTCGATCCTGGTCAACGACGAGCCGGTGGACGCGCTGTCGATCATGGTCCACCGCGACCGCGCCGAGGCGCGCGGCCGGGTGATGGTCGAAAAGCTGAAGGAGCTGATCCCCCGCCACATGTTCAAGATCCCGATCCAGGCGGCCATCGGCGGGAGGGTGATCGCCCGCGAGACGCTGGCCGCGCTGCGCAAGGATGTGACCGCCAAGTGCTATGGCGGAGATGCGACGCGGAAGAAGAAGCTGCTGGAGAAGCAGAAGGCCGGCAAGAAGAAGATGCGCCAGTTCGGGAAGGTGGAGATCCCGCAGTCGGCGTTCATCTCGGCGTTGAAGATGGATGGGTGAGTGTGGCAGGGTTCTGGGCAGAGAACTGGGGAAACGTCGCCTCAGTGGTCGGTGCAGTGCTCACTATTGTTTTCTCTTGGCGTGCTCAGGAGGCGGCAAAACAAGCGGAGCGAGCTTCAAACGCCACCAAGTCGCGGTTGCTTTCGGTGGATTTGCTGTCTGAACTGAATAGATTGAATGGCCGCGTGGATGACCTCCTCAACAGGTTGGATACCGCAGCTTGGCAAATCGTGGCAGAGAGAGCTACGGATCTGAGAGTTTCAATTGCTGCCATTATCATTCCTGAAAATGCCTTGATACCGGATGATGTGAGAGACAATCTCGCTGTGGCGGTTACGCAATTTAAAAATATCTCGGATGGGGCGAATCGCGCCACGACTCCACACAAAACTGCCCCTGATATTAACCGATATAAGAAAATTGCTGTCGATCAGAAAGAAACGATTGTTCTTGCAATCGAACACGTCAAAAGAAGGTTGGGGAGCGGAGAATGAACCGGGACGTGCCCTTTGAAACAGTTGAGAAATGGCGGTCCTTGGTAGATCTAGTCTACAAGTTGACCATTGCCGGCAAAATGGCTTGGGCGGAAAGCGCCAAAGAAGGAGAAATAGTAGCTCCTTATGCAGGTCATGCGATAGTTTTGACCAGAAAGGACTCAACTAATGATTTTGGCGATGAAGAGCCCATCATCAACGTAAGGATCAATGATTCGGGAGGCGACGTTGTCGATTCCTTTTGGGATTCTGATTTGGACGAAAATAAACAATATGCTTATTATCGGAAATTGGATAATTTGATGAAAACTGTGGGTCGAAAGCTCACGGGAGCTGACGACGTACTCGACGCGTTGCTGGCTCGTATGCGGGAAGATAGTGGCGAACGCGCCGACTTTGACGATGAAATACCCTTTTGAAGAAAAACTCGCTTACATGGCTACCGGTACCACCCGTAGGCCGGGCTTTAGCCCGGCGCGCCCCGGACCGGGTGAATGATCGTCGGTTGGAAATGGTGGTGCCGGGCTTCAGCCCGGCCTACCGCTCGGCCCACGTCCGTCCTGCTTTCGGCCGACGGACTATACCCACGCCGCGGGGTCGTACCGTCCCGCCGTGATGTCGCGATGGACCGAGGAATACGGCCAATCCTCGGGCCGCGCAACCAACCCATGCTTCACCGGGTTGAACCAACAATACCGCAGATGCGCCGCGAAATCGGCCTCGTCGCGGATATGGTGTTCCCAGAACCGCCGTTGCCACACCGCCCGTTCGCGTTTCCCGACCCGTAGGTGGGGCTTCAGCCCGGCATACCGCCCCGATTGCACGACGGGGAGTTTGGTGGGCAGGGGTGGTGTCGGAATGGCCGGGCTCAAGCCCGGCCTACAGGCCGGCCTAAGGCCCGGGCCATCGTTCCCGGCGTCCGCGAACAAGGACCGGGTGAACCGCGCCTTGATCGCGCCCCACCGCACCGAGTAATCCCCATCCGGCACCCGCCAGATGCAGTGCAGGTGATCCGGCAGGACCACCCACGCCTCGATCCCGAACGGCCGTTCCGCCTGCGTCACCCGCACCGTCTCGCGCAGCCGCGCGATCTCGCGCACCAGCAGATCGCTGCCGCGATGCGCCAAGGCGACGGTAAAGAACACCGGCGCGTCGGACCGGGCAGGGCGGCGATAATTCGACATGGGCGCAGGATGGACGGGTCAGGTTAAGGATGCGTTGACAGTGCTCCCCCTCGCCACTTGACCCCATCCCACCGCATCGCCACTGTCCCCGAACGACAGGAGGCCCGAAATGACGCCTGCCAAAGCCAAGAAAACCCTCATCGCCCGCCGCGACGAACTGCTGGGCAATCTCGACCGGATCGAGGACCAGCTCGACGAGCCGATGCCCAAGGACTGGGAGGATGCGGCCTCGGAACGGCAGGAGGACGAGGTGCTGTCCGCGCTGGGCCATTCCGACCAGGCCGAGATCCGCCGCATCGACGCGGCCCTGGCCCGGATCGAGGCCGGGGAATTCGGCGAATGCGTGCAATGCGGCAAGAAGATCCCCGAAAAGCGGCTGGAACTGCTGCCCGACACGCCCTTCTGCGCCAACTGCGCCCGGTAAGGGCGGGCGGGGCCGGCAGCGGGGACCCGCGCTGATTTCTCGCCCGCGCGGGAACGCGACCGGCAGATTGCAGGTTCGCGGTTCAGGCTCACGCTGCCAGGGGATGCGCGACCATGAAACGACCCAACGGATATTCGGCGATCCAGATCGCAGCGCACTGGATGGTGGTGCTGCTGGTCATCGTCCAGCTGATCAGCGGCGATGCGATGGCAGAGTTCTTCGACACCCTGATCCGGACCCAGGCCGAGGGAACCCGGCCGGGGCTGGGCAACGCGGTGTGGCACGTCGTCTCGGGCGCGCTGATCCTTGCCGCGATGCTGATCCGGCTGGCGATGCGGCTCACCCACGGCGTGCCGCCCGACAGCCCCGCCTCGCCGGGCTGGGACCGCATGCTGGCGCGGCTGGTACACGGGGCGCTGTATGTCGTGTTGCTGGCGATGCCGCTGGTCGGCGCCGCGGCCTACCTGATCCCCAGCGAGAGCCTGGGCGAGCTGCATGAAAGCGCCGTGCCGGTCCTGCTGGGGCTGGTGATCCTGCACGTCCTTGGCGCGCTGTATCACCAGTTCGTCCTGAAGGACCGGCTGATCCGGCGGATGATGGTGCCGGACCGCCAGGACCTGCACGTGCCGCCGGTGCGACCCAACTGATCTGGATCAAGGCGCGGCCGGGGGCGTTCGGGCATCCGGGCTGCGTCCTTACTGACAGGAGCCCCGGGATGCCGCGCCTCTTCATGCTACTGCTGTCGATCTCGGTCGGAACGCTGGCCGGGATCGGCGTCATCATCGCCCTGACGATGGGCTATTACAGCTGGAAGCCGATGCTGGTCGCCGCCGCGATCGGCGCCGTCGGCGCCATCCCGATCAGCTGGCTGGTCGCCAGGCGTATCCAGGCGACCGACCCGCAGGACAGCCTCGACTGACTTACTCCAGGAAGGCGGCGATCCGCGCGGAAACCTCGGCCGGTTTTTCGGCGTGCAGCCAGTGGCCGGTGCCGCCCACCGTCTCGACCGTCCCCTTCGGGAACAGCGCCGCGATGGCCGCGCGACCGGCGTCGTCGACATAGTCGCTGTCCCCGCCCGCCAGTACCAGCATCGGCCCATCGAAGCGCATCCCCTGATCGGCCGCGGGCCACCCCGTCAGCCCCGGCATCTGGTCGCGCAGCGCGGCGAGGTTCATGCGCCAGCGCGGCGGATCGGCCTTGAGGTCCAGCGACTGCAGCAGGAAGGCACGGACCGAGTGATCCTCGACGAATTCCGACAGCGCCATGTCGGCCTGGCTGCGGGTCTTGGATGCGGTGAAATCCGCCTGTTCCATCGCGTCGATCAGCTCGGCCTGGCTGTGGCGATAGGCGACCGGGGCGATGTCCAGCACCGCCAGCCGCCGCACCAGCCCCGGGTGGGTCAGCGCCAGCCACATCGAGGCCTTGCCGCCCATCGAGTGACCGACGACATCGGCCTCGCCCCCGTTCGCGGCGATCACCGCCGCCAGATCGCCGGCCAGCGCGTCATAGGAATGGTCGTCGTCCCAGAAGGAGTCACCGTGATTGCGCATGTCGCAGGCGATCACCCGCCGGGTCTCGGCCAGGGCGCGCGCGATAACGCCCAGGTTGCGGCCCTGCCCGAACAGCCCGTGCGCCACGATCACGGGCGGCAGGCCGGGCGTTTCGGGACCGGAAACGGTGGTGTTCAGGGACATCTGTCATCCTTCGGGTTGGCTGGTCACGGCCGATCATTAGCCCTAATCTCGCCGTGATCCAGAGGGGGACGAGGATGGCCGATCCGGACGTGCATGCGCTGGCCGACGAGATCGCGCAGCTGATGGCGCAGCGATTCGGCGGGGCCAGGCGCGGCACGCGGCCCGATCTCAAGACCATGCTGCGCCGGCGCGGGGGCGCGCTGCCCCGGCGCCAGCGCAAGGCGGCCCAGCGGCTGGCCACGTTGCAGGGCAAGGCGATGGTGCCGCGGGTCGCCCGGCAGATCGACACCGCGCCGGCAATGCGCGATCACGCCGAACTGATGAAGTACCTGCGCCCGCTGGGCGCCGGCCGGCGCTGGACGAACAGCGCCACGAACATCGCCGCGGCGGTCATGTTCGGGCTGATGATCCTCGCGGCCGTGGTTCTGTGGGTGCTGGTCTGGCGCGGTCATCTGGGCTGAGGCCGGGCGCGGCCCCTCGCACCGCATGCGGCGCCGCGATCGTCACCGTGACGAAGCTGACATAGCGGAAGATACCACGACCCGATCTTGGCGAAGGACACCGGATCGGCCTCGGCCTGACCCGCATACAGCCATGTGCCGGTGCGGGTGCCCACGTTCTGGGCGATCCACAGGAACAGCCTGGACAGGAACGCCGCCAGCACCAGCGGCATCCGGTGAACCCGCGTCAGCCGGAACCACACCCGGCAGCGCCCATAGACGGCCAAGGTCGCGGCGAACAGCAGCCAGCGGGCGTCCGGCAGCCAGTGATGGGCAAAGAAGTTGACATAGATCGCGACCGCCAGCGCCCGCGTCTGCCAGGCCGGCGGATAGGGCGCAAAGCGCATCTCGCAGACCCGGATCGCGCGAGCGATGAAGGACCCGACCGAGGCATGCATGAACCCCGAACACAGCGGCACGCCCCACAGGCGGAAGATGGCGTCCTCGGGATAGCTCCATGACCAGGCCGCGGTCTTGAGCAGCTCCATTACCGTGCCGGTGAGGGTGGAACAGCACGATGACCCGCGCCTCGGACCAGCTTTCCAGCCGGAAGATCAGGAACAGCGCCTGCACAGCCACCGCGAACAGGAACAGCGCGTCATGGCGGTTGAGCGCCCAACCTGCCAGGCCCGCGCGCGAGGCCAGGATCGCCGCAGCTCCGGGCAAGCTTAGGGGACCAACACCCCATCGTTGCTGCGGGTGGCCCGGAGGGAATGCGAGGATCGTCCATCTTCACGCCCCCGCCGTCGGCCTTCCCCGGAGCCGCTCGTCCGTTGCTCCTCCGCCGCTGTTGCCGGTCTCTCCGCGTTCCCTGCCTGCCGGCGCCGGCTGTCCGCAGCCGCTCGCCGGCATCAGCTGGCCGCCCCTCGTCCGCCTTCGTTGGCCGCCGGTCTTTTCCTTCGCTGCCTCCACCCGTCCGTCGCGCCTCGGCTTTCCCGCGCGCCTCTGCTGCGCCTTGACTGCCCGCTGCCACGACGGGCTCGCAGGTCGATCGCCTGGGACGGACCCCGGTCCCTCCCCGCCCCTTCACCGAAAACGCCGCAGGCGCAGCGCGTTGGTCACCACGAAGACCGAGGACAGCGCCATCGCAGCGGCGCCCAGCATCGGCGACAGGCGCGGCCCGCCAAGGGGGACCAGCGCCCCCATCGCCACCGGGATCAGCGCCGCGTTATAGGCGAAGGCCCAGAACAGGTTCTGGCGGATATTGCCCATCACCGCGCGGCTCAGGCGGATCGCGCGCGGCACGCCCGCGGGGTCGCCCGAGGACAGCACGACCTCGGCCGCCTCGATGGCGACCTCGGTGCCCGACCCGATCGCGATCCCGGTCTCGGCGGCGGCGAGCGCGGGGGCGTCGTTGATCCCGTCGCCGACGAAGACGCTGCCCGGCCCCAGCGCGCGGATCGCGTCCAGCTTGCCTTCCGGCAGCATCCCGCCCGAGATCTCGTCGATCCCGAGCCCCCGGCCGACCGCCTCGGCTGCGGCCTGCACATCGCCGGAAATCAGCCGCGTCCTGATCCCCAGCCGGTGCAGCTCGGCGACTGCCCGCGCCGACCCCTCGCGCACCGGATCGGCCATGCCCATCACCGCGACATGCCGGCCGGCGACGGCCAGATGCACCGGCGTCGCGGCCGTCGCGGACAGCGCCGTGCCGCGGTCGGACAGGATGGGGTCGACGGCGATCCCCGCCTCGACCAGCGCCGCGAGGTTGCCGATGAGGACGGCCTGGCCCTCGACCGTGGCGGTCAGCCCCCGCCCCGCCTCCGCCCGGACCTCCGTGGCGGGCGGCAGCGCGATCCCGCGCGCCGCGGCCGCCGCCACGACCGCGGCGGCCAGCGGGTGCTCGGACCGCGCCTCGGCCGCCGCGGCGATGCGCAGCGCGTCGTCCTCGGCCAGGCCTGCCGTCTCGATGGCGACCAGCTGCGGGCGCCCGATCGTCAGCGTGCCGGTCTTGTCGAAGGCCACGACCCGGGCGCCGGCCAGCCGCTGCAGCGCGTCGCCGCGGCGAAAGAGGATGCCCAGTTCCGCCCCGCGCCCGCTACCCACCATGATCGAGACCGGCACCGCCAGCCCCATCGCGCAGGGGCAGGCGATGATCAGCACCGACACCGCCGCGACTACCGCGTCGGCGAGCCCCGGCCCCACCGCCAGCCACAGCAGAAAGGTCAGCGCCGCCAGCGCCATGACCACCGGGACAAAGACCCGGGTCACCCGGTCCACCACCGCCTGCACCGGCAGCTTGGCCGCCTGCGCGTCCTCGACCAGCCGCACGATCCGCGCCAGCGCCGTGTCGGGTCCGGTCGCCGTCACCCGATAGCTGAGCGCCGCAGGCCCGTTCACCGTCCCGCCGGTGACCGGGTCGCCCGGCCCCTTGACGACGGGGATCGGCTCTCCGGTCAGCATGGATTCGTCGATCGCCCCCTGCCCCTCGGTGATCTCGCCATCGACCGCCACCCGGCCGCCGGGCAGCAGCTGCACGATATCGCCCGGGATCAGCTCGGCCACCGGCAGTTCCACTGGCGCGCCGCCGCGCAGGACCCGGGCGGTCTGCGGCGCGAGCTCGACCAGCTGCCGGATCGCCTGCCCCGCCTGCCCGCGCGCGCGCGCCTCGAGCCAGCGGCCCATCAGGATCAGGGTGACGATGACGGCGGCGGCCTCGAAATAGACGTGCCGCGACCCCTCGGGCACCAGCCCCGGCGCGAGGGTCACGACCGCCGAATACAGGAACGCCGCCCCCGCCCCGAGTGCGACCAGGCTGTTCATCTCGGGCGCGCCGCGCAGCAGCGCGGGGATGCCGTGGGTGAAGAACACCCGCCCCGGCCAGGCGAGGACGGCGAGCGTCAGCAGCAGCTCGACCCAGTGCAGGGCGCCGGTGCTGACATGCGCCATCAGCCAGTGATGGAACGCCGGCACCGCGTGGCCGCCCATTTCCAGCACGAAGACCGGCAGGGTCAGCACGGCGGCGACGATCATGTTGCGCTTGATTCTGGCGGTCTCGTCGCCCGCCGGGCGGGGCGGCGCGGCCTGGTCCGGCGCGCTGGCCGGATAACCGGCGCGGCTGACCGCACCTGCCAGCGCGGCCGGCGAGACATCCGGCGCGTGGGTCACCGAAACCGACCGCGTGGCGAGGTTCGCCGCCGCCGCCGTCACGCCGGGCAGGGCGGTCAGCGCCCGCTCGACCCGTCCGGTGCAGGCCGCGCAGGTCATGCCGTCGACCGCGAGGCGGGTCGTGGCCAGCGCCGCCGGGTAGCCCGCCTTGTCCAGCGCCGCCACCGCGGGATGCAGGGCGGCCGGGTCGCTAAGGTCGATCCGCGCCCGCCGCGTGGCGAGGTTGACCGAGGCCGCCGCCACCCCCGGCACCGCAATCAGAGCGCGCTCGGCGCGTCCGACACAGGCGGCGCAGCTCAGCCCCTCGACGGGGAATTCGATTTGTTTGTGGTCCATGTAATCCTCTCTGGTCTCGTGCCGATGCCAAGTCCAGAGAGTTGAGGCGGCGCCTGCGGGCGTGCCGGAGGATGGAGGGCAGGCTCTGCCAGCCGCGGCGGCGGCTCGAACCGGGCCGCGGGCGGAATGACCGGAGCCAGCGCCGCAAGCCGGCGA
Source organism: Paracoccus sphaerophysae (assembly GCF_000763805.1). Taxonomy (GTDB): domain Bacteria; phylum Pseudomonadota; class Alphaproteobacteria; order Rhodobacterales; family Rhodobacteraceae; genus Paracoccus; species Paracoccus sphaerophysae. The sequence goes on along the minus strand of NZ_JRKS01000010.1, from coordinate 54,780 downwards.
CCGCGCGGGTGACAGCGGCATCCGCGCCCGCCCCGGCCGCGGCACAGATGCGCCGGGCGCACCGCCGCGCGCCGGGCGCGCGGCACCGCAGGCAGGTCAGGATACAGGGGGCGGGTGCAGCAGGACATCGCGGCTCCTTCTTCCTCCGAGTTGGGGGCGGCGGGCAACGCTTTCAATGGCCCCACCAATGGTCCGCCAATGGCCCCGCCGCACCCCGACTCACGCCGCTGTGGGTTGAATTGCAGCCCCTCTCGCTGTAGCCGTGGCGGCAAAACCGACAAAAGGGGACCGGCCATGAATCGCCGCCAGTTGCTGATGCTGACCCTGCCGCTGATGGCCGCCCCCGGCGCGCTGATGGCCGCACCTGCCGCCAAGACCCCGCCCGAGAAGGGCGCCGGCTATGACCTCTCCCCGACCGAGGTTCCAATCCGCGAGGGCTTCGAGGTCGGCTCGATCGTCGTCGTCTCGGACGACTATTACCTGTATCACGTCGTCGCCCCGGGTCGCGCGATCCGCTATGGCGTCGCGGTTGGCAAGGACGAACTGGTCTGGAAGGGCCGCGCCCTGATCGGCCGCAAGGTCGAATGGCCGTCGTGGAAACCCACCCCGGCGATGATCGAACGCAAGCCCGAGCAGTACAAGAAATACGAAAACGGCATGCCGGGCGGCCCGACCAACCCGCTGGGCGCGCGGGCGTTGTATCTATACACCGCCGGCGGCAACGACACCTCGATCCGCATCCACGGCACCACCGAGCCGGGGTCGATCGGCCGCGCGGTCTCGAACGGCTGCATCCGGATGCGCAACGAGGCGGTGATGAGCCTGTTCGACCAGGTTCCGGTGGGTACGCCCGTCTACGTCTACTGACAGGTGCCGCTCAGCAACTTTCGGCCGGCCGCGCTGTCGGACCTCGCCCGGGCGGGGTTCGACGACGTCATCGACGTCCGCTCGCCCTCGGAATTCGCCGAGGATCACCTGCCCGGCGCGATCAACCTGCCGGTGCTGGACGACGCCCAGCGGGCCGAGGTGGGCACCATCTACAAGCAGGTCGCGCCGTTCCAGGCCCGCAAGATCGGCGGCGCGCTGGTCGCGTCCAGCATCGCGCGCCATGTCGCGGGGCCGCTGGCCGACCGTGACGGCGGCTGGCGGCCGCTGGTCTATTGCTGGCGCGGCGGGCAACGCTCGGGGTCCTTCGCCACCATCCTCGACCAGATCGGCTGGCGCGTCGCCCGGCTGGACGGCGGCTGGAAGACCTGGCGGGCGCTGGTCGTAGCGCAGGTGGAGCAGGCCGGGCCGCCCTGCCCGCTGGTGGTCCTGGACGGCAATACCGGGTCGGCCAAGACCGAGATCCTGCAGCGTCTCGCCGCCCGCGGGGTGCAGATCATCGATCTCGAGGGGCTGGCCAACCACCGTGGCAGCCTGTTCGGCGCCATGCCCGGCGGGCAACCTGCGCAGAAGCTGTTCGAAAGCCGGTTGGCGATGGTGCTGGCGAGCCTCGACCCGGCGCGCCCGGCGGTGATCGAGGCGGAAAGCTCGCGCATCGGCGAGTTGATCGTGCCGCGGGCAGTGTGGAAGTCGCTGTGCGCCGCGCCGCGGTTGCGGATCGAGGCGCGGCTCGAGGCCCGCGCCGCCTATACCGCCCGCGCCTATGCCGAGGCGACGGCCGAGCCCGGGCGCATCGCGGAAACCGTCGCCCGGCTGGCGCCGCTGCACCCCGCCGACCGCATCGCGGCGTGGCAGGCGCTGGTCCGCGCCGCGGCGTGGGAGCCGCTGGCCCTCGGCCTCATGCAGGATCACTACGACCCCCGCTATGCCCGCCAGCGCGCCCGTCACGCGAGCGCCGAGCGGCTGGCGATCCCGGTGGCCGACCTGTCCGAGCGCGGTCTCGACACCGCCGCCGCGGCCATCGAGGCCGCGCTGGGGAATCTTACCGCGGAAACCGTATCTTAACCCGCCTGCGCTAACTTTCCGCAAGGGAGCGAGGGAGCGAGGCGGATGGTGTGCCGAGCAGGATCCTCAGATCGGTCAGCGGCGACGCTCGCCAGTAATAGGTCACATCCATCGCACGGCTTTGGCGTCTTTGCGACGATGAACGCGGTCGCGGTGCTGGCGGCGGCGGTGGCCGTCCTGGGGCAGAACGCGACGATCCTGCGGGCAGCGGACGCGCCGGACCCTCGGGGCCCTCTGCGAGACGCTGCCGGGACGGTTGGGGGTCGCCACGCTGGTCGTGGTCGGCGCGCTGCTGGCGGCGGCCGGGGGGCTTGGCCTCTCGGATCATCGACCGGCGGCGGTGGTTGCCCTCGGCGCGGCGGCGCTGACATTCGCCCTGGCCTGGGCCGAGATCGGGATCGCGGCCGTCCAGGCGCAACGCCGGCTGTGGCTCGCGATCGCGCCGCGCGAACAGATCTGGCGGGGCGCGTTGGGCGTGGACGGGTTGCTACTGGCCGGGTGGATCGCGCCGGGTCCCCTGGCGAGCGCGGTCGCGGCGGCGATGCTTCTTTTACTCTGCGTTGCCGCTCAGGTGGCGCGGGCGGGGTGCCGGGGGGGGGCGGTTGGTGCTGCGCCCGCGCTGGCGTCCGGATCGGGCGGGATTTGGCCGCGCGGCGAGCGCTCTCTCCGGACTGGCGCTGGCCAGCCTGTCGGTGGTGGTGATCGCCGCGGTGATGGGGCCGTCGGCGGCGGGCGCGTTTTTCGTGGCCCAGCGCATCGCCTAGATTGCGGGCCTGCCGCTGATCGCGGCCAACTCGGCGCGGGCCCGCGACATCGCGGTGGCCCACGCCTCTGGCGGCGCCGAACGGCTTGGCCGGGTTCTCGCCCGCGACCGGCTGACCACGATCGCGGCGACGGTCCTGCTGGGATCGGCCGCCTTCGCGGGGGCGGGGCCGCTGCTGAGCCTGTGGGGCGCCGAGGCCGCCGCCATGCGCGCCCCGCTGGCGATCCTTATCTGCGGGGCGATGATCAATGCGCTGTGCGGGCTGACGGGACAGGTGATGACGCTGTGCCACGGGCACCGGGCGCTGCTGGGTCAGACGCTGGTCATCCAAGGGGGCGACGCTGGCGCAGCTGCCGCCGGCGATCGCCTGGGATGGCGCGCGCGGGGCGGCGCTAGCCTCGACCCTCGCCGTCCTGGCGGGGAACCTGGTCGCCGTCACCGGCATCCGCCGGCGGCTCGGGGTCGATCCGGGGATCGGCGGCGTGATCTGGCCGGTAGGCAGGGATCGCCGTGGCTGGGAGGCCGTGGCGCGGACGCCTGCGGCGGCGCCCGACGCCTGCGGGCGGGCCGTGGTGGACGCGGGCTGCGGGTGGGCACCCGTCGCGCCGCGCACGGGTGACCTGCCCAGATTGGACGGTGGACGGCCCGCTTGCGGGGCCGCCCTTCGGCTTGCGGGATCAGTTCGACGGCATGCCGCCGGCTTTGCCCATGCCGCCGCCCATCCCCTTGCCATGCGTGCCGTGCATCCCCGCGCCACCCATCGCGCCGCCGCCGGCCGCGTTGTCGATGGTCAAGCTCAGCGGGACCTTCCCGCAGGCGCCGAAGTCGAGGGTCAGCGCGATCGCCTGCCCCTGGGCCAGCGGGGCGGCCGGCTCCATCAGCATGATGTGATCGCCGCCGCGCTTCAGCTCGTGCGTGCCCCCGGCGGGGATGGTCATGCTGTCCACCTTGACCATCTTCATCACCCCGCCCTCGTCGCGGTGGGTGTGCAGTTCCGGGCGGCCGATCCCGCCGGCCGTGGCGGCGGTCAGCACGCAGTCGGTGGTGCCGGCGTTGGCGATGGTCATGAAGACCGCGCCCACATCGGGGTTGTTGGACCGCGCAAAGGCGTCGGTGATCGTCACCGCCGACGCGGCGGCAGGCGCGGCAGCGGGGGCCGCGGGGGCCGCGGTCTGGGCTGCGGCGGCAAGGGGCAGGGTTGCAGCCACGGCCGCGGCAAGGATGGGGGATTTCATGAGAAGTCTCTTTCTGATGTCGGATGACGGTGTCGGCTCAGGCAACCCGCATCCCCGGAGGACCCCGCGCGGGCTTGATCCCCGGCCGCGGTTGCGGCGCCACGACATCGCCGACGGCCACGCCCCCACGCTCGACCCGCCACGCGGATCGCTGCGGCACCTGCGGCGGCGAATCGAATCCGAACAGGAAGGCGGTGGTCATGTCGGGGCAGACATGGGTGCGCGCGACCGGGGTTCCGTCGGGCGTGCGTTCAAGCACCGTGACCACGCCGCCGGCGCACAGCACGACGTCGCCCGCCAGCCGCAGCTGGCCGCGGGCCGCCCCCAGCCCAAGGCTGGTGGCCGCGATGACGCACAGCAGGATCGCGCGGGCAAGCATCTTCATGGTGCCTGCATAGCCGCTCGCCCGCTGGCCGCCAAGCGCGGCGGACATGCAGAAGGCCCCGGCTCGACGGAACGAGACGGGGCAGGTCAGGCGGCGTAGCTCACGGCGAACCCTGCGATCGCAGGGCAAACGCCGGTCAAGCCTTGGCGAGGTCGCGCTTGATCTTCAGCGCGCGCGCCGAAAGGTCGCAGTCCTTGGCCTTGGCCAGGAACGCGTCCAGCCCGCCCCGATGATCGACCGAGCGCAGCGCCGCGGCCGAGATCCGCAGCGAATAGGACTGGCCCAGCTGGTCCGACATCAGGGTGACGTCGTTGAGATTCGGCAGAAACCGGCGGCGGGTCTTGTTGTTGGCGTGGCTGACGTTGTTGCCCGTCATCGGCCCCTTGCCGGTCAGTTCGCAGACGCGCGACATGATCGTGTTCCTTCGTTGCAGCACCCGGTCCCTCGCGGCCGGGGACCGGAAAATGAAAGGGCGCCGCGACGCAGCGCCCGGAAATCCGTTGCGGGGGCATATGCGCAGCCGGCCCCGCCGTCAAGCCGGAATCTCGCCCGTCCGGGCGCCCGCGAGGGCCCCGCAGACCGGGCAGCCCTTGGCAAGGCGACCCCGCGCCCATACCACGGGGCAGTCCGCCGTCGCCAGCAAGGAACACGATGTCCGACTCGATTTCCCGGCCCCCCGACCCGGTGAAGGACCCCATCCAGGACCTGGCCCGCCGACTGGCCGCGGGCGACCGCCGGGCGCTGGCGCGGGCGATCACGCTGGTCGAAAGCACCCGCCCCGACCACCGGGCCGAGGCCGTCGCCCTGCTGGCCGCCCTGCCGCCCCGGCAGGCGCTGCGGATCGGGCTGTCGGGCACCCCCGGGGTCGGCAAGTCGACCTTCATCGAATCGTTCGGCCTGATGCTGACCGGCCAGGGGCTGCGGGTGGCGGTGCTGGCGGTGGACCCGTCCTCGGCGCGCTCGGGCGGCTCGATCCTGGGCGACAAGACCCGGATGGAGCGGCTGAGCCGCGATCCCCGCGCCTTCATCCGCCCCTCGCCCAGCCGGGCCGAGCTGGGCGGCGTCGCCCGCCGCACCCGCGAGACCGTGCGGCTGGCCGAGGCCGCGGGCTTTGACGTGGTGCTGATCGAGACGGTGGGCGTCGGTCAGTCCGAGACGCTGGTGGCCGAGATGTCCGACCTGTTCGTGCTGCTGCTGGCCCCGGCCGGCGGCGACGAGCTGCAGGGCGTAAAGCGCGGCATCATGGAAATGGCTGACCTGATCCTGGTGAACAAAGCCGACGGAGAGCTGCGCCCCACCGCGCTGCGCACCGTCGCCGACTACGCCGGCGCCTTGCGGCTGCTGCGCAAGCGCCCGCAGGACCCCGAGGGCTTTCCCAAGGCGCTGCCGGTATCGGCGGTCGAGGGCGGCGGGCTGGACGCCGCCTGGGCCGAGATGCAGGCGCTGGACCGCTGGCGGCGCGACAACGGTCGTTTCGACCGCCGCCGTGCCGAACAGGCAGAGCGCTGGTTCCGCGCCGAGGTGCGCGCCGGGCTGCTGGCGCGCCTCGACCGCGAGCCCGCCGCCGGAAGTCTTGACCGCCTGGGGACCGAGGTCGCGGCGGGGCGCACCGACCCGGTCGCCGCCGCCGCCGAGATGCTGCGGCTGCTCGAATGAGCGAATTACGCGCCCGATCCGCGGCCGCACCCCTTCCGCGTATCGGGTAGGGATGGCGGGATGACCAGCGCACGATCGGACGCCATGACCTCGCTTTTCTCCCTGCCCGAAGCCGACACGCTGCACGCCGCCCTGCTGCGCCGCGATCCCGCCTATGAGGGCCGCGCCTGGGTCGGGGTGACGACGACCGGCATCTTCTGCCGCCTGACCTGCCCGGCGCGCAAACCGCTGCCCGAGAACTGCCGCTGGTTCGACAGCCCGGCCGCGGCCCTGTCCGCCGGGTTCCGGCCCTGCCGCCGCTGTCACCCGCTGGGCCCCGAGGCGGCGGGCGATCCGGTCGTCCAGCGCCTGCTGGCGATGCTGAACGCCGACCCGGCCCGGCGCTGGACCGAGGCGGACGTGGCGCAGGCCGGGCTCGACCCCTCGACCGTGCGGCGGGCGTTCCGGCGCCATACCGGGATGACGTTCCTGGAACTCGCCCGCCAGATGCGGCTGCGCGAGGGGATGCGGGGGCTCGCCGCCGGGGCTCCGGTGATCGCGGCGCAGATGGATGCCGGCTTCGACAGCGCCAGCGGCTTCCGCGACGCCTTCGCGCGACTGTTCGGGCACCCGCCGGCGGCGATGACGGGGGCCGCGCCGCTGCTGCTGGCCGACTGGATCGACACGCCGCTGGGCGGGATGATCGCGGTCGCCGACGCGCGCAGCCTGCACCTGCTGGAATTCACCGACCGCAGGGGGCTGGGCGCGGAACTGCGCCGCCTGTCGGCCGGGGCAGGGGGGCGCATCGGGCTGGGCCGCACCGCGATCACCGAGCAGACCGAACGCCAGCTTACCCGCTATTTCGCCGCCGAAAGCGGCGCTTTCGACGTGCCGCTGACGCTGCACGGCACACCCTTCCTGCGCGAGGTCTGGCGCGAATTGCAGCGCATCCCGCCGGGCGCGACGATCAGCTATGGCGAGCTAGCCCAGCGCATCGGCCGGCCCACGGCGGCACGGGCGGTGGCGCGCGCCAACGGTGCCAACCAGATCGCCATCGTGATCCCCTGCCACCGCGTCATCGGCGCCGACGGCACGCTGACCGGCTATGCCGGCGGGCTGTGGCGCAAGCAGGCGCTGATCGGGATCGAGCGGCGGCTGGCCCAGCCCGGCTGAGGGGCGCTTGCGCGGACCCACCGCGGGGCCTAGAGTTCGCGGGCATTTTCGTCCAACCGGAGCTGCCCCGTGCTGCGCCGCCGTGCCTTCCTGATGTCGCTTGCCGCAGCGGGCGCTGCCTCGGCCGCAGCGGCCGCGCCGCGGCTGACGCTGATCATGGTGGACCGGCCCGGCTGCAGCTATTGCCGCGCGTGGAAGCAGGACATCCTGCCCGGCTACGCGAGCCACCCGGTCGGCCGCACCCTGCCGCTGCGCATCGTCCCCATCGACGGGCCGTGGCCCGACGGGATCGCGCTGGACCGCGCGCCGCTGATCTCGCCGACCTTCCTTCTGCTGGACGGCGGGATCGAGGTGGCCCGCATCGAGGGCTATCCCGGCCGCGACCATTTCTGGACCGGGGTGGCGCTGCTGCTGGACCGCTCGGGCAGCGGGGCGCGGGCGGGATGACGGGGCAGGCCGGCGCGATGACGCCCGAGGAGATGACCGGGCGGGTGGGCGACGCGACGGCGCTGCTCAAGGCGCTGGCCCATGACGGCCGGCTGATGATCCTGTGCCATCTCACCACCGGCGAACGCAGCGTGGGCGAGCTGGAGGCGCTGCTGCACCAGCGCCAGGCCACCGTCAGCCAGCAGCTGGCCCGGCTGCGCGAGGACGGGCTGGTCACCAGCCGCGCCGACGGCAAGGCGCGGCTGTACCGCATCGCCGACCCCCGCGCGGCCCGGGTGGTCGAACTGCTGTACGAGACGTTCTGCGGGAACTGACGCCCCTTTGCTCTGGGCCCGCGGCTGCGCTATGGGGCGGCGACCGCGACCCGGAAAGGACATCCCATGCACGACATCCGCGTTATCCGCGACGACCCGGCGGCGTTCGACGCCGCCCTGGCGCGCCGGGGGCTTGCGCCGATGTCGCCCGAAATCCTCGCGCTCGACGCCGACCGCCGCGCCCGCATCGCCGCTGCCGAAACCGCGCAGGCCGACCAGAACAAGGCCAGCAAGGAGGTCGGCGCTGCCAAGGCCCGCGGCGATGACGCCGAGTTCGAACGCCTGCGCGCCCTGGTCGGCGAGAAGAAGTCCGAGATCGCCGCCATGCAGGCCGAGGCCGACGCCTTGGACGCGCAGCTGCGCGACCTGCTGATGACGATCCCGAACCTGCCGCTGGACAGCGTCCCCGACGGCGCAGACGAGGATGACAACGTCGAGATCCGCCGCTGGGGCGAACCCCCTGCCCTGGATTTCCAGCCGGTCGAGCATTTCGAGATCGCCGGCGTCCGGGCCGGCATGGATTTCGCCACCGCCGCCAAGCTGTCGGGCGCCCGCTTCGTGCTGCTGTCGGGCGCCGTCGCCCGCATCCACCGGGCGCTCGCGCAGTTCATGCTGGACCTGCATGTGACCCGCCACGAGCTGATCGAGACCTGGACCCCGGTCCTCGTCCTGACCGAGATGATGGAGGGCACCGGCCAGCTGCCCAAGTTCGGCGAGGAATCCTATCAGACCCGCGAGGGCTGGTGGCTGATCCCCACCGCCGAGGTGACGCTGACCAACACCGTCCACGGCGATCTGGTCGATCAGGCCACCCTGCCCCGGCGGATGGTCGCCCATTCCCAGTGCTTCCGCTCCGAGGCGGGCAGCGCCGGGCGCGACACCGCCGGGATGCTGCGGCAGCACCAGTTCGAAAAGGTGGAAATGGTTTCCATCACCGACGCCGAGGCGGGCCTGGCCGAACACGACCGCATGACCCGCTGCGCCGAAACAGTGCTGGAAACGCTGGGCCTGCCCTATCGCACCATCGTGTTGTGCACCGGCGACATGGGCTTCGGGGCCCGGATCACCCATGATCTCGAGGTGTGGCTGCCCGGTCAGGGCAAGTATCGCGAGATCAGCTCGGTCAGCTATTGCGGCGATTTCCAGGCGCGGCGGATGAATGCCCGCTATCGCCCCACCGAGGGCGGCCGGCCGGAATTCGTCCACACGCTGAACGGCTCGGGGCTGGCGGTCGGGCGGACGCTCATCGCGGTGCTGGAAAACGGCCAGCGCGCGGATGGGTCGGTCGATCTGCCCGCGGCGCTGCGGCCCTATCTGGGCGGCGCCACCCGGCTGTCGGCCGAGGGCCGGCTGGTCTGACCCTCCAACCTGCGGACCGACGCCGCGTCTTGTGAAGGAAATCGCGCGGGCTGCGGGAACCCCCCGCTGATCCCGGGTCGTTCTTGGCTCATGAACCGTCACGCCAGCATCGCTGCCGAAGCCTTCGCCGCCGGATCGTTTGCGATCTCGGTGCTGCTGACGGCGCTGCGCACGACGGACACGCTGGCCGCGCTGCGCACCGAACAGGTGCTGCTGGAACCACGGACCGCGCCGCTGTCGGGGTTTTCGGCCCCCGTCGTGGCGGTGCGCGACAACCTGCTGAGCGTCGTGTCGCAGCCGACCAACCCGGTGTTGTGGGCGCTGCTGATCGCGGTGATCCTCGCGGCACTGATGCATGTGCTCACCGCCTCGTGGAGCCGCGTTTCGACCCCGCGCAGCTGGATGCTGCCGGCCGGGCTGCTGGTCGCGGCGCTGTGGCCCTGGGTGCTGAACCCGGCGCCGCTGGCCGGGCTGGCGCTGGCGGCGCTGTCCTGCCTGCTGCTGGTGCGGGGGCTCAGCGACACGCTCGGGGACACCACCCCCGACGCCGACCCTGTCGAGCCGATCCTGCGCGCCGGGCCGGCGCCGCAGTTGACCGCCTTCATCGCCGGCTGGCTGCTGGTCGCGGCGACCTCGGCGCTCGGCACCTTCGTCCACCACCGGCTGGGGATGGGGCTGGAACGCTCGGTGCTGGTCGGGCTGCTGCTGGCCGCCCTGCTGGGCGCCTGGGGCCAGCTGCGCATGGAACGCGCGGTGACCTTCTCGCTGGCGATCATCTGGGCGATGATCGGCTTTGCCGCGGCCGCGGCGGGCGCGAGCATCACCATCGCCACCGCCTGCGTGCTGGGCATCGCCGCGCTGGCCGTGGTGCTGGTGCGCGTGACGACCTGACGCCGGTGCTGACGATCCTCGTCGATGGAGTGGCTTACGGCATGCTGCTGTTCGTGCTGGCGGTCGGGCTGTCGGTGACGATGGGGCTGATGAACTTCGTCAACCTCGCCCACGGCGCCTTTGCGATGCTGGGCGGCTATGTCACCGCGCTGCTGATGAGCCGGGCCGGAGTGCCGTTCCTTGCCACCCTGCCGCTGGCCTTCCTGATCCCGGCGCTAGTCGGGGCGGCGGCGGAGCGGACGCTGTATCGTCAGCTCTATGCCCGCCCGCATCTGGACCAGGTGCTGTTCTCGATCGGGCTGATCTACATGGCCATCGCCACCGCCAGCTGGCTGGTCGGGCCGCAGCAGCAGCTGATCTCGCTGCCCGGCTGGCTGCAGGGGCGGATCACCCTGGGCGAGGTCGGGATCGGCCGCTACCGGCTGTTCCTGATCGTCGTCTGCAGCGCGCTGGCGCTGGGGCTGCAGCTGGCGCTGACCCGCACCCGGCTGGGCAGCCTGCTGCGCGCCGCGGTGGACGACCGGCGCACGGCGCGCGGGATGGGGATCGAGGTCGGCCGCATCTTCGCCGCCACCTTCGCGCTCGGGTCTGGGCTTGCGGGCCTGGGCGGCGCACTGGGGCTTGAGCTGCTGGGGATGGAGCCTGGCTTTCCGCTGCGCTTCATGGCTTTCTTCCTGATCGTCGTCGCGGTCGGCGGGACCGAGGGGCTGGCCGGCCCGTTCCTTGCCGCGCTGCTGATCGGCATCGCCGACACCGCGGGAAAGTATTACCTGCCGGGCGCGGGAGCGTTCCTGATCTACCTGGTGATGATCGCGGCCCTCGTGCTGCGCCCGCAGGGCCTGCTGGGGCGGCGGGCATGACCACCGCCGCGCAGGTCCGCGCTGCCCTGTCGCGCCGCTGGCACCCGGCCGAGTGGCTGTTCTGGGCCGCCGCCGCGGGGTCGCTGCTGCTGTCCGGCCACCACCTGCTGCTGACCGAGATCGCCATCCTTGCGCTGTTCGCGCTGTCACTGGACCTGATCCTCGGCTTTGCCGGGATCGTGTCGCTGGGGCACGGTGCGTTCTTCGGCCTTGGCGCCTATGTCGCGGGGATCGTCGCGCTGCGCTGGACGGCCGAGCCGCTGAGCGGGCTGGCCATCGCCACTGCCGCCAGCGCCGCGCTGGGGCTGCTGACCGCGCCGCTGCTGGTGCGCCGGGCCACCGACCTGTCGCGGCTGATGGTGACGCTGGGCATCGCGATGCTGGTCGTCGAGGGCGCCAACCGCCTGTCTTGGCTGACCGGAGGCGCCGACGGGCTGCAGGGCATCCTGATCGACCCGCTGCTGGGGCGGTTCGAGTTCGACCTGGCCGGGCGCACCGGCCATGCCTATGCGCTGGCGGTGCTGGCGGTGCTGTTCCTGATCGCCCGCTGGCTGATGGGGTCGGGCTTCGGCCTGTCGCTGCAGGCGATCCGCGACAATCCGCTGCGCGCGCAGGCGATCGGCATCCCGGTCGAACGGCGGCTGGTCGCGGTCTGTACGCTCGCCGCCGCCTATGCCGGGGCCGCCGGGGCGCTGATCGCGCAGACGACGATGTTCGTGTCGCTGGACGCCGCCGCGCTGCACCGCTCGGCCGAGGCGCTGATCGTGCTGGTCCTGGGCGGCACCGGCTGGCTGTATGGCGGGCTGGTAGGCGCGCTGGCGTTCAAGCTGCTGCAGGACGCGCTGTCGGCGCTGACCCCGCATTACTGGCAGTTCTGGATGGGGCTGATCCTCGTCGCCGTGGTGCTGGTCGGGCGCGACCGGATCCCCGCCGGGCTGGATCGGCTGCGGGGGCGCGGATGACCGCCGCGCTGCAGACCCTGGGCCTCAGCCGCCGCTTTGGCGGACTCACCGCCGCGGCGGGGGTGGACTTCACCCTGCCGCGCGGCGCCCGGCAGGCGTTGATCGGGCCGAACGGAGCCGGCAAGACCACCTTCGTCAACCTGCTGTCCGGCGCGCTGCGCGCCGATGCCGGGCGCATCCTGCTGGAGGGCCGCGACATCACCCGCGCGACCGCCTCGGCCCGCGCCCGGATGGGGCTGTCGCGCAGTTTCCAGATCAACCAGATCTTCCCCAGCCTGACCGCGACCGAGGCAGTGGCGCTGGCGGTGGCCGAACGCGGCGGCGCGGACGTGGCGGCAAAGACGGCGGCGCTGATCGACCGCCTGGGCCTGGCCGAGGTCCGCGACACGCCCGCGCGCCGGCTGGGCCATGGCCAGCAGCGCCTGCTGGAACTGGCCATCGCGCTGGCCGGCCGGCCACGCGTCCTGCTGCTGGACGAACCCGCCGCGGGCCTGTCCGAAAGCGAACGCCGGGGGCTGCTGGCGCGGCTGTCGGACCTGCCGCCCGAGGTCTCGGTGCTGATGATCGAGCATGACATGGAGCTGGTGTTTTCCTTCGCCGACCGGATCTCGGTCATGGTCGACGGCCGCATCCTGGCCGAAGGCCCGCCGGCCGAGATCGCCGCCGACCCCCGCGTCCGCGCCGTTTATCTGGACGGCAGCGATGGCTGAGCTGCTGCGGGTAACGGCGCTGAGCGCCGGTTACGGCGACCTGCGGGTGATCCGCGATCTGTCGCTGTCGCTGGCCCGGGCCGAGGCGCTGGCCGTGCTGGGCCGCAACGGGGTCGGCAAGACGACGCTGGTGGAAAGCCTCGTCGGGCTGACCCGGCGCTTTGCCGGGACCGTGGCGCTGGACGGCCGCGACATCTCGGCCCGGCCGCCCGAGGCGAGGGTCCGCGCCGGGATCGGCTGGGTCCCGCAAAGCCGCGGCATCTTCCGCTCGCTGACCGTGCGCCAGAACCTGACCGCCACCGCCCGCCCCGGCCCCTGGACGCTGGACCGGGTCCACGAGATGTTTCCCAGGCTGGCCGAGCGCGGCGGCCACATGGGCGACCAGCTGTCGGGCGGCGAACAGCAGATGCTGGCCATCGGCCGGGCCATGATGCTGAACCCCTCGGTCCTGCTGCTGGACGAGCCGACCGAGGGGCTGGCCCCGGTGATCGTGGACCGGCTGTTCGCCGCGCTTGGCCAACTGCGGCAAGAAGGCGTGGCGCTGATCGTCGTCGAACAGCATGCCCGTGGCGTGCTGGACCTGACCGACCGCGCCGTGATCCTGGATCGCGGCCGCATCGTCCACGAGGCCCCCAGCGCCGAGCTGCGCCACGACACCGCGGCCCTGGAGGCGCATCTGGGGGTCGCCTCGGCGGTCTTGCCGCGGGGGGCCGCCGCGCCCTAGTCTGCCGCTGACCGGACAAGGGCCAGCATGGGCAGAAGCAGCGCACGGAACCGCCGCAGTGACGCCATCGCGGCGCTGATCGCCACCGCGGGCTCGGTGCGGCTGCGCGACCTGGCGCAGGAGCTTGGCGTGTCCGAGATGACCCTGCGCCGCGACGCGCAGTTCCCCGATGCGGGCTTTGCCTGTCTGGGCGGCTATGTCGTGTCGGCCAGCGCCGGCGGGGCGGGCGCCTATGACTTCGACCACGCGCTGCGCCGGCAGGTGAACGCCAAGCGCGCCGCCGCGCGGCAGGTGCTGGCGCTGCTGCGGCGGGTGCGGGTCTTTGTCGATTGCGGCAGCACCACGACCCATCTGGCGAGCCTGCTGACCGCCGACGCCGGCATTGCGGTCATCACCCATTCGCTGCCGGTGGCCGAGTTGCTGACCGGCGCGCTGGCCGCCATCGCGGGGATGCTGCTGGCGGGACGGATCAACGCCATGTCGAGGTGCTGCCCTTCATGGGCCAGATGCTGTGGGATGCGGCGTTCGACGGGCTGCGGCTGACGATGAAAAGCCAGTTCGACATGCCGCGCCCTGCGCCGACCATCATCGGCACCTATGGCTGCCTCGCGTTCCATTCCGGGCTCTTGCGCAACGGCGTCCCCACCGCCGCCGACAGCCACCCCGTCCACGGCGAGTTTCCCACCGCCCCGATGGACGAGGCGGGGCTGGAGATCGACGGCGACACGCTGCGCGTCACCGGCCGGCGGGATCACATCGAGGGTTTCGGCCCCCATTACCGGGCCACGCCCTCGGTCACGCTGCAGGCCGGGCAGACGCTGTTCGATCTGGGCATGGCGGTCGAGAACCGCTCGTTCGCGCCGATGGAACTGATGTCCATGGCGCATGTCAATTTCGACTTCCTGCCCGGCGCGCGGATCGTCCAGCCGGCGCCATTCACCCCCGACCGCACCCGGGTCCGGGCCGCCGTGCCGGCCCATGTCACGCCGACGCCGGATTACCTGGCGCTGATCGACGCGCTGAAGGATGACCCCGCGCGGATGGAAACCCTGTCCGAGCCCGACCGCTATGACCCCGAACAGGTGTTCTATGTCCGCGACCCCGCGACCGACCCGCAGGGGCTGGCGCATCTGCTGTTGCAGCGTCCGGCGGGCGACGGCTTCGCGCTTAGCTATCGCCCGACCGAATTTCCGAAGCTGGTGCGCTGGATCTTCGTGAACCGGGATACCGAGGTGGCGGCCTTCGCGCTGCCCTCGACCTGCGAACCCGAGGGGTATCTGGCCGAAAAGTCCAAGGGTAACGTGCGGATGCTGGCGCCGGGGGAAACCGCACGCTTCTCGACCCGCCTGGGCTATGTGGATCGGGACGAGGCCGCGGCGCTGGCCCGCAACATCGAAGGAGCAGGCGCATGAGCGAACGGATCGCCATCATCGGGTCGAACATGCACGACCTCGTCACCTATGTGGACCGGATGCCCGCCCCGGGCGAGACCGTCGAGGCGCCAAGCTTCGAGATGGGCTTTGGCGGCAAGGGCGCCAACCAGGCCGTCGCCGCGGCCCGGCTGGGGGCCGACGTGATGATGGTGACGCGGGTGGGCGACGACGTGTTCGGCCCGGCGACGCTGAAGAACCTGGCGGATAACGGCATTGACACCACCCATTGCCGCGCCGTGCCGGGCACGCCCTCGGGCGTCGCGCCGATCTTCGTGGACCCGACGGGCGAGAACTCGATCCTGATCGTCACCGGCGCCAACGCCATCCTGTCGCCCGCCGACGTGGACGCGGCAGCCGAGGATCTGAGACGCTGCGGGCTGATCCTGCTGCAGCTCGAGGTGCCGCTGGAGACCGTCTATCGCGCCGTGGCCTTCGCCAGCGAACACGGCATCCGCAGCATTCTGAACCCCGCCCCGGCGAGCCGTGCGCTGGACCCCGGACGGCTGGCGGGGCTGGATTTCTTCTGCCCCAACGAATCCGAGCTGGCGCTGCTGACCGGTATGCCGACCGAGGACGAGTACCAGATCGCCGCCGCCGCCCGCAGCCTGATCGCCCGCGGCATCCGGCAGGTGGTGGTGACGCTGGGCAGCCGTGGCGCGCGGCTGGTGACGGCGGATGCGGTCCGCGCGATCCCGCCGGTCGCCGTGACCGCGGTCGACACCACTGGCGCCGGGGATGCCTTCATCGGCAGCTTTGCCTGCTTTCTGGCGCAGGGGGCCGAGCCGGAGGCCGCGCTGACCCGGGCGGCGCTGTATGCGGCCGATTCGATCACCCGCCGCGGGACCCAGAAATCCTACGCCTCGGCCGCCGACTTCGCGCGGTTCGAGACCCGGCACGCCCCCAACACGCCCCCCTTGACGGAGCCCGGCCATGAGTGAGTCCTTCCCCCGCAATCCCGGCATGGCGCTGGACGAAAGCTGGTTCGACGGCGTGCAGGTCAACCGCTCGGCCGCCGAACGCCGGGCCGACCAGATCGGCACAAGGCGCGGCGTCAAGAAGGCGCATCAGGCCGCCTGGCTTGTCCATGCGATCCGCTGCATCGACCTGACCACGCTGGCCGGCGACGACACCCCCGGCCGGGTCCGCCGCCTGTGCGCCAAGGCCCGCCAGCCGCTGCGCCCCGATCTGGTCGAGGCCCTCGGCATCGCCGATCTGGGCCTGACCACCGCCGCGGTCTGCGTCTATCCGACGATGGTCCCCCACGCGGTCGCGGCGCTGGAGGGCTCGGGCATCCCGGTCGCCTCGGTCGCCACCGGCTTTCCCGCCGGGCTGATGCCCCTGCCCCTACGCCTGGCCGAGATCCGCTATGCGGTCGAGGAAGGGGCGGCCGAAATCGACATCGTCATCACCCGCGAATACGCCCTGACCGGCCAGTGGAGCCGCCTGCACGACGAGATCGCCGCCATGCGCGAGGCCTGCGAGGCGGCGCATCTCAAGGCGATCCTCGCCACCGGGGAACTGGGGACGCTGACCAATGTGTACGCGGCCTCGATGGTGGCGATGCAGGCGGGGGCGGACTTCATCAAGACCTCGACCGGCAAGGAAACCGTGAACGCGACCCTGCCCGTGGCGCTGACCATGATCCGGGCGATCCGCGACTATCAGGACCGGACCAGCACGCTGATCGGCTACAAGCCGGCGGGCGGCCTGCGCTCGGCCAGGGATGCGACGGTCTGGCTGTCGCTGATGCGAGAGGAGCTGGGCCTGCGCCACATGCAGCCCGACCTGTTCCGCATCGGCGCCTCGTCGATGCTGGGCGACATCGAGCGCCAGATCGAACATGCGGTGACCGGGCGCTATGCCGCGCTGTCCCACCACGCGGCCGCCTGAAGGGGATGACATGGACATCACGGAAATCCTGACCACGATGGAATACGGCCCAAACCCGGAATCCGCCGACGACGCGCTGGCCTGGCTGAAGGACCGGCAGGACTGGCCCGGCCATTTCATCGCCGGCGCCTTCCACGCGGACCCGCAGGAAACCGCCATGAAGGTGGAAAACCCCGCCACCCACGCGGTGCTGGCGACGATGCCCGTCGCGTCGGCGGCCACGGTCGATGCGGCGGTGGCCGCGGCACGGGCCGCCCTGCCCGGCTGGCGCGGGCTTGGCCCGCAGGGGCGGGCGCGGGTACTGTATGCGCTGGCGCGGCATCTCCAGAAACGCGCCCGCTTCCTCGCCGTGCTCGAGACGCTGGATAACGGCAAGCCGATCCGCGAAAGCCGCGACATCGACGTGCCGCTGGCGGCGCGGCATTTCTATCACCACGCCGGCTGGGCCGCCGCCGCCGAGGTCGAGTTTCCGGGCCGCGCGGGCTGGGGCGTCTGCGCGCAGGTGATCCCGTGGAACTTTCCGCTGCTGATGCTGTCCTGGAAGATCGCCCCGGCCCTGGCCGCCGGGAATACCGTGGTGCTCAAGCCCGCCGAACAGACCCCGCTGACCGCGCTCGCCTTTGCCGAGATCTGTCGCGAGGCGGGGGTGCCGGACGGCGCCGTGAACATCGTCTTCGGCGCCGGCGACACCGGCGCCACGCTGGTCGCCCACAAGGGGGTGGACAAGGTCGCCTTCACCGGCTCGACCGAGGTCGGCCGCGCCATCCGCCGCAGCCTCGCCGGGTCGGGCAAGGGACTGACGCTGGAACTGGGCGGCAAGTCGCCCTTCATCGTCTGCGCCGACGCCGATCTGGAGGCGGCGGTCGAGGGCGTGGTGGACGGCATCTGGTTCAATGGCGGGCAAGTCTGCTGCGCCGGATCGCGGCTGCTGGTGCAGGAGGGGATCGCCGAGCGCTTCTACGCCCGGCTGCGCGACCGGCTGGCACGGTTGCGGATCGGCGATCCGCTGCACAAGTCCACCGACATCGGCGCCATCGTGTCGGGCGACCAGCTGGCCCGCATCCGCCGGCTGGTGGCCGAGGGTCAGGCCCAGGGCGGCACGCTGCACGCCGCCGACGCCGCCCTGCCCGAAACCGGGCATTACCACCTGCCCGGCTTCTTCACCGGGGCTGAACCGGCCTCGACCGTCGCGCGCGAGGAGATCTTCGGCCCCGTCGCCGTCGCCATGACCTTCCGCACCCCCGACGAGGCGGTCGCACTCGCCAACAACACCGCCTATGGGCTGGCCGCCTCGGTCTGGTCGGAAAACATCAACACGGCGCTGGATCTGGCCGCGCGGGTGCGGGCGGGCGTGGTCTGGGTCAACGGCACCAACCTGTTCGACGCCGCCGCCCCCTTCGGCGGGATGAAGGAAAGCGGCTTTGGCCGCGAAGGCGGGCGCGCGGGGCTCGAGGCCTATCTGCACCCCCTGGCCGACGATCCCGCGCCGGGTCCTGCGACCGAGCCGGTGGATTTCTCGACCGCTCCGCAGGGGGCCGGCCCCGCGGCCGAGGCAGTGGACCGCACGCTCAAGCTGTATGTCGGCGGCAAGCAGGTCCGCCCCGATGGCGGCGGCAGCTATGCCGTCACCGACGGCACCGGCCGCAGCGTCGCGCTGGCGGCGCGGGCCAACCGCAAGGACGTGCGCAACGCCGTCGAGGCGGCCGTCAAGGCCGCGGGCTGGGCGCGGATGCCCGCCGCCGGCCGCGCCCAGGTGCTGTATTTCCTCGCCGAGAACATGGACCAGCGCCGCGCCGACCTGGCCGTGAGCCTGACCCGCGCCGGCCTGGCCGAGGACGCCGCGGACCGCGAGGTCGGGGCGGCGGTCGATGCGCTGATCTTCGCGGCCGGCATGGCCGACAAGCTCGACGGCGGCCTGCATTCGGTCGGCCAGCCCCGCATGGTGGCGATGACCATGCGCGAGCCCTGGGGCGTGGCGGGCCTGGTCTGCGACGACCGCGCGCCGCTGTCGGCGCTGATCGCCGGCGTGGGCGCGCTGCTGGCCGCAGGCAACCGGGTCGTCGCGGTGCCCTCGGCCCGCCACGCGCTGGTCGCGGGTGACCTGATGCAGCTGATCGCCACCTCGGACGTGCCCGGCGGGGCGCTGAACCTGCTGACCGGAGACCCGGCCGAGCTGGCCCCGGTGCTGGCCGCCCATGACGAGGTCGATGCGCTGTGGCTGGCCGACCCGGCCCTGCGCGCGGCCGTCGAAACGGCGGCGGCGGGGAACCTCAAGCCGGTCATGGCGGGCCTGCCGCGCTCCGACCCGGCGGGCCTTGCGCGGCTGCTGCAGGGGGCGACCCAGGTCAAGACGATCTGGGTCCCCTATGGCGCCTGAACGGCACCTGATCGGCGTCGATGTCGGCACCAGCAGCGCCCGGGCCGGCGTCTTCGACGCGGCCGGCCACCTGCGCGCCGCGGCCAGTCGGCCGATCGCCATCTGGCATGACGAGGGCGGCGTCGTCGAACAGTCCAGCGCCGACATCTGGGCCGCCGTCTGCGCCGCGGTGCGCAAGGCGGTGGCGCGCGCCGGCATCGGCGGCGACAGCGTGGCGGGGATCGGCTTTGACGCCACCTGCTCGATGGTGGTGCTGGGGGCGGGCGGCGTCTCGCTGCCGGTGGGGCCGTCGGGCGATCCGCAGCGCGACGTGATCGTCTGGATGGACCACCGCGCCATCGACCCGGGCGACCGCATCAACGCCGGCGGCCACGCCGTGCTGCGCCATGTCGGCGGCCGCATCTCGCCCGAGATGCAGACGCCCAAGCTGCTGTGGCTGGCCGAGCATCGCCCGCAGGTCTTCGGGCAGGCGTGGCAGTTCTTCGACCTGGTCGATTTCCTGACCTGGAAGGCGACGGGGGCGCTGGATCGCTCGGCCTGCACGGTGACCTGCAAATGGACCTATCTCGCGCATGAAGGCCGCTGGGACGCCGGCTATTTCCGCGCCATCGGGCTGGGGGTTCTGGCCGACGAGGGCTTCCGGCGGATCGGCGCGCGGATCGTGTCGCCCGGCACGGCGCTGGCCGCCGGCCTGACCGCCGAGGCCGCGGGCCAGCTTGGCCTGCCCGCGGGCACGCCGGTCGGGGCGGGACTCATCGACGCCCATGCCGGGGGGCTGGGCACGGTCGGGCTGGAGGGCAGTCCGACCGGCAACGTCGCCTATGTCTTCGGCACGTCGTCCTGCACCATGACCTCGACCCGCGATCCGGTCTTTGTCCCCGGCGTCTGGGGGCCATATCACGATTCGATGGTGCCGGGCCTGTGGCTGAACGAGGGCGGCCAGTCCGCCGCCGGCGCCGCGATCGAACAGCTGCTGCTGCATCATCCCGCAGCGCCCGAGGCCACGGCTGCCGCGTCCGCCGACGGCCTGTCGCTGCCGGCCTGGCTCGCGCGGCGGGCCGAGGGGCGGCCGGTGACCGAGCTGATCCGCGGCCTGCACGTGGTGCCCGAGTTCCTCGGCAACCGCGCCCCGCTGGCCGATCCGCGGATGCGCGCGGTGATCGCGGGGCTGGGGATGGAGCGGGACGTGGACAGCCTGCTCGCCCTGTATCTCGCCGGGCTGACCGGCATCGGCTATGGGCTGCGCCAGATCCTCGACGCGCAGGACGCGGCCAGGGCGCCGACCCGGCGCATCGTCATCAGCGGCGGCGCGGGGTCGGCGCCGCTGGTGCGGCAGCTGCTGGCCGACGCCGCGGCCCGGCCGCTGGCCGCGACCGACTGCCGCGAGCCGGTGCTGCTGGGCGCCGCGATCCTGGGCGGGGTGGCCGGCGGCGTTCACCCCGATGTTCCCACGGCGATGGCGGCGATGACGCGGGCCGCGGGCAGCCACCTGCCCGACCCGGCAACGGCCGCGCTGCACGCGGCGCGCCACGCCGCTTACCTGGCGCTGCAGTCGCTGGGACGCGAGATCCGCGACTGCTGAAATCGCCATTGCGGGAATCGTTGGCGTGGCCTATGTCCGGCAGCGGGACACCCCTCCCCAACGAGGGGCTATTTAGCTGGAAGGCTAACCATGCTTGACACGACGACCCCGGCGACGCGGCCGGCAAACCCGCGTTTCTCCTCTGGCCCCTGTGCCAAGATCCCCCGCTTTTCGCTGGACATGCTGTCGGACGCGCCCCTGGGCCGCTCGCACCGCGCCGCGGTCGGCAAGACCAAGCTGGCGCAGGCGATCGACCTGACGCGCGAGGTCCTGGGTGTGCCCGCCGACTACCGCATCGGCATTGTCCCCGGTTCCGACACCGGCGCGGTCGAGATGGCGATGTGGACCATGCTGGGTGCCCGGCCGGTCGAGATGCTCGCCTGGGAAAGCTTTGGCGAGGGCTGGGTGACTGACGCCGTCAAGCAGCTCAAGCTGGACGCGAAGGTGACCAAGGCCGGCTATGGCGAGATCGTCGATCTGGCGCGCGTCGATTTCGACCGCGACGTGGTCTTCACCTGGAACGGCACCACCTCGGGTGTGCGGGTGCCGAATGGCGACGCGATCCCTGCCGACCGCGCAGGGCTGACGATCTGCGACGCGACCAGCGCGGCCTTTGCGATGGAACTGCCCTGGGACAAGCTGGATGTGGTCACGTTCAGCTGGCAGAAGGTGCTGGGCGGCGAGGGCGCGCATGGTGTGCTGATCCTGTCGCCGCGCGCCGTGGAACGGCTGGAAAGCTTTACCCCCGACCGCCCGCTGCCCAAGATCTTCCGCCTGACCAAGGGCGGCAAGCTGATCGAGGGCATCTTCAAGGGCGAGACGATCAACACGCCGTCCATGCTGTGCGTCGAGGATTACATCGTCGCGCTGAACTGGGCGAAGTCGGTGGGCGGCCTGAAAGGTCTGGTCGCGCGGGCCGAGGCCAACGCCAGGACGGTCTGGGATTTCTGCGCCGCGCGCGACTGGATTGCCAATCTCGCGGTCGATCCGGCGACGGCGTCGACGACCTCGGTCTGCCTGCGCTTCACCGACCCGCGGATCACGGATGGCGAGGCCTTCGCGAAGGCGGTCGCCAAGCGGCTGGAGAAAGAGGGCGTCGCCTATGACGTGGGCGCCTATCGCGACGCCCCGGCCGGGCTGCGGATCTGGTGCGGCTCGACCGTCGAGCAGGCCGATGTCGCGGCGCTGATGCCGTGGATCGAATGGGCCTTCAACGCCGAGATCGCCGCTCAGGCGTGACCGTTGCACCGGGGGTTTCACACCCCCGGACCCCCGTGGGATATTTTCACAAAGAAGAAGGGACGCGAGGTCCGAGGCCCGTCCCTTTGCAGGAGCATAGAATGGCACCCAAGGTTCTGGTTTCCGACGCGCTGAGCGAAACCGCCGTCCAGATCTTCCGCGATCGCGGGGTCGAGGTGGATTACATGCCCGATCTGGGCAAGGACAAGGACAAGCTGGCCGAGATCATCGGCAATTACGACGGGCTCGCGATCCGGTCGGCGACCAAGGTCACCGACAAGCTGCTGGAAAAGGCCACTCGGCTGAAGGTCATCGGCCGGGCCGGGATCGGCGTGGACAACGTCGATATTCCGGCGGCCTCGAAAAAGGGCGTGATCGTCATGAACACGCCGTTCGGCAACAGCGTCACCACCGCCGAACACGCCGTCGCGCTGATGTTCGCGGTCGCCCGGCAACTGCCCGAGGCGTCGGTGTCGACCCACGCCGGGAAGTGGGAAAAGAACCGCTTCATGGGCGTCGAGCTGTTCAACAAGACGCTGGGCGTGATCGGCGCCGGCAATATCGGCGGCATCGTCATCGACCGCGCCCGCGGGCTGCACATGAAGGTGCTGGCCTATGACCCCTTCCTGTCCGACGAGCGCGCCAAGGAGATCGGCGCCACCAAGGTCGAGCTGGACGAACTGCTGGCCCGCGCCGACTTCATCACGCTGCACGTGCCGCTGACCGACAAGACCCGCAACATCCTGTCGGCCGAGAACCTCGCCAAGACGAAGAAGGGCGTGCGCATCATCAACGCCGCCCGCGGCGGGCTGATCGACGAGACCGCGCTGGCCGAACTGCTGAAATCGGGCCATGTCGCCGGCGCCGCGCTGGACGTCTTCGCCACCGAGCCGGCGACGGAAAGCCCGCTGTTCGGTCTGCCGAACGTCGTCGTGACCCCCCATCTGGGCGCCTCGACCACCGAGGCGCAGGAAAACGTGGCCCTGCAGGTGGCCGAGCAGATGTCGGACTATCTGCTGACCGGCGCCGTGCAGAACGCGCTGAACATGCCCTCGGTCACCGCCGAGGAGGCCGCCGTCATGGGCCCGTGGATCAAGCTGGCCGGGCATCTGGGCGCCTTCGTGGGCCAGATGACCGACGAGCCGATCAAGGCGATCAACATCCTGTATGACGGCGTCGCCGCCGGCATGAACCTGAACGCGCTGAACGCGGCGGTGATCGCCGGGGTGATGAAGTCGGTGAACCCGGACGCCAACATGGTCTCGGCCCCCGTGGTCGCCAAGGAGCGTGGCATCCAGATCGCCACCACCACGCAGGACAAGTCGGGCGTCTATGACGGCTATATCAAGGTCACGATGGTGTCGGACCGCGAGCGCGCCATTGCCGGGACGGTGTTCTCGGACGGCAAGCCGCGGTTTATCCAGATCCGCGGCATCAACGTCGATGCCGAGATCGGGCCGCACATGATGTACACCCGCAACAAGGACGTGCCGGGCGTCATCGGCACGCTGGGCGTCACGCTGGGGGGCATGGGCGTCAACATGGCGAACTTCACGCTGGGCCGGGCGGCCGATGGCGGCGACGCCATCGCCATCACCTATCTGGACGAGCCGCTGCGCGAGGACGTGCGCAGCGCGCTGATGGCCACTGGCAAGTTCGAGCAGGTGCGCCCGCTGCGCTTCGAGCTTTGACGAATTTCCCCCGGCCGGTTCGCTGGCCGGGCTTTCTCACGACGGGACCGGCGATGCGGATCTATGCGATCGGCGACATTCACGGCCAGCGCGCGATGCTGGAGGCCGCGCATGAGCGCATCGCCCGCGACGGCGGCGACCACGCGCTGGTGGTCCATGTCGGCGACCTGATCGACCGCGGACCGGATTCCCGCGGCGTGATCGAGCTGCTGATGGACGGCCAGGCGCGCGGCCGGAACTGGCTGGTGGTCAAGGGCAACCACGACCGCCAGCTGCCGAACTTCCTGCGCGATCCGCGCTGGATCGATCCGCGCGCTGCCGAACAGAAGGACTGGATCGCCCGGAATTCCGGGGCCGACACGACGCTTGCCTCCTATGGCGTCAACGACGCGATGCTGCGCGATCTGGACGCCGTCCATGCCGAGGCGCTGGCCGCGATCCCTGCCGATCACGCCCGCTGGCTGGACGGGCTGCCGTCCTGGCACCTCACTCCGCAGGCGCTGTTCGTCCATGCCGGCATCCGCCCCGGCCTGGATCTGCACGCGCAGATCGAGGACGACCTGCTGTGGATCAGGAAGCCGTTTCACCAGGACCCCCGGGACCACGGCGTGCTGGTGGTCCACGGCCACACCCCGGTCCGCCGGGCGACGCATTACGGCAACCGGGTCAACATCGACACCGGCGCCACCTATGACGGCACGCTGACGGCGATCCGCATCGACGAGGCCGGAGTCTGGGTGCTGGACGACAGCGGCCCGCGGCCGCTGCACCCCTCCGGAACCGACGCGGAATGACGACGCGCCGCATCGCGATCCTGCTGGCCGCGATCCTGCTGGCCACGGCGGCGATCCTGCTGGCAATGGGCCGGCTGCCGATCTGCCAATGCGGCCATGTCAAGCTGTGGCACGGCCAGACCGTCAGCGCCGAGAACTCGCAACACCTGACCGACTGGTACACCCCCAGCCACGTGCTGCACGGGCTGATCTTCTACGGGGTGCTGTGGCTCGTCGCGCGGCGGCTGAGCCTCGGCGCGCGGCTGGTCATCGCCACGCTGGTCGAGGCCGCGTGGGAGATCGCCGAGAACACCAACGCGGTGATCGAGCGCTATCGCGCGGCGACCATCGCGCTGGATTACCATGGCGACTCGGTGGTGAACTCGCTGGCCGACATCGGCGCGATGTGGCTGGGGTTCTGGTTGGCGCGGCGGCTGCCGGTCTGGGCCAGCGTCGCGCTGTTCGTGCTGGCCGAGTCGGTGACGGTATGGTTCATCCGCGACGGGCTGCTGCTGAACGTCCTGATGCTGATCTGGCCGCTGGAGGCGGTCCGGGCCTGGCAGGCCGGCGCCGGCGGTTTATGACGCATTCTTGACATCTCGCAGCCCGGCGCGGCGTGCTGCGGATTTACTCACGGCCCGTCGCGCGTTAAACATGCGCGGGACAGCAAGGGCGGACTGGCGATATGCGCACCGCGAAATACAATATCGGACAGGTCGTGCGGCACCGGGAACATCCGTTCCGGGGCGTGGTTTTCGACGTCGATCCGCAATTCGCCAACACCGAGGAATGGTACCAGTCCATCCCCGAGGATTGCCGCCCGACCAAGGACCAGCCCTATTACCACCTGTATGCCGAAACCGAGGCGACCTATTACGTGGCCTATGTCTCGGAACAGAACCTCGTGCCCGACCCCTCGGGCGAGCCGCTGGAACATCCCGAACTGACCGCGCGCTTTGGCGATTTCAGCGACGGGCGCTATCCGCTGCAATACGGCCTGAACTGAGCGGCGCGTGGACGCCCAGCTGATCGCGGCGCTGGTTGCGGCGGCGGTGGCCGCCGGTTTCGTCGATTCCATCGCCGGCGGCGGCGGGCTGATCACCGTGCCGGTGCTGATGCTGGCCGGGCTGCCGCCCGACCAGGCGCTGGCGACGAACAAGGTGCAGGGCAGCTTCGGCGCCGCCACCGCGGCCTTCAGTTATGCCCGGTCGGGGCTCGTGGACCTGCGCAAGCAACTGCCCACGGCGGCGATCGCCTTTGCCGCCGGCGTCGCCGGGGCGGCGCTGGTGACGGCGCTGCCGACCCAGGCGCTGCGGATCGTCCTGCCGGTGGTGCTGATCGGGATCGCGCTGTTCTTCGCTTTCAAGCCGGGGCTGAACGACGTCGACCGGGCCGCGCGTCTGGCACCGGGAGCGTTTGCGCTGACCGCCGTGACGGCGGTCGGGTTCTATGACGGGCTGATCGGGCCCGGCGCCGGGGCGTTCTACATGCTCAGCTTCGTCACCCTGGCGGGCTATGGCATCCTCAAGGCCACGGCGCACACCAAGCTGCTGAACTTCGCGTCGAACATCGGCGGGCTGGCGGCCTTCGCGCTGACCGGCAACCCGCTATGGGCGCTGGGGCTGATGATGGGCGCGGGGCAGATGGCCGGGGCGTGGCTGGGCGCGCGGCTGGCGATGCGGATCGGCGCGCGGGTCATCAAGCCGCTGCTGGTCGTGACCTCGTCGGCGCTGGCGCTCCGTCTGCTGTGGCAGATGCTGTGACGCCCGGCACGCCGTGACCCGCCGGGCGCGCGTTCGCCCAGGTCAGGCGAAGAAGAAGTGGTCCGCGCTCAGTTCCGACAGCTTGACGTTGTCCAGCGTGAGGACCTTCCATTGGCCGAGCGTGAAGACCGCGTCGTCGCCCTGCTGGGTCGCCACCGCCATGACGTCGTCATAGCTGTCGAAGCCGTCCACGTTGATGCGGATCAGCTCGCACTGGGCGGCGTCGAAGTCGCGGATCATGTCGCGGCCGCCATCGAAGATGAACTGGTCGCGGCCATAGCCGCCTGACATCACCTTCTGCCCCGGTCCCTGATTAACAGTTCATGTCCCGCAGCCGCTAGGTGATTTGTGGGGGGTCGGCCAGCCGGTCAGCCGGCGCGCCCCGCAGGGGTCATGCGTCGAAGCCGGTCGCCAGCCGCCGTTCGGCCACCGCGATGCCGCGCCAGTTGCGCAGCGGGTCGGTCAGATACTTGCCGACCACCGGGTGGCCCGCGTCCAGCAGCCCGAGCCGTACCAGCAGCGCGGTGATCGCCGCCTCGGACGCGCGGGTGGCGCCGTCCGCGACCTTCAGCGCGATGCCCAGGCCCCTGTCGGGGGCGATGGCGACGAACACCGCCTCGGCCCCGGTCTTGACGGCGACCCGGCCGCCCATCGCGCGCATCAGCTCGGTGCAGGCCCGGCCCTCGCCCGCGACCAGATCGGGATGCGCGGTCATCGCCCGGGTCAGCCGCCGCATCGCCGCGGTCCGCGCGCCGCTGCCCTCGCCCGAGGCCGCCACGGCAAAGGCCGACATCGCCCGCGCAAGGCCGCTGACCGAGGTGGCGAAGTTCGGCGCCGAACAGCCGTCGATGCCGTAACCGGGCGAGGTCTCGTCGGTCACCTCCTCGAAGACGCGCCGGACGGCCTGCTGCAGCGGGTGGTCGGGTTCGTGATAATCCGGCCCGGCGCGGTGATGGCGGGTCCAGGTCAGAAAGCCCGCGTGCTTGCCCGAACAGTTGTTATGCAGCTGGCAGGGCGCCTCGTCCGAGCAGGTCAGGCGGCGGTTTTCCGGGGGATCGTTGGGCATGTGGGCGCCGCAGCGCAGGTCGGGCTCGGCCAGCCCCAGCCCGTCCAGCCACGCCGCGACCCGGTCGACATGGATCCGGGCACCCTGGTGACTGGCGCAGGCCAGCGCCAGCTGTTCCGTCCCCAGCCCCGCCGCGTCCGCCGCGCCGCTTTCGATCAGCGGCAGCGCCTGCAGCATCTTGCACGAGGACCGCGGAAAGATCACCGCATCCGCGTCACCCCAGGCGGCGACCATGCCGCCGCGGTCCCAGACCACCGCGTGACCGCGATGGACGCTTTCCATCAGGCCGCCGCGCCACAGTTCAATCAGATCGGCCGCCGCCATGTGCAAGTCCCTTTGACAAATGCGCGATTTCCCGCCCCCGGGGGTTTTGCGCGCCCCGGTTTTCCGGTTATCTAGGCCACATCCGGTCGCAAGACCACCGATCCGTTACAACCCGGGCCGAACCGGGGCTGCAGGAGGCCACGAGCATGACGAAATCCATCCTTCACCTCGGCCTTGCCGCGGCACTGCTGACGTCGCTGGCGTCGCCGGTGCTGGCGGCCGAACCGTCGGTGCTGGGCAGCGAGGGCGCCTGGACCGCGTTCGGGGGCACCGATCCCAAGGAATGCTGGGCCGTCTCGCCCCCGAAATCCAGCAAGAACACCGATGCCGAAGGCAACCCCAAAGAGGTGACGCGCAGCGACATCCGCCTGTATATCGCCTATCGTCCCGGCCAGAACGGCGAGGTCTCGTTCCAGGGCGGCTACCCGTTCGCGCCGGATTCGACCGTGGACGTGACCATCGGCAGCAACAGCTTCAAGCTGTTCACCGAAGGCGAGAACGCGTGGACCGGCTCGCCCGACGAGGACGCCAAGCTGATCAGCGCCCTGCGCGCCGGGACCGATGCCGTGTTCAAGGCGCGGTCGTCGCGTGGCACCCACACCGCCGACACGTTCTCGCTGTCGGGCATCACGGCGATGACCAACAAGGCCAAGGAAAGCTGCAAGTAATCTGCGCTGCCGCGCCGCCTGCGCTTGTGCTATGCAAGGGGCCGCCCCATCTGAGGGCGGCCCCATGATTTTTCCGAACCGACGGATCCTGCACCGATGACCTCGCACCCGACCATCCCCCCTGTCGCCGCGCCCGGCGGCCTTGCGGGCGCGCCCATCACGCAGGACGTGGTGACGATCCCGCGCCGGATGGAACCGGCCTTGCGGATCAACATCGTCGGGCTGACCCGCGACCAGCTGCGCGACGCGCTGATCGCGGCCGGCACGCCGGAGCGTCAGGCCAGGATGCGGGTCGGCCAGATCTGGCAGTGGGTCTATCACTGGGGAGTGCGCGACTTTACGGCCATGACCAACCTTGCCAAGGACTATCGCGCCTTTCTGGCCGAGCGGTTCGAGATCGCCGTCCCCGAGGTCGTCACCCGCCAGGTCAGCGAGGACGGCACCCGCAAATACCTGCTGCGCATCGCCGGCGGGCACGAGGTCGAGACGGTCTACATCCCCGAGGACAACCGCGGCACGCTGTGCGTCAGCTCTCAGGTCGGCTGCACGCTGACCTGTTCCTTCTGCCACACCGGCACGCAGAAGCTGGTCCGCAACCTGACCGCCGGGGAAATCGTCGGGCAGCTGATGGTCGCCCGCGACGATCTGGGCGAATGGCCCGAACCCGGCGCGCCCAAGGATGAGACGCGGCTGGTGTCGAACCTCGTGCTGATGGGGATGGGCGAGCCGCTCTACAACTTCGACAACGTCCGCGACGCGATGCGGGTGGTGATGGACGGCGAGGGGCTGTCGCTGTCGCGCCGGCGGATCACGCTCTCGACCTCGGGCGTGGTGCCCGAGATCGCGCGCACGGCCGAAGAGATCGGCTGCCTGCTCGCGGTCAGCTTCCACGCCACCACCGACGCGGTGCGCGACCGGCTGGTGCCGATCAACAAGCGCTGGAACATCGACGAGCTGCTGGGCGCCCTGCGCGACTATCCTCGGCTGTCGAACAGCGAGCGGATCACCTTCGAATACGTCATGCTCGACGGGGTGAACGACAGCGACGACGATGCGCGCCGCCTGATCCGGCTGATTCGCGGCATCCCGGCAAAGATCAACCTGATCCCCTTCAACGAATGGCCCGGCGCGCCCTATCGCCGGTCGTCGTGGGACCGGATCGAGGCCTTCGCCGACATCATCTACAAGGCCGGTTACGCCTCGCCGATCCGCACCCCGCGGGGCGAGGACATCATGGCCGCCTGCGGGCAGCTGAAATCAGCGACCGAGCGGGGGCGCAAGTCCGCCGCTCAGGTGGCGGCCGAGGCGGGGCTGTAGCGCTGCCACGGGGGTTTCACACCCTCATGAACGCATGCGTTCATCCCGTGGGATATTTCTGCAAAGAAGAAGCTAGCCCAGCAGGTCGGCGACGGTCTCTGCGATCGCCAGCGAGGCGGTGAGGCCGGGGCTTTCGATGCCGAACAGGTTGACGAGGCCGGGGACGCCGTGGCGGTCGGGGCCGTCGATGCGGAAATCGGCGGCGGGCTCGCCCGGGCCGCTGATCTTGGGGCGAATGCCGCAATAGGTCGGGGCGAGCGCATCGGCGGGCAGGCCGGGCCAGTAGCGGCGGATCTCGGTTTCGAAATGGGCGCGGCGGGTCGGGTTCACGCGGTAGTCGATGGCGTCGATCCATTCGACATCCGGCCCGAAGCGCATCGCCCCACCCAGGTCGAGCGTCAGGTGGACGCCGAGGCCGCCGGGTTCCGCGACCGGGTAGATCAGCCGCGAGAACACCGCCCGGCCCGGCGCGGCGTAATAGCTGCCGCGGGCATAGCGGATCTGCGGGACGTGGGCCGGGCCCAGCCCCTCGATGCGGGCGGCGACCTCCGAGGCCCACAGACCGGCGGCGTTGACCACCCGGTCGGCGGCCAGGGCGAAGTCTTCGCTGCCCGAGCGGGTGTGGACGACGAAGCCCCGCGCCTCGGGGGTGACGCCGGTAACCTCGGTCCCCAGCGCCAGCAGCGCCCCGGCTTCTTCGGCATCGGCCAGCAGCGCCGCCATCAGCGCGTGGCTGTCCACGATGCCGGTGTCGGGCGACATCAGCGCCGCGTGGCAGGCCAGCGCCGGTTCCAGCGCCTGCGCTTCTGCAGCCGTCAGCGGCTGCAGCGCCACGCCATTCGCGGCCGCCTGCGCGCGGATCGCGTCCAGCGTCGCTACCTGCGCGGCCGAGGTCGCCACGATCAGCTTGCCGCAGCGCCGGTGCGGCACGTCCCGCGCCGCGGCGTAGTCACACAGCATCCGGCGCCCCGCGACGCACAGCCGCGCCTTGAGGCTGTCCTGCGGGTAATAGATCCCGGCGTGGATCACCTCGGAATTGCGCGAACTGGTCTCGGTGCCGATGGCGGCGGCGCGTTCCAGGATCACCAATTCGACCCCGCGCAGGGCCAGCGCGCGCGCCGCGGCCAAGCCGACGACCCCCGCGCCGATCACGATGCAGCCGACCCTGTCCATCCCGCCCCCCGATGTGCAAGCGGCCCGCCGATCCGGCAGGCCGCGTCGTCCGTCAGATGCCCTGCACTCAGCGCGGGGCGATCATCATCACCATCTGCCGGCCTTCCAGCTTGGGCATCGATTCGACCTTGCCGGCCTCGCCCACGTCGTCGCGGACGCGGTTCAGCAGTTCCACGCCCAGCTGCTGGTGGGCCATCTCGCGGCCGCGAAAGCGCAGGGTGATCTTGACCTTGTCGCCCTCTTCCAGGAACTTCAGCACCGAGCGCATCTTGACGTCGTAATCATGGGTATCGGTCCCGGGACGGAACTTGATTTCCTTGATCTCGATGATCTTCTGCTTCTTGCGGGCCTCGGCCTCGCGCTTTTGCTGTTCGTACTTGAACTTGCCCAGGTCCATGATCTTGCAGACCGGCGGCACGGCGTTGGGCGAAATCTCGACCAGGTCCAGGCCCGCCTCTTCGGCCAGGGCCATGCCGCGCGCGGGGGTGACGACCCCGATGTTTTCCCCCTCGGCGCCGATCAGGCGGATTTCGGGGACGCGGATGCGGTCATTGGTGCGGGGGCCGGTGTCGCGGGTGGGCGGAGCGTTGTGCGGTCTGCGAGCTATTTTCGTGGTCCTTCGATGGTTGGGGAATCCAGCGTTGAAATAGTCCACTCCGGGCTCGTTTTCAACTGCCGATCGGTGCGCCGCCGCCGGCCCCGGGCGGCTTTTCGGCCGCGCCAAGCTGTGCGATAGGGGGCGCGCGCGCCCGACCTGCCGGGCCGCATCCAGACCGGAGCCCGCCATGTCGCGTCTTGCCACCCTGATTCTCGTCATCGCCCTGCTGCTGGGCGGGTTCTGGCTGTGGAGTTCGCGCGACGTGATCGCGCCGGGGGCGTTGGCGCCGACCGCCACGGCGCCGGCGCCGGCCCCGGTCCCGGCCGAGACTGCACCCACCGCCGAACCCGCAGCCCAGGCCGCGGCCGACGCCGCCGGAACCGCCGCGGATGCTGCGGCCGACGCGGCCGTCATCGCCGCCGATCAGGCCGCCGAGGCCGCCAGCACCACCACCGCCGACCCCGCCGCGCCGGTCAGCGACGCCGCGGCCCAGGCCCAGGCCGCCGCCGAAACCGCCATCGAGGCCGCCGACAGTGCCGCCGATGCCGCCTCGGAAGCGGCGGCCGGGGCCGCGGCGGGCGACGCGGGCGATGCCGCCGCCGCCTCGCGGCAGGCAGGCAGCGCCGCGCAGACGGCGGCCGAGGCCACCCGCGAGGCGGCCAGCGCCGCCCGGTCCGCCGAGGAAATCGACCGCCTGCTGACGCCCGAGGGCTTTGACGCCGCCGCCGTCGAGGCGCTGATCCGCGACAGCAACCTCGACCCCGCGCAGCAGCAGTCGCTGTCGGCCATCGTCAAGGCCGCCGCCAGCAGCCCGGCCATGCTGGGCAGCGCCCTGGAACAGGTGCGGGCGGTGCTCAAGTGACCGAGCCCGCGCCCTCGATCCGGCCCGACCCCGCCGATCCCGAAGGGCTGATCGAGCCCGAGACGACGACGCCGGCCCCCGTCACCGCCGCGCCCCCGGCCCGGCCGGCGGCCCCGGTCGCGCTGGAGAGTTTCCTGAACGCGCCGACCGACCAGCTGGCCCGCGGGCCGATCGCGGTGATCCTGATCGAGGACCAGGTCGAGATCGCCTCGACGCTGGCCCACCACCTGCAGGCGGGGTTCAAGCGCATTCTCGCCCTGTCGCCCGAACCGCTGGGCCCGTCGCAGATGCCGCTTGACCCCAAGGGCGTGATCCTGAACCTGCTGTTCGACGCCCGCCGGCCGGGGGCGCATGTCCATGCCGTCAACGCGGTGATCGACAAGGCGCCGCCCGACAGCTGGCTGTATTACGGCTATAACGCCGAATATCTGTTCTATCCCTTCTCGGAATCCCGCACCGTGGGCGAGATGCTGGCCTTTCATGCCGAGGAACGCCGGCGCGCCCTGCTGACCTATGTGGTCGACCTGTACGCGCCCGACCTGGACCGGCACCCCACCGCGGTCAGCGTCGGCGAGGCGATGTTTGACCGCACCGGCTATTACGCGCTGGGGCGGCCGGACCGCCAGGGCGGCTGGAAGGAACGGCAGCTGGATTTCTTCGGCGGCCTGCGCTGGCGGTTCGAGGAGCACCTGCCCCCCGACCGCCGCCGCATCGACCGGATCGCGCTGTTCCGGACCGAACCGGGCCTGCGGCTGCTGGCCGATCACCGCCTGTCGGTCGAGGAGATGAACACCTATTCCTGCCCCTGGCACAACAACCTGACGGCGGCGGTGGCCTCGTTCCGGGTCGCCAAGGCGCTGGCCCGCAACCCCGGATCGCGGGCGCAGATCCGCGGCTTTACCTGGCGCGGATCGCACCCGTTCCGCTGGAACTCGCACCAGCTGATGGAACTGGGGCTGATGGAGCCCGGCCAGTGGTTCTGAGCCGAGGCGGCACGGCCGGTCCTTCGGCAAGGCGGTGACGCCTCCGGCGGGGATATTTGAGCAAAGAAGAAGAAGCCGCGCATGAAAAAGGCCGGCCCCGCGCAGGGCCGGCCCTCTCACTGCGGGGCAGCGCTCAGATGACGCCCAGCGCCCGCATCGCCTCGGCCACCCGGACGAAGCCCGCGATATTGGCGCCCAGCACATAGTCGCCCGGGGCGCCGTATTCCTCGGCGGTCCGGGCGCAGACATCGTGGATGTTGGTCATGATGTCGTCCAGCCGGTCCACCGTCTGCTCGAACGTCCAGCTGTCGCGCGAGGCGTTCTGCTGCATTTCCAGCGCCGAGGTGGCGACCCCGCCCGCATTCGCGGCCTTGCCAGGGGCATACAGCACGTCGGCTCGCTGGAAGGCGGCGATCGCCTCGGGGGTGCAGGGCATGTTGGCGCCCTCGGCCACCACCCGGACGCCGTTCCTGATCAGCGTCGCCGCCTGCTTACCGTTCAGCTCGTTCTGTGTCGCGCAGGGCAGCGCGATCTCGCACGGGACGTCCCAGATCGAGCCCTTGCCCGCCTCGATGAAATAGGTCCCGGTGCCCTTGATCCGGTGGTATTCGGAAATCCGGCCGCGGCGGTTTTCCTTGATCTCGCGCACCAGGTCGAGGTCCAGCCCGTTTTCATCGACGACATAACCGCCGCTGTCCGAACAGGCCACGACCTTGGCGCCGTAGTGCTGGAGCTTCTGGATGGCGAAGGTGGCGACGTTGCCCGATCCGGATACGACGGCGGTTTTGCCCTCGAAGCCCTCGCCGCAGGCATCCAGCATCGAGCGGACGAAGAAGACCGTGCCATAGCCCGTGGCCTCGGGCCGCGCCCGGCTGCCGCCATAGGACAGGCCCTTGCCGGTAAGCACCCCGGCCTCGTAGCGGTTGGTCAGGCGCTTGTACTGGCCGAACATATAGCCGATCTCGCGCCCGCCCACGCCGATGTCGCCGGCCGGGACGTCGGTATATTCGCCGATATGGCGATACAGTTCCGTCATGAAGGACTGGCAGAAGCGCATCACCTCGCCGTCCGACCGGCCCTTGGGGTCAAAGTCGGACCCCCCCTTGCCGCCACCGATCGGCATCGTCGTCAGCGCGTTCTTAAAGGTCTGCTCGAAGCCCAGGAACTTGATGATCCCCACGTTGACCGAGGGGTGAAAGCGGATGCCGCCCTTGTAGGGGCCAAGCGCCGAGTTGAACTGGACCCGGAAGCCGCGGTTGATCCGCACCCGGTTCTGGTCGTCCACCCACGGCACCCGGAAGATGATCTGCCGCTCGGGTTCGCAGATGCGCTCGATCAGCCCTTCATCAAGGAATTGCGGGTGCTTGGCGACGACGCGGCCCAGGCTTTCCATCACCTCGATGACGGCCTGGTGGAACTCCGGCTCGCCCGCGTTGCGCTGCTTGACCGTCTCGAGAATGGGTTCGAGCTTTTCGTCGATCCGTGCCACTGCGTGTTTCCTTGCCTCTGTGTCCAGATTTTGATCAATAGCGATCACGGACGGTGGCGCAACGCCGCAATTCGCACGCCCGCCCGCGCGGCCCGGCCGCCTGCCGCTGCCCTTGCAGGCTTCGGCGCCGGGATGTTACAGCGAGACGCGATGACAGCCGGCCGTCGGCCGGGCCAGGAACGGGGCAGACACGATGGCGATGGAACAGACCAGCTTCACCCGCGACGATCTGCTGGCCTGCGCGCGCGGCGAGCTGTTCGGCCCCGGCAACGCCCAGCTGCCCGAGCCGCCGATGCTGATGATGGACCGCATCACCGACATTTCCGAAGACCGCGGCCTGCACGGCAAGGGCCATGTCGTCGCGGAATTCGACATCACGCCCGACCTGTGGTTCTTCGCCTGCCACTTCCCCGGCAACCCGATCATGCCGGGCTGCCTGGGCCTGGACGGGCTGTGGCAGCTGACCGGCTTCAACCTCGGCTGGCGGGGCTGGCAGGGGCGCGGCTATGCGCTGGGGGTGGGCGAGGTCAAGCTGACCGGGATGGTCCGCCCGGACCGCAGGATGCTGACCTACAAGGTCGATTTCACCAAGGCCGTGCAGACCCGCCGGCTGACGATGGGCGTCGCCGACGGCATCGTCGAGGCCGATGGCGAGGTCATCTATCAGGTCAAGGACATGAAAGTCGCTCTCTCCGAGAGCTGAGGGGAGGTCAGATGCGCCGCGTCGTCATCACCGGGCTGGGGATCATCTCGCCCATCGGCAACAACGCCGACGAAGTCACCCGATCGCTGCGCGACGGCCGGTCGGGCATCGTGTTTGCGCCGGAATACGCCGAACACGGCTTCCGCAGCCAGATCCACGGCATGCCGCAGATCGTGCTGGAAGACCATATCGACAAGCGCGACCTGCGCTTCATGGGGCCGGGCGCGGCCTACAACTTCCTCGCCATGCAGCAGGCGGTGGCCGATAGCGGGCTGGAACCGGACGACGTGTCGAACCCGCGCACCGGGCTCATCATGGGGTCGGGCGGGCCGTCCACCTCGAACTTCTTCCAGGCTCACCAGATCGTCATCGAGAAGGGCGCGCCCAAGCGGATGGGGCCGTTCATGGTGACGCGCTGCATGAGCAGCACGAACTCGGCCTGCCTCGCCACGCCGTTCGCGATCAAGGGGGTGAACTATTCGATCACCTCGGCCTGTTCGACCAGCGCCCATTGCATCGGCAACGGGGTCGAGCAGATCCAGATGGGCAAGCAGGACATCGTCTTCGCCGGCGGCGGCGAGGAACTGGACTGGACGCTGTCCTGCCTCTTCGACGCGATGGGCGCGATGTCGTCGAAATACAACGACACGCCCGAGACCGCCTCGCGCCCCTTCGACGCCACCCGCGACGGTTTTGTCATCGCCGGCGGCGCCGGGGTGGTGGTGCTGGAAGAACTGTCCCACGCGCTGGCCCGCGGGGCCAGGATCTATGCCGAGGTCACCGGCTATGGCGCGACCTCGGACGGCTATGACATGGTCGCGCCCTCGGGCGAGGGCGGCGAGCGGTCGATGCGGCTGGCGCTGGCGACCCTGCCCGAGGGGCGGCGGATCACCTATGTGAACGCCCACGGCACCTCGACCCCCGCCGGCGACGTCACCGAGATCAAGGCCCTGCGCCGGGTGTTCGGTGAGGGGAACGTGCCCAAGACCTCGTCCACCAAGTCGCTGACCGGCCACAGCCTCGGCGCCACCGGGGTGCACGAGGCGATCTATTCGCTGCTGATGATGCAGAACGGCTTCATCGCCGCCTCGGCCAACATCACCCAGCTGGACCCCGAGATCCGCCCCGAGGAAATCGCCCTGCAGCGCATCGACGGGGTCGACTTCGACAGCGTGCTGTCGAACAGCTTCGGCTTTGGCGGCACCAACGCGACCCTGGTGATGTCCCGCTACCGCGACTGATTTCATTACAAGGTTTTCGACATGGCCGGATTGCTGAACGGGAAACGCGCGCTGGTCATGGGGGTCGCGAACGACCGCTCGATCGCCTGGGGGATCGCGCAGGCGCTGGCCGGCCAGGGGGCGGAACTCGCCTTCACCTATCAGGGCGAAGCCTTCGGCAAGCGGGTCGAGCCGCTGGCGGCCTCGGTCGGGTCGGACCTGCTGGTGGACGTGGACGTGACCGACGACGCCTCGCTGGACGCGGCGTTTGCCACGCTGGCGGATCGCTGGGGGCGGATCGACATCCTCGTCCACGCCATCGCGTTTTCCAACAAGGACGAACTGACCGGGCGCTTCGTCAACACCAGCCGGGCCAACTTCAAGCAATCGCTGGACATTTCATGCTATTCGCTGATCGAGGTCGCCCGCCGGGCGCTGCCCCTGATGGCGCCGGGCAGCAGCATCCTGACCCTGACCTATGGCGGGTCGAACCGGGTGACGCCGTTCTACAACGTCATGGGCGTGGCCAAGGCGGCGCTGGAATCGACGGTGCGCTATCTGGCCAACGACCTCGGCCCCGACGGCATCCGGGTCAACGCGATCAGCCCCGGCCCGATGAAGACTCTGGCCGGCGCGGCGATCGGCGGCGCCCGCAAGACCTATCGCCATACCGAGGCGAACGCCCCCCTGCGCGCCAACGCCACGCTCGAGGCGATCGGCGGCACGGCGGTGTGGCTCGCGTCCGACTGGGGCGCCTGCACGACGGGCGAGGTGGTGATGGTCGACGGCGGCTATCACGTGCTGGGCATGCCGCAGTCCGAAAACATCTGACCCGCGAACCATCTGCCCCGCCCCGAAGACAGGGCGATTGCAGCGGCGCCGCAACTGCCCGATAGTCGGCCCGATCCTACCCACGGGGGCGCCATGACGATCCGCAGCATCCTGACCAGCTATACCGGCTCTGGCGGCGGGGCCGCGGCGCTCCACATGGCGCTGCTGGTGGCGCGGAAATACGACGCCCACCTGACCGCCGCCCTGTGGCAGCCCCCGAACCCGCTGCGCGCCCGCGCCGGCGCCTTCATGACCCGCGAGATCGACCGCGTGCTGGACCAGGCCGAGGCCGAGTTCGCCGCCAGCCGCCGCGCCGCCTTCGAGCAGGCGGTCGCACAGGCGGGCCTGGCCGGGCAGGCCGACTTCGTCGTGCTCGACGCCCGGGGCGGCGGGATCTCGGAAGCCGCGCGGGGCCACGACATCGTCATCCTGGGCGCACCGACCGACCGCGACCGCACGGCCGAGTTCTCGACCCGCCCCGACGTGGTGGCGCTGCGCTCGGGCCGGCCGGTGCTGATCGTGCCGCAGGGCTATGCCGAGCCCGCGATCCGCGAAACCGCGGTCGTCGCCTGGGACGGCAAGCGCGCCGCCGCCCGCGCGCTGGGGGACGCGATGCACATCCTCGGCACCAAGGACAAGGTCACCCTGCTGGGCGTCGGCAACGACCTGCCCGCCCAGTTCGGCCAGGACGCGCTGCGGCTGCTGGCCCGCCACGGGATCGAGGCCGACCTGGTCACCCGCCCCGCCCCCGCCCGCGGCGCCGGCGCCGCGATCCTCGACGCCTGCACCGAGCTGGGTGCGGGCCTGCTGATCATGGGCGCCTACGAGCACAGCAAGTTTTCCGAGGACCTGCTGGGCGGCGCCACCCGCGACATCCTGTCCGACGCACGCCTGCCGGTGCTGATGTCGCACTAGCCGCCCGCGTCACCTTTCCGCACCAGCACGCGTTGACGCACAGCACGAGAGGTTTGCCGATGACCGTCCAGTTCTTCACCGCCGCCGACGGCACCCGCCTCGCCTATCGGGATCAGGGCGAGGGCCTGCCGGTGCTGTGCCTGGCCGGGCTGACCCGCAGCATGGACGATTTCGACTATCTCGCGCCGGCGCTGGCCGATTGCCGGATGATCCGCATGGACTATCGCGGCCGCGGCCAGTCGGCCTGGACCGGCGCCGCGACCTATACCGTCCCGCAGGAAGGCGCCGACGCGCTGGCCCTGCTGGACCATCTGGGGATCGCGCGCGCGGCGATCTTCGGCACCTCGCGCGGCGGGCTGATCGCGATGTATCTGGCGGCGACGGCGCGCGACCGGCTGCTGGGCGTGTGCCTGAACGACGTGGGCCCGGCGCTGTCGGTCGAGGGGCTGACGGCGATCATGGACTATGTCGGCCGCCGACCCTCGGCCCGGACGCTGGACGAGGTCGCCGCCCGCCTGCCCCAGACCCTGCGCGGGTTCGGCGCCGTCCCCGAGGGCCGCTGGCAGGCCGAGGCCGCGCGCCTGTTCCGCCAGACCGCGGACGGGGTCGAGCTGACCTATGACCCGACCCTGCGCGACAGCTTCCTTGCCGCGATGAAGGACCCCACGGCCACCGCCTGGCCGCTGTTCGACGCGCTGGAGGGGCTGCCCCTGGCCCTGATCCACGGCGCCGGCTCGGACCTGCTGTCCGACGAGACGGTCGCCGAGATGCGCCGCCGCCGGCCGGACATGATCTATGGGAAGGTCCCCGGACGGGGGCATATCCCGTGGCTGGACGAGCCGGAGGCGGTGGCGGTGGTCAGGGCGTGGGTGGAGGGGGTGACGGCTACGTAGGGTGCGTACTGCGCCGAAACGCTCTACCAGCGTGCGGAGCCCCGCCATAGGTCTGCTAATGAAGTGGAACTATGTCATGGAGCAGCCACCATCGTTACGAAAGGCTTTGTTAAACCAAGATATTAGCCCTCCAAATCACGCGGGAGCCGATCTTCGAACACCAATTCGAACAGACCTTCCTGGTTCAAACTGGCTACTAAACCCGGCATAGGCCGTAGAGGAGAAATGGTGGACGTGAATTTCCCCTTGAAGCGCCGCCCTTCTAGCCAGCCCTCTCCCACCATTTGAGATAGTATTGGAAAGTCTATCGGTAAAATGATATTTCGCCCAGTTGCGACGTCAGGGATTGGAGTGCCTTGTGGCAGAGTTATACGTTGTGCGTGGGTTAGCTTAGTAGGCCGCGCAGGATCTGCAGAAATCTCATTCCCTTCCAACTGGATATCATAAACGCCTGTTCCCAGCATGTCATTAACATGCTGAACTTGTGCAAGCGGCGCCGCAACCGTAACTTGGCCTAATATCCGGCCATCATCTTCTCGCCTACACCAACCACCTGAGATCCTGTGTTCCATTCCTTGCCAGATTTCAGGAGCGCTTTGCATATGCACATATCGCAAATACCCGGAAACAATTGCGACCTCTGGCGCAATACAGGGGGCTAGAGGCGCGCGATGATCAACAACAGGATTCTCGACCCCCATAGCCGCCAGTAGATGGATTATGCCATGAGGCCAGTTACGAATATCTACGAATTGAAGGTCACTTAGCAGCTCGCCGCCGCCTATTCTTCGATCAGGAATAGGAGAATCGTCCAAACGAACCCCTAAAAACCATGCCTTATTGGTCGATCTTTGGCGGATCTCTTCCACTGCGACAGTCAACTCTTCATGGGCGTACGATTTATCTCGGGTTTCACGCTCCTTCGAATGAAGGCTAATGAAGTACATGCCGCCACGAATTGCGCGCTCGATCGCATCCTTCCACCGAACGCCAGGAGTTAGCTTGTCGCGATCAAGCCAAACAGTGACGCCGTTTTTTTCCAGTACCTTCTTCAGATAGTCAGCTTGTGCTGAATTTTCACGTACGTAAGAAATAAACGCGTTAGTCACCCCCACACCCCCTCAAACTCCCGCCACTCGCCCTTGCTCATGCCTGAGCTCTCCTGCGTCACCGCCTCCCCGGCTAGGCGGCGCCGCAGAACCGCCACCCCCTTCGCCGACAGCACCGCGCCGCCCAGGCGGTAGTCCTCGAAGGCGGCATAGGCGAGCGGGACCCAGTCGCGGACGATCTGGCACATCGTCTCGGCATAGACGCGGATCTCGTATTGCGCGTGGGCGTCGGCACGCAGGCGCAGGAAGTGGAACAGGTTATGCAGGTCGGTCTTCCAATACCACTGGGTATAGATGTTCGCCGGCAGATTCATTCGCGCCAGCTCGCGCGCGAGGCCCTGCTGGGGCGAGCCGTCGGCCTGCGTCTGCGACAGCATCGCCTCGTAATGGTCATAGGCGCGGGTCGCGTCGTCCTTGAGGATGTCCAGCACCCGCTGCGCCTCGTCCCCCTCCAGCAGCGCGCCGCGGCCCTGGTTGTTCACCGTCGATTGCGCGGCCAGCTGCTCAGGCGCGGGGATGTAGAACTCGCGGTCGAGGATCGAATAGCGGGCCGAGTATTCGTTCACGTTGGCGGTGCGGTGGCGGATCCACTGGCGGGCGACGAAGACCGGCAGCTTGACGTGGAACTTGATCTCGCACATCTCGAACGGCGTCGAGTGCCAGTGCCGCATCAGATAGCGGATCAACCCCTCGTCGTTGCTGACCGCCCTGGTGCCGCGGCCATAGCTGACTCGCGCCGCCTGCACGATGGCGGCGTCGTCGCCCATATAGTCGATGACCCGGATCAACCCGTGATCCAGCACCGGGTAAGCACTGTGCAGATGCGCCTCGATCCCCGGGGAGACGGCGCGCAGCGTGGGCCGGGGGGTGCTGCGGGCTTCGTCGATCTCGGCTTGCTGGTCGGGGGTCAGGCTCATGGGGTGACTCGCTGAAAAATTCCTACCCATTGTGGCCGAATAGGGTTTCTCCCACAAGACTTGCGACCGCCGCGGGGGCGGCCGGGGCGGTATGGCGGCGCCGGGCGGGACGTGCCAGAATGGCGCCCGAACTGTCAGGAAGGGCTGAGCCATGAAGGTCAAATATCTGCACACGATGGTGCGCGTCGCCGATCTGGATGCGACGATGCGGTTCTTTTC
Organism: Paracoccus sphaerophysae; assembly: GCF_000763805.1. Classification (GTDB taxonomy): domain Bacteria; phylum Pseudomonadota; class Alphaproteobacteria; order Rhodobacterales; family Rhodobacteraceae; genus Paracoccus; species Paracoccus sphaerophysae. Next base: position 13,337 of record NZ_JRKS01000010.1, on the reverse strand, counting down.
GCTGCTCGGCCTGCGCGAGACGGGGCGGATCGACAACGACAAGGGGCGGTTCAGCCTGATCTTCATGGCGGCGCCCGGCGACGAGGCGGCGCCGGTCGAGCTGACCTTCAACTGGGACGGCGACGAGGGCCTGCCCTCGGACAGCCGCCATTTCGGGCATCTCGCCTATGAGGTCGAGGACATCTACGCGATGTGCCAGCACCTTATGGACAACGGCGTGACGATCAACCGCCCGCCCCGCGACGGGCACATGGCCTTTGTCCGCAGCCCCGACAACGTCTCGGTCGAGCTGTTGCAGGCCGGCGAGCGGCTGCCGCCGCAGGAACCCTGGGCCAGCATGGAGAACACCGGCCACTGGTGACGTGCGACGGCACTGGGTGGGCTGCGGCGCCAGGCGAGATGCGCGAGGCGCGGCGCTCGCCGCGCAAGTCAGCGCGGTGCAAGGCGCGGTGGGGTGGGGCGCTAACAAGGCTTAGCGGCCGGGGTAAGCTGGCGCCGCTTTCTGACGCAAGCAGGCCGCGACATCGCGACCCGCGGGCTCCCCGGGGACGCCGCTTCGACCACCGAATTGCGCCCGCATCCGGCGCCGCGTCTCGGCCCCGCACAGCGCCACACGTCCGCATCCGGCGCCGCTCGTGCCCTCCGAATGGCGTCGGCCCGCCGTCCGCGTCAGTAGATATACCGGATCTGCTCAGCCCAGTAGCGTTCCACCCGCCGCCACTGCATGTTGACCTGCGCCAGCGCCGGATCGTCCAGCACCCCCGACGCCTGCAGCCCCGCCGCGTGGCGCGCGAACATCTGCCCGATGATCTCCCGCACCGCCTCGCCGCTTGCGGTCAGCCGGACCCGCACCGAGCGGCGGTCGTTTTCGCAGCGCTGGTGATGGACATAGCCCATCTGCACCAGCTTCTTGAGGTTGTAGCTGACGTTCGACCCCTGATACATGCCGCGCGAGCGCAATTCGCCCGCCGTCACCTCGGCATCGCCGAGGTTATAGACCAGCAGCGCCTGCACCGGCGTCAGTTCGCCCTGCCCCAGCCGTTCGAATTCGTCCTTGATGAGATCCAGCATCAGCCGGTGCAGCCGGTCGAGAATCTGCAGGCTTTCCAGGTAGGTGCCAAGGATATCGGGCAGCTCGCCATCGGCGGGGATGGCGATCGGGCCGGCGTGGCGCAAGAGTGCAAGTCGGGTCATCGGGGTCATCCGCATGAGCATCTGTTCACGCGAGGCTGACCCAAAAACCCCAAGATTCGGTTAAGCGCCGCGGATTTCCCTCAGCCGGCCCGCCGAATGTGCCGCGATCCGGTCCAGCATCGCCGCGTGACCCTCGGGCCCGGCGCGGTCGCCGCGCAGCCGGGCGGTGACCCACGGATACAGGTCCTGGTCGTTTTCCTCGAGCAGCCGCTCATAGGCGTCCAGTGCCGGGGCATCCAGTACGGCCAGCTCGCTGTCGGCGAAGGGCCCGAGGATCAGGTCCATCTCGCGCGTGCCGCGCCGCCAGCTTCGCATCCGCAGCCGCTTCAGCCGCGCCTCGTGGTCGTCCATCACACCCTCCGCCGCGCCTTGCAGCGCCTGGACTGCGCGCCTACACCCGCAGGGAACCCATGCCGGAGCGCGCCGATGAGCTTTCTGTCCGAGACGCTGTCCCGCGTCAAACCCTCGCCCACCATCGCGATGACCAACCTCGCGCGCGAGCTGGCCGCCGAAGGCCGCGACATCATCAGCCTGTCGGCCGGAGAGCCCGACTTCGACACCCCCGCCCATATCCGCGAGGCCGCCAAGGCCGCCATCGACGCGGGCCAGACGCGCTATACGGCGGTGGACGGCATCCCGCAGCTGAAGCAGGCGATCTGCGACAAGTTCGCCCGCGACAACGGCCTGGACTATATCCCCGCGCAGATCACCGTCGGCACCGGCGGCAAGCAGGTGCTGTACAACGCGCTGATGGCGACGCTGAACCCCGGCGACGAGGTCATCATCCCGGCCCCCTACTGGGTCAGCTATCCCGACATGGTGGCGCTGGCCGGCGGCACCCCTGTGGTCATCGAGGCCGGGATCGAGGCCGGTTATCGGATCTCGGCCGATCGGCTCGAGGCGGCGATCACGCCCCGGACGAAATGGGTGATCCTCAATTCGCCGTCGAACCCGACCGGGGCCGGCTACGGCGAAAGCCACATGCGGGCGCTGACCGACGTGCTGATGCGGCATCCTCAGGTCTGGATCATGTCGGACGACATGTATGAACATCTCGTCTTCGACGATTTCCGCTTCGTCACCCCGGCGCAGGTGGAACCTGGGCTGAAGGACCGGACCCTGACCGTGAACGGGGTCAGCAAGGCCTATGCGATGACCGGCTGGCGGATCGGCTATGCCGGCGGGCCGGTCGAGCTGATCCGGGCGATGGGGACGATCCAGTCGCAATCGACCTCGAACCCCTGCTCGGTCAGCCAGCATGCCGCCGTGGCCGCGCTGACCGGTCCGCAGGACTACATCGCCGAAAGCCGGGCGGTGTTCCAGCGCCGCCGCGATCTGGTCGTCTCGGGGCTGAACCAGTGCGAGGGGATCGACTGCCCGACGCCCGAGGGCGCCTTCTACGTCTATCCCTCGATCGCCGGGCTGATCGGCCGCCGCACCCCCGGCGGGGTCGAGATCACCGACGACCGGACCTTCGCGATGGAGCTGCTGAACGCCACCGGAGTCGCCGTGGTCTTCGGCGAGGCGTTCGGGCTCGCGCCCCATTTCCGCATCAGCTACGCCGCCTCGGACGCGCAGCTGATCGACGCGATCGACCGCATCCGCGGCTTTTGCGGCACGCTGCGCTAGCCGCGACGCCGCCGTCGTCACGGCGGCCGGAACCGACTCGGCAAGGCAGCGTTCCCTGTCCGAGTACGCTGAAAGGACAGGAAATGCTTTCGCATAACGCGCTCGTCGTCGTCGCCGATGGTCATCAGGCCGTGCTGTTTCGCAACACCGCGAAACAGGGCATCGAGCTTGAGGAAAAGGAACGTCTCAGCCCCAAGCACCTGCAGGACGAAAGCCAGGGCAAGCAGCCCGAGGAAACCACGCCCAAGGACGAGGACGAGGCGACCTTCGCCAAGCAGCTCGCGGAGCGGCTGAACCGCATGGTGCTGCAGAACAAGGTGGACGAGCTTGCGATCATCGCCGACCCGACCACGCTGGGCACGATGCGCAAGCATTACCACAAGATGCTGGAAAAGGCGCTGGTCAAGGAACTGGCCAAGACGCTGACCACCGCCTCGGGCGAGGACATCGGCAAGGCGCTGAGCTGACCGCGCGGCGCTGGCCCTGATCGGCCGGGGCCCGCCTTTTCGCGGGGTTGACCATGATAAACTGGGTCCTGGTCATCCTCGCCCTGATCCCCATCATCCTTCTGCTGCTGCGCGTGGTCTATCGCCCGCCGTCCCTGGACGGGGGCAGCGTGTCGCAGTCGGTGCCGATCAGCGACGCCACCGCCATCGGCCGGGCGGTGCTGGACCAGGCGCGCGGCCGGGACCATGACAGCGGCATCGTGGCGCTGCATGGTGGGCTCGACGCCTTTGGCGCCCGCCTCGCGTTGATCCGCGGCGCCGAGCAGGCGCTGGACGTGCAATATTACATCTGGCAGCGCGACCTGACCGGGATGGTGCTGCTGGACGAATTGCGCCAGGCCGCCGAGCGCGGAGTGAGGATCCGGCTACTGCTGGACGACAACGGCATCGCCGGGCTTGACGACGATCTGGCGGTACTGAACGCCATGCCGACGGTCGAGGTGCGGCTGTTCAACCCCTTCATCCTGCGCCATCCCAAGTCGCTGGGCTATGCCTTCGACTTCGTGCGCCTGAACCGGCGGATGCACAACAAGGCGCTGATCGCCGATGGCGCCGCCACCATCCTCGGCGGACGCAATATCGGCGACGTCTATTTCTCGTATGGCGCCGGGCCGCATTACCTCGATACCGACGTGCTGGCCGTGGGGCGGGTGGCGGCGGATGCGGCGGCGGAATTCGACCGCTACTGGGCCTGCCGTTCGGCCTATCCGGCCGAACGCATCCTGCGCGCGCCGACTGGCCGGGGCCGCATGCAGGCCGATCTGGACCTGGCCCTGCAGGACGCAACGGCGCTGGAATACCGCCAGGTGGTCGATACGCGGCCCTTCGTCAAGGACATGGTGAACGGCGAACTCGGGCTCGACTGGGTGCCGGTCACCCTGCTCAGCGACGATCCCGCAAAGGGGCTGGGCCGGGCGCGCAATCGCGACCTGATGTTCGCGCAGCTGATGCGGCTGATCGCCAGCCCGGACCGCAGCGTCGACATCGTCTCGGCCTATTTCGTGCCCGGCCGACGCTTTACCCAGCGGCTGGTGCGGCTGGCGGGCGAGGGCAAGCGCGTCCGCATCCTGACCAACTCGCAAGAGGCGACCGACGTGCTGGTCGTCCACTCGGCCTATGTGAAATACCGCCCCGCCCTGATCGACGGCGGGGTCTCGCTGTACGAACTGCGCGCCACCCCGGCGATGCCGCCCGAGCCGCGGGTGCCCGGCACCTCGACCCGCGCCAGCCTGCATTCCAAGTCCGTGTCGGTGGATGGCCACCGGCTGTTCATCGGGTCGTTCAACTTCGACCCGCGCTCGGTCATGCTGAACACCGAGATGGGGGTGGTGATCGACAGCCCCCGGCTGGCGCAGGAAGTCAGCGGCGGCCTGGACGAGGTGCTGCCGCGGCTCAGCTATGGCCCGCGCCGCGACGCGCGCGGCCGCATCGTCTGGAACGAGCCGGCCGTCGCGGATGCCGAGACCGTCCACCGGACCGAGCACGGCACCAACATGGTGCAGCGGATCACCCTGTGGCTGCTGGGCCGGCTGCCGATCGAATGGATGCTGTGAACAGGGGGGCGGACCTGCCGCCCCCCTTTTCAGCCGTCAGCCGGCCTTGGCGGCGCGTCGGGCGGCGTGCAGCAGCGGCTCGGTATAGCCCGAGGGCTGCTCGGCGCCCTTCAGGATCAGGTCGCGCGCGGCGTTGAAGGCCGGGCCGTTCAGCGCTGGCGCCATCGGGGCGTAAGCCGGATCGCCGGCGTTCTGCTGGTCCACCTTGACCGCCATCCGGGCGAGCGAGTCCTCGACCTGCGCCTCGGTGATGACCCCGTGCCTGAGCCAGTTCGCCAAGTGCTGCGAGGAAATCCGCAGCGTCGCGCGGTCCTCCATCAGTGCCACGTCGTTGATGTCGGGGACCTTGGAACAGCCAACGCCCTGATCGACCCAGCGCACCACATAGCCCAGGATCGACTGGCACGAGTTGTCGATCTCATGCGCGATCTCGTCCGGCGACAGGTTGCGCCCGCCCAGCATCGGCGGCGTCAGCAGCGCGTCGCGGCTGGCCTTTTCGCGGCTGCGCAGGCTGTCCTGCACGCCGGGGACCGACACCTGATGATAATGCGTCGCGTGCAGCGTGGCGGCGGTGGGCGAGGGCACCCACGCCGTGTTGGCCCCGGCCTGCGGGTGGCCGATCTTGGCCTTGAGCATATCTGCCATGTCGTCGGGCTTGGCCCACATCCCCTTGCCGATCTGGCCCTTGCCGGCCAGCTGCACGGCCAGCCCGGTATCGACGTTCCCGGCCTCATAGGCCGCCAGCCACGGCTGGTCCTTCATCTGTTCCTTCGGAACGACCGGCCCCGCCTCCATCGAGGTGTGGATTTCGTCCCCGGTCCGGTCGAGGAAGCCGGTGTTGATGAACACCACCCGGTCCTTCACCGCGGCAAGGCAGGCGGCGAGGTTGGCCGAGGTGCGGCGTTCCTCGTCCATCACCCCCAGCTTGACGGTGTTTTCGGGCAGGCCGAGGATCTTTTCGACCCGCGCATACAGGTCGTTGGCAAAGGCGACCTCGTCGGGGCCATGCATCTTGGGCTTGACCACATAGACCGAGCCGGTGCGCGAGTTGCGCCCGCCGCCCTCGCCCAGGTCGTGCATCGCGGCAGCGACGGTCACCATCGCGTCCATGATGCCCTCGGGGGTTTCCTGCCCGTCCAGCAGCACCGCGTCGGTGGTCATCAGGTGGCCCACGTTGCGCACCAGCAGCACGGCGCGGCCGGGATGGGTGACCTCGCGCCCCTGCGGGTCGGTATAGGTGACGTCGGGGTTCAGCCGCCGGGTCATCTGGCGGCCGCCCTTGTCGAAGGTCTCGACCAGGTCGCCCTTCATCAGCCCCAGCCAGTTGCGATAGACGGCGACCTTGTCCTCGGCATCGACGGCGGCGACGCTGTCCTCGCAATCCTGGATCGCGGTCAGGGCGCTTTCCACCAGCACATCGGAGATGCCGGCCGGATCGACCTTGCCGATGGTCGAGCCGCGGTCGACCTTGATGCGCAGCAGCAGGCCGTTCACGCGCAGGAACACGTCCTCGTTCGTGGTGCCGGCGAACTGGGCCGGGTCCGTCAGCGCGGTCTCGCGGCCGCCAGCGGTCAGGGCCAGCTTGCCGTCGGCCACCTTCAGCGCGGTCACGTCGGCCCAGCCGGCGCCGTCCAGCGGCGTTACCCGGTCCAGATGCTCGCGCGCCCAGGCGATCACCTTGGCGCCCCGGGCGGCGTCATAGCCGCCCGCCGCCGGCTGGCCCGGAATCGCGTCGGTGCCATACAGCGCGTCATACAGCGACCCCCAGCGGGCGTTGGCCGCGTTCAGCGCAAAACGCGCATTCGACACCGGGACGACCAGCTGCGGCCCGGCGACCTGCGCCAGTTCGTCATCGACATTCGCCGTGCCCACGGTGAAGGCCGCCGGTTCGTCCACCAGATAGCCGATCTCGCGCAGGAAGGCCTGATAGGCGGCGCCGTCGTGGGGCTGGCCGCGGCGGGCGCGGTGCCAGTCGTCGATCTGGCGCTGCATCTCGTCGCGTGTGTCCAGCAGCGCGCGGTTGCGTGGGCCAAGGTCGCGCAGCAGGTCGGCATAGCCCTGCCAGAACTGGTCGGGCGTCACGCCGCCGGTCAGAACCTCGTTGTCCACCAGATCGGCCAGGGGTGCGGCCACCTGCAATCCGGCGCGGTCGACATACTGGGTCATCACTCGGTCCTCCGATGGTTTCCGACCCGATAGCAGGCGGCATCAGACAAAGGTGACAGCCGCCGGATTTTTTTCCATGATGCGGCAAGGAACGAGGGAGAATCCGGCAATGGCCGAAAAGGATGGCGTGCAGTCTGTGGTCCGGGCCCTGTCGCTGCTGCGGCTGATGGCGCAGGGCGAGGGGGGCGCGCGGCTGTCGGACCTGGCGCGGGCGGCGGGGCTGCCGGTCTCGACCGCGCACCGGCTGCTGACGACGCTGGAACAGCAGGGCTTCGCGCAGTTCCATCCCTCGGACTCGGCCTGGCATGTCGGGCGCGACGCGTTCTCGACCGGCATGGCCTATGGCCGCAGGCTCAGCTTCGTGGCCCCGGCCCTGCCGTTGCTGCGCCGGCTGCGCGACGCCACGCGCGAGACGGCGAACCTGGGGATTCTCGACGACGACCACCTGGTCACCGTCAGCCAGGTCGAAAGCCGCGAGATACGGCGCGCCCTGTCGCCCCCCGGCCGCAGGGTCCCGGTGTTTTCCTCGGCGATGGGCAAGGCGATCCTCGCCACCTGGCGCGACGAGGACGTGCTGGCGCTGGCCGAGCGCACCGGCCTGCCGCCGCTGACCTCGAAAAGCCTGCGCTCGCCCGAGGCGGCGATGGAGGACATCGCCCGCACCCGCGCCCGCGGCTGGGCGCTGGACGACGAGGAGTTCAACCTTGGGATGCGCTGCCTCGCCGCCGTGGTCTGGTCGCCGCAGGGCGAGGCTGCCTGCGCAATCTCGATTTCCGGCGCCGCTGGGCGGCTGCCCGCCGACCGGCTGGACCAGATGGGCGAGCGGGTCGCCCAGGCCGCGGCGCAGCTGACCGAGCTGCTGGGCGGCACGCCACCTGACGCCTGAGGCCTAGTCTTGGACAGCGATCTCGGCCGCGAACGCCGCGCCAAACCGTTCCAGCCGCGCCTCGTCCAGATAGCGGCCCAGATCCGCCGGCCGGTCCTCGGCGATCCGCCGCAGCGCCGAGGCGCTGAGCGACAGCGGCTTTTCCGTCCCGTCCGCCCCCCGCGCCAGATCGCGGGCCGCGTCCTGCAGCCGGTCATACAGATCGCCCGCCCGCCGCCCGGCCAGCGCCCGCCGCGCCGGGTGCATCGGCAGCGGCGCCTCTGAGACGATCACCGAGAGGAACTCGGCGCCATAGCTGTCCAGCTTCTTCGCTCCCACCCCGTTGATCCGGGCCAGCTGATCCAGAGTCTGCGGCCGCGCCTGCGCCATCTCGATCAGGGTACGGTCGGGGAAGATCACATAGGCCGGCACCCGCTGCGCCTCGGCCAGCGCCCGGCGCTTGGCCTTGAGCGCCGACAGCAGCGGCGCGTCCTCGTCATCGACCTGGGTGCGCACCACCGTCGCCGGGCGGGCGCGGGCGATGAGGTCGCGGCGCAGCGTGATGTTTTCCCCGCCGCGCAGCACGGGGTGGGCGGCGGCGGTGATCCGCAGCCCGCCGTGGCGTTCCGGGTCGGGGCGGATCAGGTCGCGCCCCAGCATCTGGCGCAGGATCGCCTGCCATTGCGGGCGCGGCGTGTCCTTGCCGACGCCGAAGGTCGGCAGCCGGTCATGGCCGCGCTGGGTGACCTTGTCGGTCGCCGTGCCCGTCAGCACGTCGATGATGTGGCCCTGCCCGAACCACTCGCCCGTCCGCAGTATCGCCGACAGCGCCATGCGGACCGGCTGGGTGGCGTCGAACGTCTCGGGCGGGGTGTCGCACAGGTCGCAGTTGCCGCAGGGCTCGGCCGTCTCGCCGAAATAGGCCAGCAGGTGCTGGCGCCGGCAGGCGGTCGCCTCGGCCAGTCCCAGCAGCGCGTTCAGCCGCGCGTGGTCGGCCTCCTTGCGGTCGGCGGGGGCAAGCCCCTCGTCGACCTGCGACCGGCGCAGGCGGATGTCGTCGGGACCGTAGAGTGTCAGCGTCTCGGCCGGGGCGCCGTCGCGGCCGGCGCGGCCGATTTCCTGATAGTAGGATTCGATCGACTTGGGCAGGTCGGCATGGGCGACCCAGCGGATGTCGGGCTTGTCGATGCCCATGCCGAAGGCGACCGTGGCGGTGACGACCAGCCCGTCCTCGCGCTGGAACCGCGCCTCGACGGCGCGGCGGGCCTCGGCCTCCATGCCGCCGTGATAGGCGACGGCGGGGATGCCGGCGGCGTTCAGCGCGGCCTGGAGCGTTTCGGTTTTGGCGCGGGTGGCGCAATAGATGATGCCGGACTGGCCGCGGCGGGCGGCGGCGTAATCCATGATCTGCCGGCGCGGCCCGTCCTTGGGCTGGAAGGCGAGATGGATGTTCGGCCGGTCGAAGCCGCGCAGGAAGCTTTGCGGGGCGCGCCCGTCGAACAGCCGCGCCACGATATCGTCACGGGTCTCGGCATCGGCGGTGGCGGTGAAGGCCGCCAGCGGCACGCCCAGCGCGCGGCGCAACTCGCCCACCCGCAGATAGTCGGGGCGGAAATCATGGCCCCACTGGCTGACGCAATGCGCCTCGTCCACCGCGATGGCGGTGACGCCGGCGCGTTTCAGCAGCGGCACGGTCGCGCCCGAGGCGAGCCGTTCCGGCGCCATGTAGAGGATCTTGAGCGTCCCCTCACGCAGCCCGTCCAGCACCGCGTCGGTTTCCGCGTCGGTATTGCCCGAGGTCAGCGCCCCGGCCGCCACCCCCGCCTCGCGCAGGGACCGCACCTGATCGCGCATCAGCGCGATCAGCGGCGAGATCACCACGGTCACGCCGTCCCGCATCAGCGCCGGCAGTTGATAGCATAGCGACTTGCCGCCGCCGGTGGGCATGATCGCCAGCACGTCGCGGCCACCGGCCACCGCCTCGACGATCTCGCCCTGGCCCGGGCGGAAGCCGTCGAAGCCCCAGACCTCGCGCAGAAGGTCGGCGGGCATCAGTAGCCCAGGAAGAACCCGGCGTTGTTCACCAGCGCCCGCTGCAGGATGATGATGCCGATGAACACCACCAGCGGCGCCAGGTCGATGCCGCCGAGATCGGGCAGGATGCTGCGGATCGGGCGATACAGCGGCTCGAGCAGCCGGTTCAGCCCGTCCCAAACCTGCGCGACCAGCGGCTGGCGCAGGTTCAGCACCTGGAAGTTGATGAGCCACGACATGATGATATGCGCGATCATGATGAACCACAGGATGTCGAGGATCAGCATCAGCGCCTGAAACAGCGTGGTCATGTCGGGTTTCTCCGGGGTCCGCGTCCGGTGGTTGAGGTAGGGGATGCGGGCCGCCCATGCAAGCCGGGGGCTTCGCGCCCCCGGACCCCCGCGGGATATTTACGGACAGAAGATGGCGTGCCACCTGCCGCGGGGTCCGGGTTGACGGCCGGACGGGGCGCCGATACCGCCGCAGAAAGCTGAAGGGAGCCGCCATGTATCCGCTGATCCGCTTTGCCCGCGAGGTCATGGCCGCGCGCCGCGCGCCGCATCTGCCGCCGCTGGGCGCCCATGTCTCGACCCACCGCGTCTGGCCCTGGGACCTCGATCCGTGGTGGGAGCTGAACAACGGCCGGACGCTGACGCTGTATGATCTGGGGCGCATCCCGATGGCGATCCGGCTGGGCATCACCGACACGCTGAGGGACAAGGGCTGGGGCTTTACCGTCGCCGGCAACAGCGTGCGGTATCGCAAGCGCATCCAGCTGTTCCACCGCTTCACCCAGGTCAGCCGGACGCTGGGCTGGGACGACCGCTTCGTCTACATGGAGCAGTCGATGTGGATCGAGCGCGAATGCGCCAATCACATGCTGCTGCGCGTGGCCATCGTCGGCGGCGGCCGCAAGGGGATCGTGCCGCCCTCCGAGTTCATGGCCGCGCTGGGTCACCACGGCCCCGCGCCCGAGCTGCCCGGCTGGGTCCGCGCCTGGATCGAGGCCGACGCCCAGCGTCCCTGGCCGCCGGTGCTGCCCGAAGGCGTCACCCCGCGCACGGACGACTTGCCAGCCTGACCCGGTTCCGGCCTTATGCCGGCGTCAGCGCAGGGGACCGCCATGAACCGCAAACGCATCTGGGGCTGGTGGTTCTATGACTGGGCCAGCCAGCCCTATGCGACGCTGCTGCTGACCTTCATCTTCTCGATCTATTTCGCCGAGGTGGCCAAGCACCGCTTTGCCATGCTGGGCGCCGATACGGTCCAGGCCGGCGCGCAGGCGCAGGCGCTTTGGGGCTGGGGGCTGTCCGTCACCGGCGTCATCATCGCGCTGCTGGCGCCGGTTCTGGGCGCGGTCGCGGATTCCACCGGCCGGCGGATGCCGTGGATCTGGCTGTTCTCGGCGCTGTATGTCGCGGGCGCCGCCGGCTTGTGGGTGCTGGCCCCCGACGGCGCCGCGCTGATCCCGGCGCTGGTCTTCTTCGGCCTCGGCCTGATCGGGATGGAGTTCACCGCGATCTTCACCAACGCGCTGATGCCGACCCTGACCTCGCGCGAGGACATGGGGCGCGTTTCGGGCTCGGGCTATGCCTTCGGCTATGTCGGGGGCGTGCTGTCGCTGGTCGTCATGCTGGCGCTGTTCGCCGAAAGCGCCACCACCGGGCTGACCCTGCTGGGCCAGCCGCCGGCGCTGGGGCTGGACGCCGCGGCGCGCGAGGGGACGCGCTTCGTCGGGCCGTTCACGGCGATCTGGTATGCGGTCTTCATGGTCCCGTTCTTCCTGTGGGTGCGCGAGCCCCGCGGCCCGTCGCGCCCGGTTCGCCCGGGGGCGGCGCTGCGCGATCTGGGCGCGCTGGTGGCCAGCCTGCGGCACCGGCGCTCGCTGGCCGCATGGCTGCTGTCGTCGATGTTCTCGCGCGATGCGCTGAACGCGCTCTACAGCTTTGGCGGGGTCTATGCGGCGACGGTGCTGGGCTGGCCGGTGATCTGGTCGGGGATCTTCGGCGTGGTCAGCGCGGTCTCGGCCGCGATCATCTGCTGGCTGGGCGGCCGGGCGGACCGCGCACATGGGCCAAAGCCGGTCATCGTCACCTGCACGCTGGCGCTGATCGCCGTCTGCGCCGTGGTGATTGGGATGAGCCGCGAGCAGTTCATGGGCCTCCCGCTGGCCCACGGCTCGCGCATCCCCGACGCGATCTTCTTTGCCTGCGGGGTGGCGATCGGCGGCGCCGGCGGGATGCTGCAGGCCGCCAGCCGCACACTGATGGTCCGCCACACCACCGCCGAACGAGCGACCGAGGCCTTCGGCCTATACGCCCTGTCCGGCAAGGCGACGGCGTTCCTCGCCCCCTTCCTGATCGCCACCGTCACCGCCGCCACCGGAAGCCAGCGCATCGGCATATCGCCGCTGATCGTGATGTTCCTTCTGTCGCTGGCGCTGCTAAGATGGGTCAAACCAGAGGGAGAACCCGGGCAGTGATCCGCAACCTGAAAACCATCCTCGCCGCCGCGGCGATGGCCGTGCTGGCGATTCCGGCGGCGGCCGATACGCTGGCCAAGGACGTCTTCGGCGCCTTCCGCAGCTCGAATGGCGGGCCGGCGGCGGCCTTTGGCGGCTATTCGCGCGGCTGCGCCTCGGGCAACATCCAGCTGCCCGAAACCGGCCCGACCTGGCAGGCGATGCGGCTGTCGCGGAACCGCAACTGGGGCAACCCGCAGCTGGTCGATTTCCTGATCGGCCTGTCGCAGCAGGCCACCCGCTATGGCTGGGCGGGGCTGTATATCGGCGACATGAGCCAGCCGCTGGGCGGGCCGATGACCTCGGGGCATGCGAGCCACCAGATCGGGCTGGACGCCGACATCTGGATGCTGCCGCCCGCGTCCCTGCGGCTGTCCCCGGCGCAGCGGGAAAAGCTGTCCTCGCAGTCGGTCGTCGCCAAGGGCGGCGTCGCGCCCAGCCGGCTGTGGTCGGCCTCGCACCACGCGATCATCCGCGCGGCGGCCTCGGACCCGCGCGTGGCGCGGATCTTCGTCGATCCGGTCGCCAAGGTGATGATGTGCAACGAGGAACGCGGCAACCGCGCCTATCTGCGCAAGATCCGTCCGATCAACAACCACGACTATCATTTCCACGTCCGCCTCGCCTGCACCAACCAGGGCTGCGAGAACCAGGCCGCGCCCCCGCCCGGCGATGGCTGCGCCGAGGCCGAACAGTGGATCCGCAACCGCATCAACCCGCCGCCGCAGCCGCCGGGCGACCCCGATTACCGCCACCCCCGCAGCTTCCGGCTGAGTGAGATGCCCCGCACATGTCAGGCCCTGGTCGCGCGCTGATCGCCGCGGCGGCCCTTGCCATTCTGGCAGCCGGGCCGGCCCCGGCCCCCGCCC
>NZ_JRKS01000009.1 GCF_000763805.1 Paracoccus sphaerophysae | reverse complement strand
TCGGTCATCTGGCCCTCACGCTGGCTGCGGGGTTCGGGTGGAAGTCGGGCATGCGATCACGGGATTTCCCCGATCAGGTCCAGCATCGCCTGGGCGGCGGCCTGTTCGATGCTGCGCTTGGTGCCGGTGCCGCTGGCGTCGGCCTGGCGGCCGTCATCCAGCGTGACGGTGATGCGGAACAGCGGCGCGTGGTCGGGGCCGCTGCGCTCGGCGATCTGATAGCGCGGCGGAGCCATGCCCTGCGCCTGCGCCCATTCCTGCAGCGCCGTCTTGGCGTTGAACGCGGCCGCCTCGGCGCCCGCGATCCGGTCGCCCCACAGCCGCAGGATCATCGCGCGGGCGGGCTCGAACCCGGCGTCCAGATAGACCGCGGCGATCACCGCCTCCATCGCGTCGCCCAGCAGCGCGTCCTTGCGCCGCCCGCCGGTCATCATCTCGGACCGGCCGAGCTTGAGCACCTCGCCCAACCCGATCTGGCGGGCGATGTCGGCGCAGGTCTCACCTCGCACCAGCGCGTTCAGGCGGGGGGCGAGCTGCCCCTCGGTCGCGCCGCGATCGGCGCGCAGCAGCGCCTCGGCGATGGTCAGGCCCAGCACCCGGTCGCCCAGGAACTCGAGCCGCTGATTGTCGGGCCGGGTGGCCGAGCTGAGGCTGCCGTGGGTCAGCGCCCGGATCAGCAGCGCCGGGTCGGCAAAGTCGTGCCCCAACCGGCGCTGGAACGCCACAAGATCAGCGGACAGCTTCACCTGACCGCGTGGAAGAAGCGGTCCGGCCGCCACGTCCAGAAATACAGCAGCGACGATCCGGCGGACGAGAACATCACCCGGTCGGCGCGGCCGATCAGGTATTCCGCGGGCACGAAGCCCAGCCCCCCGGCGATGGCCGGCACGCGGCTGTCTTCGGAATTGTCGCGGTTGTCGCCCATGAAGAAATAGTTGCCCGCCGGCACCGTGAAGACCGGCGTGTCGTCCAGCGGCCAGCCATCGACGATGTTCAGCACGTCATGGGCGACGCCGTTCGGCAGGGTCTCGGTAAAGCGCTGCTTTTCGCAGGCGCCGCCCTCGGCCACGGGTTCGTTGAAACAGCGCGGCAGGGTGCGGCCCGGCCCCTGCGGCAGCTTGGGTTCGGTGAAGACGCCGTTCGCGGTCTGCGGGACTGGCTGGCCGTTCAGGATCACCTGCCCGCCGGTGACCTGCACCGTGTCGCCCGGCAGGCCGATCACGCGCTTGACGAAATCGACGCCGCGGGTCGGGTGGCGGAACACCACCACGTCGCCGCGTTCGGGCTGACGTTCCAGGATGCGCCCCGGGATCGGGCACAGCGAGAACGGGCAGGAGTGGCGCGAATAGCCATAGGCCATCTTGTTGACGAACAGGAAATCGCCGATGAGCAGCGTGTCCTTCATCGACCCCGAGGGGATCCAGAAGGGCTGGAAGAACAGCGTGCGAAAGACGCCCGCGATCACCAGCGCCCAGAACACGGTCTTGACCGTTTCCCAGATGCCGCCCTGTTCCTTGGCCGTGCTGCGCGCCATGTCGTGTCCTTCGTCGATCTTCTGGCCGGGTTCTAGGGCAGGGTCGGGGCGGGAAGTCAAGCGCCGCCTAGGCCCGCTGGCGGCAGCGGCAGCGCCTCGATCACCACGAAGGCCTGCGCCCAGGGGTGGTCGTCGGTCAGGGTGACGTGGATCGCCGCCCGGTGGCCCGCGGGCGTCATCGCCGCCAGCCGTTCCGCCGCCCAGCCAGTCAGCGCCATCGTCGGCTGGCCCGAGCGCAGGTTGCTCACCGCCATGTCCCGCCAGGCGATGCCCATCGCAAGCCCGGTGCCCAAGGCCTTGGAGCACGCCTCTTTCGCCGCCCAGCGCTTGGCCAGCGTCGCGGCCTCGTGCGGGCGGCGGGCGGCGCGGGAAAGTTCGGTGTCCGTGAACACCCGCTTGCGGAAACGGTCGCCGTGGCGGTCCAGCACCCCGGCCACGCGGTCGATGTTGCACAGGTCGGTGCCGATGCCGAGGATCATGGCGCGGCCTCGGGCGCGTCGCCAAAGGCCCAGTCATAGACCCCGCCCGCCCAGCCGCTGATCCGCCCATAGCTGCCGCCCGGCGAGACGTCGGGCAGCCCGTCGTACAGCCCGCGCGCGGCGTCCCAGGCGGCGCCGGGGCTGGACCGGACCATCTGCCACAACTCCTCGCGGGTGGGGGGCGTGAGGCCGCAGATCTCGTCGTCGGTCACCGGGTCGTCGGGGTTGAAGGCCGCGTCCAGCGCCCGCATCTCGCCCATCATCAGGCAGGCGTCGCGCAGCTCCCACGCGGTCGCCGCGGCGATGACGCCGACGCCGATCACCGGCAGCGCCTCGCCGGCCATGCTGGCGACGTTGCGGGTGGTGGCGACGGCGGTGCGGTGCGAGACGCGGGTGGCGGTGTCCTTGACTGCCTCGCGCGCGGCCATGCGCGTGCCGCGATAGGTGACGGGGCTGTCGGCCAGCTCGCGCGCCATGCGCGACTGTGCGGCGCGGCTGTCGGCGAGTGCGCGGGCGAGGTTGTCGGCGCGGCCGGTCACGGCGCGGCGCTCGGCCGCCTCGGTCGCGGCGCGGGTCTCGGCGCGGGTCAGGTTATCCGCCAGCCGGGCTTCCCGAGCGATCTGGCGGCTGTGCAGGGACCGGATGCCGGTCACGGTTTCCACAACGCCCGAGACGGCGGCAAAGACGGCGGGGACCACGGCCATGGCGATGCTCAGCGCCAGCGACCCGGCCATCAGCAGCATCATCAGCACCGACCACAGCCCGCCGAGTGCGGCGACGGTCCAGCGCAGGGTGCGGGCCAGCCGGCGCAGCATGGTCATGCGGCGAGAGCGGGGGTGGCGCTCATCCCCGCGCCATCTCCATCCGCCGCCTCATCTCGGCAATCGCCGGGCCAAGCCCAGTGAAGATCGACTCGGCGATCAGGAAATGGCCGATGTTCAGCTCGGCGAGTTCCGGGATCGCAGCGATCGGCCCCACCGTGTCGAAGGTCAGGCCGTGGCCCGCGTGGACCTCGAGCCCCAGCGAGGCGGCAAGCCTGGCGCCCTCGGCCAGACCGGCGAGTTCGGCGTCGCGGTCGGCCAGCCGTCCCTCGGTGTCAAGGTCGCAATAGGCGCCGGTGTGCAGTTCGACCACGGCGGCGCCGGCCTGCGCGGCGGCCTCGATCTGGCGGGGATCGTGGCCGATGAACAGCGACACGCGGCTGCCCGCCTCGCGCAGCGGGGCGATGTAGTCGGTCAGCCGGGCAAGGTCGCCGGCGACGTCCAGCCCGCCCTCGGTGGTGCGCTCCTCGCGCTTTTCGGGGACGAGGCAGACGGCGTGCGGGCGATGTCGCAGGGCGATCGCCTGCATTTCTGCCGTGGCGGCCATTTCCAGGTTCAGGGGGACCTTCAGCGCCTCGGACAGCCGGGCGATGTCGGCGTCCGAGATATGGCGGCGATCCTCGCGCAGATGCGCGGTGATGCCGTCGGCGCCGGCGTCCTCGGCCAGCAGGGCGGCCCGCAGGGGGTCGGGCCACGGCGTGCCGCGGGCGTTCCTGACGGTCGCCACATGGTCGATGTTGACGCCCAGTCGCAGCATGTCCGGCCCCCTTGCTTCGCGTTGCCGAAAGCCTAGCCCTGCGCGGGCGCGGGGGATAGCCCCGGGATGGTTTCGGTTGCCCGCACCCACCAGTCGCGGTGCGCGGCGGCAATCCGGCTTTCGGCGGCGCGGGCCGATGCCGCGTCGGGGAAGATGCCGAAGCAGGTCGCGCCCGACCCCGACATGCGGGAGAAGGTGGCGCCGGCCCGATCCAGCGCCGCCAGCGTGTCGGCGATGACAGGGGTCAGGCGGATCGCGGCGGGCTGCAGGTCGTTGCGGGTGTTGCGCAGCCAGTCGGTCAGCGCGGCCGCGTCGGGGGCCGCGGGCAACGGCGGCAGGCCCGGGTTGTCGCGGTGGGCCAGCGCGACGAACACCGCGGGGGTCGGCACCTCGACGCCCGGGTTGACCAGCAGCAGGTGCAGCGGCGGCAGGGTGAGCGCCGTCAGCACCTCGCCCACCCCCTGCATCCGCAGCGGGCGCGACAGCAGGCAGGCAGGCAGGTCGGCGCCCAGCGCCTGGGGGCGGTCGGGGGTGCGGCCCAGCGCCCGCAGCACCGCGGCCGCATCCGCGGTGCCGCCGCCCATGCCCGAGGCGGGGGGCAGGTGCTTCTCCAGCGTGATCGCGGCCTCGGCCCCCACCACCCGGGCGGCGCGCAGGCACAGGTTGTCGTCGCCGGGCGGCACCGCAGCGGCGAAGGGCCCGGTCACGGTCAGCGACAGCTTCCCGGGCGAGACCGTCACCCGGTCGCCCAGGGCGGTGAACACGACCAGCGAGTCGAGCAGGTGATAACCGTCCCCGCGCCGGCCGGTCACATGCAGCGCCAGGTTGATCTTGGCCGGCGCCGGCTGGGCCGGGCCAGTCACGGCGGGGCCAGTCACGGCCTGAGCGGTCACGGCTTCGGCGGCACCGGCTCGGACCCGGGGGCGGGGGCGGCCGGGGCATCGCCCGCGGGTTCCGTCGCCGCCGTCTCGGCCGGCTGGCCAAAGCCCGAGGGCAGCTTGCCGCCATTGGCCTTTTCCGCCGCCAGCACCGCGTCCAGCCCGACCTCGAGCTTGGCGCGGATGCGGTTCAGGTCGGTGTCGGTGTCCTCGGGCTTGTAGAGGCTCTGCGCCCGCTTCCACTGGATCTCGGCCTCGCGCTTGCGCCCGACCATCCAGTAGATGTCCCCCATGTGGTCGTTCACCAGGCTGTCGTCGGACATCGCCGACACGGCCTTTTCCATCGGCTCGACCGCCTCGGCGTAGCGCCCCAGCCGGTAATAGGCCCAGGCCAGCGAATCGAGGATGTAGCCATCGTCCGGGCGCAGCGCGACGGCCTTCTTGATCAGGTCCAGCCCCTCGTCCAGCCGCACGTTGCGGTCCACCCAGCTGTAGCCGAGATAGTTGAGGATCGGCGCCTGTTCCGGCTGCAGCTTCAGCGCCGCCTGGAAATCGGCGTCGGCGCGGTCGAACTGGCGGGTGCGTTCCAGCGCGATGCCGCGGGCATACAGCGCGAACCAGCTGGCCTGCGGGTCGTCCTCTTTCTGCAGGAGGTCCAGTGCCTTGTCGTAAGCGGGCACGGCATCGGCGAACTTGTCCTGCTGGCGCAGCAGGTCGCCCAGCGCGACCCAGGCGCTGGCCAGCTGAGGATAGGCGTCGGTCAGCTTGCGGGCGGCGGCCTCGGCATCGGCCTCGCGGTCGGCCCGGGCCAGCGTGTCGATGCGGGCCAGCTCGGCTGCCGGGCGCATCTCGCCCAGGGTGCGCAGCGCGTCGAATTCCCGTTCGGCCAGGTCGAACTGGCCGGCCGATTGCAGCAGTTGCGCGACCAGCAGCCGCGCCTCGGGCATGTCTGGGGACAGATACTGGCCCAGCCGCGCATACAGCAGCGCCAGCGGGTCGGTATCCTCGCCGCCCATCAGCGCGCCGCCGAAGGTGATCAGCACCTGCGCCAGCCCGTCGGCCGGGGTCGCGACCACGTCGAAGGGCACCCGTTCGCCCGCGACCAGCCGGTCGC
This sequence comes from Paracoccus sphaerophysae, assembly GCF_000763805.1. Classification (GTDB taxonomy): domain Bacteria; phylum Pseudomonadota; class Alphaproteobacteria; order Rhodobacterales; family Rhodobacteraceae; genus Paracoccus; species Paracoccus sphaerophysae. The sequence continues at coordinate 67,554 of NZ_JRKS01000009.1, read as the reverse complement.
GCAGCTTCTTCAGCTGCGGCTCGGTTTCCAGCGCGTCGACCTCGTCCAGCAGGGCGATCGCCTCGTCGTTGCGTTCCAGCTGCGACAGCACCTGCGCCCGGGCGAGGATGCCCAGCAGGTGCCCGGACGCCTCGGGCCGTTCCAGCCCCTTGGCCGCGGCCTCGTAATCGCCGACGCTGGCCTTGGTCAGCGCCAGCTGGAACTGTGCCATCCCCTGCGCGCCCCGCTGCTGGGACAGCTTTTCCAGCGTCGCGAACGCCTCGGAGGCCTTGCCGGCGCCCATCTGCGCCCAGGCCCGCGTCATCCCGTCCAGCAGCGGACCGGGGCCGCCGGGGCGCGAGGGCGTCTTGTCCAGCATCGCCAGGACCCCGGCCCAGTCGCCCTTCTTGGCCAGCTCGATCCGCGTGACCAGCCCGGCCAGCTCGGTCGGGTCGCCCTTGTCGACCAGCCGCTGGGCCAGCGCCACGGCGTCCGCCATCTCTCCGGCCGAGACCATGGACACCAGCGCGCCGTCCTGCAGGAAGGCGTCGCTGTCATCATGCCCGAATGCGTCGCGGAAATAGCGCGAGGCGGCGACGAAGTCGTTCTTTGCCGCGGCCTGCCGGGCGGCCAGATAGGGGCCGGCGCGGCCGGGGATCGGCGCGACCGTGGTCGGGCGCGTGTCCAGCGCGACGTCCATGTCGGTCGCAAGCTGCGCCTGCCGGCCCGGCGCCGTGGGGGCGGCCTGCGCCAGCGGGGCGGGAACCGGCCCGGCGCGATCCTTGTCGTTCAGCGCCATCGCCGCCAGGGCGGCGGTCCCGGTCAGTCCGGCGGCAATCGCCAGCATCAGAATAGGCTTCATCGCAGGCTGCGGCCCCGCATCAAGAGTTCTCGGGCTGGACCCTAGCGGCTGCCGCGCCCGGCGGCAACGCCACCCCGCAATCGTGAACGGCCTCACATATTGGGATAGTTCGGCCCGTCGCCCCCCTGCGGGGTCGTCCAGACGATGTTCTGGGACGGGTCCTTGATGTCGCAGGTCTTGCAGTGGACGCAGTTCTGGAAGTTGATCACGAACCGCGCGCCCTCGGGGACGCTGGCATCCTCGACCACCTCATACACGCCGGCCGGGCAGTAGCGCTGCGCCGGTTCGGCATATTCAGGCAGGTTCACCCGGATCGGGATCGTCGGATCCTTCAGCTTCAGGTGGCAGGGCTGGCTTTCCTCGTGGTTGGTAAAGGAAAACGCCACGTTGGTGAGCCGGTCGAAAGACAGCTTCCCGTCCGGTTTCGGATAGTCGATCGGCTTGTACTTCGCCGCCTTGCCGGTGGCGGCGGCATCCGTCTTGCCGTGCTTCCAGGTGCCCAGCAGGTTGCGGTTGAAGAGGTTGGCGAACCACATGTCCGCGCCGCCCAGCATCAGCGACCCGATCATGCCGGTGCGCGACCAGCTGGGCTTGACGTTGCGCACCCTCTTGAGGTCGCGTGCGATGGGGCCCGAGCGCACCTCGGCCTCGTAGTCGGTCAGTTCGTCGCCCTCGCGCCCCGCGGCGATGGCGGCGGCGGCAGCCTCGGCGGCGGCGATGCCCGACAGCATGGCGTTGTGGTTGCCCTTGATGCGCGGCACGTTCACCAGCCCCGCCGAACAACCCAGCAGCACCGCCCCCGGCACGGTCAGTTTCGGGATCGACTGCCAGCCGCCCTCGCTGATCGCGCGCGCGCCATAGGCCACGCGCTTGCCGCCCGCGAGCAGCTCGGCCACCATCGGGTGATGCTTGAAGCGCTGGAACTCGGCGTAGGGATACAGATACGGGTTGGCGTAGTTCAGGTGGACGACGAAGCCGATGAACACCTGGTTGTTCTCGGCGTGATAGATGAAGGACCCGCCGCCGGCGTTCTTGCCAAGGGGCCAGCCCATCGTGTGGATGACCGTGCCTTCCTTGTGCTTGGCCGGGTCGATTTCCCAGATTTCCTTCATGCCGATGCCGAATTTCTGCGGCTCGTGGCCATCGGACAGGGCGTATTTCTCGATCAGCACCTTGGCGAGGCTGCCGCGCACGCCCTCGGCGATGAAGACATACTTGCCGCGCAGTTCCATCCCCGGCTCATAACCGGGGCCGGGGGTGCCGTCGGGGTTCTTGCCCATCTCGCCGGCGACGACGCCGGCCACGCGGTCGCCGTCCATCACCAGCTCGGAGGCGGCCATGCCGGGGAAGATCTCGACGCCCATCCCCTCGGCCTGTTCGGCCAGCCAGCGGCAGACATTTCCCATCGACACGATATAGTTGCCGTGGTTCGACATCAGCCGCGGCATCGGCCAGTTCGGGATGCGGACCGACCCGCCCTCGCCCAGCACGACGAAGCTGTCGCTGTGGACCTCGGTGCGGACGGGGGCGCCCTTTTCCTTCCAGTCCGGGATCAGCGCGGTCAGCCCCGAAGGGTCCAGCACCGCGCCCGACAGGATGTGGGCGCCGACCTCGGAGCCCTTTTCCAGCACCACCACGTTCAGGTCGGGGTCGATCTGTTTCAGGCGGATCGCGGCGGACAGGCCGGCCGGCCCTGCGCCCACGATCACCACGTCGAATTCCATAGATTCGCGTTCGATCGTCGTCATGGCGGCTCTCCTCGGGCTGGCTCTGATCGCTGTCGGGCTTCGACATAGGCAAGTTTTCGGCGCGAAACAATCATGACGCGACGCGCCGTTTTCGCGCAACAGGTGAACCCTGCGGCGACACGTCGCCCATTCCGTGCTCGCGGCTTGCCTCGGGGCGCGGGCTGGGTCACGATGCCGCCCGAACTCGCGCCCCCGCCCCGACAGGCCGGGGGCGTTTGCGCAAGAGGACGCGATGGAAAAGATACCGATGACCCGTGCCGGCTTTGACCAGCTGGACGAGGAACTGCGCGAGCTGAAGGGGATTGAACGTCCCGCCGTGATCCGGGCCATCGCCGAGGCGCGCGAGCATGGCGACCTGTCGGAGAACGCCGAATACCACGCCGCCCGCGAAAAGCAGTCCTTCGTCGAGGGCCGCATCAAGGAGCTGGAGGTCATCATCTCGCGCGCCGAGGTGATCGACCCCTCCAAGCTGTCGGGCAGCGTCAAGTTCGGCGCCAAGGTTACCGTGGTCGACGAGGATACCGACGACGAAAAGACCTTTCAGCTGGTCGGCGAGCAGGAGGCCGACCTGGAACGCGGCCTGTTGAACGTGCGTTCGCCGCTGGCCCGGGCGCTGATCGGCAAGGACGAGGGCGACAGCGTCGAGGTGCAGACGCCGGGCGGGCAGAAATCCTACGAGATCCTGTCGATCCGCTATGAATGATTTGCGGGACCGGCTGCGCGACCTGACCGACCGGCGCGACCGCGCGTCGGTGGTGGGCGTCGCCGTGACGGCGATGTGGCTGCTGCTGGTGGTGCTGTTCTGGCTGTTCGGCCCCGACGGTACGCCGCAGGGCGGGCTGGCGCGGCTCGCGTCCATCGTGGGCGTGCTGCTGCCGCCGGTGCTGATCTGGACGGCCGTGGGCATGGCCCGCGCCATTGCCGACCTGCGGGCCGAGGCGGTCACGCTGCGCGCCCGGCTCGAGGCGGTGCGCCCGCTCGCCGATGATCCGGCCGCCGCGCTGCCGGTGACGCCCGGCCTCGCCGCGGCGGCCAGCGTCCGCCCCGCCGCCGCCGCCCGGCCCGCGCCCCGCGCCGCCGAGCCGCGCCGCGACGCGCAGCAGACCGACCTGCCCTTCGAGCAGCCCCGGCCGGTCGAGATCTCGCCCGCCGACCTCGTCGCGGCGCTGAACTTTCCCGACGGTCCCGACGATCACGCGGCCATCGCCGCGATGCGGACGGCGCTGACCGATCCCGAAACCGCGCGCACCATCCGCGCGGCGCAGGACGTGGTCACCCTGCTGGCCAAGCACGGCGTCTACATGGACGACCTCGACCCCGCGCCGGCTCCGGCCGGAGCGTGGCGGCGCTTCCTGGACGGACAGCGCGGGAACGCCGGCGCGCTGGCCGCCATCAATGACGCGCAGGCGCTGGATGCGGCCGCGACGCTGATGCGGGGGGACGAGGTGTTTCGCGACGCCGCCCATCACTTCCTGCGGCAATACGACAGGACCCTGACCCGTGCCGCCCCCGGCATGGACGACGCGGCGCTGGACGCAGCGATCCACACCCGGTCGGGCCGGGCCTATGTGCTGCTGGCGCAGGTGGCGGGGGTGTTCGGCTGACGCTCTGGCGCTGACCGGGGGGCGATGACCGGCCGGGCGAGGGTCTGCCGCGGCCGGTTCAGTCTCAAGTTGTTCAGTCTCGGCCGGTCAGTCGCAGCCAGTCAGTCGCGGCGGACCATCTTCCAGCCGGTGATCATCGGGCGCACCAGATCTTCGCGCTTCCAGACGCGATAGAACAGGATCACCCCGACATGCAGTACGACCAGGATCAGGATCAGGGTCGCGCCGGTATGGTGCCAGCTGCGCATCGACTTGCGCGTCGCCGAACTGACCGTGTCGGCCAGCGGGCCGACATTGATATAGTCATCGGGGTCGATGAACAGCCCCGAGGTGGCCTGCGCCGCCAGCAGCGCCAGCAGCGCGATCACCGACAGGGCGCCCAGCGGGTTGTGGCCCGGCCAATAGCTGGGCTCGCGCGCGAACATCCGCCCGGCATAGCGCCGGATCGCCCCCGGACCGCGCAGGAAATGCGAAAACCGCGCCGGCTCGGGGCCGACGAACCCCCAGACCAGCCGGAACGCCAGCAGCCCGAGGATGAAATAGCCCAGCCAGAAGTGCAGCGTCATCTTGGCCGGGCCGAACTTGCCCAGCAGCCAGGTGGCGATGACGGCCGCGGCGAGCAGCCAGTGGAACCCCCTCAGCAGGGGGTCCCAGATTTTCGTGCGGACAGGCTCCATCACTCGGCGCGATAGGTGTCGTGGCAGCCCTTGCACGTGGCGCCCAGCGACTGGACGACCGGGCCAACCTTGTCCTGACCACCCTTCACCGCCTCGGGGATGCCGTCGGCGGCCTTCTGCAGATCCGCGAACTTGGCCGAGAAGCCGGCCTTGTCGCTGATCGCCTCGGGCTTGGCTTCGGTCTCGTCGCCCAGCTCCGCGGTCGAGGTGCCGTCGATGAAGTGCTGGGTCACGTCATAGCGCGACAGCGCGTTGATGTTGGTCGCGGCGGCGACGGCGGCAGCCTCGTCATAGGGGATGTCGCCCTTGGCCATGCCGGCCAGCTTGCCCATGTTGAAGCCGAGCATCTGGTAGAAGCCCTTGCGCGATTCCAGCGCGACTTCCTGCGGCGAATCGTCGGCGACCGCGGCGAAGGGCAGCGCGGCGGTGGCAATCGTGGCGGCGGCAATCAACAGGCGCATGGGTCTATCCTCAAGAGATTCGAAGGAAATGATGCGGCCAGTATGAACGACACGCGGGCGGGATCAATGCCCGCCCGCGCAACTGTTATTGGCTGAGGCTCAGGCGTACAGGTTCTGGACGCCGACGTGCTGATGGATCTGGTTCGCCATCTGCTTGTCGATCCCCATCGCCTGAGCGAGGCTGTTGAGGTATTCGGCCTCGGTCCGGTTGTCGAAGTCGATCGCCATCAGCGACATCATGTAGACCTGCGTTTCCAGCCCCTTAGGCACTTCGCGCGCCAGCGCCTGGGCGTCCACCGGTGCCGCCATCTGTTCGCGGATGAAGGCGCGGTCCTCGTCGTCCAGGTCGCCCAGTTGGCCCAGCAGGCGCTCTTTCTCGGCCTCGTCGATCTTGCCGTCGGCCTTGGCCGCTTGGATCATCGCCCGCAGCATCAGGCCCGCGACGGCGTTCTGTTCCGCGGTCGGCGCGACCTCGGGTTCGTCCTGGCGCGACAGGGCGTCGTTGAAGACCTCGCCGAAGCTTGCGTCATTGCTGCGCTGCGCGCCGCGCTGCGCCGGCCCGTTCAGCAGGCCGCCCAGCAGCCCGCCCAGCGATCCTGCTGCCGCGCCACCGGCAGCACCGCCTGCGAGGCCGCCCAGCAGACCACCCAGTCCGCCACCAGCCGAGCCCGTCCGCGCCGCGCCCCCGCCGGTCAGCTGGTCCAGGATGCCGCCCAGACCACCCGACGCGCCCGTCGAGTTCGGCCCGCCATAGGGACGCCCAGTGCCGACGCTGCGGGTCTGGCCCCCGCCAAGCACCTGGCCCAGGATGTCGCCCAGGCCGCCGCCGGCCACGCCACCACGGGCCTGGGCGCCGCCCATGCCGTTCATCAGGTCGCCCAGGATGCCGCCGCCCGTGGTCCGGGTCGAGGCGGTGCGCTGGCCCTGCTGCGCCGTGCGCATCATCGAACCGACGCCTTTGGCCAGCATGACGCCCGCAGCGACGCGGGCAAGGGATTTCATGAGAGACATTGCGTCCTCCGATAGGGTCTGGTCGGGCACACCCCCTGTGCGCCGATCTCGGACCCAGAAACGTTAACTGCCGTGGCCGGGTTCCGTGCGGGCGCAAAACATCTTGACGGGTCAGACGCTTGTGCGATGCCCGGCGCGATGCGGCGGGGCCCGCGCCCTGCATGGCCCGTCAGCGGACCGCCGGGTCATGTCCGCGCCTTGATTTTCCCGCGACTCGCTTATATCTCGCGGCGATGTTTACGCGAGGCGCGACCCGGACCGGCCGCCCGACGATCAGGAGGCCATGATGGCAAAGGCAAAATTCGAACGGACGAAACCGCACGTCAACATCGGGACGATCGGTCACGTTGACCACGGCAAGACGACGCTGACGGCTGCGATCACCAAGTATTTCGGTGAATTCAAGGCCTACGACCAGATCGACGGCGCGCCCGAGGAAAAGGCCCGCGGGATCACCATCTCGACGGCGCACGTGGAATACGAATCGGACAAGCGCCACTATGCGCATGTCGACTGCCCCGGCCACGCCGACTACGTGAAGAACATGATCACCGGCGCGGCGCAGATGGACGGCGCGATCCTCGTGGTGAACGCCGCCGACGGCCCGATGCCGCAGACCCGCGAACACATCCTGCTGGGCCGCCAGGTCGGCATCCCCTACATGGTCGTCTACCTGAACAAGGTCGACCAGGTGGATGACGAGGAGCTGCTGGAACTGGTCGAGATGGAAGTGCGCGAGCTTCTGTCGTCCTACGACTATCCCGGCGACGACATCCCGATCATCAAGGGCTCGGCCCTGGCTGCCATGGAGGGCCGCGATCCCGAGATCGGCGAGAACTCGATCCGCGCCCTGATCGCCGCGGTCGACGAGTACATCCCGACGCCCGAGCGGGCCATCGACCAGCCGTTCCTGATGCCGATCGAGGACGTGTTCTCGATCTCGGGCCGTGGCACGGTTGTGACGGGCCGGATCGAGCGTGGCGCGGTGAACGTGGGCGACGAGCTTGAGATCGTGGGCATCCGCGACACCAAGAAGACGACCTGCACGGGCGTCGAGATGTTCCGCAAGCTGCTGGACCGCGGCGAGGCGGGCGACAACATCGGCGCGCTGCTGCGCGGCGTGGACCGTGACGGTGTCGAGCGTGGCCAGGTGCTGTGCAAGCCCGGCTCGGTGAAGCCGCACACCAAGTTCGAGGCCGAGGCCTATATCCTGACCAAGGAAGAGGGCGGCCGCCACACGCCGTTCTTCGCGAACTACCGCCCGCAGTTCTACTTCCGGACCACGGACGTGACCGGGACCGTCAAGCTGCCGGAAGGCACCGAGATGGTGATGCCGGGCGACAACCTGAAGTTCGAGGTCGAGCTGATCGCGCCGATCGCGATGGAAGAGAAGCTGCGCTTCGCCATTCGCGAAGGCGGCCGCACCGTCGGCGCCGGCGTGGTGTCGAAGATCCTGGCTTGAGGTGAGCGGGCGGGGGGCGACCCTCGCCAGCGCATTAGGCTGAAGGCCCGTCCCGGAAGGGGCGGGCTTTTTTGTTTGGGGGCAGACAAATCTGAGCGGAGCAGGGTCTTTTTCCCCACGCCGTGCGCGGTTAGCATTCGGTCGCAGAGATCGAGGGGATGCAGCCATGCGGCGATGTATCAAGGAACCGACTCCTGCCGTGCTACGCGTGGCTGACCAGCTGGCGGCGGCAGTCGATGCCCACCTCGCAGGCGATACCGCGACGGCCGCGGCCCAATTCAGGTTGGCTGACGGGCTGGCGGTCTTCTTCTGGCTCAATCCATGTTGGTACGACGTCGAGGCCAACGTTGTCTGTCGCAATCCCGAGGGGGATACCAAGGTGCTGCCGCGGGCCGACCGCGATCCACAACGCAGCGTTCCGCGGTCGGTCCAGCACGAAGTGCTGATCCGTGACGGTTACCGGTGTCGATACTGCGGCCTGAGGGTTGTTTCAGCGGATATCCGAAAGATTGCCCATCGGATTTATCCCGACGCAGTTCCTTGGAACGCCCGCAACCTTCGCAGGCAGCATGCTGGGTTTGCAGCTGCATGGCTGCAATACGATCATGTCGTCCCGCACAGCCACGGGGGCCGCTCCGATGCCGATAACGTTGTCGTGGCCTGCGCCCTGTGCAACTTCGCCAAGGACAGGTTCACCTTAAAGCAACTCGATCTGGAGGATCCACGCCGCTTCGAGCCGGCCGCAACCGACTGGGACGGCCTCGAGCGGCTGAGGGCGAGACCTGCCGCCGAGTCGCGCACTGAGCCAGTCCGAACGGATGGAAACGGCCTTGACCGGCTGCAGGCGACGCCCGACAGCGAGCCTGTTGCGTGCCGACAGTCACTTCAATCCCACGGGGGCGCCTATTTCGTGGAGGGTGCATCCCTTTCCAAGGGTTATCTCTATACCCCTGCCATCAATGGAAAGTCGCGCTGGTTTCGTCTGTCGGATGAGGTCGAGGCTTGGCCGACCCGGCAGGGTGCAGCGACGGGATATGCGCTTCGTTGCAATCCCGTGCTGTTGCATCGTCGCGGGATCAAGCTTCCCCTTCTGCTGTCTGAGGGTCCCGCTGCTGGCTCGCGCCTAGAGAGCGAGCCGAATGTCTGACACCTGCCTGTTCTGCCGCATCGCCGCGGGCGCGTTGCCCGCCCACATCGTCCATCAGGACGACGAGGTGGTGGCCTTCCTCGACCTCCACCCGATCCGCCCCGGACACACGCTGGTCATTCCCCGCGCCCATCACGTCTGGTTCGAGGACCTGCCCGCCCCGCTCGCCGCCCGCGTCATGGCGGTCAGCCAGATGATCGCGCGGCGGCAAAAGCGGCTCTACGGGGTCGAGCGGGTGGCGATGTTCTTCACCGGCATCCACGTGCCGCACGCCCACGCGCATGTCGTGCCGATGCAGGACGTGCATGACGTGACCTCGATGGCCTATCTCGCCGACGGGGCCGGAAGGTATTCCGTGCCTCCGCGGCTGGCTGAGGACGAGATGGCCGACATCGCCCGCCGGCTTTCGGCCGACGCCTGACGGGCTGCAACGCGACATGCTGACATGAACTGTCAGCAGAGGGTGCTAGTCTCGCCCCGGGAGCAACCGAAAGGACAGCACATGATCGACCATCTTGGCGTGACGGTCCGCGACCTCGCGCGGGCGCGGGCTTTCTACGAGGCGGCGCTGACTCCGCTGGGAATCGCGGTGCAGATGGAGGTGACCGAGGAGATGACCGGCGGTCACGGCGCGCATCTGGGCTTTGGGACGCCGGGCAAGCCGTTCTTCTGGATCGGCACCGGCAAGGCCGCGCAGGGTGGGGTTCATGTGGCCTTTGCCGCGCCGGACCGGGCGACCGTGGACTCCTTCCACGCCGCCGCGCTGGCGGCCGGCGGGCGCGACAACGGCGCGCCGGGGCTGCGGCCGGAATACCACCCGGATTATTACGGCGCCTTCGTGTTCGACCCGGACGGCAACAACATCGAAGCCGTCTGCCACACCCCGGAGTAAGCGGATGAAAACCTATCAGGGAAGCTGTTTCTGCGGCGCCGTGGCCTTCGAGGCCGACGGCGACCTGGCCGACGGCACGATGCGCTGCAACTGCAGCTTCTGCCGCAAGATGCGCTATTGGGACCTGCGCCTGCCCGATCCCTCGGGCTTCCGTGTCCTGCGCGGCGAGGACATGCTGGCCGAAACCCCGCCCAGCCGGCCATCGCAAGGCGGGTCGGACCACATGCACCACTATTTCTGCAAGTCCTGCGGCACCCGGCTGTGGACCCACGGGGACATCGCCGAGATGGGCGGCGAATTCCGCGCCGTGTTCGTCCCGGCGCTGAACGCCACCGAGGCGGAGCTGATCGCCGCCCCCGTCGCCTGGCTGGACGGGGCGCATGACAACTGGTGGAACCCCGCCCCCGAGACGCGGCACCTGTAGCCCTGCACCGTTCCGCCATGTGGAACGGCCGGCCGCGCGCAATCGCGTGGCCGGCCGTCCGCGTTCCGCGAGGTGGAACGGCTTACATCGCTGCCTTGTTGACCCCGCCCTTGACGGCGATGCGGGTCATGTCCTCGTCGCCCTCGTAGGTCGAGGCGGTGGCCTCATCCAGCACCTTGGCGTCGTCTGCCAGGTCCAGCCGCTTGGCCCACGCCTTCAGCGTGCCGTAGCCGGTAATCGCGTAATGCGCGAGCCGCTGATACTGGGCGATGATCGCCGCGTCCTGGGTGTCCTCGTCGGCGAACTCGGCCTCGAGCGCGTGCTTCCTGGCCTCGGTCACCAGGCCCTCCATGCCCTTGCAATGTTCGCCCGACGGGTCCTCGCCATGCGCGCGGGCGAGCTTTTCCATTGCCGCCATGCCGTCGCGGGTGCCCTGCACGCTGGCCTCGAGCGCCTTCTTCAGCTCGGCGTTCTTGGCGGCCTTGGCCATCGCCTCGGTCGCGGGGATCGCCTGCTTGCAGGCGGAATGCATGTCCTTGACCCCGTCCAGATACAGGTCCTTGAGGTTCTTGATCGCAGCCATCGTCGGGACTCCTTGTTCATCACCGGATGCCGGCCAACGTCCGGCCGGGCCAGCCGTTCCATGAACTCCTGATGACGGCGCCCCCCCCCCTGGCCGCGCAGGCTTGACAGGGCCGCGCCATCGGGCGACGCCTTGCTGCCCCGGCTTGTCCCGCGCCGGACCCGCCACCACATCCCACCGGCCGCACAACCTAAAGGCTGCCCATGTTTCGCTGGTTCGAGCAACGGCTCGACCCCTATCCGACCGATCCGCCGCAGATGCCGCCGCGCGGGCTGGTCCGGTTCGTCCTGCATTATTCGCGGGGCGCGATGCCGTGGCTGGTGCTGCTGGCGATCGGCTCGGGGCTGATCGCGGCGCTTGAGGTGATGCTGTTCGGCTATCTGGGCGCGCTGGTGGACCGGCTGACCGAGACCGGCCCGGCCGGGTTCTGGGCGGCCGAGGGCGGGCGGCTGATCCGGATGGGCGTCGTGCTGCTGCTGGTCCTGCCGGTGCTGAACATCCTGACCACGCTGGTCATGCACCAGACCCTGCTGGGCAATTTCCCGCAGCGCATCCGCTGGCAGGCGCATCGCTATCTGCTGCGTCAGTCGATGGGCTATTTCCAGGACGAGTTCGCGGGCCGGATCGCCACCAAGCTGATGCAGACGGCGCTGGCCGTGCGCGAGGTGGCGATGAAGGTCATGGACGTCGCCGTCTATGTGCTGGTCTATTTCGCCGGCGCCCTGACGCTGGCTGCGCAGCAGGACTGGCGGCTGGCGCTGCCCTTCGTGCTGTGGGGGCTGGGCTACGCGGTGCTGCTGGCGCTGATCGTGCCGCGGCTGGGCCGCGCGTCCGAGGCGCAGGCCAATGCCCGGGCCGGCATGACCGGGCGGATCGTGGACGCCTATACCAACATCGCGACGGTCAAGCTGTTCAGCCACTCGGCGCGGGAGGAGGCGACGGCGCGCGACTCGATGCACGACTTCCTCGGCACGGTGCATCGCCAGATGCGGCTGGCGGCGGTGCAGGACATCTCGCTGAACCTGCTGAACGCGGCCCTGGTCGCGTCGACCACGGCGCTGGGGCTGTGGCTGTGGACCCAGGGCGCGGTGGCGATCGGCGCGGTCGCGGTGGCGATCCCGCTGGCGATGCGGCTGAACAACATGAGCCACTGGATCATGTGGGAATTCGCCGCGCTGTTCGAGAATATCGGCACCGTCCGCGACGGCATCGGCAGCCTGGCGCTGCCGCGCATGGTGACGGACGCGCCGGGGGCCAGGCCGCTGGCCGTCAGCGCCGGCGCGGTGCGGTTCGAGGACGTGACCTTCCGCTATGACGCCGACCCGGCCGAGCGCCCGCTGGCGGTGCTGGACCGGCTGACGCTGGACATCGCGCCGGGCGAGCGGATCGGGCTGGTCGGCCGGTCGGGGGCGGGGAAATCGACCCTCATAAACCTGCTGCTGCGGTTCCACGACGTCGAATCGGGGCGCATCCTGATCGACGGGCAGGACGTGGCGCAGGTCACCCAGGACAGCCTGCGGGCGGCGATCGGGGTGGTGACGCAGGATTCCTCGCTGCTGCACCGCTCGGTGCGCGAGAACATCGCCTATGGCCGCCCCGAGGCGACCGAAGCCGAGATCGCCGCCGCGGCCGATTCGGCCGAGGCCGCCGAGTTCATCCCGCGGCTGGCCGACAGCGCCGGGCGGCGCGGGCTGGACGCCCATGTCGGCGAACGCGGCGTCAAGCTGTCGGGTGGCCAGCGCCAGCGCATCGCCATCGCCCGGGTGGCGCTGAAGAACGCGCCGATCCTGGTGCTGGACGAGGCGACCAGCGCGCTGGACAGCGAGGTCGAGGCGGCGATCCAGACCCAGCTGGACCGGCTGATGCAGGGCAAGACGGTGATCGCCATCGCCCACCGCCTGTCCACCATCGCCGCGATGGACCGGCTGGTGGTGATGGATGCCGGCCGGATCGTGGAACAGGGCACCCATGCCGAGCTGCTGGCCGCCGGAGGCCTGTACGCGCGGCTGTGGAGCCGCCAGTCGGGCGGCTTCCTGCCCGTCGATCACGACGCGGCGGACGCGGCGGAGTGACAGCGGCGGGGGCCTTGCCACCAGATCCCCTCAAATTCGAGGTTTAACGGTCGCGCTCGGGCGAGCGCCGTTAACGGGATGTTCGGTCTCGCCGTCTAGACCCCTGGGCGGGTAATGGATGGGAGATTCCACATGAAAATCAGTCTGATCAAGATCGCCGTGATCGCTGCGCTGCCGGTGGCGACGGCGGGTTGCGCGAACAAGTCCGACCAGATCGCGGCCAGCTTCGTGTCGCCGACGATGTATTCGGGGCTGTCCTGCCGGCAGCTTGCGACCGAGGCGCAGAGTGTCGCCAATCGCGCGGCGCAGGCAGCGGCGGCGCAGGACAAGAAGGCTGACAACGACGCCTTGGCGGCAGGCGTGGCGACGGTGCTGTTCTGGCCGGCGCTGTTCATGATCAAGGGCGACGGCGCACAGGCGGGCGAGGTCGCGCGTCTTAAGGGCGAGATGCAGGCGATCGAAAACGCGAACATGCAGAAAAACTGCAATATCCGGTTCCGGCGATAGGCTGGCTGGCGGCGGCGGGTGCAGCGACAGGTCGCTGCGCCGGCTCGCCGACGGCCTGGGCCGGGGCCGGGGGCGTATCTTTCGGCCAGCGGGCGGTGCCATGGCTCTTGCGTTGACCCCAGCGGTGCCGTAATCGGGCGGTCGGCTTAGGGGTTTAGCTCAGTTGGTAGAGCATCGGTCTCCAAAACCGAGGGTCGTGGGTTCGAGTCCCCCAACCCCTGCCAGCCGCAGACAGGATCGGACAGCCGCATGGCCCTGACCATCCATGTCGGCGCCCACAAGACCGCAAGCACTCATACCCAGCAGACGTTGCGCGGGCTGTGGCCCCGAATGACGGCGGCCGGGATCATGTATCTGGACATGCGGGCCCTGCGCCGGCCCGGTCACCGGCTGGACAGCTTGCTGGAAAACGGCCCCGCGGCGGCGCGGCGGCGGTCGCCCTGGCGGCGGCGGATGGACCAGGCCAGCGAGATCTGGCCGCACATCCTGCTGTCTGAGGAAAACACACTCGGCTCGATCCGGCGCGAGGGGCTGATGGGTCCCGAGGGCGTCTATCCCAACGCGGTGCGGCGCATGGACCGGCTGTGCGCGATCATGCGCCGCCGCCCGGCGGTGCTGTTCATGGGCGTGCGCGAGCCTTTGAGCTTCCTGACCTCGGCCTTCTCGATGGAGGTGCAGGGCGGGCACGAGCTGGATTTCGGCGAATACACCGACGGCTTCGACCCCGCCGCCCTGTCGTGGAGCGGGCTGGCCGAGCGGCTGCTGTCGGTGCGCGGCGTGGCGCAGGTGGTGGTCTGGCGGCACGAGGATCATGCCGCGGTGCGCGGTGCCGTCCTGCGCGCGATGCTGCCCGAGGCGGTGGCGCGGTATGCGGACAATCCGCCGCCGGCGGTGGTGGGGCTGTCGCAGGCGGCCTATGACGAGATCCTGCGCCGCCTTGCGGCCGACGCGAACGGCGATCCGGTGACCATCGCGCGTGAAGCCAAGACGCGTTTCCCCCGCGGCGGCGATGCGCGGCCGCTGTCGGTGGCCGATGCGGCGACACGGGACCGCTGCCTCGAGAGCTATCGTCAGGACATCGACCGGCTGTCGCGGATCGACGGGGTGACCCTGCTGCGGCCCTGAGGCGCCGTGGGCCGCGACGCTTGCACGGGGGGCGCGCGCGGCTTACAGCCGGACCATGCTGTCCCAGAAGTCCCGCCACGCGCTGCACGCGATGCTGTATCTCGCCCGCCAGGACGGCAGCGTGACCGCCGCCGAGATCGCCGAGGCGGAACGGATTCCGCGCAAGTTCCTGGAACAGATCCTCGCCCAGCTGAAGGCCCGCGACCTGGTGATCGGCAAGCGCGGCCCGACCGGGGGCTATGTGCTGGCCCGCGGCCCGGCCGAGATCAGCTTTGCCGAGGTGCTGCGCGCCATCGACGGACCGCTGGCGCTGGCGCCCTGTGCCAGCCAGACCGCCTTCCGCCCCTGTCCCGACTGCCGTTCGATCGAGACCTGCGAGATCCGCCCGGTGCTGATCGCCGTGCGCGACGCCACCGCCGCCCGGCTCGAGGGCACATCGCTGGCGCAGGCCGTGGCGCAGCAATCCCCGGACTTGCCGGCGTAATTCCCTCTTGCGAGACGGCGAGGCCGCCGCCTGTCGCCGGCACGCATAATTATCCTATTACATAGTAGGAAATCGTGTTTAAATCCGCCCCGAATCACATCGGGAGCACTCATGATGGGTGACAGCTTCTTCTTGTTCGCTGCGGTCGGGTTTCTGGCGCAGCTCGTCGACGGGGCGCTGGGCATGGCCTACGGGGTCGTGTCGTCGTCGGTCCTGCTGAGCTTCGGCGTGGCGCCGGCGGTGGCCTCGGCCAGCGTCCACGCGGCAGAGGTCTTTACGACCGGGGCCAGCGCGTCCAGCCACATCGCGCATCGCAACGTCAACTGGCGGCTGTTCTGGGCGCTGATGCCCGCGGGCGTCGCCGGCGGGGTGCTGGGAACCTATATCCTCACGACGGTGGACGCATCGTTCATGCGGCCGGTGATGGCCGTCTATCTGGGCATCATGGGGCTGTACATCCTGTTCCGCGCCTGGCGGCAGCCGGGGCGGTACCACGAACATTCGCGGGGCTTCGCGGGCGGGCTGGGCCTCGTCGGGGGCTTCATGGACGCGGCCGGCGGGGGCGGCTGGGGGCCAACCGTCTCGACCGGGCTGATCGGGTCGGGCGGCGCCCCGCGCGAGGTGATCGGGACCGTGAACGCGGCCGAGTTCTTCCTGACCTCGGCGGTGTCGGCGGCGTTCCTCGCCGCCATCCTCAGCGGCCATTGGGGTGCGATCGACGAGCTGTCCGCCCACGGCGCGGCGGTGCTGGGGCTCATCGTTGGCGGGCTGCTGGCGGCGCCGCTTGCCGGTTACCTCGTCAAGCTGATCCCGCACCAAGTACTGATGGTGATGGTCGGCATCCTGATCTGCGCGCTGGCGATCTATCAGACCGCGCGGCTGATCTGACCGGGGCCATTCCCCGGCCGGCCTTGCCTTCGGCGGACTGGCGGCTTATCTCGCGCCAGCAATTCCGCCAAGGAGCCGACATGGCCAACCCCGCCCAGTTCATCAGCCAGGTCCGTGCCGAGGCCGCCAAGATCGTCTGGCCGACCCGGCGCGAGGTGGTGACCACCACGATCATGGTGTTCATCATGGCGGCGCTGTTCAGCGTGTTCTTCTTCCTGGTCGATCTGCTGATCCGCGGCGGGCTGTCGGTGGTGCTGCAGGCGGTCGGCTGACCCGAACGGGACGGACGCGGGGGCCGACGCAGGCGGGGGCGACCCCGCTTGCAATCGCGGCGGGTTGCAATCAGGGCGGGGGGCGGATATGTCCGCCCGACTTGCCCGGCTGTCGGCGTGCATCGATTCGGTATGCGCGCCGTTTCAGTTTTCGGGCTGCGCGCCCGGCACATGCGGGTGCGAAACCAAGGAATAGCAGGGGACGATTCAGGCGATGGCAAAGCGTTGGTATTCGGTCAGCGTCCTGTCCAATTTCGAAAAGAAGGTGGCCGAGGCGATCCGCCAGGCCGCCGCCGAAAAGGGCATGGAGGACGAGATCGACGACGTGGTCGTCCCGACCGAGGAAGTGATCGAGATCCGCCGCGGCAAGAAGGTGACGTCGGAACGTCGCTTCATGCCCGGCTATGTGCTGGTGCACATGGACCTGTCGGACAAGACCCACCACCTGGTGAACTCGATCAACCGGGTCACCGGGTTCCTGGGCGCGCAGGGCAAGCCGATGCCGATGCGCGACGACGAGGTGAACCAGATGCTGTCCCGGTCGGGCCAGGGCGGGGTCGAGGTGGCGCCACGCAACCTGATCCGCTTCGAGGTCGGCGAGAAGGTGAACGTGACCGACGGCCCGTTCGAGGGCTTCTCGGGCATGGTCGAGGAAGTCGACGACGCCGCCAGCCGGATCAAGGTCACGGTGTCGATCTTTGGCCGGCCGACGCCGGTCGAACTGGAATTCACGCAGGTCGCCAAGTCCGCGTGATGTCGCGGCGGGAGGCGTGAGCCGCACCGCTATATCGGCCCCCGAGGGGGGCGTGATGAAAAGGAGAAGGCCAGATGGCCAAGAAAGTCGTCGGCAGCCTCAAGCTGCAGATCAAGGCGGGTCAGGCGAACCCGTCCCCGCCCGTCGGCCCCGCACTGGGCCAGCGCGGCATCAACATCATGGAATTCTGCAAGGCGTTCAACGCCCGCACGCAGGAGATGGAGCCGGGCGCCCCGACGCCGGTCGTCATCACCTACTACGCGGACAAGTCGTTCACCTTCGAGACCAAGACGCCGCCCGCGTCGTTCCTGCTCAAGAAGGCTGCCGGGCTGAAGCCGGTCGGCAAGCGCAACCGCGCCAAGGGCTCGGAAAAGCCCGGCCGGGCGACCGCCGGCACCGTGACCGTCAAGCAGGTCCGCGAGATCGCCGAGGCCAAGATGAAGGACCTGTCGGCCAACGACATCGAGGCGGCGATGCAGATCGTGCTCGGGTCGGCCCGGTCCATCGGCATCGAAGTGAAGGGCTGATTGTCATGGCAAAGATCGCAAAGAAGAAGGCCGCCGCCCGCGCCGCGTTCGAGGGCAAGTCGTATCTGCCGGTCGAGGAGGCCGTCGCGCTGGTCAAGGCCAACGCTACCGCCAAATTCGACGAGACGGTCGAGATCGCGATGAACCTGGGCGTCGACCCGCGGCACGCCGACCAGATGGTCCGCGGCGTGGTCCAGCTGCCCAACGGCACCGGCAAGGACGTCCGCGTCGCCGTCTTCGCCCGCGGCCCCAAGGCCGAGGAAGCCAAGGCCGCCGGCGCCGAAGTCGTCGGTGCGGAAGACCTGGTCGAATCGATCCAGGGCGGCAACCTGGACTTTGACCGGGTGATCGCCACCCCGGACATGATGCCGTTGGTCGGCCGGCTGGGGAAGATCCTCGGGCCGCGCAACCTGATGCCGAACCCCAAGGTCGGCACCGTGACAATGGACGTCAAGACCGCCGTCGAGGCCGCCAAGGGCGGTGAGGTCCAGTTCAAGGCCGAAAAGGCGGGCGTCGTGCACGCCGGCGTCGGCAAGGCCTCGTTCGACGACGCCAAGCTGGCCGAGAACATCCGCGCCTTCGTGGACGCGGTGAACAAGGCCAAGCCGACCGGCGCCAAGGGCACGTATCTGAAAAAGGTCTCGATCAGCTCGACCATGGGTCCGGGCGTGTCGCTGGACCTGACCTCGGCCAGCCAGGCCTGATATCCTTGGCGGTCCCGGCCCCATCGGGGGGACCCGGGACCGCCCCTTGCCATCCGGCCTGCCGCTTTGTATCAGGCCGGCTTCACCCCGGGTCCCGTGATTCGGGGTGTCTGTCCGAGACGGAGGGCGGGCGTTCGCGCCGCTAAGTCCTTCCCGAGATGGAAGTTCGAGTTTTTCCGTGAGGTTCCACCTTTCGGGCGATCTCGGGTCCATCATGCGGACCCGCCCGTGCCGTCGCCCAAGGCGGCATGGACAAGAGAGCCGGGGGGAAACCCCCAACGTGGAGTGAACCGTGGATAGAGCCCAAAAAGAACAGGTGGTCGAGGAACTCGGCCAGATCTTTGAAAGCTCTGGCGTCGTGGTGGTTGCCCGCTACGAAGGGATGACGGTTGCCGAAATGCAGGCCCTGCGCGCGCAGATGCGCGATGCAGGCGGTGCTGTCCGCGTTGCCAAGAACAGGCTCGCCAAGATCGCCCTTGACGGTAAACCGGCGGCTTCGATCGCCGATTACCTGACGGGCATGACCGTTCTCGCCTTCTCCGACGACCCCGTGGCTGCGGCCAAGGTTGCGGATGCGTATGCCAAGACCAACGACAAGTTCGTGATCCTTGGCGGCGCGATGGGCGAGAACGCTCTGGACCCGGCCGGTGTGAAGGCCGTGGCACAGATGCCGTCGCGCGAGGAGCTCATCGCTTCGATCGTGGCGTGCCTGGGTGCCCCGGCGTCGAACATCGCGGGCGCGATCGGCGCTCCTGCCAGCAACATCGCGGGCATCCTGTCGACGCTCGAAGAGCGCGAGGCTGCGTAAGGCAATCCCGTCCCGTCGTGGGGTGTCATGCCCAGACGTTGGAACATCAGTTGAAAGAACGGAAAAATGGCTGATCTGAAGAAACTCGCCGAAGAAATCGTCGGTCTGACCCTGCTGGAAGCGCAGGAGCTGAAGACGATCCTGAAAGACGAATACGGCATCGAGCCGGCCGCCGGTGGCGCCGTCATGATGGCCGGCCCGGTCGGTGGCGCTGCCGCCCCCGTCGAGGAAGAAAAGACCGAATTCGACGTCGTCCTGACCGACGCCGGCGCCAACAAGATCAACGTGATCAAGGAAGTGCGCGGCATCACCGGCCTGGGCCTGAAAGAGGCCAAGGACCTGGTCGAAGCCGGCGGCAAGGTGAAAGAGGGTGCCTCGAAAGCCGACGCCGAAGAAATGAAGAAGAAGCTCGAAGCGGCTGGCGCCAAGGTCGAGCTGAAGTAATCCGTTCGCGGATTGCGTAGGACTGCAGGGCAGGGTCCGGGGATTTCCCGGTCCCTGCCGACGCCGTGTTGAAGCAGGCCCGTCTTGAAGGACGCTCGATTCGTGCCCATATCTGGGCGTCGAGGTTCCCTTTGGGCGAGTTTGCGGTTCGGGAGCCGGGCGGTGGGACGCCGGGCACGAATGGAACCGCGCCCACATAAGGTCGCAAGCACGCCGCGGATCGGGCCCCGACGATCCCCCGCGTGCGATGACGAAAGGCATTTGAACCCCATGACGCAGGCTTACGTCGGTCAGAAGCGCATCCGGCGCTATTACGGCAATATTCGCGAAGTTCTGGAGATGCCGAACCTCATCGAGGTTCAGAAGGCGTCCTACGACCTGTTCCTCAATTCCGGGGAAGGCGCCGGCCACAACGACGGCGAGGGCATCCAGGGGGTGTTCCAGTCGGTTTTCCCGATCAAGGATTTCAACGAGACCGCGACGCTCGAATTCGTGAAATACGAGCTGGAAAAGCCGAAATACGACGTCGACGAGTGCCAGCAGCGCGACATGACCTATGCCGCGCCGCTGAAGGTGACGCTGCGCCTGATCGTGTTCGATGTCGACGAGAACTCGGGCACCCGGGCGGTCAAGGACATCAAGGAACAGGACGTCTACATGGGCGACATGCCCCTGATGACGCAGAACGGCACGTTCATCGTGAACGGGACCGAGCGGGTAGTGGTCAGCCAGATGCACCGCAGCCCCGGCGTGTTCTTCGACCACGACCGCGGCAAGACGCACAGCTCGGGCAAGCTGCTGTTTGCCTGCCGGATCATCCCCTATCGCGGCTCGTGGCTGGACTTCGAATTCGACGCCAAGGACCTAGTGTTCGCGCGCATCGACCGCCGCCGCAAGCTGCCGGTGACGACGCTGCTGTATGCGCTGGGCATGGACCAGGACGCCATCATGTCGGCGTTCTATGAAACCGTCACCTACAAGCTGAAGACCGGCAAGAAGGGCGTGCAGGAAGGCTGGGTCACCCGTTTCTTCCCGGAACGCGTGCGCGGCACCCGCCCCAGCTATGACCTGGTCGACGCCGATTCCGGCGAGGTCATCACCAAGGCCGGCGACAAGGTCACCCCGCGCCTGGTCAAGAAGCTGATCGATTCGGGCGAGGTCACCAAGCTGCTGGTCCCGTTCGAACGGATCGTCGGCCGCTACATCGCCCGCGACATCATCAACGAAGAGACCGGCCTGATCTATGCCGAGGCCGGCGACGAGATCACCGCGGAATACAGCAAGGACGGCACCGAGCTGACCGGCGGCTTGCTGAAGGTCCTGCTGGACAACGACATCACCGACGTGCCGGTGCTGGACATCGACCATGTCAACGTCGGTCCCTACATCCGCAACACGATGGCGGCCGACAAGAACATGGGCCGCGAAGGCGCGCTGATGGACATCTACCGGGTGATGCGCCCGGGCGAGCCGCCTACTGTCGAGGCCGCCTCGACGCTGTTCAACTCGCTGTTCTTCGACAGCGAGCGCTATGACCTGTCCGCCGTCGGCCGGGTCAAGATGAACATGCGGCTGGACCTGGACGCCCCGGACACCCAGCGCACCCTGCGTCACGAAGACATCATCGCCTGCGTCCGCGGGCTGGTGGAACTGCGCGACGGCAAGGGCGAGATCGACGACATCGACCACCTCGGCAACCGCCGGGTGCGCTCGGTCGGCGAGCTGATGGAGAACCAGTACCGCATCGGCCTGCTGCGCATGGAGCGGGCGATCCGCGAGCGGATGAGCGGGGTCGAGATCGACACCGTGATGCCGCAGGACCTGATCAACGCCAAGCCGGCCGCGGCCGCGGTGCGCGAGTTCTTCGGCTCGTCGCAGCTGTCGCAGTTCATGGACCAGACCAATCCGCTGTCCGAGGTGACCCACAAGCGCCGCCTGTCCGCGCTCGGGCCGGGCGGTCTGACCCGCGAACGCGCGGGCTTCGAGGTGCGCGACGTGCACCCGACCCATTATGGCCGGATGTGCCCGATCGAGACGCCGGAAGGCCAGAACATCGGTCTGATCAACTCGCTGGCGACCTTCGCCCGCGTGAACAAGTACGGCTTCATCGAGACCCCGTATCGCAAGGTCGAGAACGGCAAGGTCACCGATGACGTGGTCTACATGTCCGCGACCGAGGAGATGCGTCACACCGTGGCGCAGGCCAACGCCGAGCTGGACGAGGAAGGCCGCTTCACGCAGGAGCTGATCTCGACCCGCCAGGCCGGGGACTTCACGCTGAACCCGGTTGATTCCATCGACCTGATCGACGTGTCGCCCAAGCAGCTGGTCTCGGTCGCCGCGGCACTGATCCCGTTCCTGGAGAACGACGACGCCAACCGCGCCCTGATGGGGTCGAACATGCAGCGTCAGGCCGTGCCGCTGCTGCGCGCCGAGGCGCCCTTCGTCGGCACCGGCATGGAAGCGACCGTCGCCCGCGACTCGGGTGCCGCCATCATGGCGCGCCGGGGCGGGGTGATCGACCAGGTCGACGCCAGCCGGATCGTGGTCCGGGCGACCGAGGACCTGGGCGCGGGTGACGCGGGCGTGGACATCTATCGCCTGCGCAAGTTCAAGCGCTCGAACCAGTCCTCGACCATCAACCAGCGGCCGCTGATCAAGGTGGGCGACAAGGTGGCCAAGGGCCAGGTGATCGCCGACGGTCCGTCGACCGACCAGGGCGAACTGGCCATTGGCCGCAACGTGGTCGTCGCGTTCATGCCGTGGAACGGCTACAACTACGAGGACTCGATCCTCATCAGCGAGCGGATCCACCGCGACGACGTGTTCACGTCGATCCACATCGACGAATACGAGGTGGCGGCGCGCGACACCAAGCTGGGGCCGGAAGAGATCACCCGCGACATCCCGAACGTGGGTGAAGAAGCCCTGCGGAATCTGGATGAAGCCGGTATCGTCTATATCGGCGCCGAGGTCGGCCCGGGCGACATCCTGGTGGGCAAGATCACCCCCAAGGGCGAAAGCCCGATGACGCCCGAGGAAAAGCTGCTGCGCGCCATCTTCGGCGAAAAGGCGTCGGACGTGCGCGACACCTCGCTGCGGCTGCCGCCGGGGGCGTATGGCACCATCGTCGAGGTCCGGGTCTTCAACCGCCACGGCGTCGACAAGGACGAACGCGCCCTGCAGATCGAGCGCGAGGAGGTCGAGCGCCTGGCGCGCGACCGTGACGACGAGATGGCGATCCTGGAGCGCAACATCTATGCGCGCCTCAAGTCGCTGATCTCGGGTCAGACCGCGGTCAAGGGGCCCAAGGGCGTCAAGGCCAACAGCAAGATCGACGACGATCTGCTGGGCACGCTGAGCCGCGGCCAGTGGTTCCAGCTGGCGGTTGCCGACGAGGACACCGCCCGCGAGGTCGAGGCGCTGCAGGACCAGTTCAACGTCCAGAAGAAGGCGCTGGAAGCCCGCTTCGAGGACAAGGTCGAAAAGGTCCGCCAGGGCGACGACCTGCCCCCCGGCGTGATGAAGATGGTCAAGGTGTTCGTCGCCGTGAAGCGCAAGCTGCAGGCCGGCGACAAGATGGCGGGCCGCCACGGCAACAAGGGCGTCGTGTCCAAGGTCGTCCCGATGGAGGACATGCCCTTCCTCGCCGACGGCACCCCTGTCGATCTGGTGCTGAACCCGCTGGGCGTGCCGTCGCGGATGAACGTGGGCCAGATCCTGGAAACCCACATGGGCTGGGCCGCGCGCGGCCTGGGCATCAAGATCGACGAGGCGCTGGAGGAGTTCCGCCGCAAGGGCGACCTGACCACGGTCAGGGAGGCGCTGCGGATCGGCTATGGCGACGAGACCTACGAGGCCGAGTTCGGCGACATGCGCGACGAGGACGTGGTCGAACATGCCGAGGCCGTGCGCCACGGCGTGCCGATCGCGACCCCGGTGTTCGACGGCGCCAAGGAGGCCGACGTCAACGACGCGCTGACCCGCGCGGGCTTTGACACCTCGGGGCAGTCGATCGTCTTCGACGGCCGCACCGGCGAGCAGTTCGCCCGCCCGGTCACCGTCGGGGTCAAGTATGTCCTGAAGCTGCATCACCTCGTTGACGACAAGATGCACGCGCGCTCGACCGGGCCTTACAGCCTCGTCACCCAGCAGCCGCTGGGCGGCAAGGCGCAGTTCGGCGGTCAGCGCCTGGGCGAGATGGAGGTCTGGGCGCTGGAAGCCTATGGCGCCGCCTACACCCTGCAGGAGATGCTGACGGTCAAGTCGGACGACGTCGCCGGCCGGACAAAGGTCTACGAGTCGATCGTCAAGGGCGAGGACAACTTCGAGGCCGGCGTGCCGGAATCGTTCAACGTGCTGGTCAAGGAGGTCCGGGGTCTGGGCCTCAACATGGAACTGCTGGACGCGGAGGAGGGCGAGTAACGGCCGCCGCCGTGGGGTGCGCGCCCGTCCCGCACCCGCCGCCCCCCTCAACGCTCCGCCATTAGGAAATGCAGATGAACCAGGAACTCTCCACGAACCCGTTCGCGCCCGTCGCCGCGCCGCGTCAGTTCGACGAAATCAAGATCTCGCTGGCCAGCCCCGAGGAAATCCTCGCCTGGTCGTTCGGCGAGGTGAAGAAGCCCGAGACGATCAACTACCGCACCTTCAAGCCCGAGCGCGACGGCCTGTTCTGCGCCCGCATCTTCGGGCCGATCAAGGACTACGAGTGCCTGTGCGGCAAGTACAAGCGGATGAAATATCGCGGCCTCGTCTGCGAGAAATGCGGCGTTGAGGTGACGCTGCAGAAGGTCCGGCGCGAGCGCATGGGCCATATCGAGCTGGCCGCCCCGGTCGCGCACATCTGGTTCCTGAAATCGCTGCCCAGCCGCATCGGACTGATGCTGGACATGACGCTGCGCGATCTGGAACGCATCCTGTATTTTGAAAACTACGTCGTCATCGAGCCGGGTCTGACGGACCTGTCCTATGGTCAGCTGCTGACCGAGGAAGAGTTCATGGACGCGCAGGACCAGTACGGGGTGGACGCCTTCACCGCCAATATCGGCGCCGAAGCGATCCGCGAGATGCTGGCCGCCATCGACCTGCAAGCCACCGCCGACCAGCTGCGCGAAGAGCTGAAGGAGGCGACCGGCGAGCTGAAGCCGAAGAAGATCATCAAGCGGCTGAAGATCGTCGAATCGTTCCTCGAGTCGGGCAACCGGCCCGAGTGGATGGTGCTGACCGTGATCCCGGTCATCCCGCCGGAACTGCGCCCGCTGGTGCCGCTGGATGGCGGCCGGTTCGCGACCTCGGACCTCAACGACCTGTATCGCCGGGTCATCAACCGCAACAACCGCCTCAAGCGGCTGATCGAGCTGCGCGCGCCCGACATCATCGTACGCAACGA
The DNA here is from genome assembly GCF_000763805.1 of Paracoccus sphaerophysae. Taxonomy (GTDB): domain Bacteria; phylum Pseudomonadota; class Alphaproteobacteria; order Rhodobacterales; family Rhodobacteraceae; genus Paracoccus; species Paracoccus sphaerophysae. The sequence continues at coordinate 42,727 of NZ_JRKS01000009.1, read as the reverse complement.
AAAGCGGATGCTGCAGGAATCGGTCGACGCGCTGTTCGACAACGGCCGCCGCGGCCGGGTCATCACCGGCAACAACAAGCGGCCGCTGAAATCGCTGTCGGACATGCTGAAGGGCAAGCAGGGCCGGTTCCGGCAGAACCTGCTGGGCAAGCGCGTGGACTTTTCGGGCCGCTCGGTCATCGTCACCGGGCCGGAGCTCAAGCTGCACCAGTGCGGGCTGCCGAAGAAGATGGCGCTCGAGCTGTTCAAGCCGTTCATCTATTCGCGGCTAGAGGCCAAGGGCTATTCGTCCACCGTCAAGCAGGCCAAGAAGCTGGTCGAGAAAGAGCGTCCCGAGGTCTGGGATATCCTCGACGAGGTGATCCGCGAGCACCCGGTGCTGCTGAACCGCGCGCCGACGCTGCACCGCTTGGGCATCCAGGCGTTCGAGCCGATCCTGATCGAAGGCAAGGCGATCCAGCTGCACCCGCTCGTCTGTTCGGCCTTCAACGCCGACTTCGACGGCGACCAGATGGCCGTGCACGTGCCGCTGAGCCTCGAGGCTCAGCTGGAAGCGCGCGTCCTGATGATGTCCACGAACAACGTGCTGTCGCCCGCCAACGGCGCGCCGATCATCGTGCCGTCGCAGGACATGGTGCTGGGGCTCTACTACACCACCATGCAGCGCGACGGCATGCAGGGCGAAGGCATGGTCTTCGGGTCGGTCGAAGAGGTCGAACACGCGCTGGCCGCCGGCGCGGTGCATCTGCACGCCAGGATCACCGCCCGCATCCCCCAGATCGACGAGGACGGCAACGAGGTCATCAAGCGGTTCGAGACGACGCCCGGCCGGGTCCGTCTGGGCGCGCTGCTGCCCAAGAACGCCAAGGCCCCGTTCGAGTTGGTCAACCGCCTGCTGCGCAAGAAGGACGTCCAGAATGTCATCGACACCGTCTACCGCTACTGCGGGCAGAAGGAATCGGTGATCTTCTGCGACCAGATCATGTCGATGGGCTTCCGCGAGGCGTTCCGCGCCGGCATCTCGTTCGGCAAGGACGACATGGTGGTCCCGGACAACAAATGGACCATCGTCGAGGAGGTCCAAGATCAGGTGAAGGAGTTCGAGCAGCAGTATCTCGACGGCCTGATCACCCAGGGCGAGAAATACAACAAGGTCGTGGACGCCTGGTCCAAGTGCAACGACCGCGTGACCGAATCGATGATGGCCACGATCTCGTCCAGCAAGAAGGACAAGAACGGGGCCGAGGCGGAACCGAACAGCGTCTACATGATGGCGCATTCGGGGGCGCGGGGCTCGGTCAGCCAGATGAAGCAGCTGGGCGGGATGCGCGGCCTGATGGCCAAGCCGTCGGGCGAGATCATCGAGACGCCGATCATCTCGAACTTCAAGGAAGGCCTGACCGTTCTTGAATACTTCAACTCGACCCACGGCGCCCGGAAGGGTCTGTCGGACACCGCCCTGAAGACGGCGAACTCGGGCTATCTGACGCGCCGTCTGGTCGACGTGGCCCAGGACTGCATCATCCGCGAACATGACTGCGGCACCGACCGGGCGATCACCGCGCAAGCGGCGATCAACGACGGCGAGGTCATCGCCCCGCTGTCCGAGCGCGTGCTGGGCCGTGTCGCGGCCGAGGACGTGGTCGTGCCGGGCACCGACGACGTGGTGGTGCGCCAGAACGAGCTGATTGACGAACGCAAGGCCGACGCCATCGAGGCGGCGGGCATCCTGTCGGTCCGCATCCGCTCGGCCCTGACCTGCGAGGCCGAGGACGGCGTCTGCGCGCTGTGCTATGGTCGCGACCTGGCCCGCGGCACGCTGGTCAACATCGGCGAGGCGGTGGGGATCATCGCCGCGCAGTCGATCGGCGAGCCGGGGACCCAGCTGACGATGCGGACCTTCCACATCGGCGGCATCGCCCAGGGCGGCCAGCAGTCGTTCATCGCCGCCAACCAGGACGGCACCGTCAAGTTCGAGAACGAGGCGGTCCTGGAAAACGCCGCGGGCGAGCTGATCGTCATGAGCCGCTCGATGCAACTGCATGTGATGAACGACCAGGGCACCGCGCTGGCCAGCCACAAGCTGTTCTACGGGTCCAAGCTGATGGTCCGTGACGGCGACAAGGTGACCCGTGGCCAGAAGCTGTTCGAATGGGACCCCTACACCCTGCCGATCATCGCCGAGCAGGGCGGCGCGGCGCGGTTCGTCGACCTTCTCTCGGGCCTGTCGGTCCGCGACGAGACCGACGAGGCGACCGGCATGACCCAGAAGATCGTCACCGACTGGCGGTCGGCGCCGAAAGGCAACGACCTCAAGCCCGAGATCATCATCATGGACGCCAACGGCGAGCCGGTCCGCAACGATGCCGGCAACCCGATCAGCTATCCCATGTCGGTGGACGCGATCCTGTCGATCGAGGACGGGCAGGAGGTCAAGGCCGGCGACGTCATCGCGCGGATCCCGCGCGAGGGGGCCCGCACCAAGGACATCACCGGGGGTCTGCCCCGCGTGGCGGAACTGTTCGAGGCGCGCCGTCCCAAGGACCACGCGATCATCGCCGAGATCGACGGCACGGTGAAGTTCGGCAAGGACTACAAGAACAAGCGCCGTATCATCGTGCAGCCCAGCGAGGAGGGGCTGGAGCCGGTTGAGTACATGGTGCCGAAAGGCAAGCACATCCCGGTGCAGGAAGGCGACTTCGTGCAGAAGGGTGACTACATCATGGACGGCAACCCCGCCCCGCACGACATCCTGCGGATCATGGGGATCGAGGCGCTGGCCGACTATCTGATCGACGAGGTGCAGGACGTCTATCGGCTGCAGGGCGTGAAGATCAACGACAAGCACATCGAGGTGATCGTCCGCCAGATGCTGCAGAAGATCGAGATCCTCGATTCGGGCGACACGACGCTGCTTAAGGGCGAGCACGTGGACCGCGACGAGTTCGACGAGGAGAACGCCAAGATCGAGGCCCGCGGCGGGCGTCCGGCGACCGGGGAACCGGTGCTGCTGGGCATCACCAAGGCTTCGCTGCAGACCCGCAGCTTCATCTCGGCCGCGTCGTTCCAGGAAACGACCCGCGTGCTGACCGAGGCCGCGGTGCAGGGCAAGCGCGACAAGCTGGTCGGGCTCAAGGAAAACGTCATCGTCGGCCGGCTGATCCCGGCCGGCACTGGCGGGGCCACCGCGCGGATCAAGCGCATCGCCGAGGACCGCGACAACGAGGTGATCGAGATGCGCCGCGCCGAGGCCGAGGCCGCGGCGGCGCTGGCCGCCCCGGAGCCCGAGGCCGAGACGATGGCTGCCCCGGTGAACGCGGACGTGGCCGAGGCGGACATCCTCACCTCGCCCGAGGAGTGATCCTGATACCCTGACGACCAAAGGGCCCGGCAGCGATGCCGGGCCCTTTTTCATGGCCGGCGGGGGCCGCCGCGCGCCGCGCGGGCTTTCAAAGCCGGCGCGTCCGGGCTAGGGCGGCAGCAGCCCCCTTTGCCCCGAAATGCCATGCGCACGCCCCTTCTGTCCGTCAACCGCCGCGCCAAGCCGCGATCCGAGCCTCCGGCCCGGACCCGAGAGGGCGACAACCTGCGCGGTGCGGCGCTGATGGTGCTGTCCATGGCGGCGTTCGTCTGCAACGACGCGGCGATCAAGTTCGTGACCCAGACCCTGCCGCTGCCGCAGGCCGTGCTGCTGCGTGGGCTGGCGGTCACGGCGATGCTGTGGGTGCTGGCGCAGCGCGACGGCGGCGTGGACTGGTGGCCTCGCGATCCGCGCGACCGCCGGCTGCTGGCCTGGCGCGGGGTGGCCGAGGTCGCCTCGACCTTCCTCTATCTCATCGCGCTGCAGCACCTGGCGCTGGGGGACCTGTCGGCGATCATGCAGTCGCTGCCCCTGCTGGTGATGCTGGCCGCCGCGGTGGTGTTCCGCGAACGGCTGGGCTGGCGGCGGCTGACCGCCGTGGGGGTCGGCATGATCGGTGTACTGCTGATCCTGCGTCCCGGCAGCAGCGCCTTTTCGGTCTGGTCGCTGGTCGCCCTCGCCTCGGTCCTGCTGATCGTGGTGCGCGAGATTACCACGCGGGGCGTCTCGGTCGGGATGCGGTCCAGCACCATCGCCTTTTCGGCGGCGCTGTTCGTGACCGTGGCCGCCCCCTTCCTGCCCGCCGAGGGCGCCTGGCGCTGGCCGACCCGGGCCGAGTGGACCGGCCTTGCCATCGCGACGGGCTTCCTCGCCATCGGCTATCAGACGGCCGTCGCGGTGATGCGGGTGGGCGAGGTCGGGTTTGTCTCGCCCTTCCGCTATACCTCGCTGCTGTTCGCGATCGTGGTCGGGATGCTGGTGTTCGGCGAATGGCCCGACGCGTGGACCTGGGCCGGATCGGCGCTGGTCGTGGCGGCGGGGCTGTATTCGATCTGGCGCGAGACCCAGCTGCGGCAGGGGGCGTGATGCGCGCGCAGCTGCTAGGCCTCTGCCGGTTTTCCTATCTGGGCGGGCGCGGCTTTCAGGTCGAACACCAAAGCCTCGCCGAGCGCCGGGCGTTCCTTTATGACCCGGCGCGGCTGAAACGCCGCTGGGACTGGTTCCAGGCCGTGACGCTGCCCGGCCTGACGGCGCAGACCGACCCGGACTTTACGATGGTGGTGATGACCGGCCCGGACCTGCCGTCCCCCTGGCTGGACCGGCTGCACGCCCTGTCGGCCGCGCACCCCCAGATCCGCGTCGAACTGGTGCCGCCGATGGAGCACCACCGCGCCGCCTGCGCGGCCGCGATCCGGCCCCATATCGATCCCGGCGCGGCCTGGGTCGGGCAGTTCAAGCATGATGACGACGACGGGCTGGCCGTCGATTTCGTCCAGCGCGCCCGGCGCGACCTGCGGCTGGCGATGCCGATGCTGCGCCGCGACGGCCGCTCCTATTGCGACTACATGAAGGGCATCATCCTGAGGGCGACCGAAACCGGGGTCGAGGCCCTGCCGCGGCATGTCTATGTGACCGGCGTGGCGCTGGTCGTCTGGCAGCCGCCCGAGGCGCCGGAAACCTGCATCGACTTCGAACACTGGCGCATCGGCAGCCACATGAACGGGATCGCCGTGAACGACCGCCCGATGTTCGTCCGCGCGGTCCATCACGACAACGACTCCGGCGCGCTGGGGCCGAATTACCCGTGGACCGATCCGCCGGCAGACCTCGCCCCGATCCTCAAACGGCGCTTCGGCATCGACCTCGCGGCACTGGACGCCGCCGCGCGGACGGCGGCGCTGCCGGGGGCGGACCGGCCCAAGTGGGGGCGTTGAGCGCGACGCCGGGCCGGCCCCCTGCTGCCGTTGACTCGGGGGACGATTCTCCGTATAGGCCGCGGACCTGACGCGAAAGCGCCGGGGACCAGAACCTCTTTGATGGTCACGATCCGGGCCGAACCAGCCCCGATCCTCTGGAAATCCACCCGTCCATCCTCTGCCAAGGGGGTCGGATGGGTTTGGCGTTTCGCGATGGGCGCGAACCGCTGTCGAGAAGTGGCGCGCCATGCCCGGGCGCGAGTATCGCAAACGCAGGACGGGGAACCGAATGCCGACGATCCAGCAGCTGATCCGCAATCCGCGGCAGCCGAAGGTGCAGCGCTCCAAGTCGCAGCACCTGCAAGGAAACCCTCAGAAGCGCGGCGTCTGCACGCGCGTCTATACCACCACCCCGAAGAAGCCGAACTCGGCCATGCGGAAGGTCGCCAAGGTGCGCCTGACCAACGGTTTCGAGGTCATCAGCTATATTCCGGGTGAAAAGCACAACCTCCAGGAACACAGCGTCGTGCTGATCCGTGGCGGCCGGGTGAAGGACCTTCCGGGTGTGCGTTACCACATCCTGCGCGGCGTCCTGGACACCCAGGGTGTCAAAGACCGTCGTCAGCGTCGTTCGAAATACGGCGCCAAGCGTCCGAAGTGAGGGTTTGAGAGATGTCCCGTCGTCACGCCGCTGAAAAGCGCGAAGTCCTGCCCGACGCCAAGTATGGCGATCGCGTGCTGACCAAATTCATGAACAACCTGATGGTGGACGGCAAGAAATCCGTCGCCGAAAAGATCGTCTACAACGCGCTCGACCGCGTGCAGACCCGCCTCAAGCGCGAGCCGATCGAGGTCTTCCACGAAGCCCTCGACAACGTGAAGCCCTCGGTCGAGGTCCGCTCGCGCCGGGTCGGCGGCGCCACCTACCAGGTGCCGGTCGAAGTCCGCCCGATCCGTCGCGAGGCGCTGGGCATCCGCTGGCTGATCGACGCCGCCAAGAAGCGCAACGAGCACACCATGGAAGAGCGGCTCGCGGGCGAGCTGGCCGACGCGGTCAACAACCGCGGCACCGCGGTGAAGAAGCGCGAAGACACCCACAAGATGGCCGACGCCAACAAGGCGTTCAGCCACTATCGCTGGTAAGGAGCCATCATGGCACGCGAATACCCGCTGGAGCGGTACCGCAACTTCGGCATCATGGCCCACATCGATGCCGGCAAGACCACCACCACCGAACGGATCCTGTTCTACACCGGCAAGTCCCACAAGATCGGCGAAGTCCATGACGGCGCCGCGACGATGGACTGGATGGAACAGGAGGCAGAGCGCGGCATCACCATCACCTCGGCCGCGACCACGACCTTCTGGCAGCGCCACGTCGACCCGACCTTCGACGAGGATGTCGCGGCGCGTCACCGCTTCAACATCATCGACACCCCGGGCCACGTCGACTTCACCATCGAGGTCGAGCGGTCGCTGGCGGTGCTGGACGGCGCGATCTGCCTGCTGGACGCCAACGCCGGCGTCGAGCCGCAGACCGAGACCGTCTGGCGCCAGGCCGACCGCTACAAGGTCCCGCGGATCGTGTTCGTCAACAAGATGGACAAGATCGGCGCCGACTATTTCAAGTGCGTCGAGATGATCAAGTCCCGCACCGGCGGCACCCCCTGCCCGATCGTTCTGCCGATCGGCGCCGAGGACAAGCTGGAAGGCATCATCGACCTCGTGACCATGGAAGAATGGGTCTGGAAGGGCGAGGATCTGGGCGCCTCCTGGGTGCGCCAGCCGATCCGTGACGAGCTGAAGGATCTGGCCGACGAATGGCGCGGCAAGATGATCGAACTGGCCGTCGAGATGGACGACGACGCGATGGAGCAGTATCTCGAGGGCAACGAGCCCGACGAGGCGACCCTGCGGCAGCTGCTGCGCAAGGGCACGCTGTCGATGTCGTTCTTCCCGGTCCTGGCGGGTTCGGCCTTCAAGAACAAGGGTGTGCAGCCGCTGCTGAACGCGGTCATCGACTATCTGCCGGCGCCGACCGACGTGCCGACGCTGATGGGCTTCTCGCCCGACGACGAGACCGAAGAGCGCAACATCGCCCGCGAGGCCGATGATGCGGCGCCGTTCTCGGCGCTGGCGTTCAAGATCATGAACGACCCCTTCGTCGGCTCGCTTACCTTCACGCGGATCTATTCTGGCCAGCTCAAGAAGGGCGACCAGATGCTGAACTCGACCAAGGGCAAGCGCGAGCGCGTCGGCCGGATGATGGTGATGCACGCCATCAACCGCGAGGAGATCGAGGAAGCCTTTGCCGGCGACATCATCGCGCTGGCCGGTCTCAAGGAAACCACCACGGGTGACACGCTGTGCGACCCGGCCAAGCCGGTGGTCCTGGAAACCATGACCTTCCCCGAGCCGGTCATCGAGATCGCCGTCGAGCCCAAGTCCAAGGCCGACCAGGAAAAGATGGGCCTCGCCCTGCAGCGCCTGGCAGCCGAAGATCCGTCCTTCCGCGTCGAAACCGACATCGAGTCGGGCCAGACGATCATGAAGGGCATGGGCGAACTTCACCTCGACATTCTGGTCGACCGCATGAAGCGCGAGTTCAAGGTCGAGGCCAATATCGGCGCGCCGCAGGTGGCGTACCGCGAGACCATCTCGAACCCGGCCGAGATCGACTATACCCACAAGAAGCAGACCGGCGGCACGGGCCAGTTCGCCCGCGTCAAGCTGCAGATCGACCCGACCGAGCCGGGCGAGGGCTACTCGTTCGAATCCAAGATCGTCGGCGGCGCGGTGCCCAAGGAATACATCCCGGGCGTCGAAAAGGGCATCAAGTCGGTCATGGACTCGGGCCCGCTGGCGGGCTTCCCGGTGATCGACTTCAAGGTGGCGCTGATCGACGGTGCCTTCCATGATGTGGACTCCTCGGTGCTGGCGTTCGAGATCGCGTCCCGTGCGGCGATGCGCGAAGGTCTGAAGAAGGCCGGCGCCAAGCTGCTGGAACCGATCATGAAGGTCGAGGTCGTGACGCCGGAAGAATACACCGGCTCGATCATCGGCGACCTGACCTCGCGGCGCGGGATGGTGCGCGGCCAGGACAGCCGCGGCAACGCCAACGTCATCGACGCGATGGTGCCGCTGGCCAACATGTTCGGCTACATCAACAACCTGCGTTCGATGTCCTCGGGCCGCGCGGTGTTCACGATGCAGTTCGACCATTACGACGCCGTGCCGCAGAACATCTCGGACGAGATCCAGAAGAAATACGCCTGAGGCGGTGCGGGGCCAGCCCCGCACCCTGCCCTCCCCGTAGGGTGCGTGATCTCACGCACCGTCACTGAAAAGGAGCTTTGCAATGGCAAAGGCAAAATTCGAACGGACGAAACCGCACGTCAACATCGGGACGATCGGTCACGTTGACCACGGCAAGACGACGCTGACGGCTGCGATCACCAAGTATTTCGGTGAATTCAAGGCCTACGACCAGATCGACGGCGCGCCCGAGGAAAAGGCCCGCGGGATCACCATCTCGACGGCGCACGTGGAATACGAATCGGACAAGCGCCACTATGCGCATGTCGACTGCCCCGGCCACGCCGACTACGTGAAGAACATGATCACCGGCGCGGCGCAGATGGACGGCGCGATCCTCGTGGTGAACGCCGCCGACGGCCCGATGCCGCAGACCCGCGAACACATCCTGCTGGGCCGCCAGGTCGGCATCCCCTACATGGTCGTCTACCTGAACAAGGTCGACCAGGTGGATGACGAGGAGCTGCTGGAACTGGTCGAGATGGAAGTGCGCGAGCTTCTGTCGTCCTACGACTATCCCGGCGACGACATCCCGATCATCAAGGGCTCGGCCCTGGCTGCCATGGAGGGCCGCGATCCCGAGATCGGCGAGAACTCGATCCGCGCCCTGATCGCCGCGGTCGACGAGTACATCCCGACGCCCGAGCGGGCCATCGACCAGCCGTTCCTGATGCCGATCGAGGACGTGTTCTCGATCTCGGGCCGTGGCACGGTTGTGACGGGCCGGATCGAGCGTGGCGCGGTGAACGTGGGCGACGAGCTTGAGATCGTGGGCATCCGCGACACCAAGAAGACGACCTGCACGGGCGTCGAGATGTTCCGCAAGCTGCTGGACCGCGGCGAGGCGGGCGACAACATCGGCGCGCTGCTGCGCGGCGTGGACCGTGACGGTGTCGAGCGTGGCCAGGTGCTGTGCAAGCCCGGCTCGGTGAAGCCGCACACCAAGTTCGAGGCCGAGGCCTATATCCTGACCAAGGAAGAGGGCGGCCGCCACACGCCGTTCTTCGCGAACTACCGCCCGCAGTTCTACTTCCGGACCACGGACGTGACCGGGACCGTCAAGCTGCCGGAAGGCACCGAGATGGTGATGCCGGGCGACAACCTGAAGTTCGAGGTCGAGCTGATCGCGCCGATCGCGATGGAAGAGAAGCTGCGCTTCGCCATTCGCGAAGGCGGCCGCACCGTCGGCGCCGGCGTGGTGTCGAAGATCCTGGCTTGAGGTGAGCGGGCGGGGGGCGACCCTCGCCAGCGCATTAGGCTGAAGGCCCGTCCCGGAAGGGGCGGGCTTTTTTCTTGGTGCCAAAGGGATTGCAATCGTGCGGCGTTGGGTGTATCTACATTGTAGAAACGGAGCCGCGCATGCAGATCATGGTCAAGAAATGGGGGAACAGCGCCGCGGTGCGGATTCCCGCCGCCCTGATGGATGCCGCCGGGCTGATGGTCGATCAGCCTGTGCAACTGCGCGAAGAAGCAGGCCGACTGATTATCGAGCCGGTGGTCCGGTCAGCCGAATATGACCTGTCCGAACTGCTCGGCCAGATCACCGAACATAATCGCCACGACGCCGTGGACCTGGGCGAGGCGGTCGGTCTTGAAACCTTCTGACCCGGTCCTCGACGCCGGGGATATCGTCTGGCTTCAGTTCTCGCCGCAAGCGGGGCATGAGCAGGCCGGCCATCGGCCTGCCGTCGTCCTTACCCCGGCCAGTTATAACCGCCACGGCCTGATGCTGTGCTGTCCGCTGACGACGCGTGCCAAGGGCTATCCCTTCGAGGTCGCGCTGGGGGATGATCGCGGCAGCGTCGCCCTGGCCGATCAGGTCAAGTCCGTCGATTGGAAGGCCCGTGCGGCTGAGCGGAAGGGCAGGGTGACGGGCACGGCTCTGGCCGAAATCAGGGCAAAGGCTCGCGCCCTGATCGGTGGTTGACACCCCGCCGCCCGCCCGCCATAAGCCCCCATCGCCGTCGCTGATACCGAATCGACAGCGCCCGCCAAGGCCGCCCGCCAAGGGGGCGGCCTTGCGGTTTTTATACTGCCAGGTCCGATGCTGGCCCCGCGTGGTGCGTGGTCAGCCTCTCGACTGAAATCCCCGAAAGAGGGATGCTTTGATGCAAAGCCAGACCATCCGTATCCGGCTCAAGGCGTTCGACTATCGCGTGCTGGACGCCAGCACCGCCGAGATCGTCAACACCGCCAAGCGCACCGGCGCTCAGGTCCGCGGCCCGATCCCGCTGCCGAACAAGATCGAGAAATTCACCGTTCTGCGCGGCCCGCACATCGACAAGAAATCCCGCGACCAGTGGGAGATCCGGACCCACAAGCGCCTGCTGGACATCGTCGATCCGACCCCGCAGACCGTGGACGCCCTGATGAAGCTCGACCTCGCCGCCGGCGTGGACGTCGAGATCAAGGTCTGAGGGGGCGACCATGCTGCGTACTGGTGTTATCGCCAAGAAACTGGGCATGACCCGTCTGTTCCTCGAGGACGGACGGCAGGTGCCGGTGACCGTGCTGCAACTCGACAACCTCCAGGTCGTCGCGCAGCGCACCAATGAGACCGACGGCTACGTCGCCGTCCAACTGGGCGCGGGCGAGGCCAAGGCCAAGCGCGTGTCGGCGCCGATGCGTGGCCATTTCGCCAAGGCGAACGTGGCCCCGAAGAAGAAGATCGTCGAGTTCCGCGTCGCCGAGGAAAACCTCATCCCGGTCGGCGAAGAAATCATCGCCGCCCATTACTTTGCCGGTCAGTTCGTGGACATCGCGGGCACCTCGATCGGTAAGGGCTTCGCGGGTGCGATGAAGCGGCACAACTTCGGCGGTCTGCGCGCCTCGCACGGCGTGTCGATCAGCCACCGCTCGCACGGCTCGACCGGCCAGTGCCAGGACCCCGGCAAGGTGTTCAAGGGCAAGAAGATGGCCGGCCACATGGGTGCGGTGCGCGTCACCACCCAGAACCTGCAGATCGTCAAGACCGACGCCGACCGTGGCCTGATCATGGTCAAGGGTTCGGTGCCGGGCTCGAAGGGCGGCTGGGTCACGATCAAGGACGCGGTGAAGAAGCCGATGTCCGACGCGACCATTTATCCGGCCGCGCTGCGCTCGGCCGAGCGTGAAGCCAAGCGCCTGGCCGAGGAAGCCGCCGCCGCGGCCGCCGCCGAGGAAGAAGCCGCGCGTCTCGCCGCGGCCGAAGCCGAAGCCGCCGCGCAGGAAGCCGCGCTGGCCGAGGCTGCCGCGTCGATCGAGGCCGACAAGGCCGCGGCCGATCCGAACGCCGACGCCGCCCCCGAAGCCCCCGAAGGAGACGAGAGCAAATGAAACTCGACGTGATCTCGCTCGCCTCCGGCAAGGCCGGGGACATCGAGCTGGCCGACGACATCTTCGGCCTCGAGCCGCGGGCGGACATCCTGCACCGCGTGGTCCGCTGGCAGCGCGCCAAGGCGCAACAGGGCACCCACGCGACGCTGGGCAAGTCCGACGTCAGCTATTCGACCAAGAAGATCTATCGTCAGAAGGGCACCGGCGGCGCACGCCACGGGTCCCGCAAGGCGCCGATCTTCCGCAAGGGCGGCGTCTACAAGGGCCCGACCCCGCGGTCGCACGCCTTCGATCTGCCCAAGAAGGTCCGCGCTCTGGGCCTGCGCCACGCCCTGTCGGCGAAAGCCTCGCGCGGCAAGCTGGTGATCCTGGACAGCCTGGACCTGGCCGAAGCCAAGACCTCGGCGGTCGCCAAGGCGGTCAAGGAAAACGGCTGGAAGCGGGTGCTGGTGATCGACGGGGCCGAGGTGAACGAGAACTTCGCCCGTGCCGCCCGCAACCTGGACGGCGTGGATGTCCTGCCCTCGATGGGCGCCAACGTCTATGACATCCTCAAGCGCGACACCCTGGTGATCACGCGCGCTGGTGTCGAGGCTCTGGAAGCCCGCCTGGGCAAAGGTGCATGAGATGAGCGCGAAACCTGAACATTACGACGTGATCCGCAAGCCGATCATCACCGAAAAGGCCACGATGGCGGGCGAACTGTCCAATGCCGTGACCTTCGAGGTGGCGAAGTCGGCCAGCAAGCCGGAAATCAAGGCGGCTGTCGAGGCGCTGTTCAACGTCAAGGTCAAGGCGGTGAACACCGTCGTGACCAAGGGCAAGGTCAAGCGTTTCCGCGGCCGCCCCGGCCTCCGCTCGGACGTCAAGAAGGCCTATGTGATGCTCGAGGCTGGCAACAGCATCGACGTCAACACCGGCCTCTGATCCCAAGGGGGGCGGTCCCGGCGACGGGCCCGCCCTTCGGCAATTCGACTGAAACGGACCTTTGGTCCAAGGCAAACGGAAGACAGAAACCATGGCACTCAAGTCGTACAAACCGACGACGCCTGGCCAGCGCGGGCTGGTACTGATCGACCGTTCGGAGCTTTGGAAAGGCCGCCCCGTCAAGACCCTCACCGTGGGTCTGACCAAGACGGGCGGACGGAACAACACCGGACGGATCACGATGTGGCACAAGGGCGGCGGAGCCAAGCGGCTTTACCGCATCGTCGATTTCCGCCGCACCAAGTTCGACGTGCCGGCGACGGTCGAGCGGATCGAATACGATCCCAACCGCACCGCCTTCATCGCGCTGGTGAAATACGAGGACGGCGAGCAGGCCTATATCCTGGCGCCGCAGCGTCTGGCGGTCGGCGACAAGGTCGTCGCCTCGCAGAAGGCCGACATCAAGCCGGGCAACGCGATGCCGTTCTCGGGCATGCCGATCGGCACGATTGTCCACAACGTCGAGCTGAAGCCCGGCAAGGGCGGCCAGCTGGCCCGTTCGGCCGGCACCTACGCGCAGTTCGTCGGCCGTGACGGCGGCTACGCGCAGATCCGCCTGTCCTCGGGCGAGCTGCGTCTGGTCCGCCAGGAATGCATGGCGACCATCGGCGCGGTGTCGAACCCCGACCACTCGAACCAGAACCTCGGCAAGGCCGGGCGCAAGCGGCACATGGGCGTCCGCCCGACCGTCCGCGGCGTCGCGATGAACCCGATCGACCACCCGCATGGCGGTGGCGAGGGCCGGACCTCGGGCGGCCGTCACCCGGTGACGCCGTGGGGCAAGCCGACCAAGGGCAAGCGCACCCGTTCCAACAAGTCGACCGACAAGTACATCCTGCGGTCGCGCCACGCCAAGAAAAAGGGGCGTTAATCCATGGCACGTTCTATCTGGAAGGGCCCCTTCGTCGACGCCTACGTCCTGAAAAAGGCCGAAAAGGCACGCGACTCGGGTCGCTCGGACGTCATCAAGATCTGGTCGCGCCGCTCGACCATCCTGCCGCAGTTCGTCGGCCTGACCTTCGGCGTCTATAACGGGCAGAAGCACATTCCGGTCAACGTGACCGAGGAAATGATCGGCCAGAAGTTCGGTGAGTACTCGCCGACCCGGACCTATTACGGTCACGCGGCCGACAAGAAAGCGAAAAGGAAGTAATCGTCATGGGTAAGGAACAAAATCCGCGCCGCGTGGCGGACAACGAGGCGATGGCGAAGACCAAGATGCTTCGCACGTCGCCGCAGAAGCTGAACCTGGTGGCCGCGATGATCCGCGGCAAGAAGGTGGACAAGGCCCTGGCCGACCTGACTTTCTCCAAGCGCCGCATCGCCGGCGACGTCAAGAAATGCCTGCAGTCCGCGATCGCCAACGCTGAAAACAACCACAACCTGGACGTGGACAGCCTGATCGTGGCCGAAGCCTGGGTCGGCAAGAACATGGTGTTGAAGCGCGGCCGGCCGCGGGCGCGTGGCCGGTTCGGCAAGATCATGAAGCCGTTCTCGGAAATCACCATCACGGTGCGCGAGATCGACGTCGCTGCCGCCGAGGCTGCCAAGAAGGCGGCCCGGACGCAGAAGCGCACGGCCTCGAACCGTCAGGCGGAAGCCACCACCACCCCCGAAGCCGCTGCCGAGGAGCTCGCGTAATGGGTCAGAAGGTCAACCCCATCGGGATGCGCCTGCAGGTCAACCGGACCTGGGACAGCCGCTGGTTCGCCGACAGCAAGGACTACGGCAACCTGCTGCTCGAGGATCTCAAGATCCGCGAGTTCATCCACGAGGAAGCCAAGCAGGCCGGCGTCAGCCGCGTCATCATCGAGCGTCCGCACAAGAAGTGCCGGGTGACGATCCATGCCGCCCGCCCGGGCGTCATCATCGGCCGCAAGGGCGCCGACATCGAGACGCTGCGCAAGAAGCTGGCAAACTTCACCGACTCGGAACTGCACCTCAACATCGTCGAGGTCCGCAAGCCCGAGCTGGACGCCCAGCTGGTCGCTGAATCCATCGCCCAGCAGCTGGAACGCCGGGTCTCGTTCCGCCGCGCCATGAAGCGCGCGGTGCAGAACGCGATGCGGATGGGTGCGCTGGGGATCCGCGTGAACGTCGCCGGCCGCCTGGGCGGCGCCGAGATCGCCCGGACCGAATGGTACCGCGAGGGCCGGGTGCCGCTGCACACCCTGCGCGCCGACATCGACTATGCGCTGTCGGAGGCCTCGACCCCGTATGGGATCATCGGCGTCAAGGTGTGGATCTTCAAGGGCGAGATCATGGAACACGACCCGCAGGCGCGGGACCGCAAGGCCGTCGAGGCCCAGGAAGGTCCGTCGCCTCGCGGTCCGCGCCGCGATCGCGACGATCGCCACGCGCGCTGAGGAGTAAGGAAGAATGCTGCAACCAAAACGGACCAAGTTCCGCAAACAGCACAAGGGCCGCATCCACGGCGAGGCGAAGGGCGGGTTCAACCTGAACTTCGGCTCGTACGCCCTGAAGGCGACCGAACCCGAGCGCGTCACCGCGCGCCAGATCGAGGCGGCCCGCCGCGCGATCACCCGCCACATGAAGCGTCAGGGCCGGGTCTGGATCCGGATTTTCCCGGACGTTCCGGTCTCGTCCAAGCCTACCGAAGTGCGGATGGGTAAAGGCAAGGGCTCGGTCGATTTCTGGGCCGCCCGCGTCCATCCCGGCCGGATCATGTTCGAGATCGACGGCGTCGAGGACGACATTGCCCGCGAGGCCCTTCGCCTTGGCGCGCAGAAGCTGCCGGTGCTGACCCGGATCGTGCATCGCGAAGATTGGTAAATCTCGCGCCGCCTGCCACAATGACCCCGCCGGAAACGGCGGGGTCATTTCGTTAGAGGGGGCGGATGGTCGAGGCACCGAGGCAGCTGAGCGGCGGTAAGCCGCGGATTCCCAAGGGCTAGGGCTTGGGCCCCGTGCAGGCCTGGATCGCCGTCGCGCCTGGCTGGAAATCGGCGCTAGCGGCGCGGATCGACGCCGTGATCGCGGCTGCGGTGCCGGGGGTTGAGCGGGCGGTCAAGTGGAACTCGCGCTGGCCGGCGGATAACCGAAACACGATCTTCCCCTTCAAGGTCAGCCGGTCCCGTGCGCAGATCGCATCGACTGAACCGAGACATAACATTCCGCAACTCTGACCCTGCGTCAGCTTCGGCTGGCTATGGCCGGGACGGGTCTCGGCGGGTCGAAACCGGACCCGCTAAGGGCTACGGCACAAAGGGGTTGCCTTGGGCGGGGTTTCGGCCTATGAAGCTGCCTTCATCTCGAACTCCACCGGGAATCAGGGTCTCCCTGCGCGTCAGGGGCCTTCCGGTGATGTTGAAAGGAAACGGCATGAAAGCCGCTGAACTGAAAGACAAGTCGCCCGAACAGCTGCGCGAGCAGCTGGTCGCGCTGAAGAAAGAGGCGTTCAACCTGCGCTTTCAGCAGGCCACGGGCCAGATCGAATCGACCGCCCGCATGCGCGCCGTTCGCAAGGATGTCGCCCGCGTGCTGACCGTGATGAACCAGAAAGCCGCCGACGCGGCCGCGTCGAACTAAAGGGGCTTTCAGATGCCGAAGCGTATCCTTCAGGGTAAAGTGACCAGCGACAAGAACGAGCAGACCATCACGGTCCTCGTCGAACGCCGCTTCAAGCACCCGCTGCTGCACAAGACCGTGCGGTCGTCCAAGAAATACCGGGCGCACGATGCGGACAACCAGTTCAAGGTCGGCGACACCGTGCGCATCATCGAATGCGCGCCGATCTCGAAAACCAAGCGCTGGACCGTCCTGACGGACGAGACCGCGCAAGCGTGACGGCCTGCGGGCCGCAGGACGGCCCGCTGACATATCGAAACCCTGGGGCCGGGCCTGCATCCGGTCCCCAAAGGTCGGGAGCATATCATGATCCAGATGCAGACCAACCTGGATGTGGCTGACAACTCCGGCGCGCGCCGGGTGCAGTGCATCAAGGTTCTGGGCGGATCGCACCGTCGCTATGCGTCGGTCGGCGACATCATCGTCGTCTCCGTCAAGGAAGCCATTCCGCGTGGCCGCGTGAAGAAGGGCGACGTCCGCAAGGCCGTCGTCGTGCGCACCGCGAAGGAAGTGAAGCGCGAGGACGGCACCTCGATCCGCTTTGACGCCAACGCCGCCGTCATCCTGAACAACCAGGGCGAGCCGGTCGGGACCCGTATCTTCGGGCCGGTCGTGCGCGAGCTGCGCGCCAAGAACTTCATGAAGATCATCTCGCTTGCGCCGGAGGTGCTGTGATGGCCGCCAAGCTGAAAAAGGGTGACACCGTCGTCGTGCTGACCGGCAAGGACAAGGGCAAGACGGGCGAAATCACGGCCGTCTTCCCCAAGGACAACAAGGCCACCGTGGACGGCGTGAACATCGCGCTGCGCCACACCCGCCAGTCGCAGACCTCGCAGGGCGGCCGGGTTCCCAAGACCATGCCGATCGACCTGTCGAACCTGGCACTGACCGACAAGAACGGCAAACCGACCCGCGTCGGCTTCCGCATGGAAGACGGCAAGAAGGTCCGTTTCGCCAAGACCACGGGGGACGTGATCTGATGCTGGACGACGCGAAATACACGCCCCGGCTCAAGTCGGTCTATCAGGACCAGATCCGCGCGGCGCTCAGGGAAGAATTCGGCTACAAGAACGACATGCAGATCCCGCGTCTGGACAAGATCGTCCTGAACATGGGCGTCGGCGAAGCCGTCAAGGACACCAAGAAGGTCAAGCAGGCGTCGGAAGAGCTGTCCCAGATCGCCGGCCAGAGGGCCGTCATCACCCACGCCAAGAAGTCGATCGCCGGCTTCCGCGTGCGTGAGGAGATGCCGCTGGGCACCAAGGTGACCCTGCGCGGCGACCGGATGTACGAATTCCTGGACCGCCTGATCAACATCGCGCTGCCCCGCGTCCGCGACTTCCGCGGCGTCAAGGGCACCTCGTTCGATGGCCGCGGCAACTATGCCATGGGCCTGAAAGAGCACATCGTGTTCCCGGAGATCAACTTCGACAAGGTCGACGAAGTTCTGGGCATGGACATCATCATCGCGACCACGGCGAAGACCGACGCCGAAGCCAAGGCGCTGTTGAAGCACTTCAACATGCCCTTCAACAGCTGATCGCGCGAGGAAAACCGATATGGCCAAGAAATCCATGATCGAACGTCAGAAGAAGCGCGAGCGGATGGTGGCGAAATACGCCGCCAAGCGCGCTGCGCTGAACGACGTCATCAACGACCAGTCCAAGCCGATGGAAGAGCGGTTCAAGGCGACGCTGAAGCTCGCCGAACTGCCGCGCAACTCGTCGGCCACCCGCCTGCGCAACCGCTGCGAGCTGACCGGGCGCCCGCGCGCCTATTACCGCAAGCTGAAACTGTCGCGGATCATGCTGCGCGAGCTGGGCTCGTTCGGCCAGATCCCCGGCATGGTGAAATCGAGCTGGTAAGGGGGCACAGATGTCGATGAACGATCCGCTCGGCGATATGCTGACCCGCATCCGCAACGCGCAGATGCGCGGGAAATCCACCGTCCGCACGCCGGCCAGCAAGCTGCGCGCCTGGGTCCTGGACGTGCTCAAGGCCGAGGGCTACATCCGCGGCTATGAGCAGGTGACGACCGACGCCGGTCACACCGAGCTGGAAATCTCGCTGAAATACTTTGAAGGTGCTCCGGTCATCCGCGAGCTGGCCCGGGTGTCCAAACCCGGCCGCCGCGTCTATGCCGGCGCCAAGGAACTGCCCTCGGTCCGCAACGGCCTGGGCGTGTCCATCGTCTCGACGCCGAAAGGCGTGATGTCGGACGCAGCGGCTCGCAACGCCAATGTCGGCGGCGAAGTCCTCTGCACCGTGTTCTAAGGGGGGCATGATGTCTCGTATTGGCAAGAAGCCGGTCGAACTGCCCTCGGGCGTCACGGCCGAAATCAAGGGCCAGACCATCTCGGTCAAGGGTCCGAAAGGCACCCGGTCGTTCACCGCGACCGACGACGTGGACCTGGTCCTGGACGGCACCACCGTCACGGTCAAGCCGCGCGGCCTCAGCAAGCGCGCCCGCCAGCAATGGGGGATGTCGCGGTCGATGGTGGCGAACCTCGTCACCGGCGTGACCGAGGGGTTCAAGCGCGAGCTGGAAATCCAGGGTGTCGGCTACCGGGCGAACATGCAGGGCAAGACCCTGAAGCTGTCGCTCGGCTATTCGCACGACGTGAACTTCGAGGCTCCGGAAGGCGTCACGGTCAATGCGCCCAAGCAGACCGAGATCGTCGTCGAGGGCATCGACCAGCAAGCCGTCGGCCAGACCGCCGCGAACATCCGCGAGTGGAAGAAGCCCGAGCCCTACAAGGGCAAAGGCATCCGCTACAAGGGTGAGCAGGTCTTCCGCAAGGAAGGCAAGAAGAAGTAAGGATCACGCACATGGCACTGAACAAACGAGAGCTGTTCCAGAAGCGCCGTCTGCGCGTCCGGAACAAACTGCGCGAGATGGCGAACGGCCGTCCGCGCCTGTCCGTCCACCGTTCGTCCAAGAACATCAGCGTCCAGCTGATCGACGACGCGAACGGGGTGACGCTGGCCTCTGCCTCGACCCTGGAAAAGGATCTGGGCGTCGTCGGCAAGAACAACGTCGAGGCGGCCGCCAAGATCGGCGCCGCGATCGCGGAACGCGCCAAGGCCAAGGGCGTCGAAGAGGTCGTGTTCGACCGCGGCGGCTTCCTGTTCCACGGGAAGATCAAGGCGTTGGCCGACGCGGCCCGCGAAGCTGGTCTGCGGTTCTGATGCTGCGGGCGGCGGTCACGCCGCCCCGATGATCCGGGGGCTGCCGGTCGCGGCGGTCCACCTGGATCGGTTTTAACGGGCGCGGACGCGCCGGATGAAAAGGAATGCCGCATGGCAGAACGTGAACAGCGCCGGGATCGTCGCGACGACCGCCGCCGCGAGGAAGAAACCCCCGAATTTGCCGACCGCCTGGTCGCGATCAACCGCGTGTCCAAGACCGTCAAGGGCGGCAAGCGCTTCGGCTTTGCCGCGCTCGTGGTGGTCGGCGACCAGCGCGGCCGCGTCGGCTTCGGCAAGGGCAAGGCCAAGGAAGTGCCCGAGGCGATCCGCAAGGCCACCGAACAGGCCAAGCGCAGCCTGATCCGCGTGCCGCTGCGCGATGGCCGCACGCTGCACCACGACGTCGAGGGCCGCCACGGCGCCGGAAAGGTCGTGATGCGCACCGCCGTTCCCGGGACCGGCATCATCGCCGGCGGTCCGATGCGCGCCGTGTTCGAGATGCTGGGCGTGCAGGACGTCGTGGCCAAGTCGCTGGGGTCGCAGAACCCCTACAACATGATCCGCGCCACGATCGACGGTCTCAAGGCCGAGGCGTCGCCCCGGTCCGTGGCCAGCCGCCGCGGCAAGAAGGTCGCCGAGATCCTGCCGTCGCAGGACCGCGCGCCGGAAACCCAGCAGGGCACGGACGCGACCGTGACCTCGGCGCAACTGCAGGAGGCCTGATCCGATGGCAACCATCGTCGTCAAGCAGATCGGCTCGCCGATCCGCCGCCCCAAGGAACAGCGCGCGACGCTGAAGGGCCTGGGGCTGAACAAGATGCACCGCACCCGCGAGCTTGAGGATACTCCCTCGATCCGCGGCATGGTGAACGCGATCCCGCACCTAGTGCAGATCGTCGAAGAAAAGGCCTGATCCCCTCGGGATCGATGAACAGAGGGCCGGGGCAACCCGGCCCTTTTTCATGTCGCGCTCGGGTGAGGGCATAGGGGCGGAGAGGTGGCCGCCCTCGCACGCATTACCGATGGCGACATCCGACGCTCGCGGCCATGTGTCTGGCCGGCAAGGGGAAAGGCGGAACTGGGGGCGGGCAATCGTGGTTGCCGCGGCATAATCCCAGCGACCAAGGAGCCTGCCATGCGCCTTCCCCTGATCCTTGCCGCTGTCGGTGGCGCGACGCTGCTCGCCGCCTGCCAGCCGATCCCGCCCTCGACCACCGTCGTCGTCACCCCGCCGGCCAGCGAATGCATCGCCTACCGCTTCCAACAGTTCGTCGGCCAGAAGTCGCCCGCCATCACCGTCCCGGCCGGCACCGAGGTGCGCCACTACCGCACCGGCGACTCCGTCACGATGGACCTGAACCCGTCGCGGCTGAACTTCGAATACGACCGCACCGGCAAGCTGGTGAAGGTCTCCTGCGGCTGACGCGCGCCAGGGTCTGAAACGGAAAACGCCCCGGATCGCTCCGGGGCGTTCGCATTTCGGTCGTCCGTCAGTCAGGCGCGTTCGGGCTGCTTGACGAAACGCAGATAGGGCAGCTTCTTGTCGACCTTGCCGAACTTGGCCTCGGCCTGTTCGTCCGACAGCGACAGCGCCGCGATCACGTCCTGGCCGGGGACCCAGTTGGCGGGGGTCGCGATCGGCACCCCGTCGGTCGCCTGCACCGCGTCCAGCGCCCGCAGGATCTCGGCGAAGTTGCGGCCCACCGACATCGGATAGGTCATCATCAGCCGCACCTTCTTGTCCGGCCCGATGATATAGACCGTCCGCACCGTGGCGCTGTCATTGGCGGTGCGGCCGTCGGGCATATAGGCGTCGGCGGGCAGCATGTCATACAGCTTGGCGACCTTCAGGTCGGTGTCGTCGACGATGGCGAAATTGGCCGGGGTGCCGGCGAACGCCTCGATGTCCCGCTTCCACTTGCGGTGCTCGTCGGCGCTGTCCACCGACACGCCCAGCACCTTGGTCTTGCGCTTTTCCCATTCCGGCGCCAGCTGCGCCACTGCCCCGAACTCGGTCGTGCAGACCGGGGTGAAGTCCTTGGGGTGGCTGAAGATGATGCCGTAACTGTCGCCCAGCCAGTCGTGAAAACGGATTTCCCCGTCAGAGGTGTCGGCGGTGAAGTCGGGCGCGGTGTCGTTGATCCGCAGGGCCATGTGGCAGCTCCTTCGCAGCGTTGACGTTGCAGGGAACATAAGGGTGCGCACGCCGATTGCCAGCCCCCGCCAGCCTGCGCGCGAAAGCCGCGGGTGCCGTCAGAACGTCGGCCGCGCCGGTCGGATCGCCCGGTTCTCCGGCCTTGCGTCGGCGCAGGGGCGGTGAAACTCTGTTCACCAAATCCAACCTGATTGGGGGAGCGGCCATGGCCGATCTGGCAGACAAGCGGAAACTTTATATCGACGGCGCCTGGGTCGATCCGGCCCAGCCGAACGATCTCGAGGTGATCGACCCCACGACCGAGGAACCCGTCGCGGTGATCTCGATCGGCGGCCAGGCCGACACCGACCGCGCTGTGGCCGCGGCCAAGGCGGCGTTCCCGGCCTGGTCGGCGACGCCCTCGGCCGAGCGGCTGAAGCATGTCGAGCGCATTTTGGAAATCTACAAGCGCCGCAACGACGACATCGCCGCCGCGATGACGACCGAGATGGGCGCGCCCACTGACATGTCGCGCGAGGACCAGGCCGGGTCGGGGTCGTTCCACATCGAGACCTTCATCGACAGCTTCAAGGACTTCGAGTTCATCCGCCCGCTGGGCGACCATGCGCCCACCAGCATGGTGGCGTGGGAACCGATCGGTGTCGTGGGTCTCGTCACGCCGTGGAACTGGCCCATGAACCAGGTCACGCTCAAGGTCATTCCGGCGATCCTGGCCGGCAACACCGTCGTGCTGAAGCCGTCCGAGATCGCGCCGCTGTCCTCGATGGTCTTTGCCGAGGTGCTGGACGAGGCCGGGCTGCCCAAGGGCGTCTTCAACCTGGTGAACGGCGACGGGCCGGGCGTCGGGACGCAGCTGTCCACCCACCCGGACGTCGAGATGATCAGCTTCACCGGCTCGACCCGGGCCGGGATCGCGATCACCAAGGCCGCCGCCGACACGGTCAAGAAGGTCGCGCTGGAGCTGGGCGGCAAGGGCGCCAACATCGTCTTTGCCGATGCCGACGAGAAGGCGGTGGAACGGGGCACGCGGCACGTGTTCTACAACTCGGGCCAGTCCTGCAACGCGCCGACCCGGATGCTGGTCGAGCGCGGCGCCTATGACAAGGCGATCGAGGCCGCCCGCAAGGTGGCCGAGGAAACCCGCGTCGGCAGCGCGCACGAGGCCGGCAAGCATATCGGCCCGGTGGTCAGCAAGCAGCAGTGGGACAAGATCCAGGACCTGATCCAGCAGGGCATCGACGAGGGCGCGCGCCTGGTGGCCGGCGGCCCCGGCCTGCCCGAGGGCGTCAACCGCGGCTATTTCGTCCGGCCCACGGTCTTTGCCGACGTGACCAACGACATGACCATCGCCCGGCAGGAAATCTTTGGCCCGGTGCTGTCGATCATCCCCTTCGACACCGAGGAGGAGGCGGTCCGGATCGCCAACGACACGATCTATGGCCTGACCAACTATGTCCAGACGCAGGACGGGGCGCGCCGCAACCGGCTGGCCCGGCAGCTGCGCTCGGGCATGGTCGAGATGAACGGCGTCAGCCGTGGCCGCGGCTCGGCCTTTGGCGGCGTCAAGGCCTCGGGGCGGGCCCGCGAGGGCGGCGTCTGGGGTCTCGAGGAGTTCATGGATTCCAAGCAGATCTCGGGCTGGGACCAGGACGCCTGAGACTCCGTCCCGGGAACGGAAAAGGGGGCGGTCGCCAGCGCGGCCGCCCCCTTTTTCGTCAGATCATCAGGATCGCCAGCACCGCCACCGACAGCATCCCCACCGTCAGCAGCCGGAACACGGTCGGGTTCGCCGTCACCTCGGCCCGGCGCAGGTTCCACAAGGCCGCCACGGTGGCGATCAGCAGCGCCGCCGCCTTGACCAGCCCGGCCTCGGTCACGCCTCGGAGGTCCCGGCGGCGGCCTTTTCGGCCTCGATCTCGGCCATGGCGTCGTCCCACAGCACGTTGCCGTGCGCCGCGCGCAACGTCGCCTTGACGACCTTGCCGGTGGCGCCCAGCGGCAGCGTGTCGACAAAGACCACCCGGTCGGGCTTTTGCCAGCGCGGCACCTTGCCGTCATAGAAGGCCAGCAGCTCCTCCTCGGTCAGGTCGGATTGCGGGCGTTTCTGGCAGCAGATCACCGGGCGTTCGTCCCATTTCGGGTGCCGCGCGGCGATGGCGGCGGCATTGGCGACCTTGGGATGCGACACTGCGATGTTTTCCAGATCGACGGTCGAGATCCACTCGCCGCCCGACTTGATGATGTCCTTGGAGCGGTCGCGGATCACCATGTAGCCGTCCGGGTCGATGGTTGAGATGTCGCCGGTGTCGAACCATCCGTCATAGGTCAGCGCGGGCTTTTCCTGGCCGAAATAGGTGTGGACGATCCAGTGGCCGCGGACCTGCAATTCGCCCTCGGTCACGCCGTCTTCGGGCAGGACGCGGCCTTCCGAATCGACGATGCGCAGTTCCACGCCGAAGACGGGCCGGCCCTGGCCGTTGGCGATCCGGTCCTGCTCCTCGAAGGGCAGTGCGCGGTGCTTGGCCAGCGGCGCGTTCATCGTCGCCAGCGGGCTGGTCTCGGTCATCCCCCACGCCTGCACCAGTTCCACCCCGTGCCGGTCGCGGAACGCCGCCCGCATCGAGGGCGGCATCGCCGACCCGCCGACGATGGTGCGGCGCAGGCTTTCGGGTTTCAGCCCGGTGGTTTCCAGCGCGTTCAGCAGCCCCAGCCAGATCGTCGGCACCCCGGCCGCCACGGTGACCTTTTCGTCCACGATCAGATGCGCGAGGCTTTCGCCGTCCAGCCGCGGGCCCGGCAGGATCAGCCGCGACCCCACGGCGGCGGCGGCATAGGGGATGCCCCAAGCGTTGACGTGGAACATCGGCACCACCGGCATCACCGAATCCGCCCCGCTGATCGCCAGCCCGTCCGGGTTGTTGGCGAACACCGCGTGAAAGATCGTCGAGCGGTGGGAATACAGCACCCCCTTGGGGTCCCCGGTCGTCCCCGAGGTATAGCACAGCGACGAGGGCGCGTTCTCGTCCAGCGCCTCCCACGGCGCGGCCGGGTCGCCCTCGGCCAGCAGCTCGTCGTGGAACAGCAGGCCCGGGATCGCCGCGGCGGCCTCGTCGTCCCGGGCGCCCAGCATGACGATGCCGCGGATACTGGGCATCTGGTCGCGCAGCCCGGCGATGACCGGCACGAAGGTCTTTTCGATGAACAGCATCCGGTCCGAGGCGTGGTTCACGATATAGACCAGCTGGTCCGGGGCGAGCCGGGGGTTCAGCGTGTGGCATACCATGCCCATACCGGGGACGCCGAAATACAGTTCCAGATGCCGGCGGTTGTTCCAGGCAAGCGTCCCGATGCGGTCGCCCGGCTCCATCCCGCGCGCGCGCAGGGCCGATCCGACGCGGTGAGCGTTGGCGCCGACCTGGCCCCAGCTGGTGCGTTCGAACCCGCCCTCGGTCAGCGCCGACACGATCTCGGTATCGGCATGATAGCGCGCGGCATGGTCGATCAGCGCCCCGATCGACAGCGGCTGATGCATCATCTGGCCAAGAAGCACGGTCTGTTCCCTTTCGCTTGCGTCTTGCATTGCATGTTCGCTGGTGGCGGGTGCTGCTGCAAGTGCGCTCGCGCACGCGGGACGCCCCCGGGGGGGCGCCCGCGACATCGTTGACAAGCCCCGGCGCCTGGCATTTCTTTGCCGCAGTCAAGGCGCGCCACATGACGCGCGAACAGGGGGAATGAGACACATGAAACGTGCAAGGCTCGGCGGGCTGGCGGCGATGGCGCTGACCGCCTCGACGCTGGCGGCGGCGGCGCAGGACCCGGTAAAGGCCTGCGTCATCACCAAGACCGACATCAACCCGTTCTTCGTCAAGGTGAAGGAAGGGGCCGAGGCCAAGGGCAAGGAGCTTGGCGTCGAGATCATGGCCTATGCCGGCAAGATCGACGGCGACCACGAAACCCAGCAGCAGGCGATGGAAAGCTGCATCGCGGCGGGGGTCAAGGGCATCCTGCTGATCGCCTCGGACCCCAAGGCGATCGTGTCGTCGGTCGAACAGGCCAAGGCGCAGGGCATCCTGGTGATTGCGCTGGACACGCCGCTGGAACCGGCGAACGCCGCCGACGCGACCTTTGCCACCGACAACTACGAGGCCGGCCGCCTGATCGGCGCCTGGGCCAAGGGCACGCTGGGCGACGCGGCCAAGGACGCCCACATCGCCATGCTGAACATCAACGCGACCCAGCCCTCGGTCGACGTGCTGCGCAACCAGGGCTTCGTCGAGGGCTTCGGCATGGACCCCAAGGACAAGTCCAAATACGGCGACGAGGATGATCCCCGCATCGTCGGGCAGGAATACACAGACGGCAACGAGGAAGGCGGCCGCCGCGCGATGGAGGCGATCTTCCAGCGCGACCCGGCGATCAACGTCGTCCACACGATCAACGAACCCGCCGCCGCAGGCGCCTACGAGGCGCTCAAGTCGTTCGGCAAGCAGGACGGCGTGACCATCGTGTCCGTCGATGGCGGCTGCCCGGGCGTCCAGAATGTCAAGGAGGGCGTGATCGGCGCCACCGCCCAGCAATACCCCAAGAAGATGGCCGAGATGGGCATCGAGGCGATCGCCGCCTTCGCCAAGGACGGCACCAAGCCCGCCGCCACCGAGGGCAAGGACTTCGTCGATACCGGCGTTCAGCTGGTCACCGACAAGCCGGTCGAGGGCGTGCCGTCGATCACCTCGGACGAAGGGCTGAAGCTCTGCTGGGGCTGATCCCCTGACGACGCCGGGCGGACCCCGCGGGGTCCGCCCCCCAACCCCCGGGGGGCCCCCATGACCCAGACCACGCCCGACGCGGTCGCGCAGTTCGAACATCGCCGGACGGCGCTGGAATCGCTGCAGCATTTCCTGCACCGCTTTCCGACGATGGTCCCGATCCTGGTGCTGATCGTGTCGGTGATCGGCTTTGGCCTGATCGCGAACAACTTCCTGTCGCCCTTCAACCTGTCGCTGATCCTGCAGCAGGTCGCGGTCGTGGGCACGCTTGCCGCCGCGCAAAGCCTGGTCATCCTGACCGCCGGCATCGACCTGTCGGTGGGCGCTGTGATGGTGCTGTCCACCGTGGTCATGGGCAAGCTGGCCGTGGACATGGGGGTGCCCGCACCGCTGGCCATCATCGCCGGCTTCCTGTGCGGGGTAGCGACCGGCTGGGTCAACGGCACGCTGGTCACCCGGCTGCGGCTGCCGCCCTTCATCACCACGCTGGGGACGTGGAACATCTTCATCGCGCTGGTCTATAACCTGTCCGGGCGCAACACGATCCGCAGCCAGGACATCGACGCCAACGCGCCGCTGCTCAAGCTGTTCGGCAACAACTTCCAGCTTGGCGGCTTCGTCATCACCTGGGGCGTGCTGCTGATGTTGGCGGTGTTCGCCGTCCTGTACGTGGCGCTGAACATGACCGCCTGGGGCAAGCGCGTCTACGCGGTGGGCGACGAC
The DNA here is from genome assembly GCF_000763805.1 of Paracoccus sphaerophysae. GTDB lineage: Bacteria > Pseudomonadota > Alphaproteobacteria > Rhodobacterales > Rhodobacteraceae > Paracoccus > Paracoccus sphaerophysae. The sequence goes on along the minus strand of NZ_JRKS01000009.1, from coordinate 15,412 downwards.
GCCGAGGCCGCAGCGCTGGCCGGCATCCGGGTCAACCGCATCCTGCTGTCGGTCTACATGGTGGCGGGGCTGATCTGCGGGCTGGCGGCCTGGTCGGCGATCGGCCGGGTCGGCTCGGTCAGCCCGACCTCGTTCGCGGAATCGAACCTCGAATCGATCACCGCGGTGGTGATCGGCGGCATCTCGCTGTTCGGCGGGCGCGGCTCGATCATGGGGCCGCTGATCGGGGCGATCATCGTCGGCGTGTTCAATTCGGGCCTGCGGCTGATGGGCGTGGATGTGCTGTGGCAGCTGTTCGCGACCGGCTGGCTCATCATCCTGGCCGTCGCCGTGGACCAGTGGATCAGGAAGATCTCCTCATGACCCAGATTGTGCTGGAAGGCCGCGGCCTGACCAAACGCTATGGCCGCGTGACCGCGCTGAACGGCGCAGATTTCGACCTGCGCGCGGGCGAAATCTTGGCGGTGATCGGCGACAACGGCGCCGGCAAGTCGACGCTCATCAAGGCGCTGTCCGGCGCCATCCAGCCCGACGAGGGCGAGATGCTGCTGGACGGCAAGCCGGTGCGCTTCGCCAACCCGCTCGAGGCGCGGCAGGCGGGGATCGAGACGGTCTATCAGACGCTCGCCCTGTCGCCGGCGCTGTCGATTTCCGACAACATGTTCATGGGGCGCGAGATCCGCCGCGATGACCTGCTGGGGCGCTGGTTCGGGATCCTCGACCGCGCCAGGATGGACCGGATCGCCCGCGAAAAGCTGACCGAGCTGGGGCTGATGACGATCCAGAACATCGGCCAGCAGGTCGAGACCCTCTCCGGCGGCCAGCGGCAGGGGATCGCGGTCGCGCGCGCCGCGGCCTTCGGGTCCAAGGTGGTGATTCTGGACGAACCGACCGCCGCGCTGGGGGTCAAGGAAAGCGGCCGGGTGCTGGACCTGGTCCTGGACGTGCGTTCGCGCGGGCTGCCCATCGTGCTGATTTCCCACAACATGCCGCATGTGTTCGAGATCGCCGACCGCATCCACATCCACCGGCTGGGCCGCCGGCTGGCGGTGATCGATCCCAAGGCGCATTCGATGTCGGACGCAGTGGCCTACATGACCGGCGCCAAGCTGCCTGAAGGCATCGCCGCGTGACCCCCGGCCCCTGGGCCGCGGCGATCGCCGGCCCCTTGGGCGCAGCCATCGCCGCGCTGCCCGCCGGGCGGCGGCATCTGGTCGCGCTCGCCGGGCCGCCGGGCGCAGGCAAGTCGACGCTGGCCGAACAGGCCGCGGGGCATTTCCCCGGCGCCACGGTGCTGCCGATGGACGGCTATCACCTCGACAACCGCCTGCTGGCCGAACGCGGGCTGCTGGACCGCAAGGGCAGCCCGCCCAGCTTTGACGCGGCCGGCTTCCTGTCGCTGCTGCGCCGGCTGAGCACCGAGCCCGAGGTGATTCACCCGCTGTTCGACCGTGACCGCGACCTGTCGATTGCCGGGGCCGGCCGGGTCGGACCCGAGCACCGGCTGGTGCTGGTCGAGGGCAACTATCTGCTGCTCGACCAGCCGGTCTGGCGCGACCTGCGCCCGCTGTTCAGCCTGACCGTCATGGTCAGCGCCCCGCGCGATGTACTGGCTGACCGGCTGCGCGACCGTTGGCAGGTGCTGGGCCGGGACGAGGCCGCCATCGCCCGACACCTGGACAACGACCTGGCCAATCTGGACCTGGTGCTGAGCGACTCGGTGCCGGCGGACCTGACTCTGAGCAGCTGAATCTGGTATGCCAGATTGCGCGCGGCGCGGCGCTGGCCTAACCTCGCGGGCGACCCACCCGAACCGACAAGGACCGACGATGAAGCTGTTGCGCTATGGCCCTGCGGGGCAGGAAAAGCCGGGGATGCTGGACGATCAGGGCCGCGTGCGCGACCTGTCGGGCCACGTCGCCGACATCGCCGACGACGTGCTGCTGCCCGAGGGGCTGGCCATGCTCGCCGCGCTGGACCCTGCGTCCCTGCCGCTGGTCGAGGGCACGCCGCAGGACGGGCTGCGGCTGGGTGCCTGCGTCGGCCATGTCCGCAAGTTCATCGCCATCGGCCTGAACTACGCCGACCACGCCGCCGAATCGGGCATGGCGGTGCCCTCGGAACCGGTGGTCTTCAACAAGTGGACCAGCTGCATCGTGGGCCCCGACGATGACATCCGCATCCCCAGAGGCTCGACCAAGACCGACTGGGAGGTCGAACTGGGCGTCGTCATCGGCAAGCCCGCCGCCGGCGTGGACAAGGCCGCCGCGATGGACCACGTCGCCGGCTATTGCGTCGTCAACGACGTCAGCGAACGCGAATGGCAGCTGGAACGCACTGCGACCTGGGACAAGGGCAAGGGCTTTGACACCTTCGGCCCGATCGGCCCGTGGCTGGTCACCGCCGACGAGATCGCGGACCCGCAGAACCTGTCGATGTGGCTCGAGGTGGACGGCAAGCGCTATCAGGACGGCTCGACCAAGACGATGGTCTTCGGCGTGGCCGAACTGGTCGCCTATTGCTCGACCTTCATGACCCTGATGCCCGGCGACGTCATCACCACCGGCACGCCCCCCGGCGTCGGCATGGGCCAGAACCCCAAGGTGTTCCTGAAGGGCGGCGAGGTCATGCGGCTGGGGATCGAGGGGCTTGGCGAACAGACCCAGAAGGTCGTCGCCTGACCATGCCCGCCCTGCCGGTCGAAGCCCGCCTGCGCGAGCAGCTCTGCGATCTGGCCGCGTCGCTGTATGCGCGCGGGCTGACGCATGGCTCGACCGGCAACATCTCGGCCCGGACCGCGGATGGCGGCCTGCTCGTGTCGCCCACGGGGTCAAGCTTCGGCCGGCTGGACCCGGCCCGGCTGGCGCGCTTCGACGCCACGGGGCGGCAGGTGGAGGGCGATCGGCCGACCAAGGAGATGCCCTTGCACCGCGCCTTCTACGACACCCGCGACGGGACCGGCGCGGTGGTGCATCTGCATTCCTGCCACTCTGTCGCGCTGTCCACGCTGCCCACGGACACGCCTCAGGACTGGCTGCCCCCCGTCACCCCCTATGCGCTGATGCAGCTGGGACAGGTGACGCTGCTGCCCTATTTCCGCCCCGGCGACGAGGCGATGGGCGATGCCGTGCGCGGCCTGAACGGCACCCGCGCGGCGGTGATGCTGGCCAATCACGGCCCCGTCGTCGCCGGCCGCACGCCCGATGCCGCCTGCAACGCCGTCGAGGAACTCGAGGCGACGGCGAGGCTCGCCCTCATGCTGCGCGGCCTGCCGGCGCGGATGATCCCGGAAACCGAGATCCCCGCCCTGACCCGCGTCCACCGCATCGCGTGGGAGACATGAGACGGTTTTCCGCCAATCTGGGTTTCCTGTGGGCCGACCGCCCGCTGCCCGACGCCATCCGCGCCGCCCATGCCGCCGGCTTCGACGCGGTGGAGTGCCACTGGCCTTATGACCACGACCCGGCCGCCGTCCGTGACGCGCTGGACGAAACCGGGCTGCCCGCGCTGGGCCTGAACACCCTGCGCGGCCGCCCCGGCGAAAACGGCCTGTCGGCGCTGCCCGGCCGCGAGGCCGAGGCGCGGGACGAGATCGACCGTGCGCTCGATTACGCTGCCGCGATCGACTGCGGCGCCGTGCACGTCATGGCCGGCGCCGCGCAGGGCGACGCCGCCGCCGCGGCGTTCCGCGCCAATCTCGACTATGCCTGCGACCGGGCCGGCGATGTGACGATCCTGATCGAGCCCCTGAACCACCACGATGCGCCGGGCTACTTCATGTCCCGCGCCGAGGAGGCCGCCGCGATCATCGAGCGTCTGGCCCGCCCCAACCTGCGGCTGATGTTCGACTGCTATCACCAGCAGGTCATGGGCGGCGACGTCACCCGGCGGCTGGAGCGGTTCCTGCCGATCACCGGCCACGTCCAGATCGCCGCCGTTCCGGATCGCGGAACCCCCGACCACGGAGAGCTCGACTACCGCCACATCCTGACAGTTCTTGACAGCATGGGCTGGGACCGCCCCATCGGCGCGGAATACCGCGACGCGAGGCCGACCGACGAGACGCTGGGCTGGCTGACGGCGCTGCGGTAACCGTGTGGTCTGTGTCAGCGTGACGATGAGGATTGGTGGAGCCGAGGGGAATCGAACCCCTGGCCTCATCATTGCGAACGATGCGCTCTACCAACTGAGCTACGGCCCCACAGGCGCGCTATGTCGCGCGGCGGCCGGCGGTTGTCAAGCGGGGGCATGTGCGCGCGGCGGGACAAGATCGCTGCGCGGACGGCAACCAACAGACACGGAAGGGGATAGGAAATGGCGGACCCGGAGCGATTCGAACGCCCGACCCCCAGATTCGTAGTCTGGTGCTCTATCCAGCTGAGCTACGGGTCCGTCGTAGGGCGGCTACCTAGGCTGGCGGGCGGGGCGATGCAAGGGAAAAACGTCGCACGGCTTTGAAAAAGCGCCGGCCATCCCCGCCGCTCAGATTTCGCGGGGCAGGCGCAGCAGGAACTCGGACCCGTCCGCGTCGCTGCGGACCAGTTCCAGCGTGCCGCCGTGGCCGCGGACCAGGTCGGCCGCGATGGCGAGGCCGAGGCCGGTGCCGCCCTTGCGGATGCCGCCGGTGAAGGCCTGGAACAGGTTGTCGCGCGCCTTCTGGGGCAGGCCGGGGCCAGTGTCGCCGACGCGGATGCACCAGTGGGTCTCGTCCTCGGCGCCGGAGATCTCGATGGTGCCCGGGCGGCGCGTCGCCTCGATCGCCTGCCGGGCGTTGCGGGCGAGGTTCGACAGCACACGATGCAGCTGCTCGCGGTCGGCGCGGATGCGCAGTCCGGCCGGCACGTCGGTCACGAAATCCACGGTGCCGCTGTCGGCCTCGGCGGCCAGCGTCTCGGCCTCGACCACGTCGGCCACCAGCGGCGCGAGGTTGAAGATCGACATCGTCGGCTGCGGCTCTTCGGCCTTGCCGAAGGCCAGCGTCGTCTCGCACAGGTTCACCGCGCGGCTGATCGAATTGACCAGCTTGGGCGCGGCGCGGCGGACGGCGGGATCGTCGCTGTCCTCCATCCGGTCGGCGAGGATCTGGCTTGTGGACAGCACGTTGCGCAGGTCGTGGCTGATCTTGGCGACGGCCTGGCCCAGCTGCGCCAGCCGCTCGCGCTGCTTCAGCGAGGCGGTGACGGCGCGCTGCATCGTGGCCAGCGCGGTTTCGGCGGCCCGGACCTCGGCCATCCGGGCCGAGGGGGTGATGATGGTGCGGCTGTCCTCGGGCGAGGCCGAATAGGCGGTCATGTGGCCGATCACGCGGCGGATCGGTCCCACGATCAGCCGCTGCGCCGCAAGGTTCAGCAAGAGCGCGGTCAGGACCGAAAACGCCGCCGAGACCGCCAGCAGCCGCACCGCGAAGTCAATCATCGCGGTGCGCATCGGCGCGGTGTCCATGGTGATCTCGATCAGCTGCCCCGCCTCCCGAACCGGCTGGCCGATGACGCGGATGATCTCGGGTTTCGTGCTGAGCATCCGGTGGACGGTGTCGCGGACGCTGCGCCAATAGCTGCGGTCACGCAGGTCGAAGGTGGCCGAGATCGGCCGCGGCAGCGGCGAGGACAGGACCAGCTGGCGCACGTCGTCGCGCCGCAGCACCACGTTGAAGACGCCGGCGTTCTCCAGCAGCTCGCTTTCCAGGTCAGCGGCGATGGATTCGTCCGTCGCGAGCAACGCGAGGCTGGCGATCTGGGCCCGCTCGAGCCGCGTCTCCAGGTAGGCGCGGCGGAAATTGGTGACGCTGGGCACCAGGATCAACAGCTCGGCCAGCACGACGAAGACGATCGTCAGCAGGGCAAAACGGCCGGAAATACTGTTGAAGGTCATGTCGTCCCGTATCGTCGCGCCGGCAGGACAGGCAATGCGGCCCGGTTTCGTGGCGTCGCTGTTCAAACAAACGTGAAATTGCCCCGGTTCCCTGTCGCGCGCCTTGCAGCGCAGGAATGGCGGCTGTGCGCCGAAACGGTTGACTCGCCCGCACGCGGCCCGTATCAGGCGGGCTTCGCATGACCGGCGCGTTCCGCGCGGGGGTTTCCCCGTGCGTCCGCGCCTTATCCGTTGGAGCAAGTCGATGAAACGCACCTTCCAGCCGTCGAACCTGGTTCGCGCGCGCCGGCACGGGTTCCGCGCCCGCATGGCCACCAAGGGCGGCCGCAAGGTTCTGGCAGCCCGCCGCGCCAAGGGCCGCAAGGTCCTGTCGGCCTGATCCGGCCGCGGATGTGGCCGAGGCGCTGACCACAGCCGCCCCGCCGCGTCCCGCTGACCGGGACGGGGGCGGGTTCGGCCATGCGCCGGACAGCGCCGCCTCTCGGCTGACCACCCTGCAACGCCGCGCCGATTTCCTGCGTGCGGCTTCGGCCCGCCGCCAGGGGACGGCGGGTTTTCTGCTACAAGCCCGCCCCCGACGCGCGGATGAAGCTGTGCCGGCTCAGGCGATTCGCGTCGGCTTCACCTGTTCGCGCAAGGTCGGGAATGCGGTGGTACGCAACCGCGCCAAGCGCCGGCTGCGCGCCCTCGCGCGCGCGGTGCTGCCGACCGCGGCCCAGCCCGGCTGGGACTATGTGCTGGTGGGCCGCCCCGAGGCGACCGTGACCCGAGATTATGTCGCGATGCTGGGCGACCTGGCCCATGCGCTGGCCCGCGTCCACGCGGCCCCCGACCCCCGCGATCCCGCCGATCCGGGCCGCGCGCCCCGGCGCAGGGGCGGGCGATGACGCCGGCCGCGCGTCTCGTGGCGGTGCCGGTCCGGGCCTATCGCCTGTTGTTGAGCCCGTGGATCGGGCATGGCTGCCGCTTTCAGCCGACCTGTTCGGTCTACGCGCTCGAGGCACTGGAGCGGCATGGCGCGATCCGCGGGACTGCGCTGATGCTGCGCCGGATCGGGCGCTGCCACCCGTGGGGCGGGTCGGGGTATGACCCGGTGCCGCCGGTTCCGCGCCCTTGTCATGAGGATCACCGATGACCCCTCCGCAGCCTCCGCGCCGCCCGCGCCGCATCCTGCCCGGCCTGCTGCTGGTGGTCGTGGCCGCTCTGGCGCTGGCCGCGCTGCTGGCCTGGGTGTTGGGCAACTGGGGCGTCAGAGGATGAACCGGCTGACCCATACCCTCGTCGCGCTGGCGGCGCTGATGGTGCTGGCGGTCGGCGCGGCGGTCCTGCTGATGGCCTTCGGCAACCCGTTCCACCGCGTCACCGACAGCGCCATGCCGATCGAGTCCGGCCAGGCCGCGGCGCGGCGCGAGATGCGGTTGGGCTTGTTTTCCGATCTGGGCGGCGGGTTGGCGCGGGCGCCGCTGCTGGTCGATTGGCAGGGCGCGGATAGCTATCGCTACAAGGAGGTTTCGGGCGCCACGGTGAACCTGCTCTACAGCGGGCCGCAGGGCGACCGCTGGCTTTATCCGACCAACGGGCAGGTGCTGGTCGCCGTCGACGACATCGGCCCGCCCGATGGGCCGGTGACCGGGACGCTGATCCAGCTGGCCGACAGCGATCGGGACGGCAACGGCACCCTCTCCGCCGGCGACGGGCTGCGGTAGTTGCTGACCGCGGCGGACGGCACCGCGCCCCGGCTGGTGGCCGAGGGGCTGGCAGCGCCCGCCACCGTCTCTCCCGGCGCCGGACGCTGGCTGGTCAGCTGGATCGCTGACGGCACCGCGCATCTGGCCGAGATCGACCCCGCCACCGGCACCCTTGGCGGTGCCCCCCGCAGGCTTCCCTATCCCGAGTTCGAATGATGCTGGACGACCTGACCCCCGACGACGCCGACGCTGGCCCCGAGACTGGCCCCGACGGCGCCGAGATCCACCCGCTGTTCCGCGGCGCGCCGTCGTCGACCGAGTTCCGCAAGCTGCGCAAGCGGCTGGTGCGCGAGGTGCGGGCGGCGATCGAGACCTATCACATGGTCACCCCCGGCGACCGCTGGCTGGTCTGCCTGTCGGGCGGCAAGGACAGCTATACGCTGCTCGCCGTCCTGCACGAACTGAAATGGCGCGGCCTGCTGCCGGTCGACCTGCTGGCCTGCAATCTCGACCAGGGCCAGCCCGGCTTTCCGGAGACGGTGCTGCCCGCGTTCCTGACCGACCGCGCGGTGCCGCACCGGATCGAGTATCAGGACACCTATTCGGTGGTGAAGGCCAAGGTCCCCGAGGGGCGCACCTATTGCAGCCTGTGTTCGCGGCTGCGGCGCGGCAACCTGTACCGGATCGCGCGCGAGGAAGGCTGCAGCGCCGTGGTGCTGGGGCACCACCGCGACGACATCCTGGAAACCTTCTTCATGAACCTGTTCCACGGCGGCCGGCTGGCCTCGATGCCGCCGAAGCTGCTGAACGAGGAGGGCGACCTGAACGTCCTGCGCCCGCTGGCCTTCGTGGCCGAGGCGGATTGCGACCGCTTTGCGCGCGCGATGAACTATCCGGTGATCCCCTGCGATCTGTGCGGCAGCCAGGAGGGCCTGCAGCGGATGCAGGTCAAGAAGCTGCTGGACGAGTGGGAGGCGCGCAGCCCCGGCCGCCGCCAGGTGATGTTCCGGGCCCTGACCAACGTCCGCCCCTCGCATCTGCCCGACCCGGCGCTGTTCGATTTCTCGGCGCTGCAGCCGCTGGCCGCGACCGAAGGCGCGCCTGGGGGCGAAGCGGCCACAGCGGATCCGGCCGTCCCCGTCCTGCGTCCACCGTACGGCGACTGAAAACCGCTTAGCCGGCACGACGGCTGAGGACCGGCAGTTCCCGCGCTGTGGCTGCCCGGCCGGCCAGAAACCCGAACGTCTCCGCCAGGGGCATCGGCCGCGCGATCGCGTAGCCCTGCGCGTGGCTGCAGCCTATCTGCGCGACGAAGGCGTGTTCGGCGGCGGTTTCGACCCCCTCGGCCACCGTCTCGAGTCCCATCCGGTCGGCGAGCGCCAGGATGGCGAGGATCAGCCGCTGCTGGTTTTCGTCCCGGTCGCAACCGGTCACGAAGCTGCGGTCGATCTTGACCCGATGGGCGGGCAGGCGGCGCAGCGCCTCGAAGCTGGCATAGCCGGTCCCGAAATCGTCCAGGTCGATGCGGCAGCCCAGACCGGAAAGCCGGACCAGATTGGCGCGGACCGTGTCGGGCATGTCCAGCGGCGAGACATCCTCCATCACCTCGATTACCAGTCGGGTGGGAGGCACGTCCTGCCGGTCAAGTTCCCACAGCACGAAATCGGCGAAGTCCGGCTCTACCAGGTCGGCCGCCGCCACGTTCAGCGAGACGGTGGCGACATCGAACCCCTCGGCCCGCCAGCGGATCAGCGCCGCGATCCCCTGCGACAGCATCGCGCGGGTCAGCGTGCGCTGGCGGTGGACTGGCAGCAGCGGCAGGAATGCGGCCGGCCCCAGCAGGCCGCGCAGCGGGTGGCGGGCGCGGGCGAGGATCTCGAACCCGGTAACGGTGCCGCTGTGACAGCAGAGCTGCGGCTGGAAAAACGGCTCGAACAGGTCGGGCTCGATCAGCGCCGGTTCCGGCGCCACGGCCGCGCCATCGGCAGGCTGCCCCGACACCGAGATCATCGACACCGCGCCAAACCCCGGCCCGAGGCGCGCGAGATGCAGCCGGCCCTGCTCTACCAGCCGGTCGTCGCTGACGGCCCCTTCGCCCCGGACCAGCACCGCGCTGATCCCCGGCCCCGGTGCGTGGTGGGGCAGATCAAAGCCCGCCTGCGCGACCGACTGCACCTGCAGCGCCTTGCGCAAGGCCGCAGTCTGGCCCGAGACGTCCAACAGGACGGCGATCTGGCCCCGTGGACCGAGGGCCGCCGGCGTCGGGACGTCCAGCACAACCCCGATGCGGGCGCAGAGCGCCGACAGCAGCGCCGCGGTTTGCGACAGGCCGATGCACCGGGTCAGCAGCGCGAGGTTGTCCACCTGAACGACCACCGCGACCCGCTGCGACCGCCTGAAAGCCGAGATTACCCTGCGCATCGTTCCGTCCCGATTCGTTCCCGAGTCGGGTCTAGCAGGATTCTCTTTTCGTTCTCTTAACGCGCCCCGGCGGCGTTCACCCCACCCGCGGTCCGGCGCTTTCCGGCCAGTGTGCAAAGGGCAGCACGCGCCCGTCGCGCCGGCTTTCGGCGACCAGGTCCAGATCGACGGTCGCCCTGACCCAGCCGGGCGCGTCCATCTCGCCCTCGGCCACGATGCCGGTTTCAGGCCATAGCCCGTCGGGGGGCGCATAGATCGCCGCCCGGCCGCGGTTCTCGTCGATCGCGGGGTTCCAGTCGCAGCTGCCCACGGTCGGGGCGTGGACGACGACGCACTGGTTTTCCAACGCCCGCGCCATGCTGCCGATCCGCACCCGGTTGAAGCCCGCCACGCTGTCGGTGCAGCTGGGGGTCAGCAGGATCTCGGCCCCCGACTCGGCCAAGGCCCGCGCGAGAAGCGGAAATTCGCTGTCATAACAGATCGTTATCCCCACGCGTCCGGCCGCCGTGTCGAACAGCCGCAGGCCGGGGGCCGGGGCGACGTCCCATTCGTCGCGTTCGAACCGGGTCATGATCTGCTTGTCCTGGTGGCCGATGCGGCCGTCCGGGCCGAACAGCACAGCGCGGTTGAACGGCCGCGCGCCCGCGAACGCCGGTCCCGAGGCGGCGAGGATATGCACCCCGTGCTGCGCCGCGAGCCGCACATGCAGCGCGTCGCGGGCATCCTCGTGGCGGGCGACCTCGTGCAGGCTGCGCTCGAGATCGCCGGCGATCTCGCGCCCGCCGAGGCTCGCCAGCTCCATGGCGCCGTATTCGGGGAACACCAGCAAGTCGCAATCGGCGGCATCGGCCACCCAGGCGGACAGCTTGGCCTCGTAGGCGGCGAAGTCATCGAGCCAGTCGAAGGGATAGGCGGCGGCGGCGATACGGACGGGGCGCATGGGAAACTCCGTAAAGGAGGGTCAAGCTGGGGATGCGGAGGGCAGGGAAAGTCTCCACCCGGTGCCATTGGGACGGCCCGCAGAGGCCGTCACAGCGGCTTTATCCAGAATTGCAGCGGCTTGTCGGTCTCGGTCGTCTCGCCCACGTCCTTCCACGCGAACCGCGACACGACGCCGGGCAGCGGCTGATAGCCGCGCTTGCGCCAGAACCCGTCCAGCGGGCGATAATCCGCGGGCCGGGCGGGGTGGTCAGCGGGGCGGATGACCGAACAGAAGGCCGACCAGCGGCGGCCGATGGCGCGGGCGTGGGCCTCGCGCCCGTCGAAGAAGGCGTGGCCCAGGCCGTGGCCGCGATAGGCGGGCAGCAGAACCGACTCGGCGCAATAGAAGATGTCGCTCAGCGGCTCGGGCCGGTCGGCGAAGGCGGCGGCAAAATCCTCGGCGTGGTGCTCCATCGGCGCGCCGGTGGCGGCGCCGATCATGCGCGGGCCGTGCCAGGCCGCAACCACGACGGCGCCGGGGCGGGTATAGGCGCGCAGATAGTCGCGCTCATAGGCCGGATCGCCGTCATACAGATAGGGCCAGTCGCGAAACACCGCGATGCGCAGGCGCGCGAGGTCGTCCAGCGCGGCGGCCACCGCGTCTCCGGTCAGGGTCTCGGTCCGGATCACCCCTGCGACACCTGCCGGGTCCAGTCGGACAGGTTGTAATAGGTGGTCACCCGCGCGATCCGCCCGTCGCGGACGGCGAAGAAGGCGCCGGCCGGCAGGACATAGCGCTGGCCGTTCGCCTCGGGCAGGCCGGGGTCGGTCTTCAGATACTCGCCGTTCACGACGAATTCGGCGGCGGCGCGGGCGCCGTCCTCCGAGGCCATCACCACCATGTCGGTCAGCCGCTCGGCATAGCTGTCGGTCATGTGACGGTTGAACTCGGCAAAGGCGGCCTTGCCGCGGCGGATGTCGCCTTCGTTGACGTGGTGTTCGAAATCGTCGGCCAGCAACGCCTCCATCGCGGCGGTGTCGCCGCGGTTGAAGGCGTCGTAATAGGCGGCGATCAGGTCGAGTGTGGCTTGGCGCGACATGCTGGCTCCTTTCCGGGTTTGCCGGGCAGGCTAGCGGCGCCCGCAGGCGGGGTCAGCCCCCTGCGAAGGTATGAGCCTTGCGAAGCGCCCCCCGCCGGGGCATCCGGGACCGGAACCACCGGGAGAAGCCTGCAATGACCGCGCGGACGATCACCTGCTTCAAGGCCTATGACCTCCGCGGCCGCCTGGGGGCCGAGCTGGACGAGGACGTCGCCTGGCGCGTCGGCCGCGCCTTTGCCGCCCGTCCGGGCGCGCGGCGGGTGGTGGTCGGGCGCGACGGGCGCGACAGCAGCCCGGCGCTGGCCGCGGCGCTGATGCGCGGGCTGGTCGAAGGGGGCGTCGAGGTGCTGGACCTGGGCGTCGCCGGAACCGAGGAGATGTATTTCGCCACCGACCACCTGGGCGCCGATGGCGGGATCGAGGTCACCGCCTCGCACAACCCCATCGACTATAACGGCATGAAGCTGGTCGGCCCCGGCGCCGCGCCCTTGGACCCGGCGACCGAGCTGGCGCAGCTGGCCGCGCTGGCACAGTCGGGCGATTTCCCCAAGGCCGCCCCGGGCCGCATCACCGACGCCTCGGCCGTGCGGGCGGATTACGCGCGCAAGGTCTGCGACTTCGTCGATGCCGGGGCGCTGGCCGGGCTGCGGGTGCTGGTCAATGCCGGCAACGGCGTGGCGGGACCGGCCTTCGACGCCATCGCTGCGGAACTCGCGCGGCGCGGCGCGTCGCTGGAGGTCATCCGGATCAACCACGACGCCGACAGCGGCTTTCCGAACGGCATCCCCAACCCGCTCCTGCCGGAAAACCAGCCGATGACGGCCGAGGCGGTGATGGCCCACAAAGCCGATCTGGGCGTCGCCTGGGACGGCGATTTCGACCGCTGCTTCCTTTTTGACGAAACCGGGCGCTTCATTCCCGGCGAATATGTCGTGGGGCTGCTGGCCGCGGCCTTCCTGGACCGCGACCCGGGCGCGCGCATCGTCCACGACCCGCGGGTCGTCCTGAACACCCGCGAGGTGATCGCGAAGGCCGGCGGCGAGGCGGTGCAGTCCAGAACCGGCCATGCCTTCGTCAAGCAGCAGATGCGGCGGTCGGGGGCGATCTATGGCGGCGAGATGTCGGCGCATCACTATTTCCGCGACTTCGCCTTTGCCGATAGCGGGATGATCCCGTGGCTGCTGGTGGCCGAGATGATGGCCCGCAGCGGCCGGCCGCTGTCGCAGCTGGTCGGCGACCGGATGGCGGCGTTCCCGTCCTCGGGCGAAGTCAATTTCCGCCTGGTCGACCCCGATGCGGCCATCGCGCGGGTGCTGGTGGCGGTAGGTGGGGGCGCGGTGGCGCGCGACGACACCGACGGGATCAGCCTGGAATACCCCGACTGGCGGTTCAACCTGCGGCGGTCGAACACCGAACCCGTGGTGCGTCTGAACGTCGAAAGCCGCGGCGATGCCGGGCTGGTCGCGGACCGGCTGGCGCAGATCAGCGCGCTGCTGACCGGCGAGGCGGGCGCCTAGTCCCCGATCGTGTCCGGGACGCCCATGAGGTATTCGTGATAGGCGATGGCGTCCTCGATATCGTCGAAGACGGTCAGGTCGCCACGGTCCAGCACCGCGCCCATGTTGCACAGCCGCCGGATCATCGGCATCGCGTGGCTGACGACGATGGCCGAGCTGTTGCTGAGCCGGTCGGTAAAGACGCGCTGCGATTTCTCGCGGAACTCGGCGTCGCCGACGCTGGTGACCTCGTCCACCAGGTAGGTGTCGAAATGGATGCCCATGCTGCATCCCATCGCCAGACGCGACCGCATCCCGGACGAATAGGTGCCGAAGGGCAGGTGGTATTTCTGCCCCAGCGCGGCGAAATCGTCCACGTAATCGACCAGCTCGTCGGTATCGACGCCATAGATGCGGGCCACGAAGCGGACGTTCTGCGCGCCGGTCAGGTCGGGGTGAAAGCTGCCTGCGAAACCCACCGGCCACGAGATCGTGCCGTCCGACACCACCCGGCCCGAGGTCGGCAGCGCGGTGCCGGCGATCATCCGCAGCAGCGTCGATTTGCCCGCCCCGTTGCGCCCCAGCAGCCCGACCGAGGCGCCGGTCGGGAATTCCGCGTTCAGCCGGTCGGCGACGAGGTTCCGCCGGCCGTTGGTGTAGTAGACCTTGCTGAGAGCTTCGAGCCGGATCATCGCCCTGTCCGCCGTCTCAGCGCCGGTCCCGCACGCTGTAATAGACCAGGATCATGATCGACCACAGCACGAAGGCGAGCCCCGCGCCCATCGCCAGCAGCCACGGGCGGTCGGGTTCCAGCGACCGCTGAGCCTCGGTCGGCGCGATATGGGCGGCCAGATAGCGGGTCTGGCGCTGCGCCGTCGCCAGCGCCGATTCGTAGCCGACGCGGGCGGTCTGGTGCGCACCCTCGGCGAATTCCAGGTCGACCTTGAGCCGCTCGTAATCAGCCATCAGCTGGGCGTAGTTCTCGCCCTCGGGCGAATCCTCGCCGCCGAACTTGTCGCGCTCGGCCTCGATCTGGCCCTCCAGCGCGGCGACGCGCTTTTCGGCCTGGATCACCCGCTGGTCCTTGGCCCGGGCGTTCTGGCGCAGCGTGTCCAGCGCGACCTGCGCCTCGGCCAGCTGGCCCTGAAGCGCGGTCATCACCGTCATCTGCGCGCCCAGATCGACGGTCGGGTCGACGATGCGGGTGCGGACCCGGAACGCGGTCATCGCCTGGCGCGCCTCGGTCAGCACGCCGCGGGCCTTTTCCAGCTCGGCCGCGGCCTGCTTGGTGGCATCGACGCGGGCCTGTTCGGACAGCCCGTTCACGACCTTTTCGCTTTCGGCAAAGATCGTGTCGGCGATGGCCTTGGCGTCGGCTGGCGAAAACGCCGAGACGCGGACGGTGATGATGCCCGACGAATCGTCGTAATAGATCTTGACCTGCCGGTGCCAGTAATCGGTCAGATCCTCGATCGTGCCCGACGGGTCGAAGGCAAAGACGAAATCGCGCGGCCAGCCGGCCGAGAATTTCCCGCGCAGGTCCAGCGCCTTGTCGGTCCGCGCCACCAGATCGGGCGAGCGGATGAATTCGTAAAGGATATCGGTGTCCGACGCGGTGCTGGAGGCGGTGCCGCCGAAGATGCCGCCGAACATGTCGATGGGTGCGGCGCCTTCCTCGCGCCGGACCGAGAAGCCCACCGTCGAGGTGTACTGGTCGGCGGCCCGGTTCCACAGATACCAGCCCCAGACCGCGCTGGGCAGCAGCACCAGCAGCAGGAAGGACAGGACCAGCATCCAGTGCCGGCGCCGCGGCGTGGCGGCCGGGGCGGGCGGCCGCGGCGGGGCCAGCGCGGCGGCGTTCGGCGGCAGGGCGGGCGGGCCACCGGCCGGGCGCGTCGCAGGGGCCGGCGCCTGG
>NZ_JRKS01000008.1 GCF_000763805.1 Paracoccus sphaerophysae | reverse complement strand
CCCCCCCCCGCCCGGCCCCCCACCACGTCCTGCGCGGCGGCAAAGCCCGCCTCGTGGCTGGCGTAATCCTCGGCCAGCAGCAGGTCGGTTTCGGGCAGGTCCTGGGCGTGGACGAAGGCATCGGCCGCGGCGACACGGCTGCGGATGCCGCTCTCGTCCCAGATCGCCCGGTCGCCGTCCAGCGCCCAGGCAGAGGCGGCGAGCCAGGCCTCGCCCGCCGCGCGGCGGCCCGCGTCAGAGTAATCGCCCAACGCACCCCCCATCGCCAGGCCAAAGCTGCCGGGCGCGGGGCCATAGACGCGCGCGGCCTCGTGTCCGGCATAGGGGTTCCAGTCGGGCCCCTCGTCGCGGGCGGCCAGCGCCCGGACCGCCTGCTGGAACAGCGCCGACAGCGTCGGGAAGACATCCCGGAACAGCCCGGACACGCGCAGGGTCACGTCGATCCGGGGGTGATCCAATTCGGCGATAGGCAGGATCTCGATCCCCGCGACGCGCCTCGAGTCCTGATCCCAGACCGGACGCACGCCCAGCAGCGCCAGCGCCATGGCGAAATCCTCGCCCGCCGTGCGCATCGTGGCCGAGCCCCACAGGTCGACGATCAGCCCGCGCGGCCAGTCGCCGTGGTCCTGCAGATGGCG
This sequence comes from Paracoccus sphaerophysae, assembly GCF_000763805.1. GTDB lineage: Bacteria > Pseudomonadota > Alphaproteobacteria > Rhodobacterales > Rhodobacteraceae > Paracoccus > Paracoccus sphaerophysae. Next base: position 74,151 of record NZ_JRKS01000008.1, on the reverse strand, counting down.
CCGGACCAGCGCATCGGCCAGCCGCATTCCCTGCTGCCACGCCGCGCGGGTCGGCACGCCGCGCGGATCGGTGGTGAACAGGTTGCGCCCGGTCGGCAGCACGTCGCTGCGCCCGCGACAGGGCGAGCCCGAGGGACCGGCCTCGATCCGCCGCCCGGCCAGCGCATCGGTCAGCGACCGTCGTTCCCCCGCGACCGAGCTTGCGGTGGCGAAGGCCCCGCCGGCCGCGGGCGCGCGGCCCCAGACGTGCAGACCGTCGCCGTACTGGCTTTCCTTGACGTCGCAGACGAAGCTGTCGATCCGCGTGATCGCCTCGGACGGGCACGTGGCCGCGTCGAGTCCCAGGTCGGCCTCGACGCCCAGCGCCTGCGCCTCGTCGCGGATGTCGCGCATCAGCCGGTCGCGCCGCCGCGGGTCGAGGCCATCGGCATTCGAGAATTCGTCCAGCAGCGATTCCAGCCGGGCGAGGCGCTGCGGGGTGCCCGACGCCTTCTGCGGCGGCGGGATGTGGCCCAGCGTGACCGCGCCGATCCGGCGCTTGGCCTGCGCCGCCTCGCCGGGGTCGTTCACGATGAAGGGGTAGATGACCGGCAGATCGCCGGTCAGCGCCTCGGGCCAGCAGGCTTGCGACAGGGCGACGGATTTGCCGGGAAGCCATTCCAGCGTGCCATGGGCGCCGACATGGACCAATGCGTCGGCCTGTCGGCGCAGCCACAAGTAGAAGGCGACATAGGCGTGCCGCGGCACCCGCGACAGGTCGTGATATTCTGCCGCGCGCCGAGTCGGCGCGCCCCGCTCGGGCTGCAGCGCGACCACAGCCCGTCCGCGCTGCACGGCGGCGAACGCAAAGCCGTGGGCGGTGGCATCCGGGTCGTCCTCGGGCGCGCCCCAGGCGGCCGTCAGCTCGTCGCGCAGCCGCTGCGGCAGTTCCTGCAGGGCGGCGCGGTAATCGGCCAGCGGCCAGTGCACCCTTCCGACGGCGAGAGCCGACTGCAACGGCGCGCCCGGGGCGGTATCGTGGCCCGCCTGCCGCAGGTCGTCCAGCATCGCCTCGGCCGAGGCCAGCGCGTCCAGCCCGACCGCATGGGCCATGTTCCAGTCCCGCCCGGGATAGGTCGAAAGGACCAGCGCCACCCGGCGCATGGCGGCCGGGGTCGCCGCCAGCCGGTGCCACGCGGCGACGCGGTCGGCGATCGCCTCGATCCGCTCGGGCTCCGGGGTGTGGACCAGGCGCGCGAATTGCAGCGCGCCGTCGCGGGCCTGGGGCTGCTTGAACGAGGCGACGCCGGCGAACAGCCGGCCATCGACCTCGGGCAGGACGACGTGCATCGCGAGATCGGCGGGCGACAGGCCGCGCGCCGATTCCTCCCACGCGCGGCGGGTCGAGGTCGCCAGGGCGACCTGGAGCACCGGCACCCCCGCCGCATCCAGGGGCGAGGTGCCCCCGCCCTGTGCCGAAAACGAGGTTGCGTTCAGGATTGCGACCGGGGCCAGCGCCCGCAGATGGCTGTCCAGCCAGCGTGCCGCTTCGGGGGCCTTGAGCGACGGAACGAACGCGCCCGCCACGGCAAAGCCGCGGCGTGTGAGGGCCGCGAACAGCGCCTCGATGGGCGCGAGATCGGCGGCCACGAGATACGAGCGGTAAAAGACGATCAGGACCGTGGGGCCCGTGCCGGGCGCCGCCGGACCTTGGGGCGCCCAGGCGCCGAACTGGGGCAGCGGATCGCCCTGCGCGGGCTGCGGAAACGCCAGCCCTGCCGCCGCGGCCATCACCCCCAGCGCCGCCGAAGCCGCCGCGGTCCCGCCGCTATCGCAGAGCGTCTGCAGCCGGTGCAGCGTCTCGGCCGGCAGGGTCGAGACGCCCTGAAGCTGCGGATCCGGCCGCCCGTCGGCAGGCAGAACGGCCAGCGCGATGCCGTTGCGGCGGGCCAGGATCTCGATCTGCTGGACCCCGTAGGGCCAGTAGGGCAGCCCCCCGATCAGCCGGATCAGGATGGCCTTCGCGCCCGACAGCGTCCGGTCCAGATAGGTGTCGACCGACAGCGGATGCTTGAGCGCGGCGATATTGGCCAGCCGCAGCGTCGGCAGCCGTCCTGCCGGACCGCCGCCCCCGCCGCCCCCGTGCCACGCCGCCGCGAAGGCGCCGAGGTCGCTGTCCGAGAAGGACAGCACCACCAGGTCGGCCGGGCTCTGCCCCAGATCGGTGGGCGTCTCGGTCTCGTCCAGCCCGTGGCTTTCGCGAAAGACGACGTGCATCGGGGTTTCCGGCGGCTGGGGGCGGGCTATTCGGCGGCGGCGCGTTCGGGGGCCAGGATGGCGCGGAGTGCCGGCTCGTCGATGTCATCATGCTCGGCGATGACCACAAGGCGGCCGCGCCGGTCCTCGCCCTGCTGCCAGGGCCGGTCGTACTGGTGGCGGACCCGCGCGCCGACGGCCTGCACCAGCAGGCGCATCGGCTTGCCCCTCACGGCGGCGTAACCCTTGACCCGCAGGATGTTCCGCCGATTGGCCAGGTCGGTGATCCGCGCCACCAGATCGGCGGGATCGGACAGTTCCGGGATATCGATGACGACGCTGTCGAAGTCGTCGTGCTCGTGATCCTCGGCGCCGTCGTGATGCGAGGGGCGGGCCTTGATGTCATCCTCGGCCGCCGCGCCGAGGCCGAGGATCACGCGGGGATCGACAATGCCCTCGGCCACCTCGATCATCGGGATCGGCCGGGGGGATTCCGCGGCGATCAGCGCCCTGGCTCGGGCCACGCCCTCGGGTCCGGCCAGGTCGGGCTTGGTCAGCAGGATGAGATCGGCGCAGGCGATCTGGTCCTCGAAGACCTCGGACAGCGGTGTTTCGTGGTCGATGCTGTCATCGGCCTGCCGCTGCCGGTCGACCGCCGCGACATTCGGCGCAAAGCGGCCCGCGGCGACGGCCTCGGCATCGGCCAGGGCGATCACCCCGTCGACGGTGATCCTCGACCGGATGTCGGGCCAGTCGAAGGCCTTGAGCAGCGGCTTGGGCAGCGCAAGCCCCGAGGTTTCGATCAGGATGTGATCGGGGCGCGGGTCCAGCGCCATCAGCGCCTCGATGGTGGGGATGAACTCGTCGGCCACCGTGCAGCAGATGCAACCATTCGCCAGCTCCACGATGTTTTCTGCAGGGCAATCCGGAATGGCGCAGCCTTTCAGGATCTCGCCATCGACGCCGACATCGCCGAATTCGTTGACCACCACGGCCAGCCGCCTGCCGCCGGGGTTCCTCATCAGCCGGGAGATGAGTGTCGTCTTGCCCGAGCCGAGAAACCCGGTGATCACGGTGACGGGCAATTTTTCGAGATTTGTCATTCAGAGGGTCCCCATCGGAGGAATACGGGCGATGCAGTTCTTGCGGAAATGGGCCGGGCGGTCGCGCCACGGCACCAGCCCATCGGGCGCCGCGACATAGGCCGCGGTGCCGTCCCGGATCGCATCCAGGTCGGCACCGTCGTCCAGTTCGCCGTAGACATAGGTCCAGCGGCCCGGGGCGCGCAGCGCGATGGTGCAGCCGCGGTTGCAGTTGGACAGGCACTCGACCGGGACCACCCGCACATCGGCGAGGGAGAGCGCCGCCACGGCGCCGAACAGCCGCGCGCCTGGGCGGTCGCAGTCCCCATCGGGCAGGTCGCCGCGACGGCAGCGCGTGCAGACAAGCAGTTCGACCTGAGACGATCGCTCGCCCATCCGGATCTCCGTGTCACGGCAGGCGGGGTGGCACACGGAAATGCGACAGCTCGTGCCGCAGAACCGACCCCGGAACACCCCGCCCGGATTCATTCGTCGCGCTGGCAGGTTTCCCGGCTTGCGGATCTTGGGGACGCGCCTTTCGGCGGTCCCCGGCGGTCGTCCGGCCTTCCCAACCCCGGATAGGGTCAGTGGCCGATGGACGCCCTTTCCGGTCACGGTCGCGGGGGCGGCTGCGGTTCGGTCCCGCCCGGGGCCTCGCGCATTCCCTTTTCACCTGTTAGCACAGGCACCAGCACGGGCGATATGGTCAGCCGCCTCGGTGCCTGTCAAGCCGAAAGGAACCTGCCTTGGACGACGCGAGCCGCCACGCCGAGAAGATGCAGCGGATCAAGGCCGCCCGCGACCGCATGATGCAGACCAGGACCGAGGAACGGGGCCTGGTGATCGTCCATACCGGGGCGGGCAAGGGCAAGTCGTCGTCGGGCTTTGGCATGATCATGCGCTGCATCGCCCACCGGATGCCCTGCGCCGTGGTCCAGTTCATCAAGGGCAGCTGGGACACCGGCGAAAGGCGCCTGCTGCAAGAGCGGTTCGCGCAGGAATGCCGGCTGTTCGTTTCCGGTGAGGGCTTCACCTGGGAAACCCAGGATCGCGCGCGCGACATCGCGGCAGCGCAAAGGGGCTGGAAGATCGCCAGGGAACAGATCCGCGACCCCCAGATCCGCTTCGTCCTGCTGGACGAGATCAACATCGCGCTGCGCTACGACTATCTGGATATCGACGAGGTGGTCGGTTTCCTGCTGACCGAAAAGCCGCCGATGACCCATGTCTGCCTGACCGGCCGCAATGCCCGGCCCGAGCTGGTCGAGGCCGCCGATCTGGTCACCGAGATGACGCTGGTCAAGCATCCGTTCCGCGACGGCGTCAAGGCGCAGCCGGGGGTCGAGTTCTGATGCGCCCGGGGGCTGGCGTTCGTGTCTGACCCGCAGGGCCGCGCCCTGATGATCCAGGGCACCGGCAGCAATGTCGGGAAATCGCTGCTGGTCGCGGGCCTCTGCCGCGCCGCCCGGCTGCGCGGGATCCGGGTCGCGCCGTTCAAGCCGCAGAACATGTCGAACAACGCCGCCGTGACCATCGACGGCGGAGAGATCGGGCGCGCCCAGGCGCTGCAGGCGCAGGCGGCGGGATTGCTGCCGCATACCGACATGAACCCTGTCCTGCTGAAGCCGGAGACGGATGTCGGCGCGCAGGTTGTGGTGCAGGGGCGGCGGCTGACGACGGCCAGGGCGCGCGAATATCAGGCGTTGAAGCCGAAATTGCTGGGGCATGTGCTGGACAGCTTCGCCCGCCTGCGTGGGGCGCATGATCTCGTCCTCGTCGAAGGTGCGGGCAGCCCGGCCGAGGTCAACCTGCGCCAGGGCGACATCGCCAACATGGGGTTTGCCAGCGCCGCCGGCGTGCCGGTCGTGCTGGCCGGGGACATCGACCGGGGCGGCGTGATCGCGCAGATCGTGGGCACCAGCGTGGTTCTGGACAAGGACGACGCGGCCCGGATCGCGGGCTTCGTCATCAACCGCTTCCGCGGCGATCCGGGCCTGTTCGATGACGGCTATGCGCTGATCGCGGCGCAGACCGGCTGGCGCGGCTACGGGGTCTGCCCGTGGTTCGACGATGCGTGGAAGCTGCCGGCCGAGGACGCGCTGGACATCCGCGACCGCACGGCCGCGGCAGGCGCGCATGTTGTCTGCCTGTGCCTGTCGCGGATCGCGAATTTCGACGATCTCGACCCGCTCGCGCAGGAGCCGGGGGTCCGGCTGACCATGCTGGGTCCGGGACGCGCGATCCCCGCGGATGCCGATCTGGTCATCATCCCCGGCACGAAATCGACACGCGGCGATCTGGCCTTCCTGCGCGCGCAAGGCTGGGCTGCGGGGCTGGCCGATCACGTCCGGCGCGGCGGGCGGGTGCTGGGCATCTGCGGCGGCTATCAGCTGCTGGGGCGCGAGATCGCCGATCCGGCGGGGATCGAGGGCGACCCCGGCACCGAGGCCGGGCTGGGGCTGTTGGACGTGGCGACCGTGATGCTGCCCGACAAGCGCCTGACCGAGGTCGCGGCCCTCCATGTCCCGACCGGGGCCGGCTTTCGCGGCTACGAGATCCATATCGGCCGGACCTCCGGCCCCGACGCCGCGCGGCCCTTCGCCCTGGTCGAGGGGGCGCCCGAGGGCGCGATCAGCCCCGATGGCCGCATCGCCGGCAGCTATCTGCACGGCATGTTCCGCGATGACGGCTTTCGCGCGGCCTACCTCGCCGGGCTGGGCGTGACCTCGCAGACGGCCTATGACGCGACGGTCGAGACGACGCTGGACGCGCTGGCCGCGCATCTGGAACGGCACCTGGACGTGGACGGGCTATTCGCGCTGGCCCGCTAGGGCGTCGTGCAGCCGCTCCCAGTCGGCCTCGCGCCCCGGCAATCCCAGCCGCAGCCAGCCGGTGGAATAGGGGAAGATCCGCGACCAGATCCGCGCGCGGGCGAGGTTTTGCTGCGCCGCCAGGGCATCCCCCGTCTCATAGGTCCGAAACAGCGGCGTGCCGCCGACCAGCGTCCATCCCGCCAGCCCGGCCAGCCGGTCGAGCCGCGCCGCGTCCGCCCCGAGCCTCTGGCGGGTGCGATCCGCCCAGCCCCGGTCGGCCAGCGCCATGCGCCCCACCGCGATGGCCGGCCCGCTGACCGCCCACGGGCCGGCCAGCTCGGCGATCCGGTGGGCCAGCGTATCGCCCGCCAGCGCAAAGCCCAGCCGCAGCCCGGCCAGCCCGTAGAACTTGCCGAAGGACCGCAGCACGACGACGTTGCCCGGCCCGCGCCCGAGCCACGGGACGACGGACAGCTCGGGCCGGGGATCGACGAAGCTTTCATCCACGACCAGCAGCCCGACCCGCGGCGCGAGATCGAGAATGCGCTCCGGCGGATCGTGCCGCCCATCCGGGTTGTTCGGGTTGACGATCACGGCCAGATCGGCCCCGGCCAGCGCCTCGATCCGGTCCACCGTGGCCACGCGCCACCCCTGCAGCGCCAGCGCGGCGGCGTGTTCGTTGTAGGTCGGGCCCAGCACCCGCGCCTGCCCGGGCGCCGCCAGCCGCGGCACGATCTGGATCGCCGCCTGCGCCCCGGCCAGCGGCACCGGGGCGACATGGGCGCCATAGGCCGCCGCCGCCGCGCCGGTCAGCGCGGCGATCGCCGATTGCGTGGGCAGCGTCGCCCAGGCCTCGTCCGGCAGGGGCGGCACCGGATAAGGCCGCGGGTTGATCCCCGTCGACAGGTCCAGCCAGTCCTCGCCCGCGCGGCGCACCCGGTCCAGATCGCCGCCATGGTCGCGCCGGATGTGCATCAGGCCACGCTTGCCGCAAGCAGGCACGCCGCCAGCAGCACCATGGCGCGCAGGTAAAGCGCCAGCCCCTGCGAGACCGCTTCGGGCGCGGGATCGGGCGCGGCGCCGTTCAGCCACGGCTCGTCGGCGACGCGGCCGGCATAGATGCGCGGGCCCGACAGGCGGACGCCGAGCGCACCCGCCATCGCGGCCTCGGGCCAGCCGGCATTGGGCGAGCGATGATGGCGCGCGTCCCGCCACATGCAGGCCAGCGCCCGGCGCGGCCGCCCCGAGACGACCGCGAACAGCAGACCGGTCAGACGGGCCGGGATCAGGTTGGCCAGGTCGTCCAGCCGCGCCGCGGCCTTGCCGAAATCCTCGTGCCGCGGGGTGCGGTGACCGATCATCGAATCCATCGTGTTGACGGCCTTGTAGAGCGCGATCCCCGGCAGACCGGCGACCGCGCCCCAGAAGACCGGCGCGACGATCCCGTCCGAGGTGTTCTCGGCAAGGCTTTCCAGCGTGGCCCGCGCGATGCCTGCCCGGTCCAGCCGCGCGGGATCGCGCCCGACGATCCGCCCCACCGCATGGCGGGCGGCGTCGATCCGGTCCTGTTGCAGGGGCGTGGCGACGGCGCGGACATGAACCCCCATGGACCGCGCCGCGACCAGCGGCCAGGCCAGCGCGCCGCCCGTCAGTATCCCCGGCCAGCCCGCGGGCAGGGCGGCATGCAAGACGGCCGCCGGCACAAGGCTCGCCAGCCCGACCGCCGCGACGCAGCCCACCCCGGCAAGACGCCGGGCCGCAGGCGGGCCGCGGTTCCAGCGCCGGTCCAGCCCGGCGATCAGCGCGCCCATCCACGTCACCGGATGGCCGATCCGGCGGAACAGGCGATCCGGCCAGCCGATCGCCGCGTCGATCGCCAGCGCGACCAGCATCATGGCGGCAAGGCTCATCGCGCGGCACCCGTCGCAAAGCGCAAGACCTGCGCCAGCCCCGCCGCGCGCAGCGCGTCCTCGACCCCGGCGGGCGCGGTCCCGGGCGCAAAGATCAGCCCGCGGGCCGAGCCGGTATGCGCGCGCAGATGCCCCAGCGCGCCCCATGTGCCGGCAAGAGCCTCGATCGGATCGGCCCCCGGCCCGCGCAGCAGCGTGCAGCGCCGGGCCGATTCGGCAGCGATCGCGGCGTGCTGGGCAAGCGTTTCGGCCCCCCGCCAGGCATCGACCAGGTCGGCGACATCGGGAAACTCTTCATCCGCCGGGTCGGTGCGCTGGCCGTTGCCCCAGAAGCCGCCGACGATCTCGGCAGGCGGCGGAGGAGCAAGATCGTCGATGACCCGCCCCAGACGGGGCGCCCATAGCACGGCGTCCGGCTGCGGGAAGGTCAGCGGGTCGGACGCGCCCTCGACGGCAAGACACGCCGCGATCAGGCCGCTGCCCTCGAACCCGGCCGCGCGGGCCAGCGCGATCAGCGCGGCCGTCGAGGCGCCCGCGCCGCCGCCGGGCGGCATCTCGGACTCGATTCGAAACCATCCGTGGGCGAGGCCGAGCCGGTCCAGCAGCGCGCGGGCCAGGTCGGGGTCGAGCACGCATCTGCCTTGAAGCAGCGACAGGGGACCCCCGCCCAGCCGAGTGGCCCGAACGGCCAGGGCGGGGCAGGCCGCCGTCACCAACACCACCGGCCCCCCGGCGCCCAGGCGGCCCTGCAACCACTCGCCAAAATGTCCGGGAACGCGCACCAGGTCAGGCCAGCGGATGATTGGTGGCCAGAATGGCGAAATCGCCGCCGTGCCACGCGAGCCGCGTCGCCGAGAGCGGCGCGATGTCGAACGCGAGCCCCGCCTCGATCCGTCCCAGCGCCATGCTAAGCGCGGCGCGGATCGTTCCGGCATGGGCCACCACCGCAATCGGTCCCGCGGCTGCCTCAGCGGCGATTTCCTTGATGGCCGGGGCGACCCGCCGGGCCAGATCCGCAAAGCTTTCGCCGCCCGGATTGCGCAGCCTGGCCAGCGCCGCGCGGTCCAACGGGCCCAGATCCGGCAGATCGGTGGCGGGCATCCCCTCATGCTGGCCGAAATCCTGTTCCCACAGCCGGGGGTCCGCGGTGCAGGTCAGCCCCGGAAACAGGGCCTGCGCCGTCATGGTGCACCGGCGCGCCGGACTGCAGAAGACGCGCCGGCACGCCCCGACGCTGCCCCGTGCCCGCGCCATGCGGTCCGGTCCCGGCATCGACGCGGGCACGTCCGTCCGGCCGATCAGCCGCCCGCCGTGGTCGGCGGGCGCGTGCCGGATCAGCACCAGTTCGTTCGTTGCGAATTGCTGCATTGACGCCTTCCCAGTGCCGCGAATTTCTGATTTGCACGGCGGCATGGCAAAGTCGATCCTCGTCACAGGGGGCGCCCGGTCGGGCAAAAGTCTCCTTGCGGAACAACTGACGCTGCAGTTCGGGCAGCCGGCGATCTATGTCGCGACGGCGCAGGCGGGCGATGCCGAGATGGCCGCGCGGATCACGGATCACCGGTCCCGGCGGGGGGACGGCTGGACCACCGTGGAGACGCCGCTGGCCCTGGTGCAGACGCTGCGCGACACTGACGACGGGTCGCCGCGTCTGGTCGACTGCCTGACCCTGTGGCTGTCGAACCTCATGCTGGCGGGTGCGGACTGGGGCGGGGAAGCGGCTGATCTGGCCGCCAGTCTGCCCGCACTTCAGGGCCCCGTCGTCCTTGTCACCAACGAGGTGGGCGCGGGGATCGTGCCTGCAAACGCGCTCGCCCGCGACTTCCGCGACGCCGCGGGCGTGGTCAACCAGCGGATCGCGGCAGCCTGCGATGAGGTATGGCTATCGGTCGCGGGCTGCCCGATGAGGATCAAACCGCAATGAGCCACCTGCCTGACTTCGACGACCTGGACGCGATCGCCGGATGGTTGTCGCGCTTGCCCGGCTTTGACCACGATGCGGCCGCGGCCGCCCGCCAGCGGCAGGACCAGCTGACCAAGCCGCCCGGTTCGCTGGGCCGGCTCGAGGAGCTGGCCTGTTTCATGGCGGGCTGGCGTGGCGATCCGCGGCCCCGGATCGACCGCGCGCAGGCACTGGTATTCGCGGGCAATCACGGCATCTGCGCCCGGTCCGTGAACGCCTTCCCGCCCGAGGTGACCGCCGCCATGGTCGCGAATTTCCGTGTCGGCGGCGCGGCCATCAACCAGCTGGCCCGGACGGCCGGTGCCGAACTGACGGTGGTTGCGCTGGATCTCGACCGGCCGACGCGGGATTTCACGACCGCTGCGGCGATGGGCGCCGAGGAATGCCTCGATGCCATGCGCCGGGGTGCCGCGGCGGTGGATCGAAGCGCGGACATCATCCTGCTGGGCGAGATGGGGATCGGGAATTCGACGGTCGCTGCCGCTCTGGCCCACGCCATCTGCGGCGGGCAGGCCGAGGACTGGGTCGGTCGCGGCACCGCGCCGGATGACGCGATCCTTGCGATCAAGACCGGGGTGGTGCGCGACGGGGTGGCCGCGCATTGCGGGGTTTCGCCGATGCAGGCGCTGGCGGCGCTGGGCGGACGGGAACAGGCTGCGATCTGCGGCGCCGTCCTGGCCGCGCGCGCGGCGCGGATTCCGGTCATGCTCGACGGCTATATCTGCACCGCGGCGGTCGCCCCGCTGCACGGGGCCAACCCCGATCTGCTGGCGCATTGCCTCGTCGGACATCTGAGCGGCGAGCCGGGGCACGTGCGGCTGTGCAGGGCGATGGGCAAGCAGCCGATCCTCGATCTCGGGATGCGGCTGGGCGAGGGCACGGGGGCTGCGCTGGCGCTGACGATCCTGCGCGGCGCGCTGGCCTGCCATGACGGAATGGCGACCTTTGCCGAAGCCGGGATCGCGGCAGGGTGAGGCTGCGGCAGCGGGCGTCCGAGGCGCAGCTGGCCCTGATGCTGCTGACCCGTCTGCCGGCCGGGCGGCTGCCCGACCCCGCCCCCGACCTTGCCGCGGCGCGTTGGGCCTATCCGTTCGTCGGGGCGATCGTCAGCCTGGCCGGTTGGCTGATCCATCAACTGTCGCTGGGTATCGGCCTTGGGCCCGCGGCGGCCGCGCTGGCCGCATTCGCCGCGATGGCGTTTGTCACCGGCGCGCTGCATCACGACGGGCTGGCCGATTTCGCCGACGGGATCGGCGGCGGGCGCGACAGGGCGCACCGGCTGGAAATCATGCGCGACAGCAGGATCGGCAGCTATGGCGCGCTGGCGCTGATCTTTGCCGTGGGGTTGCCGGTGGCGGCGGTGGCCGGGATGGCGAGAGTGCCGCTGGCCGCGTTCCTGCTGGCCGGGGTGGCCAGCCGCTTTGCCATGCTTGGCGTCATCGAAGCCCTGCCCCCTGCGCGCGGCGACGGGCTGGGCCGGATGACCGGCGGGCGGGACTGGCGCCATCTGGTGCCGGGCGCTTTGCTGTGTCTGGCCATCGCCACGCTGGTTGGCGCGGCCGGCTGGGCCGCGCTCGTGGCCGTCGCGTCGACGACGGCGGCGATCGCGATCACCGCGCGGCGCAAGCTGGGCGGACAGACCGGAGACGTTCTGGGCGCCACCCAGATCGCCTGCGAATGCGCGGGCTGGCTGGCACTGGCCGCGCTGATTGCCTGAGGGGGCAGCTACGAGAAACTGCCTTGAATATGAGCGCGGCATCGAGGGTCAGCCATGACACCGATGTTCTCCGCGAAAATCCGGCGCCAGCGGATCGCGCGTCTGCGCTTCGGCGCTGAATGGCGCTGGCGGTGCTGTCGTATCAACCGCGCATGCCCCGCGGGCTTGCCCGGACTGACGGCCCGACCTCAAACTCGCAGAGTCGCGTTGTGAACGGCCCGCAAGCGGGCAGGCCGCGGTGGGCAGCATGTTTGCCCAAAACCGTTCCCGCCAAGAAGGTTGCGCCGAGCCCACCCTGACCGAGCGGAAATTGCCTTGGTCTGACCGCAACTGATGGAGTTGCCCAGAGCGCGCGTTCGTGCCACGACTCATCGCGACCTGCGCCCGAACCGCGCGCCGGTCGCCGCTGCCGAGGATCTGGCGACCGCGGGGGCAAGGAATGCGGCACAGACCAGAGATCGACGGACTGCGGGCGGTGGCGGTGGTGCCGATCATCGTCCTGCACGCCGGCTTCGACCGGCTTGGCGGCGGATTTGTTGGCGTCGACATCTTCTTCGTCATCAGCGGCTACCTGATCACCACCATCCTGCTGGACGAACTCGGCCGCGGCGACTTCTCGATCGCCCGGTTCTACGAGCGCCGCGCACGACGCATCCTGCCGGCCCTGTTCCTGGTGGTCGCCGCCTGCCTGCCTTTCGCCTGGGCCTGGATGATGCCGGCCCAGCTCGTCAACTTCGGGCAGAGCATGGTGTCGGTGGCACTGTTCGTCTCGAACGTCCGCTTCTGGCTTGAGGAGGGCTATTTCGCGCCCTCGGCCGAGCTGAAGCCGCTGCTCCACACCTGGAGCCTGGCCGTCGAGGAGCAGTTCTACCTGCTGTTCCCGCTGTTTCTGGCGGCGGTCTGGCGGCTGGGTCGGCGCGGCGTCTTCATGGCCGTGCTGGCGCTGGGTGCAGCCAGCCTTGCGCTTTCGCTGGTGCTGGGCCGGATTGCGCCAAGCGCCAATTTCTATCTCGCCCCGCCTCGGGCATGGGAGCTGATGGCTGGCGCGGCCTGCGCCTTCCTGCCGGCGGGACTGCCCCGCCGGGGGGCCGAGGCGGCCAGTCTCGCCGGTCTGGCGATGATTGCCGCCTCGATTCTGGCCTATGACCACGACACGCCGTTTCCAGGGTTGGCGGCGGTGCCACCGGTCGCGGGCACCGCTCTGGTGATCCTGTTCGCGACGCCGGGGACGCTGGCCGCCCGGCTGCTGTCTGCCGGGCCCATGCGCGGGATCGGCCTCATCTCGTACAGCGCCTATCTGTGGCACCAGCCGCTCTTTGCCTTTACCCGCCTGCGCAGCCTGGGTGAGCCCCCTCCCCTCCTGATGGGTGGGCTGGTGGTGCTGACCCTGGTCTTGGCCTGGATCACTTGGCGCTGGGTCGAGCGGCCGTTCCGTCGCGGCGGGCGCGTCTTCGCCACCCGGCGGGGCGTGCTTGGGGCCGCTGCGGCAGGCGGGGTCGCGATGGTACTCGTCGGCGCCGTCGTGGGGCCGCTGTCCGCGGGGTTTCCGGGCCGCTTCCCGACCGCCGCGCTCTTGTACGCAGAGGCCGCCGGGGCGGTCGCCGGCGGTCCGTGCCATTTCGACGAGAACCGTCCGCTCGACCGTCATCCGCAGCCGCAATGCCGCCATCCCGACGCCGCGGGTAACGTCTCGGTCCTGCTGCTTGGCGACAGCCACGCCAACGCCTTGGAGCACGCCGTGGGCGAGGGGCTGCGCCGGGCCGAGACGGGATACTACGCGGTGAGCTTTGGCGGCTGTATCCCGCTGCCCGGTTTCCGCCGGATGCGCGACTCGACATCACCCGACACCTGCCACGAATTCGACCAAGCGGCGCTGGACTATGCCGCGGCCACCGGCATCCGCACCGTCATCCTCGCCGGTCGCTTCCCGCTGTACCTGCACGGAAAGCGCTTCGATAATGGCGCGGGCGGGGTCGAAAAGGGCGACAACGGCGCCGTCGACGTCATCGCCCCGGACGCACCCCGCGCCGGCCGGCGCAAGGACCGGGTGCTGGCTGCCATCGAGACGCAGATCCGCGAAATCGCCCGGCGGTTCGAGGTTGTGCTGGTCTATCCGCTGCCCGAAGCCGGGTGGGACGTCCCCAGCCTGGCCTTTCGCCGGCTGGTGTTCGCCAAGGACCGCTCGGCGCTCAATACCCCCTATGCCGGGTATCTGGGGCGGACGGCGGAAATCAACGCCCTCTTCGACAGAATCGCCGCCGACACGCCCCGTGTCCATCCGGCCCGCATCCAGCACGCGCTGTGCGATGCATCCGCGGGCACCTGTCTCAACGCCGACAGCGGGGCGGCGTATTACAGCGACGACGACCATCTGAGTCCGGCGGGCGCGGCACTGGTGGCACCAATCATTCTCGACGCAGTGGCCGCCGCGAAGGGACGGGTGGACTGAGCGGCGGCTTCGGGCCGAGGAAGGCAGAACGAGTGCCGTCCAGACGACATCCGCATCGTCAGCAGCCCTTGCGTGTCTGACCAGCCCCGGTCGGGGGTGTGATCAGGAACGACCCTGTCAGAGGGTCGCGGCGACTGCCCGCTGCCAGCGGGCATGCCGGCTTTCGCGTTCGTCGGCGGGCATCCGCGGCTGGAAGCGCCTTTCGAGCGTCCACTGCTGGCCGAACTGCTCGGGATCGGGACACAGGCCGGCGGCAAGGCCCGCGAGGTAGGCCGCGCCCAGGGCGGTCGTCTCGGTGACCCTGGGCCGGTCCACCGGGGCGCCGATCATGTCGGCCAAGAACTGCATCGTCCAGTCGCTGCACGCCATGCCGCCATCGACGCGCAGCACCGTGTCGCCCGCCCCGCTCCAGTCGGCACGCATCGCGTCCAGCAGATCCCGGGTCTGGTGACCGACGCTTTCCAGCGCCGCGCGGGCGAATTCGGCCGGGCCGGAATTGCGGGTCAGGCCGAAGATCGCGCCGCGCGATTCGGGGCGCCAGTAAGGCGCGCCCAGGCCGGTGAAGGCCGGGACCAGCACCAGCGCCTGCGCCGGGTCGGCACTTTCGGCGAGCGCCTGCGTTTCCGACGCCTCGCGGATCAGTCCCAGCCCGTCGCGCAGCCACTGGACGACCGCACCCGCGATGAAGATCGACCCCTCCAGCGCATAGGTGGGGCGGCCGTTCAGCTGATAGGCGATGGTCGTCAGCAGGCGGTTCTGCGACTGCACCGCCCGTTCGCCGGTGTTCAGCAGGGCAAAGCAGCCGGTGCCGTAGGTCGACTTGACCATGCCGGGGCGAAAGCACGCCTGACCCACGGCAGCCGACTGCTGGTCGCCGGCGACGCCCCGGATCGGGATGGCCGCGCCGAACAGGTCGGGCCGGGTGGTGCCGTAATCGCCGGCGCTGTCGCGCACCTCGGGCAGCATCGCCATCGGCACCCGGAACAGGTCGCACAGCTCGGGCGACCAGCAGCCGCGGTGGATGTCGTACAGCATCGTCCGGGCGGCGTTGGTGGCGTCGGTGGCGTGCACCTCGCCCCCGGTCAGGTGCCAGATAAGAAAGCTGTCGATGGTGCCGAAGGCGAGCTCGCCCGCCTCGGCGCGCGCGTGCGCGCCCTCGACCTGGTCCAGCATCCACGCGGCCTTGGTGGCGCTGAAATAGGGGTCGAGCAGCAGCCCGGTGGTGGCCGCCACGGCCGGCTCGTGCCCCTGCGCCTTCAGCGCGGCGCATAGGTCGGCAGTGCGGCGGTCCTGCCAGACGATGGCGTTGTGGATCGGCTGGCCGGTGGCGCGGTCCCAGATCACCGTCGTCTCGCGCTGGTTGGTGATGCCGATGGCTGCCAGATCGGCGCCACGCAGCCCGGCCTTCTCGATCACCGCGCGGGTGACCGCGGCGGTCGAGGACCAGATATCGGCGGGATCGTGTTCGACCCAGCCCGAGGCCGGAAAATGCTGCGGGAACTCCTGCTGCGCCACGGCCAGCACCGACAGGTCGGCGGAAAAGACGATGGCGCGGGACGAGGTCGTGCCCTGGTCGATCGCAAGGATGGTCATCGTGACCTCATGCCGCTTTCGTTGCCCGGGCCATGTGATCCTCGACCGCCACAACCTGCGCCGGCGTCATCCGCAACCCCAGCTTTGACCGCCGCCACAACGCGTCCTCGGCAGTAACGGCCCATTCGCGCGACACCATCCAGTCCAGCTCGGTCTGGGTGAGGGTCGCCCCGAAGTCGCGGCCCAGATCGGCAGCCGACGTCGCGCCCGCCAGCATGTCCGCAGCCTGGGTCCCATAGGCGCGGACCAGCCGCCCGGCCCATGCGTCGGTCAGGAAGGGATGATCGGCGCGCAGCCGCGCGACCAGCTCCGGCACCCCGTCCACGGCGAAGTCGCCGCCGGGAAGCGGCGCCCCCGCGGTCCAGGCGGGACCGGCGCCCGGGGCATGGGGGGACAGTTTCGTCAACGCCGCCTCGGCCAGGCGCCGGTAGGTCGTGATCTTGCCGCCGAACACGTTGAGGCACGGCGCGTCAGCCCCGGTTTCTCCGGTATCCAGCGACAGGACATAGTCCCGCGTCGCGGCGGTCGCCGACGAGGCGCCGTCGTCGTAAAGCGGCCGGACCCCGGAATAGGTCCACACGACCTGGTCCGGCGTGACCGGCTTGCGCAGATAGGTCGAGGCGAAGCGGCACAGATAGTCCACCTCGGCCGGCGTACATTCCGCGTTGCCGGGGGGGCCGGGGTGATCGACGTCGGTCGTGCCCAGCAGCGTGAAGTCCCGTTCGTAGGGGATCGCGAACATGATCCGGCCGTCGCCGCCCTGAAAGAAATAGGCCTTGTCGTGATCGAACAGCCGGCGGGTCACGACATGGCTGCCACGCACCAGCCGGATCCGTTGGCGCGAGCTCAGATGTGCCACGTCGCGGATCACGTCGCCGACCCAGGGACCGGCCGCGTTGACGAGGATGCGGGCGGCGAAGCTGCGGCCGTCCGCCAGCCGGACCTGCCACATGCCGTCCTCGCGCCGGGCCTCGGTCACGCGGGCGCGGGTGATGATGTCGGCCCCGCGCGCTGCCGCGTCGCGGGCGTTCAGAACCACCAGCCGCGCGTCATCCACCCAGCAGTCGCTGTATTCATAGGCGCGCTGCAGCCGCGGCTGCAGCGGCTCGCCCTCGGGACGGCCGGTCAGCCGGTAACTTTCGGTGCCCCGCAGGATGCTGCGCTTGCCAAGGTGATCGTACAGGAACAGCCCGGCGCGGATCATCAGGTTCGGCCGGTGCCCGCGTTCCCAAGGCATCAGCGTCTGCATGATCCGCGAGACCGGCGTGTGGCTTTCGAACCGCATCTGCGGATCAAGCGGCAGCACAAAGCGCATGGGCCAGCTGATATGGGGCATGGCGCGCAGCAGGGTCTCGCGCTCGGCCAACGCCTCGCGGACCAGTCGCAGTTCGAGGAACTCGAGATAGCGCAGGCCGCCGTGGAACAGCTTGGTCGAGGCCGACGAGGTGGCGCTGGCCAGGTCGCCCTGTTCGGCCAGCCGCACGCTCAGTCCCCGGCCCGCAGCGTCGCGGGCGATGCCGCATCCGTTGATCCCCCCGCCGATGATGAACAGGTCCGTGGCGTCGCGCATCGCAGTTCCTTCCGATATGGAAAGCGATCACAACCACGGGGCGGCTTGTCAACGTCTTTTCGTTTTCGCGCGCAAATTTTCGTTTGCACGCGCACGCTCCGGTCCCGAACGCAGAAGATGGCCGCACCAGGACCCGCGTCCGGCACGAACGGTGTGTTGCAGTTCTGTCATTCCTTTGTCACACGTCTGACACAGAACGATCCTAGACCGCGTCCGAATGCAGCTGCCTGCATCCCATCGACCCTTCGGAGGACATCCCCGTGCGATTTCTTGCTGCCGCCAGCCTTGCCCTGCTCACCTCGTCCCCGGCTTTCGCCGCCACCGAAGTCCACTGGTGGCACGCAATGGGCGGCGAACTGGGCGCCAAGCTCGAAGAGATCGTCAAGGGCTTCAACGAAAGCCAGTCCGACTACGTCGTGATCCCGTCCTACAAGGGCAGCTATCCCGAAACGTTGACCGCCACGATGGCCGCCTTCCGCGCCAAGCAGCAGCCCGCGATCGTGCAGGTGTTCGAGGTCGGCACCGGGACCATGATGGCCGCCAAGGGCGCGACCCGCCCCGTCTACAAGCTGATGCAGGACGAGGGCGAGGCATTCGACCCCAAGAGCTACGTGACCGCCGTGGTCGGCTATTACACCGACCCCGAGGGCAACATGCTGTCGCTGCCCTTCAACAGCTCGACCCCGATCTTCTATTACAACAAGGACGTGTTCCAGAAGGCCGGGCTTGACCCCGAGACGCCGCCCAAGACCTGGGCCGAGGTCGAGGACTTCAGCAAGAAGATCATGGAGTCGGGGGCGGCAAAGTGCGGCTTTACCACGGGGTGGATCAGCTGGATCCAGACCGAGAACCTCAGCGCCTGGCACAACCAGCCGATCGGGACCGAACAGAACGGCTTTGGCGGCCCTGCGGCGCGGCTGTCGCTGAACGGGCCGGTCCAGGTGAAGCACTGGGGCAACCTGAAGAAGTGGGCCGACGAGGGCGTGTTCATGTACGGCGGCCCGACCGACGGCGACAACGCCCCGCCGATGTTCTACAGCCAGGAATGCGCGATGTACATGAACAGCTCGGCTAGCCGGGCGGGCGTCGTCGCCAACGCCAAGGACTTCAAGGTCGGCTTCGGCATGCTGCCCTATTATGACGACGTCGCGGGCGCGCCGCAGAACAGCATCATCGGCGGCGCCACGCTGTGGGTGATGGAGGGCCGCCCGGCCGAGGAATACAAGGGCGTCGCCAAGTTCTTCACCTATCTTTCCAGCCCCGAGGTGCAGGCCGACTGGCACCAGTTCTCGGGCTATCTGCCGATCACCCGGGCGGCGGAGGACCTGACCAGGCAGCAGGGGTTCTATGAAAAGAACCCGGGTTCGGACGTCGGCGTCCGGCAGATCACGCTGAACGAGCCGACCGAGAACTCCAAGGGCCTGCGCTTTGGCAACTACGTGCAGATCCGCACGATCATCGACGAGGAGTTCGAGCAGTTGCTGGCCGGCAAGAAGGACGCCCAGGGCGCGCTGGACGCGGTCGTGGAACGCGGCAACGCCCTGCTGGCCGAGTTCGAGGCGCAGAACAAGTAACGCGGCACCTCGCCCTGTTCCGGGCCGGCGCCCCCGCGCGCCGGCCCCTTCCTTCGCAGAAGGCTCCCTCCGGATGAAGCGCGCGCTGTTTGGCAACCGACTGCTGCCGTGGCTGCTGCTGGCGCCCCAGCTAGCGGTGACGGCGATCTTCTTCCTGTGGCCCGCAGCGCAGGCGATCCGGCAAAGTTTCCTGCGCGAGGATGCGTTCGGGCTGAGCACCAGCTTCGTCGGGCTCGCCAACTATGCCGCCTTGTGGGGCAGCGCCGAGTATCTGAACGCGGTCCGCGTCACCGCGATCTTCGCTGTCGCGACCACCTTGCTGTCGCTGGGCGTTGCCCTGGTCCTCGCGTTGGCCGTCGACCGGCTGGTGCGCGCCGGCAAGGTCTATACCACGCTGCTGGTCTGGCCCTACGCGGTCGCCCCGGCGGTCGCGGGCATTCTGTGGTGGTTCATCTTCAACCCGACCGTCGGCCTGCTGCCCTATGTCCTTGACCGCGTCGGCTATGACTGGAACCACCTGATGCGTCCGCGCGACGCCATGATCCTCGTGGTCCTCGCCAGCGCCTGGAGCCGGATCAGCTATTGCTTCCTGTTCTTCGTCGCCGGCCTGCAATCGATTCCGCAAAGCCTGCACGAGGCAGCGGCCATCGACGGCGCCGGGCCGGTCAAGCGGTTCTTCACCATCACCCTGCCGCTGCTGTCGCCGACGACCTTCTTCCTGCTGGTCGTCAACATCGTCTACGCGATGTTCGAGACTTTCGGCGTGATCGACGCGACCACCGAGGGCGGCCCGGCGCAATCGACCAACATCATGGTCTACAAGGTCTGGTTCGACGGCTTCATCGGCCAGAACCTCGGCAGTTCCGCCGCGCAGTCGGTGATCCTGATGCTGATCGTGATCGCCCTCACCGTCATCCAGTTCCGCTGGATCGAAAAGCGGGTCGCCTACTGATGGTCGAGGATCGCCCGCTGCTGAACCTGCTGGCTCATCTGGTGCTGATCGTCGGCGTCGCGGTCGTCGCCATGCCGCTGTGGATCGCCTTCGTCGCCTCGACGCATGGGCCGAACGATTTCATGTCGGGCGTGGTCCCGATCCTGCCGGGGCCCCACCTGGTCGAGAACTATTCCCGCATGTTCAGCACCGGCGTCAGCACCTCGGGCATGCCGCCGGTGGGGCGGATGCTGCTGAACAGCGCGATCATGGCCCTGTCGATCTCGATCGGAAAGATCGCCATCTCGATCCTGTCGGCCTTCGCGATCGTCTATTTCCGCTTTCCGCTGCGGATGCTGGCCTTCTGGGTGATCTTCGCCACCCTGATGCTGCCGGTCGAGGTGCGGATCGTGCCGACCTACAAGGTGGTCGCCGACCTTGGCCTGCTGAACACCTATGCCGGGCTCTCTATCCCGCTGATCGCCTCGGCCACCGCGACGTTCCTGTTCCGCCAGCTGTTCCTGACCATGCCGGACGAGCTGACCGAGGCGGCCCGCATCGACGGCGCCGGCCCGATGAAGTTCTTCCGCGACATCCTGCTGCCCCTGTCGCGGACCAACATCGCGGCGCTGTTCGTCATCATGTTCATCTACGGCTGGAACCAGTATCTGTGGCCGCTGCTGGTGACGACCAGCAGCGACAAGTACACCATCGTCGCCGGGATCAAGCGCATGGCCGACGTCGCCGACGCGCAGCCGCAATGGCACCTGGTGATGGCGACCGCGATCCTCGCGGTGCTGCCGCCGCTGCTCGTCGTCGTCCTGATGCAGCGGCTGTTCGTCAAGGGCCTGGTCGAGACGGAGAAGTAGATTGGCGCGCATCACCCTCAACGGCGTCGGCAAGGTCTATCCCGGCGGCACCCGTGCGGTCGGCGGCGTCGATCTCGACGTCGCGGATGGCGAGTTCGTGGTCCTCGTCGGCCCGTCGGGCTGTGGCAAGTCCACGCTGCTGCGGATGATCGCGGGGCTGGAGACGATCACCGAGGGGACCGTCTCGATCGGGGACCGGGTGGTCAACGACATCGAGCCCGCCGGCCGCGACATCGCCATGGTGTTCCAGAACTATGCGCTTTACCCGCATATGAGCGTGCGCCAGAACCTCGCCTACGGTCTGAAGAACCGTCGCACCCCTGCGGCCGAGATCGCCCGCCGCGTGGACGAGGCCGCGCGGATGCTTGAACTCGCCCCCTATCTCGACCGCAAGCCGCGTCAGCTGTCGGGCGGCCAGCGTCAGCGTGTCGCCATGGGCCGCGCCATCGTGCGCGAGCCGGCGGCCTTCCTGTTCGACGAACCGCTGTCGAACCTTGACGCCAAGCTGCGCGGGGTCATGCGGTGGGAGATCAAGACCCTGCAGCGGCGGCTGGCCACGACCGCGATCTATGTCACCCACGATCAGGTCGAGGCGATGACCCTGGGCGACCGGCTGGTGGTGCTGAACGGCGGCCGGGTGGAACAGATCGGCACCCCGCTCGAGGTCTATCGCCGCCCGGCCTCGGTCTTTGTCGCAGGTTTCATCGGGTCGACGCCGATGAACCTGGTGCGGTCGGACGTGCTGCCCGGGCTGGCTCGGCCCGGCACGACCGTCGGCATCCGCCCCGAGGATCTGGTGCCGTCCCCGGACGGCGCGCTGTCCATGCAGGTGAGCGGGATCGAGGAACTGGGCGTAAGCCGCCTGGTCCACGGCGTGATCGGCGGCGAGCGCGTGTCGGTGGTGGTGCCGCCCGATTTCCAGCCGTCCGAGCCGCTGAGGCTTTCCGTGCGGCCGGGTGCGATGCACCTGTTCGATGCCGCCACCGGCCTGCGCCGTGAGGGCTCCTGATCGATCGCAAGGCGGACGCGGACCCCGGTCCTCGCCCCTGGGGCGGGCCCGCGGGGTTTTGACAGACCGTCCGGTCGGGTCACAAACGCGAATGCCGGGGCCCGGTATGGGCCCCGGCGGACAGGTCGCGGATCAGCAGGTCAACCGATCACTTCTGCCAGCTTTTCACCAGCTCGTCATAGTTGACGGTCTGCGGCTCCGGGTCCTCGTTGTCCAGCTTCAGCTGGGGGGCGATGCCACCCGCCTTGACGGCCTCGGCGTTCCACCAGGCGAGGTCATGCTCTTCGGCCAGCTTGGGGCCGATGTCGCCCTGCACCCCGGCCTTTTCCAGCCGCGCCATCACCTTTTCCTGTTCGGCGCACAGGCTGTCCATCGCCTCTTGCGCGGTCTTGGCGCCGGAGGACGCGTCACCGATCGCCTGCCACCACAGCTGCGCCAGCTTGGGATAGTCGGGCACGTTGGTGCCGGTCGGCGACCACTGCAGGCGGGCCGGCGAGCGATAGAACTCGATCAGGCCGCCCAGCTTGGGGGCGCGGTCGGTGAAGGACTGGTGGTCCAGCGTCGACTGGCGGATGAAGGTCAGGCCGGTGTGGCTTTTCTTCACGTCGACGGTTTTCGAGGTGACGAACTGCGCGTACAGCCAGGCGGCCTTGGCGCGGTCGTCCGGGGTGGACTTCAGCAGGGTCCACGACCCGGCGTCCTGGTAGCCCAGCTTCATGCCGTCCTTCCAGTAGGCGCCGTGCGGCGAGGGCGCAAAGCGCCACTTCGGCGTGCCGTCCGCGTTCACCACCGGTAGGCCGTCCTTGACGAAATCGGCGGTGAAGGCGGTGTAGGTGAACATCTGCTGCGCGACCTCGCCCTGGCTCGGCACCGGGCCGCTTTCCGAGAAGGTCATGCCCTGTGCGGCCGGCGGCGCGTACTTGCTCATCCAGTCGAGGTATTTCTGGATCGCATAGACCGAAGCCGGCCCGTTGGTGTCGCCGCCGCGCGCGACGCAGGACCCGACCGGGCGATCGTTCTCGTCCACGCGGATGCCCCATTCATCGACCGGTTTGCCGTTCGGGATGCCCTTGTCGCCGTTTCCGGCCATCGACAGCCACGCATCGGTGAAGCGCCAGCCGAGCGAGGGGTCCTTCTTGCCATAGTCCATGTGGCCGTAGACCTTCTTGCCGTCGATCTCGCGGCCGGTGAAGAACTCGGCGATGTCCTCGTAGGCCGACCAGGTGACAGGGACGCCCAGGTCATAGCCGTACTTGGCCTTGAAGTCGTCCTTGTTTTTCTGGTCGTCGAACCAGTCCTTGCGGAAGAAATAGAGGTTCGCGAACTGCTGGTCGGGCAGCTGGTACATCTGCCCGTCGGGCGCGGTGGTGAACGACTTGCCGATGAAGTCGTCGATGTCGAGTTTCGGATTGGTCACGTCCTTGCCGGCATTGGCCATCCAGTCGGTCAGGCTGCGGGCCTGTTGATAGCGCCAGTGGGTGCCGATCAGGTCGCTGTCGTTGACATAGGCGTCATAGACGTTCTCGCCCGACTGCATCTGGGTCTGCAGCTTTTCGACGACGTCGCCCTCGCCGATCAGGTCGTGGGTCAGCTTGATCCCGGTGATCGCGGTGAACGCCGGGGCGAGGACCTTGGATTCGTATTCATGGGTGGTGATCGTTTCCGACACCACGTTGATCTCCATCCCCGCGAAGGGCTTGGCGGCGTCGATGAACCATTGCATCTCGGCTTCCTGGTCCGCGCGGGACAGGGTCGAGAGATCGCCGATCTCCTTGTCGAGGAAGGCCTTGGCCTCCTCGATCCCGGCCAGCGCCGCGCCGGGCGCGCCGGTGGCCATCAGCGCCAGCGCGATGGCCGTCGTCAGGTGCAGTTTCATGTTCCGTCCTCCCTGATGGGCCGTTCCGGCCCGTTGTCACACCCAGCGGAACACCGCGAGGGCGTAGATGCAAGAAATAGCCAGCCCGCCCCAGTCCGGGCTTCCCCCGAACCCGACCCAGGCGAGATTGATGAAGGCGCTGCCCAGCAGGCTGATGAACAGCCGGTCGCCGCGCGTCGTGGCGATCCCCAGGATGCCGCGGCGGGGGGGTTCGGGGTCGCGGATGGCCAGCCATGTGAAGGCCAGCAACAACGCCGCGATGATCCAGTAGAACAGCGCGGTCGGAAAGGTCCATGCCATCCAACCGCCGGGGTTGAGGCTGCCGAACCAGTCCCGCTCGCCGTCCTCGGCCGGCACGATCGAGACGAGCCAGCCGAGAACGCCCAGCATCGCAAGGGCGGCGACGGCGAAGCCGGTGTTGACGGCGCGGGTCATCACACCCTCCCCAATGCAAAGCCCTTGGCGATGTAGTTCCGCACGAACCAGATCACCAACGCGCCCGGAATGATCGTCAGCACGCCCGCCGCGGCCAGTACCCCCCAGTCCAGCCCCGAGGCCGACACGGTGCGGGTCATCGTCGCGGCGATCGGCTTGGCGTTGACCGAGGTCAGCGTGCGCGACAGCAGCAGCTCGACCCACGAGAACATGAAGCAGAAGAACGCCGCCACCCCGATTCCCGAGGCGATCAGCGGCATGAAGATGCGGACGAAGAAGCGCTGAAAGGAATAGCCGTCGACATAGGCGGTCTCGTCGATCTCGCGCGGGACGCCCGACATGAAGCCTTCCAGAATCCACACCGCCAGCGGGACGTTGAACAGGCAATGCGCCAGCGCCACGGCGATATGGGTGTCGAACAGGCCGACCGCCGAATAAAGCTGGAAGAACGGCAGCGCAAAGACCGCCGGCGGCGCCATCCGGTTCGTGAGCAGCCAGAAGAACAGGTGCTTGTCGCCCATGAACCGGTAGCGGCTGAACG
Organism: Paracoccus sphaerophysae; assembly: GCF_000763805.1. GTDB lineage: Bacteria > Pseudomonadota > Alphaproteobacteria > Rhodobacterales > Rhodobacteraceae > Paracoccus > Paracoccus sphaerophysae. The sequence continues at coordinate 49,584 of NZ_JRKS01000008.1, read as the reverse complement.
CATAGGCCGCCGGCAGCGCGACGGCGACCGAAATCACCGTGTTCAGGCCGACATAGATCATGCTGTTGACATAGCCCATGTACCAGCTGGGGTCGGTCAGGATGGTGCGATAATTGGCGAAGGTCAGGTGGCGCGGAAACAGGCTGAAGTCGCCGGTGATCTCTGCGTTCGTCTTGAAGCTCATGTTCACGAGCCAGTAGATCGGGACCAGCAGGAACAGCAGGTACAGCGTCATGACCAACGCCGATCCCCAGCCCTTGTGATCGCGCGGGGCAGCCATCACAGCGTCTCCTTCTGGGCGGTCATCACGGTGTAGAACACCCAGGAAATCAGCAGGATCACCAGGAAATAGATCAGGCTGAAGGCTGCGGCCGGCCCCAGGTCGAACTGGCCGATGGCGGTCTTGACGAGGTCGATCGACAGGAAGGTGGTGGCGTTGCCGGGACCGCCACCGGTCAGCACGAACGGCTCGGTATAGATCATGAAGCTGTCCATGAACCGCAGCAGCACGGCGATCAGCAGCACGCCCGACATCTTGGGCAGCTCGATATAGCGGAACACGCTCCACCGGCTGGCCTGATCGATGCGCGCGGCCTGGTAATAGGCGTCGGGGATGGATTGCAGCCCAGCATAACACAGCAGCGCCACAAGGCTGGTCCAGTGCCACACGTCCATTACGATGATCGTGACCCAGGCGTCGACGGGGTCGTTGACGTAGTTATAGTCGAACCCCATCGCCGCCAGCGCCCGGCCCAGCAGGCCGATATCCACCCGTCCGAACACCTGCCAGATGGTGCCGACGACGTTCCACGGGATCAGCAGCGGCAGAGCCATCAGCACCAGGCAGAGGCTTGCCCAGAAGCCGCGTTTCGGCATGTTCAGCGCAACGAAGATGCCAAGCGGGATCTCGATGGCGAGGATGATGGCCGAGAACAGGATCTGCCGGCCGAGCGCGGCGCGGATGCGGTCGCTGCCCAGCACCTCGCGGAACCAGTCCAGGCCGTTCCAGAAGAACTGGTTGTTCCCGAACGTGTCCTGCACCGAGTAGTTCACCACCGTCATCAGCGGGATGACGGCCGAGAAGGCGACCAGCAGCAGGACCGGAAGGACGAGCAGCCAGGCGCGGTTGTTCAGCGGCTTGTCCATCAGGCGGCCCTTCCCTGCGGCTCGACGCGCCAGTCGTCGACGAAGACTCCGACCCGGGCGGGATCCAGGATGACGCGGTCAGGCGCCGCCGGGATCGTTCCGCCCTCGGGCACTGTGACGTTGAAGGGCTGGCCGGCGACCTGCCCGCGGACGATGCGGTGACGGCCCACATCCTCGATGCGGGCCGCGTGAAACGGCAGGCCCGGCCCGCCCTCGGCCAGCCGCACGGCGTCCGGGCGGATGCCGATCTGGCCCTGGGCCGGGGCGTAAAGGCCGTCCAGCGGCACGCTCGTCCCCGCCACGATCGCCTGCGCGCCGTCGATCCGGGCGGGCAGCAGGTTCATCCCGGGCGAGCCGATGAAATAGCCGACGAAGGTATGCTCGGGCCGGTCGAACAGCGATTGCGGCGTGCCGGCCTGCACCACCCGGCCCTCGGACATCACCACCACCTCGTCGGCAAAGGTCAGCGCCTCGGTCTGGTCGTGCGTCACATAGATCATCGTGTGCCCGAATTCGCGGTGCAGCGCCTTGAGCTGGGTCCGAAGCTCCCACTTCATGTGCGGGTCGATGACCGTCAGCGGCTCGTCGAACAGGATCGCGTTCACGTCCTGGCGGACCATGCCGCGGCCGAGGCTGATCTTCTGCTTGGCGTCCGCCGTGAGCCCGCGGGCGCGGCGGTCCAGCTGCGTCTCCATCCCGATCATGCGAGCGATGGCGTCCACCCGCGCGGCGATCTGGGCGGCAGGAACGCCGCGATTCCGCAGCGGAAAGGCGAGGTTCTGGCGCACCGTCATGGTGTCGTAGACGACCGGGAACTGGAACACCTGGGCGATGTTGCGGTCCGCCGTTGGCAGCCGCGTCACGTCGCGGTCGCCGAACAGCACCCGCCCCCGCGACGGGGTCAGCAGCCCCGAGATGATGTTCAGCAGCGTCGTCTTGCCGCAGCCCGACGACCCCAGCAGCGCATAGGCACCGCCGTCCCGCCAGGTCATCGTCATCGGCTTCAGCGCATAGTCGGCCTGCGACCGGGGGGTGGGCAGATAGCTGTGGGCGAGATCGTCAAGGGTGATGCCGGCCATCGCTCAGGCTGCCTGTGCATAGGGGGCGGGGCGGGCCAGAAGCCCGTCCGAGCCGAACAGATAGACATGGGCCGGATCCAGCCAGACGGTCAGCGCCTGGCCCGGCTCGGGCCGGTGGACGCCGTCCACCAGCGCGATCCAGCGATCGCCCGAATGGTCGAGATGCAGATAGCTTTCGGCCCCGGTGACCTCGCTCGCCCGCAGCCGGGCCGGCAGGGCGAGTGCCCCCGGTGCGCCTCCCGAAAGCCGGAGGTGGTTCGCCCGGAAGCCCGCCTGATAGGTCCCGTCCGGCAGGCCCGGCACGTCCCATTCGGCCTCGCCCAGACGCGCGCGACCGTTGCGGATCACGGCCTGGGCAAAATTCATCGGCGGGTCGGAAAACACCCGCGCCGTGGTGGCGTCGCGGGGGGCGCGATAGACCTCGGGGGTGGGGCCGAACTGGGTGATGCGCCCTTCCCACAGGGTTGCGGTGTTGCCGCCCAGCAGAAGCGCTTCCTCGGGCTCGGTCGTGGCATAGACGAAGATCGCGCCGGATTCCGAGAATATCCGCGGGATCTCGGCCCGCAGCTCTTCGCGCAGCTTGTAGTCGAGGTTTGCCAGCGGCTCGTCCAGCATCACCAGCCCCGCGCCCTTGACGAGGGCGCGCGCCAGCGCGGTGCGCTGCTGCTGGCCGCCCGACAGCTCCAGCGGCCGGCGTTCCAGCATCGGGGTCAGGCGCATCATCTCGGCGGTCTGGCGCACGCGGCTGTCGACCTGCGCGCGGGGCACCCCCTGCAGCCGCAGGGGCGAGGCAATGTTGTCGTAAACGCTCATCGAGGGGTAGTTGATGAACTGCTGATAGACCATCGCCACCCCCCGGTCCTGCACCCGGACCCCGGTGACATCGGCGCCGTTCCACAGGATGCTGCCGCTGGTCGGCGCGTCCAGTCCGGCCATCAGCCGCATCAGCGTGGTCTTGCCCGCGCGCGTCGGACCCAGCAGCACGTTCATCGTCCCGGGCAGCAGCCGAAGATCGGTCGGATGGATCCAGACCTCGTCGCCGATTGCGCGGCTGATGCCCTGCAGTTCCAGCGTCATGCCGCCGCCCTCAGCCGAAGCGGTCCGGAAAGCCGGCAAGCGGTCATGGCCGTGTGCTTTCTTCCGGGCCTGCAGGCGCCGGCGGCGTTGCGGGCGATGCCGCATCCGTCGATCCCGCCTGGGGTGATGAACAGGTCCGTGGTGTCGCGCATTCCAGCCCCTTCTGATGAGCAGATCGATCACGAGTGCGGGCGGGCTTGTCAACGGTTTTTCGTTTTCGCGCGCAAATTTTCGTTTGCACGCGGAGGATCCCCTGCTAACGGTCGGCAGGGGAGATCACATGGTGCACAGCCTCAGACAGCTCGATATCCTCAAGCTTGCCCGGGCCGCTGGCTGGGTCGAGGTCGAGGATCTTGCACAGCGTTTCGAGGTCTCGGCCCAGACGATCCGCCGCGACCTGGGCGAGCTTGCCGATCAGGGGCTGCTCGACCGGGTGCATGGCGGGGCGGTTCTGGTCGCCGGGGTCAGCAACCTGGGCTATGAGGCGCGCCGCGTGATGCACGAGTCGGCCAAGGACCGGATCGGCCGGTCCTGCGCCTCAATGATCCCCGACAACTCGTCGCTGATCCTGAATATCGGGACCACCACCGAAGCGGTGGCCCGGGCGCTGCTGGAGCACCGGAACCTGACGGTCGTGACCAACAACATGAACGTCGCCAACACGCTCATCGACAACGAAAGCTGCGAGGTGATCGTCGCCGGCGGCATCGTGCGACGGTCGGATGGCGGACTGGTGGGCGACCTGACCAGCGAGTTCCTGGCCAACTTCAAGGTCGACTTCGCCGTCGTCGGATGCTCGGCGCTGGAGATGGACGGCGACGTGCTGGATTTCGATCTGGCCGAGGTGCGGGTCAGCCGCACCATCCTGCGGCAGGCGCGCACCCGGCTGCTGGTCACAGACCTCAGCAAGCTGACCCGGACGGCGCCGGTGCGGATGGGGTCGCTGGCCGACATGGACGCCGTCGTGACCGAAGCGCCCCTGCCCGCGGAACTGCAGGACCGCTGCGCCGGCTGGGGCACGCAATGCGTAACCGAGGCTGTGCACAACGGCGAAACCGATGCGGGGTGACGCCCGCGGCGACAGTTTGGACCGCGCCGTGAGCCTTCGCAATATGGCAGCGGTCCGGTGAACGATCGCGTAAACATCCACCCACCCCGTTCCGGCGATGAGAACGGGCGATGCTCCGGTCTTGTCGGATGGCAAGTCTAGAGAAGACTGTCGCGGTCCACGCGGCTATCCTCGGCCAAAGCCGCCCTGCCGTTCTCCGAGCCCCCCCTGATCCCTACCTCTCGCCGGTGAATCCCCGTCACTCGAGCAGGTCATAGCTGATCACGGTGAAGCTTGGCGGGTTGCCGTCGATCGTCTCCTCGCGGACGATCATCGAATAGCGGCGGCCCTCGCCAAGGGGCGCCGTCATCAGCGGTTCCACGCTGGGCGGGACATACAGCATCAGCGTCTCGTCGGCGGTCGAGCGGGCCAGCATCGGGGGCGCGTCCTCGGCCATGGTCGGGCTGATCCGCTTCGCCCATTCGGCGTCGCCCTGCGCGGAGCGGTTGGTCACGGTGACCTCGATGCGGGCGAGCTGGCCCGAGACGGGATCGCGGGCCGGGTCATAGCTCTCGCCGGTCGCCTCGCGCCGGGCCTTTTCGTCGGCAAAGGCCGTCTGCATGGCGGCGAGGTTCGGAAAGCGGACCTCCCAGTCCTTCACCGACTGGTCGCGGATGATGCGGTCCGCACCCAGCCCGGCCTGCTCGCTGACCAGCGGCGCCGCGGGATCAGCCCCCGAGGCGACGCTGTCAAGAAAGCCCTGCGCATAGCCGCGCAACTGTTCGGCGCCGGCGGCGTCGCCGTATTCGGTGGCCATCCCCGGCCCCAGCGCCAGGCCGACCTTGCCGCCCTTGGGGTCCATGACGAACACGGCCCCGTTGCCCACGTCCATCTTGCCGACCCGCAGCTGGCGCAGCATCGCGGCGGCGAAGGCGTCGGGCTTCATCCCGTGCAAATCGTCGGTGACGATGCTGACCACCTCGATGCCGTGATCGCGGGCTGCCTCGAACGCCTGCTTTTCCATCCGCCCCTTCACCTCGGGGTTCAGGATGCCCAGCGTGTCATAGACGAAGCGGTCAGTCTTGCGGGGGATTGCCTGGGGGTCGGGGGCCGGCAGCAGGTCGCGCGGCGCGGTCGCCTCCAGCCGGGGGGCCGCCTGCACGACCTTGACGCCGCTCTGGTTCGCGATCGCCACGGTGACCGCCTCCATCCGCGCCCCGATGACCCCCGATCAGCTCGGCCTCGAGCTGTTCGGGGGTCATCGCCAGCAGCGCCGGATCGGCAACGATCTCGGCGCCCGGCTGGGCGGGCGGAGCGGCCGCCACGTCGGGCGCCGTAGCCGCGCCGGCCGGCTGCCCGCTGTCGCCGGGGGCGGCCATCTCGGGCGGCGGCGCAGCCGCCCCGGACCCGGCGGCCCCCGCGGGCTCGCCCCCGCCGGCAGCGGGTGTGTCGCCGGCCACGGCCGGGGGTTCCGCCCGCGCCGCCGATGCGCCGCAATCCGTGCCGCCCGCCTGTTCGCAGCTGTCGGTCCAGCCCGATTCAACCTCCGCGAGGCGGCGGGCCCGACCGGGGTGGGTCTCCCCGTCCTGTTCTGGGGTCAGGGTGCGGATCGCCTGCTTGGTCTGGTCGAGATCCGCGCCCATCTTGTGCAGCACGAAGCCCGAAAAGCGGTCCGCCTCTAGCTCGATCGGCGGTTGACTGCCGCCCGGCACGAGCGTGTGGCCGCCGAGATGGTGGCCGAAAGACGATGCAGCTGAGCAAGAGCTTGAACGGGTGGACATAGCGGTCCGCGCGCCCAGCACATAGGCCCGGGCGGCGCAGCCTGGCGCCAGCGCCACCGCGCCCATCGCCTTGAGCAGGCTGTATTCGAACCGGCGGACGTTTTCCCACGCCAGCGCGGTGACGTCCTTGCGCCCCAGCCGGGCCGCCCGCTTCTGCCCGCAGGCGGCGCAGTATTTTCCGGCCAGCTCTGCACCGCAGTTGCGGCACGAGTCGGTGTGGACGGCGTGGTGTCCGCCTTGTCCTTGGGCAGGGATTGAAGCGGAACGCGCGCCACGCCGGATCTTCCGTGGAAAGAGAGCGCCATCGTCGCATCGACGGGGCGGCGCCCCAACATCTCGTCGTCTGAAGCGCCACTTCTCACGCCTGGGCGGGTCGCCTGCCTTGCAGGACCTCCGGGACTGCCCCCCAAGTGCGCCGGTGCTGGCGATGATCGGGCGCTGGCGGCCCCTGCGCTACCTGCCGAGGGCCCTGCCCCGGCCAAAGCCGTCATCGTGACATCCTAGCGTCGTATTCCTGTCACCTGTTCCGGCTACGCGGGCCGGGAAGCGGACCAAACGCGAAAGGGCCTCCGATGTTCATCCCCTCCCGTCTTTCCATCCTGCTTGGCAGCGCCGCGCTGGTGGCGTTGCCCGGCCTGACGATGGCGGCCGACGTGACCGCGGTCGAATTCAGCAGCACGCCCGCCCCCGCGACGGACGAGGCGATGCTGCGGCCGGTCACCTCGTCGGTCGCCAAGGTCACCTATGCCGACGGCACCACCAGGGATTTTCCGCTGACCTACAACGTGATCTTCAAGAACACCGACGCGTTCGACGGCAAGGCGGCAGGGCAGCTGTATGACGTCAAGGGCGAGCCAATCAAGGACCCGAACGGCGACCTGGTGATCGCCGAGACGCCCGACGCCAACAGCCTGCTGTCGGTGGACGGCAAGCCGTTCCTGGTCACCCATTACGAATACGACTGGATTCTCGGCAATGGCGAGGAAGGCCGCAAGGCCGAAGGCTGGCACGGCCGCATGCCGATGAGCATGACCGTCGCCGCGCTGGCCCAGGGAGAGGACGGCAAGCTGACCCCGACCAGCGTCAAGCCGATCGACTTTTCCAGCGTGGACGGGCTGTGGATCCCCTGCGCCGGCGGCCCGACGCCCTGGGGCACCCACCTGGGGTCGGAAGAGGACTATGACCTGTATTTCACCGTCGCCTCGGGCGAGAAGGAGCTGAAGAAGACCACCGCCGGCGTCAAGGCGCTGAGCGAGGTCTATTTCCGCGGCGAGAAGCAGGCGAACCCCTATGCCTACGGCTTCATCCCGGAAGTCACCGTCAAGGGCGACGGCTCGGCCGCGGTGGTCAAGCATTACTCGATGGGTCGGGCGACGTGGGAACTGGCCCGGGTGATGCCCGACAACCGCACCGCCTATTACGGCGATGACGGCACCAATGTGGGGCTGTTCATGTATGTGGCGGACGCGGAAAAGGATCTGTCGGCGGGAACCCTCTATGCGGCCAAGTGGACGCAAACCTCGGCCGACAACGGCGGTGCCGCCGACATCACCTGGATCAAGCTGGGCCACGCGACCGACGCTGAGGTCAAGGCGCTGATCGACAAGGGCATCACCTTCGACGACATCTTCGAAAGCAAGGCTCCGCCGGCGCCCGTCGAAGAGAAGACGGCCGAGGCTGCCGCAGCCCCCGCCGCCGCCCCCGCCGGCGAGGCGCCCAAGGCCGAGGCTGCAACCGACGCCACCGCCCCGGACCATGCCGCCGAGGGTTTCACCCGGATCCGCGCCGGTCATGGCGGGGACGAATGGCTCAAGCTCAAGCCGGGCATGGAACAGGCCGCCGCGTTCCTCGAACCGCGCCGCTACGCCGCGATGCTGGGTGCGACGACCGAGTTCAACAAGATGGAAGGCGTGGCCGCCGACGACCGGAAGAAGAATCTCTACGTCGCCATGTCCTATATCGAAAAGGGCATGACCAAGGACGAGACGGGTCCCCGGGACGACATCCAGGTCGCCAAGCTCAAGGCCGGCGCGGTCTATGAACTGCCGATGGCCGGCGGGCAGAAGGACCAGAACGGCGAGGCGATCAATTCCGACTGGGTCGGCAACAAGATGGCCGTTCCCGCCGCGCTGCTGGGCGTGGACATCGAGGCCGACGCGCTGGGTAACGTCGCGGACCCGACGAAGATCGCCAACCCCGACAACCTGTTCTTCTCGCCCAAGATGCGGACGCTGTTCGTGGGCGAGGATTCGGGCACTCATGTCAACAACGCGGTCTGGGCCTGGAACGTCGATACCGGGGCGCTGGCGTCGATCCTGTGGCAGCCGTCGGGCGCCGAGGCGACCGGGCTGCAGGTCGTCGACGACATGAACGGCCACGCCTACATCATGGCCAACAACCAGCATCAGGGCGAATGGATCGAGTCGATGCCCGAGGAAGTGTCGAAGCGGCTGGAGGAGCTGGCCCGGACCAGTTTCGGCAGCAACGACAAGGGCACGGCCAAGTTCATGCTCGAGGCCAATATCGGTTATCTGGGCGGCCTGCCGGGGCTGTGATCGCCTGACCGCACGACGGCCGGGCGCCCTTGGGGGCCCGGCCCCTGCCATTTCCGAACCGGGGATCCGTCCATGCTGCGCGCGCTGATCGTCTTTACCGCCCTTGCCGCCGTGCCGGCGCTTGCCGAGGACCCGCCGCGCCCGCCGTTGAAGGGCACGCATCTGTCCCGCGCGCAGATGCCGAACCCCTATGCCCATATCCCGGCCCAGTGCCATGTCGAAACCGCGGGGGGCACCCAGAACGCCTGCCAGTACTGCCACACCGACGGGCTGGCCGGGCGCCGTTTCGGCAACAACGTGCCACAACGGGGCGCCTCGAACGTGCTGGGCGACCTGACGGCCGATTACGCCTTTGCGGCGATCAACTGGCCGTTCACGCCCAACGGCTCGATCAACCCGTGGGAAAACACGCTGCACCCGGAACGGCTGGACGCGGCGCTGGCGGCGACGGGCCAGGACGCGGCGGCCTGGGACATGGCCGCATGGGTGCGTCAGGACAACTGGACCGCCGCGCGGGCCAGGCGCCCCGGCGATCCGCGCCAGTGGGACGGGGCGCGGCTGGACGACCCGTTCCGGCTGTTTCCGGCGCTGAACCCGGCCGACCTGCCGGCGGGCGACGACGGCTTCGTGCGCAGCGCTACCCCGGCCGGGGCGTTCTTCGACGACGGCCGGGGCTGGATCACCGGCTGGCGGTCGGTGAACTTCACCCCCTACGGCATCTTCACGCCGCTGACCGGTTCGGTCTCGGGGATCTATGTCCGCCTGCCGGAACGCTTCATGCGGGACGCGGGCGGGCGGTTCGACCTGGCGACCTATGCCGCGAACCTTGACCTGCTGTCGCAGGCGGTCCAGGACCGGCTGACCGACGCCTCGCCCCGGACCTATGCCGGCGGTGCCGCGGACGATCCGCTGCTGCCCGGGATATACCCGATCGGCACCGAGTTCGCCCATCCGCTGCATTACGTCGACGTCGCGGCCGACGGGTCAAAGGGCGCGCCCTCGCGCTATCCCGGCGCGCGGGCCGAGCGGGTCAAGGAAATCCGCTACATGTACAAGATCCGCCGCTTTGACCCCGAATATGGCGGCCCGCAGATGAAAGAGGAATCCGCCCCTGCCTATGCCAACAGCCGCGAAGGCTGGATCGACAACGGCGCCGGCTGGATGCTGGCCGGCTGGATCGAGGACGCCGGCGGCGCGCTGCGCCCGCAGACACCGTCCGAGCTGGTGCAATGCGTCGGCTGCCATTCCGGCCACATGCCGCAGCCGGAAACCGGCGGCTGGCCGGATTTCCAGTCGGGCGTGGGCGTCACGGTGGACAGCACCTGGGCCCTGCCCCGCCGCCTGCCCGGCGCCGACGGCTGGCGCGAGATGGACTCGATGGGCTACCGCGCCCCCCCCGAGGGCGACGGCATCGGCACCGCCGGCCGGTCCGACCCCGTCAACCGCAAGCTCGGGGTCGGCGAGTTCCGGCATTTCCTCGAATCGGTCGTCGGCGTCAGCCTTTACGGCGACATGCCCGCCAGCGTCGAGCGCTGGCTGGCGGCCACGATCCGCGCGGATGCGGGCTACAGCGCCGATTGGCCCCGCCTGCCGCTGGACGACGCTGCTGCCTATCAGGCCGCGCAAGCCGCCCGCGCCACGCTGCTGCGCGAACTGACCGCGCGCGGCGGCCATCTGGACGCCCGCGGCAACCTGCAGGGTGTGCTGCTGTATCCCCCCGAATCCCAGGCGCTGGAGGCCGCCCGCCGCTATCGCAAGGTGGTGGCGACGCAGCGCCATGATTTCGGCAAGGATGTCTTTCCCGCCACCCCCGCCAGCTTCCGGTATTTCCGCACCGATGACGGGTTCGCCCATCAAGACGGTAGCGCCTATCGCGTCGGTGAGGTCATCACCGACCGCGAGATCGACGGCGACAGGGTCAGCCTGACCTGGGGCGTCGGCATCACCCCGACCGGCATCGACGATTCGCCGGATTACGAGCCGCTTCTCGATTGGCTCGAGGGGGTCGATAACGACTGAAGACGCCTGGTGGGCCGGGCTGCTGGGCTCCCGCACCTGCTCTCCGAACGCTTGCCGGCGACCGCGCCCTGCCTCCGATCGCGCCCTGCCAGCGATCGCGCCCCACCCACGATCGCGTCGGCCAAGGGCGCGCCCCCCCCGATCGGACACCGCCGCCGTCACCGCAGGCCGGTTCAGTAGTTCCCCGGCCGGTCCGCCCGCGCCTCGCCAGACCGGCACCCGACCGAGGCGCATCGACCCGGGCCCGGCGGATATCTGGAAAAAGCATCACCCAAGGATGATGCCGCGGGTCGGCGGCCGGACGCTGCCACCGGCACTGGCCGGCCCGCTTGCGCGATGCGGCCTTGCGGCAACGTGGGTTCAGGGACACCCTTCGCCGCCCCCTCCGGCAGGCAGCCGGCGCGGCGGCCTGATAGCGTGTCGTCATTCGATAGCCACGGTGATAGGTCAGCCGGAAGAAGGTCAGGCAGCCTAATAGCGCGCCGTCATCCGATAGCCGCGGTGATAGGTCAGCCGCACGAAGGTCAGCTCGCGCCCGTCCCACGAGGTCTGGCGCTCGACCCGGAACAGCGCGTCGCCCAAGGCGCAGCCCAGGTGCTGGGCCTGCTCGGCGTCGGCGGCGGTGGCGGAAAAGCTGATCTCGACATTGCTGTAGGGCACCTGCCGGACCAGCCACTCGTTCGGCCCCTCGGCGGTGAAATCGGCGGCGCGGGCGTCGGGCGCCGAATCGAGGCTGATCCAGCGGTCCTCGAACTGATAGGGCTGGCCGTCGGCGAAATGCATGCACAGGATGTGCCGGACCTCGCCGCCCCCCGGCAGCCCCATGCGGGCGCGCAGCCAGTCGGGCGCCGCCCCGACATGCGAGGCGACCAGCGCATAGCGATAGACGGCGCCCTGATCCTCGACCTCGACCCGGACCAGCGGGATGTCCAGCCGTGCCTGGCGCAGCGGCATCTTGCGCACGCGGGTGCCGGCCTTGCGCTTGCGTTCGACCAGGCCATCCTCGACCAGGTCCCGCATCGCGCGGCTGACGGTGGCGCGGGCGGTGCCGAACTCGGCGGCGAGTTCCACCTCGCTGGGCAGCAGCGCCCCGGGAGGCCACGCGCCCCCCTTGATGCGATCGAGGATCGTCGCCTTGACCTCGCGATAGGTGACGTGTCCCGCCATCTTCGCCCTCCCCTTCCCCCAGCCGCCGATCTGGCTTAACCCAAACCATCCGCAGCGGCGCTAAAGAATCGGACAGACGCCCTAAGCAGACGCCGCTGGACGGACCGCCCGGCTTCACGGTTATATCTAGTCATAAACCGGGGCTTGTGCAATCATATGACATCTCGCCGCTCTCTGCTTCTGCGCCTCGTGCTGCGTAGGCTGGCCATCGGCCTGCTGACCCTGCTGCTGGTCTCGGCACTCATGTTCTGGGCGGTCGAGCTGCTGCCCGGGGACATCGCCACCGAGATCCTCGGCCAGTCCGCGACGCCCGAGACGCTGGCCGCGTTTCGCGACCGCTTCAACCTGAACGATCTCGCGCCGGTGCGCTATGTCCACTGGCTGGGCGGGGCCCTGACCGGAGATTTCGGCCTGTCGCTGGCCAACCAGCGGCCGATCACCCAGCTGATCTCGGACCGGGCCTTCAACACCTTCTTCCTCGCCGCCTATGCCGCCGCCATCGCGGTGCCGCTGGCGGTGGTGCTGGGGCTGGTCGCGGCGCTGTATCGCGGGTCGGTGCTGGACCGCTTCATCTTGTGGTCGACGCTGGCGGTGATCTCGTTTCCGGAATTCTTCGTCGCCTACATCCTGATCCTGATCTTCGCCCAGCACCTGCACTGGTTCCCCAGCCTGGCAACGATCCGCCCCGGCATGGGGCTGGCCGACCGGCTGTATGTCACCTTCCTGCCGGCGATGACGATGGTGCTGATCGTGACCGCCCACATGATGCGGATGACCCGCGCGGCGGTCGTGAACCTGCTGTCGCTGCCCTATATCGAGATGCCGCATCTCAAGGGCCTGCGCCGCTGACGGGTGATCGCGGTCCACGCGCTGCCGAACGCGGTCGCCCCCATCGTCACGGTGGTCGCCCTGAACCTCGCCTATCTGATCGTCGGCGTGGTGCTGGTCGAGGTGGTGTTCGTCTATCCCGGCCTCGGCCAGCTGCTGGTCGACAGCGTCGCCAAGCGCGACATCACCTTCGTGCAGGCCGCCTGCCTGATCTTTGCCGCGACCTATATCCTGCTCAACCTGGCAGCGGACATCCTGGGCATCCTGTCCAATTCGCGCCTGCTGCATCCGAGGTGACGGCGTGGGACGCTGGCTGACACTTCTGCGCACGGCGCCGCTGTCGGCGCGGGTCGGGATGGCGCTGATCGTGCTGTATGCGCTGACCGCGATCCTCGCGCCTTGGATCGCGCCCTACCCCGAGGCCGAGGTCGTCGGCCCCAAGTACCTGCCCTGGGCCGGTCCGCACTGGCTGGGCACCGACGCGCTGGGGCGCGACGTGCTGTCGCGGCTGATCTATGGCGCCCGGAATACCGTCGGGATCGCCCTGCTGACGACCGTGCTGGCATTCGTGATCGGGACCGTGGGCGGGTTGCTCGCCGCGACGCTGGGGGGCTGGTTCGACATGGTCGCCTCGCGCGTCGTCGACGTGCTGATGGCGGCGCCCTCGCTGATCTTCGCGCTGCTGCTCCTGACCATCACCGGCACCTTGGTCACCGCGCTGGTGCTGGTGATCGCGGTGCTGGACAGCACCCGGGTGTTCCGGCTGTCCCGCGCTGTCGCGCAGGGCGTGCTGACGATGGACTATATCGAGGTCGCGCGGATGCGCGGCGAGGGGCTGGGCTGGCTCATCGGCCGCGAGGTGTTGCCGAACGTCACCGCCCCGCTGATCGCCGAATTCGGGCTGCGCTTCTGCTTCTTCTTCCTGTTCATCTCGGCCCTGTCCTTCCTGGGGCTGGGGCTGCAGCCACCGACCGCGGACTGGGGCTCGATGGTGCGCGAAAGCGCCAAGCAGATCGCGTTCGCCAATTTCTCAAGCTGGAAGGCGGCGAGCTTCGGCCTCGCGCCGCTGCTGCCCGCCGGGGCCATCGCCATGCTGACGGTGGCGGTCAACATGGTCGTGGACTGGGTGCTGCGCCTGTCCAGCGGGCTGAAGGACTGAGCCATGACGCATCTGCTGGACATCACCGACCTGCATATCGGGGGCCGCTCCGGCGACACCTGGCACGAGATCGTCAAGGGCGTCGACCTGACGCTGGACCGCGGCGAGATCGTCGGGCTGTTCGGTGAATCGGGGGCCGGGAAATCGACGCTCGGGCTGGCCGCGATGGGCTATGTCAAGCCGGGCTGCCGGATCACCGGCGGGTCGATCCGCTTTGACGGGCAGGAACTGGTGGGCACGCCCGCCAGCCGCCTGCGCGACCTGCGCGGCCGCCGGATCGGGCGGGCAGTTGCAGCGGGCGATGACGGCGATGGCGATGGCCTGCAAGCCCGACCTCATCATCTTCGACGAGCCGACCACGGCGCTGGACGTGACCACCCAGATCGAGGTGCTGGCCGCGATCCGCGACGTGGTCCGCGAACACCACACGGCGGCGATCTACATCACCCACGACCTGGCCGTGGTCGCCCAGATGGCCGACCGCATCAAGGTGCTGCTGAAGGGCTCCGAGGTCGAGGAGGCGCCCAGCCGCCAGATGCTGTCCGCCCCGCGCGAGGCCTATACGCGCTCGCTATGGGCGGTGCGCGACTTCCGCCCAGCGCCGCGGACGGGCGAGACCGCCCCGGCGCCGATCCTGCGGATCGAGAACGTCTCGGCCAGCTATGGCGCCGTGCCGGTGCTGCATGACGTGTCGATCGCGGTGCCGCGCGGGCGCACCGTCGCGGTGGTGGGTGAAAGCGGGTCGGGCAAGTCCACGACGGCGCGGGTGGTGATGGGGCTGCTGGCCCCGACCCGCGGACAGGTGGTCTTCGACGGCCGGCCCTTGCCTCCCGCCAGCCGCGCCCGGCCGCGCGACCTGCAGCGGCGGATGCAGATGATCCACCAGATGGCCGACACCGCGATGAACCCGCGCCAGCGTATCCGCGACATCATCGGCCGGCCGCTGGATTTCTTCCTGGGGCTACGCGGCCGCGCCCGCCAGGACCGCATCCGCGAACTGCTGGCCGAGATCGAGCTGGAGCCCGACCGCTTCATCGACCGCCTGCCGGGCGAGCTGTCGGGCGGGCAAAAGCAGCGGGTCTGCATCGCCCGCGCGCTGGCCGCCGAGCCGGACTTCATCATCTGCGACGAGGTCACCTCGGCGCTCGACCAGCTGGTCGCCAAGGGCATCCTGCGCCTCCTCGACCGGCTGCAGCGCGAACGCGACCTGAGCTATCTCTTCATCACCCACGACCTCGCGACGGTGAAGTCCATCGCCGACGAGGTGGTGGTGATGCAGCAGGGCCGGGTGGTGGAAAGCGGCCCCAAGGAGGCGATGTTCACCCCGCCGCACCATCCCTATACCGAGCTGCTGCTGTCCTCGGTCCCCGAGATGGACCCCGACTGGCTGACCGGCCTGCTGGCCGAGCGCGCCGCCGGGCGGATCGCCGACGCGGAGGCCGCGGCGCAGGCATCGCTGGGCGGGGCATGAGCGGCTGTCCTTTGGCCCCGTTTCCTGCGCGCTGGACCTCGGCAGTCCCGGCAAGCGCGCCGGCTGGGTCGATCTGGGCCATCCGACGACCGCCACGCCTTTTCCGCGATCCGCAGCCCGATCGGCGTGATCCGCGGAGGCGAGGGCCCGGTGGCGCTGGTCACCGGCGGCAACCACGGCGACGAATACGAGGGGCAGTTGATCGCCCGCCGCCTGTTCGCCCGGCTCGAGCCCGCCGACCTGCCCGGCACGCTGATCGTGATGCGGCGCTGAACATGGCCGCGGTGCTGGCGGAAAGCCGGGTCTCGCCGCTGGACGGCGGCAACATGAACCGCGCCTTTCCGGGCGGCGCCGATGCCGGCCCGATCCGCGGGTTGGCGGGCTTCGTCACCGCGCATCTGCTGCCGGGGGCGGACCTGGTGCTGGACATGCACTCGGGCGGGGCGGGCATGGTCAGGCTGTGCGGCGACAGCCGCACCAGCCGCCCGCTGCGGATATGGTCGTCGGCAAAGGCGGCCTGAGCCAGCACCGCCCCCTGCCCGTCCACCGCCGCATCCAGCGCCAGCGCCGACAGCGAATAGACCGCGACCAGCCGGACCGGCGGCGCCGGGCGCACGCCTTGGGATTCGAACCATTCGCGCCATTGCGGCTCGCTGGTATAGCCGCGCCCCAGTCGATGCCGACCAGCGGCACGGCGGCCAGCCCCTCGGGCGTCACGGCCTCGGGGAAGCGCTTGAGGAAATCGGGCGAGCAGGCCGGAAAGCAGTGATCGGTGAACAGCACCCGCGAATAGGGATAGGGGCGCGCGGCGTCGCCATAGGTCAGGCGGAAGTTCTGCTCCATCAGCTGCGGATCGGATTCCTGGTGGGTGGCCACGACCCGCACGGCGACCCCGTCGCTGCGGCGCTGGAAGTCGGGCAGCAGCGGGTTCAGCCAGCGCTGCATCAGCGTCGGCATCCCCGAGATGGTCAGCTCCTCGACCTGGCGCTGGGTGGACAGGTATTCCTGCGCCTGCATCAGCCGGCCGAAGCCCTGCACGATCAGCTCGTGGTATTTCCGCCCCGTCGGGGTCAGCGTGGCGCGCCGGCCTTCCTTGACGATCAGCAACAGCCCCGCGTGATCTTCCAGCAGCCGCAGCTGCTGGCTGACCGCGCCGGGGGTGACGCCAAGCGCCCGCGCGGCGGCTGTGACCGAGCCCAGCCGGCCGAACGCCTCGAATGTCTGCAGGGCGCGCAGGGGCGGCAGGGTGCTGGTCATCGGGGCTCGCCTTTGGGCCAACGGATCGTGAGTCTTGGTTTAGGGAAGCTGTCGCATCGGTCAACCAATCTGATTTGTCGCACTCCCCGCCCTCGCCCTAGTATAAGACTAGACATAAGGACCGATCGGGTCAACGTCGCCGCAGGACGCATCCTGCGACCACAGCAGGGAGAGCACCCATGACATTGCTGACCACACGCCGTTCGCTGCTTGTCGGCGCGGGCGCGTTTTCCGCCGTGGCGGCACCTTCCGGCTGGCCGTCGCGGATTTCGACACCGCAGACACGTTGGACCCGCAGGTCAACGAGACGCGGTTCATGATGGCAGCTGCAATACCAGTTGCGGAACTGCCTGATCGAGGTCGGGCCGGGCGGCAAGCTGGTCCCGGAACTGGCGACCGAATGGGGCTCGAACCCCGACCTCACTGCCTGGACCTTCAAGATCCGCCCCGGTGTCGAATTCCACAACGGCAAGACGCTGGATGCCGAGGACTTGGTCTATTCGATCAACCTGCATGGCGGCGAAAAGACCATCTCCGAGGCCAAGGCGCTGCTGACCGAGATCACCGGGGTCAAGGCGACCGCGCCGGGCGAGGTCACGGTCACGCTGGCCGCGCCGAATGCGGGCTTCCCGTCGCTGATGAGCCTCGTGAACCTGCTGATCGTGCCCGCGGGCGACGCCGAGTTCGACAAGGGCATCGGCACCGGCGGCTATACGCTGGAAAGCTATGAGCCGGGTGTCGGCAGCGAGGTCAAGCGCTTTGCGAACTACTGGAAGGAAGGCCGCGCCTGGTTCGACGAGGTCGAGACGCGCTGCATCGCCGACGTGAACGCCCGCACCGCCGCGCTGCAGACCGGCGAGATCGACGCGGTGGCCTTCGTCGACACCACCACCGTCGACCTGCTCGCCTCGGCGCCGGGGCTGAAGCTGATCCAGACCAAGGGCAAGCAGCATTATGCGTTCTCGATGAACTGCAAGGACCCGCTGTTCATCGACCCGAACGTGCGGATGGCGATGAAGCTGGCCATCGACCGGCAGGAGATGCTGGACAAGATCCTGTCCGGCCGTGGCTCGATCGCCAACGACCAGCCGATTTCCGAGGCCTACGAATACCACAACCCGAACCTGGAACAGCACAGCTACGACCCCGAAAAGGCCAAGGCGCTGCTGGAAAAGGCCGGGGTTGCGGGCCTGACGGTGCCGCTGCACGTGGCCGACACGCCGTTCACGGGCGCCACCAACATGGCCCAGCTTTACGCCGACCAGGCCGCGAAGGCCGGCATCACCATCGAGGTCAAGCGCGAGCCCGATGACGGCTACTGGTCCTCGATCTGGGGCAAGCGGCCGATGTTCGCGACGAAATGGTCCGGCCGCGTGAACGAGGACGTGATGCTGACCACGGCCTATGCGCGCGAGGCCATCGGCGGTTGGAACGAGACCAGCTGGGACAACGCGGCCTTCAACAGCGCGCTGGTTGCCGCCCGCGGCGAAAAGGACGAGGCCAGGCGCAAGGAGCTGTACTGGGAATGCCAGCGGCTCATCAGCGAGGACGGCGGCATGGTGGCGCCGGTCTGGGCCGACTTCCTGGACGCGACCACCGACAAGGTCGCCCACGGCGAGCTTGGCAACGACTGGGAGCTTGACGGCGCCCGCGCCTCGGAACGCTGGTGGTTCACCGAGTGACCCGGCTGGGGCGTGCGGCGGTCCGCTGCCGCGCGCCCACATGTTTGGCGGGAGGCCATAGGCTCGGGCGCTGGTCGAGGAAGACGCCCGCCATAGCGCCGCCGTGCTGCTGCCGGACCCGTCCTGCGCCAGACGCCCCCCGCACGGACCGCACACCCACCGCCCACATCTTGGGCACTGACGCGATGAAACCCCCGCAGTGCCCGATCGCTCTTTTCACCCCGCCGAAAGCCGGGCTAGGCTTTTCGTGATGAGGTGACAGATGACCGCTTTCGACGAGATGATGGCCGGTGACGGTACCCGCCCGCCCTATGCCGAGTTCCACCGCTGGCTGTCGGGCCAGCCCGACGACCTGCTGGTGACCAAGTCCAGCGACGCCGAGGAGGTGTTTCGCCGCACCGGAATCACCTTCGCCGTTTACGGCGAAGAACAGGCCACGGAACGGCTGATCCCCTTCGACATCCTGCCGCGCATCCTGTCGGCGGCGGAATGGGCCCGGCTCGCGGCCGGGATCGAGCAGCGGGTCCGGGCCATCAACTCGTTCCTGCATGACATCTATCACCGGCAGGAAATCATCCGGGCCGGCATCGTCCCGCTGGACCTGATCGCCACCAACGACGCCTTCCTGCCGCAGATGATCGGCCTGACCCCGCCCGGCGGCATCTACACCCATATCGTCGGCACCGACATCGTCCGCACCGCCGAGAACGAGTTCCAGGTCTTGGAAGACAACTGCCGCACGCCCTCGGGCGTCAGCTACATGCTCGAGAACCGCGAGACGATGATGCAGCTGTTTCCCGAGCTGTTCATCCAGAACCGGGTCGAGCCGATCGAGGATTACCCCAAGCATCTGCGCCGCTCGCTGGCCGCGGCCCGGCCGCAGCGGACGACGGACCATCCCACGGTGGCGGTCCTGACGCCGGGGGTCAACAACTCGGCCTATTACGAACACGCCTTCCTGGCCGACCAGATGGGGGTGCAGCTCGTCGAGGGACGCGACCTGCGGGTGGTGGACGGCCATGTCGCGATGCGTACCATCGAAGGCTATCGCCGGATCGACGTGCTGTATCGGCGCATCGACGACGACTACCTAGACCCGCTCAGTTTCCGGCCCGACAGCGTGCTGGGGGTGCCGGGGATCATGGACGTCTATCGCGCCGGCAAGATCACCATCGCCAACGCGCCGGGAACCGGCGTGGCCGACGACAAGGCGGTCTATTCCTACATGCCCGACATCATCCGCTTCTACACCGGGGATGCGCCGATCCTGTCGAACATCCCGACCATGCGCTGTTCGGAACCCGACACGCTCGCCCATGTGCTGGACCGGCTGGACGAGCTGGTGGTCAAGGAGGTCCACGGCTCGGGCGGCTACGGGATGCTGGTGGGGCCGGCGGCCAGCTCGGCCGAGCGCGCGGCCTTCGCCGAAAAGCTCAAGGCCCGGCCGGCAAACTACATCGCCCAGCCGACGCTGGCGCTGTCCACCTGTCCGGTGCTCACCAAGGCCGGGCTGGCGCCGCGGCATGTCGACCTGCGGCCCTTTGCGCTGGTCGGGGACGGGATCCGGATCGTGCCCGGCGGGCTGACTCGGGTGGCGCTGAAACCGGGCTCGCTGGTGGTGAACTCGTCGCAGGGCGGCGGGACCAAGGACACCTGGGTGCTGCGCGACGGCCCCGGCGGAACGGCGACCGCCGCCGCCAGCGCGCCCGGCATCCGCTTTCCCGCCCCGCAGCAGCCCGACTTCCCCGATCCCGCGGCAGCCCCCGCCCCGCCAAGCCAGACGGAGGCCGGACAATGACCGCGACGCGCACGATCCTTCTGGGCCGCACCGCCGACGGGCTGTTCTGGATGGCCCGCCATATCGAGCGCGCCGAGGCGATGGCGCGGCTGATCGACGCGGGCCTGCACATGGCCCTGACCCGCGGCGCGGCCGAGGCGAACTGGCGTTCGGTCCTCGACAGCGCCGGCATGGCGGGGGCCTTTGCCGCCCGCCATGGCGAGGCCGAGGGCGAGCCCGACCCCGCCGCCGCCATCGACTTCCTGCTGCGCGACCCCGACAACCCGTCCAGCGTCAGCAACGCGCTGACGCAGGGGCGCACCAATGCCCGGATGGTGCGCACCGCGCTCAGCCGCGACGCGTGGGAAGCCGTGAACGAGGCCTGGCGCCGGGTGTCGGCCGACCTCGCCCGCCCGGTGCCAGAGGCGAACCTTCCCGCCGTGCTGGCGCGGGTGAAGCAGGCGACCGCGCTGATCCGCGGCATGGTCGAGAACACCATCCTGCGCACCCCCGGCTTTCAGTTCATGCGGCTGGGGCTGCATCTGGAACGCGCTGACACCACCGCGCGCATCCTCGACGTCAAGTATTACCACCTGCTGCCCTCGTCGTCCTGGGTCGGATCGGCGCTGGACCAGACCCAGTGGGATTCGCTGCTGCGATCCGTGTCGGCGCACAAGGCCTATAAATGGCTGTACGATGCCGACATCTCGGCGGCCAACACCGCCGATTTCCTGATCCTCAACCCGCGGATGCCGCGCTCGCTGGCCTTCTGCCACGCAGAAATCTCGGCGGCGCTGGACCAGCTGGCCCGCGATTGCGGCGCCCGGCCACCCTGCCATGACGAGGCCGACGCCATCCGGCGGATGCTGACCGAGCGTGACATCGACGAGGTGTTCGAGGAAGGGCTGCACGAATTCCTGGTGGGCTTTCTCGCCGACAACGCGCGGCTCGCCGCGGGGATCGCCCGCGACTATCGCTTTACGGAGTAAGCCATGCTGCTCACCATCGCGCATCGCACGACCTATCGCTATGACGCGCCGCCGCCCTACGGGGTGATGCGCCTGCGCGTCTGCCCCCGCAGCCTCGGCCCGCAGCGGGTGCTGGACTGGCAGATCGACATCGAGGGCGCCGACCGACAGGTGAGCTACCGCGATCACATGGGCAACGAGGTGTGGCTGATCTCGACGACGGGCGCCTCCGACCGCATCGACGTCACCGCCCGCGGCCGCGTCGAAACGCGCGAGACGCATGGCGTCTTTGGGCCGCACCGGTCGCTGGCGCCGCTGTGGCTGTTCACCCGGCAGACCCGGCTGACCGCGCCCGGCGACGGCGTGGCGCGGCTGATCCAGGGGATGGCCGACGAAACGGGTCGCCCGCCCGCGGATCGCGGCGCCCGGGCCGGCGGCCTGCCGCTCGCGCACCGGCTGATGGAGCGCGTGGCGCAAGCCGTCGCCTATGACACCGACGACACCCATCCGGCCACCACCGCCGAAGAGGCGCTGGCCCGCGGCACCGGGGTCTGCCAGGACCACAGCCACATCATGATCGCCGCCGCGCGGCAGCTGGGGATTCCCGCCCGCTACGTCTCGGGTTACCTGCGGCTGGACGACCGTGAGGACCAGACCGCCACCCACGCCTGGGCCGAGCTGCATCTGGACGGGCTGGGCTGGGTCGGGTTCGATGCCTCGAACCGGATCAGCCCGGACGAGCGCTATGTGCGGATCGCCTCGGGGCTGGACTACGACGACGCCGCGCCGATGGGCGGGGTCCGCTACGGGTCCGCCGCTGAAAGTCTGGACGTCCACCTGTCGATCGGCGAACAGTGAGCGTCCGCGTCACGTCCAGAAGGAGCGCCCTGTCATGACGTATTGCGTGGGAATGATGCTGGACGGGGGCCTCGTCTTCATGTCCGACACCCGCACCAATGCCGGCGTCGACAACATCTCGGTCTTCGGCAAGACCCGGGTCTGGCACGAGCCGGGCGACCGGACGCTGGTGCTGCTGTCGGCGGGCAACCTCGCCACCACCCAGGCGGTAACGGGCCGGCTCGAGGAACGCCCGATCGCTCCCGAGGGGCGCAGCCAGTCGCTGATGCACCTGCCCTCGATGTTCGCGACGGCCGAGATGATCGGCGCCACCCTGCGCGACGAGATCCAGCGGTTCGATTCGGCGGCCGGACCGGCCGCGCAGGGGCAGTTCTCGGCCAGTCTCATCCTGGGCGGCCAGATCGCCGGCGGCCCGCCGCGGCTGTTCCTGATCTATCCCGAAGGCAATTTCATCGAGGCGACGGTGGACACGCCGTTCTTCCAGATCGGCGAGACCAAATACGGCCGCCCGATCATCGTCCGCGCCTATCGGTCCGACATGACCTTCGACCAGGCGATCAAGCTGCTGACCGTCAGCTTCGATTCGACGATCAAGGCCAACCTGTCGGTCGGGCTGCCGCTGGACGTCACGCTGGTCGAACGCGATACGCTGGCGGTGACGGGGGCGCGGATGACCGAGGCCGACCCCTATTACGCGATGATCTCGTCGCGCTGGGGCGAGGCGCTGAGCGAGACCCTGCACGCGCTGCCCGATCCCGCCATCGCCCGCACCCAAGGCGTCCCCGCCGCCAGCGCCGGAGAGATGGGATCGCCCCCCACGAGCGACGCGCCCGCGACCCTCGCCGCGGCACCCAGCGGCGCGCCCGGACGGTCGGACGGCGTGTGATCGCACCCGGGGCGGCCCGCCGCCTGGGCGGCCCGCCAGCGGCGCGGCATGCCGGCCAGCCGCATCAGCCGCTTGAGCGCTGCGATGCGGAACGGCTAGTTCGGTGCGCCGTAACCATCATGGCCGCCGATGCGCTGGACGATTTCCGCGAAGAACCCGCCAGACAGCGGCCTGCCGCGCTCAGGACGCCTGCACCGAGGCGCTGTCCCCGCTCTTCGGTTGCGCATGGCGGATCGCGGCGCGGCAGGTCATCGCCAGCGCCTCGCGGAAGTCGTCCGAGGCCTCGTTGCCCTTTACGACGCCGCCCAGCCACAAGGTGTGGATCATCCGCGGACAACGCCGCGCGTCGATCAGCAAGGTGCAGTCGGCCCTGTCGGCCAGCGCCTGCAGCACCTCGGAAAAGCGGCTGTAATAGACGTCCAGCAGGCGCTGATGCGGCGCGCTGAACGCCGGGTCGCGCTGGGCGTGCAGGTGCAGCTCCACCGCCAGCCGCGCCGCGACCGTGTTCTCGCCCAGGCCGACGACGGTCGCCACCAGCCGATCGACCACCTCCGCGCCCGCCGGCGCCGGCTCGGTCAGGAGCGCCTCGATGCCGGAGATCGCCTGCTGCATGTTCTCGTCCAGCAGCGCCAGCAGCAGGTCGTCCTTGCTGGCAAAGCTGGTATAGAACGCGCCCTGCGAAAACCCGGCCCGCTGGCAGACGCCGCGGATCGTCGCCTCCGCCACACCGCCCTGGGCGATGATGTCGGACGCGGCAGCCAGAGGACGCTGCCGAGTCTCTTGCAGCCGTTCGGCGCGGGTCTTGCGCGAGGTCGTCATGGCGGTCCCCTGGTGACGTGGCGGCAGCGGGTATGTCACGAACCGCCCGCCCGCCAACGGGCGGTTATCCGGGCCGGAAAAGTAATTATATCATTTGAATTATTGTTGGAAACCGGAGCCGCCCCGGCCGCGTCGACCCGAGACCCCACAGGCTTCGCCACGCCCCGCGCCGGGCCATGAAAGCAACCGCCAGCCGCCGTGGCGCGCGGGCTGGAAGCCGCGACCGAGCGGGTCGGGCTGGACAGCGCCACGCTGCAGGGGCTCGCCTCGGACAGCCACCACCTGCTGGGAGAGACCTACTTTACCCAGGGCGTGCTGCGCCATGGCGACCATATCGCCAAGCTGTCGGTCGCGCCCGTGTCGGACAATGCCCGCGCGCTGACCGGCGTGGACATGCCCGACCTGTCGTAGTCGGGCATCGAACGCGCGGTGGCCAAGGCCGTCCGCGACCAGCCGGTCAGCTTCCACCTGCGCGTGCGCTGAACACCGACCTCGACGCGATGCCGGTCGAGGACGCCGCGATCGAATGGGACGAGGCGGCCTCGCCCTTCGAGGTGGTGGGCACCATCACCTTTCCGCTGCAGGACAGCTTTTCCGATGCGCGCCGGGTCTGGGCCGATGACGTGCTGGCCTTCAGCCCGTGGAACGGGGTCGAGGCGCACCGGTCGCTGGGCTCGATCATGCGCATCCGCCGCCACGTCTACCAGATGTCGCAGGACCGCCGCCGCGGGATGAACGACGTCGCCCGGCCGAGCCGCGATCCGCCGCCGACATTCCCGCCTGATTCATGGACCAAGGAAATTATCCGAAAACCAAGGGAACCAAGGAAACCACCGGCGACCCGCGCTTTGCCGACGAAAGCAAGCTGCAGGAAATCCGCCGCCGCATCAACGAAGTCGCCGCCGACGCGCCGCACAGGTCGCCAAGATCGCGCTCGAGGCGCTGATCCGCGACCGCAACCCTGACCTGAAGGGCAGCGCCAAGTCCGCGGGCCGCGCCGGGCTGCAGTCGGGCAACGTGTCGGAACTGACCGCCATCGCCGACCTCAAGCCAGGCGGGGCCGACCGGCTGCGCCGCATCCTCGACCTGACCGTCGGCAACATGGACGGCGCCCAGCGCGTGTCCACGCTGCACGACATGCGCTTCGTGATGTTCGACAACGACGCCAGGATCCTGTTCGCCACCGCCTATGACGGCGACTGGGATGCCTACATCAATGACTTCGCCACCTAGATCCCCGAGCTGATGGACCTGCTGTTCCAGAACGTCGAGGGCTGGCCGGGCATCGACAGCCCCAAGGTCAAGGACTTCATCGCCGAGCACCAGATCGACGCGCCGGCTGGTTCGTCGCCAACCCGCAGGTCACGGTCGTGGACGTGCGCCGCTATCAGCGCATGGATCACGCGCTGCAGGATTTCCTCGACACCATGGACGCCAACAAGGATGTCGATGAAACCACCCGCAAGGCGTTGGAAAGCTGACCGACGAGCTGGCGAAACCCGAGCCGGTGGATTACTGACATGGGCCTTATCACCGCAAACCGCGACCGCTTCCGGCGCGAGGACGTGACGCTGCAGCTGGATGACATCCAAGCGCTGATCCTGCGCAACCGGCCCGAACCCCATGTCGGCATCCATGCGATGCTGCATATCGACGACACCTACGGCGGCCGCGACCTGATCGCGCGGCTCGCCCCCCACATCCCTTCGGCCGAGGGCTTCCACGACGATCTCGACTCCTGGACCGGCGTCGCCTTCAGTCATTAGGGGCTCAAGGCGCTGGGCGTCCCCGAGGCGACGCTGAAGACCTTTCCGCTGCCCTTCCAGCAGGGGATGGCGGCCCGCGCCGAGATCCTGCGCGACTTTGGCGAGAACGCGCCGGAAAACTGGGACGCGCCGTTCCAGGGCCAGCAATGCCACGTCGCGCTGACCATCTATGCCGTGGACGAGGCCGCCCGCGACCGCGCCGTCGGCAGGGCGATGGGCGAACTGGAGGCCTCGCACGGCGTAACGCTGCTCGGCACGCATGAATTCGGCGCCGACGAGGAGGCCAAGAACCTCTTCGGCTTCCGCGACAGCATCGCCCCAGCTTGGCCAGGGCGGCCAGGACAACCCCGCCCTGATCGCGGCCGAGGCGCAGCTGGAAAAGGCCCAGCTGGACCTTGCCGGCCCGCAGGTGGTGGCGCCGCATCTGGGCGTGGTCACGAACCTTACCCTGTCGCCGGGCCAGTTCGCATCCACAGGCACCCCGGCGCTGACCTTGTCGACGCCGAGGCGGCCTGGATCACGGCGGACCTGCGCGAGAACCAGCCGGGCAACGTCGATCCGGGCGACCCGGCGATCATGCTGTTCGACGCCCGCCCGGGAGAGCTGTTCGAGAGCCGGGTGCAAAGCGTCGCCTGGGGCATCGACCCCGGCCACAGCCGGCAGGGGCGGCCTGGTGGTGAACCAGCCCGCCAGCCGCTGGTTCGAACCGGCCGGCCGCATCCCCGCCCGCATCGAGCTGACCGGCGGGATGGAGCGATGGCCCCGCGACGTCCCGGTCGGCGGCAAGGCGACGGTGACGGTGCTGGCCGAGCCGGGCGGCCCGGTCGGCTGGCTGGCGCGGGCGACCATGCGTCTGCGCAGCGTCGCGAGCTATCTGCACTGAGCGCGCGATGTCCCGCCGCGCCCCGACCCGGTCGAGGACCCGCTATTCGGCATCCGGCTGGCGCTGACGGCTGCCCTATCTGGCCGTCGCCGTTTTCGACCCGGCGATGCCGTCGATCATCGCGGCCCTGCCCATCGGGCTGATCGGCGGGCAGCGGCGCCGCTTCACTTGGGGCAACTCCATCTGCAGGCCCGGTGCCATGATCGTGCTCAGCCATGTCATGGTCTGGATCGTCAGCCATCTGCAGGCCATGCCGCTGGTCTATGTCGGCGCCATGTGGCTGACCTATTTCCTGTGCTTCCTGATGATCCTGCGCACCGGGGCGCAGCTCGGCATGCTGATCATCATCATCGCCGTGCTGGTGTCGGTGATGGGCCTGAACAGCATCGCCGCCGCCGAGGCGATGCGCGACGGCTTTACCCAGGCATCGCTGCTGTCGCTGGTGCTGGGGCGGCTGGTCCATGCGCTGCTGCCCGCGCGCACCGCCGAACTGCATGTCAGAGACCCGCAGCCGGCGCCGGGCAATGTCGGGGTCGGCGCGGCGATCCGCGCCTCGCTTCTGCTGCTGGTCAGCCTGTGGCTTTACACGGTGCTGCAGCCCTCGGACATCATGTTGGCGATGATCACCGCGATGGTGCTGGTCTTTCCCACCGGCAAGGCGGCGCTGGCCGAGGCGAACGAGCGGGTGCTGGTGACGCTGTATGGCGGGGCCATGACGGCCGTGGTGCCGCGTGGACCACCAGCGGACCCGAGCCTATATCGCCAGCGCCGCCTATGTCGCCTTCAACGCGCGGTTCCGGGGCGGCTACCGGGGGCCGACGTCGCTGGCGGTCGGGATCGCGTTTTCGGCGCTGTTGTATGCGGTGTTCGAGCTCGCCTTCAAGGTTCTGCTGCTGAAGGGCCCGCTGGAGCCGCTGCTGGGCATCCACTGAACCGCGCCACGCGAGGAGACACCGGCGATGGAAAATTTCAGTCTGCTCATGTCCGGTCTCGGCACCGCGCTGACGCCGTTTCACATCGCGCTGATGGTCGGCGGCGTCCTCTTGGGCCTCGTCGTCGGCGTGCTGCCGGGGCTGGGGGCGCCCAACGGGGTGTCGCTGATGATCCCGCTGACCTTCAGCCTGGACCAGACCTCGGCCATCATCCTGCTGTCGTCGATGTACTGGGGGGCGCTGTTCGGGGGCTCGACCACGTCGATCCTGTTCAACATCCCCGGCGAGCCAAGCTCGGTCGCCACCACCTTCGACGGCTATCCGATCGCCCAGGGCGGCGAGGCGACGCGGGCGCTGACGCTGGCCTTCATGTCGACGGGCTCCGGCGCGCTGCTGGGCGCCGTGGTCATCACCCTGCTGGCCGGATGGGCCGCGAACTTTGCGCTGCGCTTCGGCGCGCCGGAATATTTCGCCGTCTATTTCCTCGCCTTCGCGGCCTTCGTCGGGATGGCAGCAGTGCGCCGCTCAAGACCCTGACCTCGCTGGCGGCCGGGTTGCTGCTGTCGACGGTGGGCATGGACAGCGTGACCGGGGGTGGTGCCGCTGACCTTCGGCTTCAGCGACCTGCTGGGCGGGGTCAGCTTCCTCGTCGTGGTGATCGGTCTGTTCGGGCTGGGAGAGATCCTCGCCACCGTGCAGGAGGGGCTGCGCTTCCGCGGCGTCGCCAGCCGCATCCGCCTGCGCGACGTGCTGGCGACGATCGCCGAGCTGCCGCGCTATTGGGCGACGCTGCTGCGGTCCGGCGCGGTCGGGACGTGGATGGGCATCATCCCCGGAGGCCCCACCGCGGCGTCCTTCATGTCCTAGGGCATCGCCCGGCAGGCGTCGCGCAAGGGCGGCCGCCCCTTCGGCACCGGCCAGCTCGAGGGCATCGTCGCACCCGAAGCCGCCGACCACAGCGCCGGCACCTGCGCGATGCTGCCGATGCTGGCGCTGGGGGTGCCGTCCTCGGCCAACGCCGCGGTGATGATGGGCGGGCTGATGATCTGGGGGCTGACGCCGGGGCCGATGCTGTTCGCGACCAAGCCCGATTTCGTCTGGGGGCTGATCGCGAGCATGGATGTCCCGAACGTGGTGGGCGTGATCCTCGTGCTGGCGACGGTGCCGCTGTTCGCGGCGCTGCTGCGCATCCCCTTCGCCATCATCGGGCCGATCATCGTCGCGATCTGCCTCGTCGGCGCCTATACCGTTTCCGGCAAGGATTTCGACCTGTGGCTGGCGCTGGTCTTCGGGCTGGTCGGCCATCTGCTGACCCGGCTCGACTATCCGCTGGCGCCGCTGATCCTGGCGATGGTGCTGGGCCACAAGGCGGAAAACGCCTTTCACCAGTCGATGATCCTGTCGGACGGGTCGCTGTCGATCTTCTTTTCCAACCCGCTGGTGGCAACGATCGGTCGTCGGACTGGCGCTGATGGTCCTGCCGCGGCTGGGCAGCCTGCGCCGCCGCACCCCGCCCGAGGTCGTCGAATGAACCACCACCGCTATTTCGCCCGCCCCGAAGGCCGGGTCGTCGAAACCTGCATCCTGGGGACCAGCGGGTTCGGGCAGAGCTATCTGGCCCAGGCCGGGCGGGTGCCGGGGCCGTCCTGCCGGATCGCCGTCGATCTGGCTGCCGCCCGCGCCGCCGCGGCGCTGGCCGCCACCGGCGCGGACCCGGCGCATCGCCCTGTGCCGTTTCGCCGCCGGGGCGCAGGTGGTCTGGGACCGCGGCGTGCTGATCGCCGCCGGGGATTTCGCAGATGTCGCCGCCCTGCCCTTCGAGGTGGCCGTCGAGGCGACCGGCGACCCCGAGGCCGGCACCAGCCATGCCTTGCTGGCCATCGCGGCGGGTCACCATGTCGTCATGGTCACCAAGGATACCGACAGCGTGGTCTGCCCGGAACTCAGCCGTCGGGCCGCCGCCCGCGGTCTGGTCGTGACCCCCGCCGATGGCGACCAGCCCAGCCTGCTGATCGGGCTGGTCACCTGGGCCGAGGTGCTGGGCCTGACCATCATCTGCGCCGGCAAGTCCAGCGAGTATGATTTCGTGTCCGACCCCGACACGGGTGCGGTCACGTCGAATGGCCGCACCGTCGCCGCCCTGGGCTGGGCGACTGGCTCGACCCGCGGGAACGCCAGTGGGCCGAGGTCGTGGCGGCGCGGTCGGCGGCCGCGGCCGACCTGCCGCAGCGAGCCGTTCCGGACCTCTGCGAACTCGCGCTGGTGGCCAACGCCACCGCGTTGTCCCCCGACCGGCCGGACCTGCACGCGCCGATCCTGCGCATCCCCGAGATCGGTTGACCCCAGCGCAACCGTTCGGCCCCTCGGCGACGGTGCCGTATTACCTGGCTGCCAGGGCGACCCTGGCGCCTCCCGTCCGCGCCGGGACGACCCTGTCAGGCGCGAACCTGCGGCTGCCCCCGACGGCGCGATGCTGAAGTTGCGGACAGCCGGCGCCTGACCGCCGGAGGTCAGTTCACCGGCGTCGGCGGCCGTTCGCCCTTCAGCACCGCCGCGATGTTGCGGCGCTGCAGGGCGGCCATCTCGGCCCGCGTCTCGACCGTGGCCGACCCGATGTGCGGCAGCAGCAGGACGTTGGGCAGCGTCAGCAGCCGCGCATCGGGGTCCGGCTCGTTCCGCATCACGTCCAGGGCCGCCCCGGCGATCCGGCCCCCCGCCAGCGCCTCGATCAGCGCGTCCTCGTCCACCGTCGAGCCGCGCGAGATGTTGACCAGCACGGCGTCGCGCGGCATCGCCCCGATGACCCCGGCCGAGACCATTCCTTCCGTCTCGCGCCCGCCGACCAGCGCGACGACCAGGAAATCGCTGTGCGCCGCCAGCGCCGCGGGCGTCTCGTGCGCCGTCCAGCCGGGCGGCACGGACTTGGCCGAGCGCGACCAATAGTGGATCGGACAGCCGAAGGCCGCCATGCGATCCGCGATCTCGCGCCCGATGCGGCCAAGCCCGAGGATACCGACCCGCGCCCCCGAGACCTTGCGCCCCAGGGGCAGCGGCCGGCCCCGCGCCCATCCACCCGTCGCGACATGCGCCGCGCCCGCCACGAGGCCGCGCGCGTGCGCCAGGATCAGCGCGACGGCAAGATCGGCGACGTCCTCGGACAGCACGTCCGGGGTGTTCGTCACCACTACGCCACGCGCATCCGCCGCCGCCACGTCGATGGCGTCATACCCCACGCCATAATTCGCGATCACCCGCAGCGCCGGCAGCAGGTCCATCTGCGCCCCGCCCAGCGGCGCGTGGCCCATGTAGGCCAGCGCCTCGACCCCTGCCCGGTCGCGCTGAGGCAGGTCGGCCAGCGCGGCCAGGCCGGGCAGCACGACCGCGCCCAGTTCGTCGACCAGGGCGCGATGGTCGGTCTCGCTGTAGGGGCCGATGGCGAGAGTGCGCGAGGTGCTGTTCATGGGGGGGGCTCCACCTTGGTCTGACGGGCTTGCTGCGGCGTCGGGGCATCCGATCCGCGGTTGACGGACTTGTTAACGATACCATACCTTGAGCCCGTGGCCGGGGAAAGAGCGATGACGATAGTGGACCTCTTCGATCACAGCGGGCGACAGCCGCCCCGCACTGGCGCCCGCCCGGCGGACCGGCGGGCGGCGGGCAATTTGCGGTTCGCCGCCGTCACCGACCGCACCCAAGCAGGAGCCTTGCCATGACCGCGCAGCTTGCGCTGATCGGGGCGGGCGCGATGGGCGGCGCGATCGGGGCGCGGTTCCGCGCGACCGGGCACCTGCTGCGGGTGTTCGACCTCGACTCGGCCCGGGTCGCCACGCTGACGGCGCAGGGCGCGGTCGCCGCTGGCTCGGCGGCCGAGGCCGCCCGGCAGGCACAGGCGGTGATTCTCAGCCTCAACAGCGCCCGGATCGTCGAGGTGGCGGTGTTCGGGCCGGCCGGCGTGGCCGAGGGCGCGGCGGCCGGGACGCTCATCATCGACATGTCGTCGATCGACCCCGCCGCCACCCGCAATCTCGCGCAGCGCGCGGCCGAAGCGGGGCTGGCCTGGGTCGACGCGCCCCTGTCCGGCGGCGCGCCCAAGGCCGCGACCGGCGAGCTGACCCTCATGCTCGGCGGGGCCGACGCCGACGTGGACCGCGCCCGCCTGGTACTGGCCGCCGTCGCCGCGAACATCACCCATATGGGCCCGGCGGGCGCGGGGCAGGCGACCAAGCTCATCAACCAGGTGCTCTGCGGGCTGAACTTCCTGGCCGTGGCCGAGGCGACGGCCCTGGCCGAGGCGGCCGGGATCGCCGCCGAGCGCATCCCCCTGGCGCTGAGGGGCGGGCGCGCCGACAGCGCCATCCTGCAGGAATACATGCCGCGCTTTGCCACCCGCGACTATCGCCGGACCGGGCGGATCGACAACATGGTCAAGGACCTCGACGGCGCCCTGGCCGTGGCCCGCGCGACGACCACGGCGATGCCGCTGACGGCGGTCTGCGCTGAAGTCCACCGGATGCTGACCGCCGCGGGCCTGGGCGGCGAGGACCAGGCCGCGCTGATGGAATATTTCAGGCCCCGCCTGATGCTGGAGAACGACTGATGCTGACCCGCTACGCGATCTTCGAAGGCCGCCTTGTCCCCGGAACCGAACAGGATTTCCGCCGCGTGGTGATCAACCGGTTGGTGCCGATGTGGCGCCAGTTTGCGGGCCAGACCGGCCTGCGGATCACCTTTGGACTGGAACGCGACGAGGGCGCCCCGGAATATCCGTTGATCCTCGCCATCACCTATCCCGACCGGGCCACGATGCTGGCCGCGCTGGACTACCCGGTCCGACTGGAAAGCCGCGCCGCCACGCAGGCCGCGATCGCCGGCCGGTTCGAGGGGCGCATCCACCACCACGTCACCGAGATGCTGGATTTTCCAGCCTGAACCGCTAAGCCCCGCGCAGGAGGGGCACCGAATGAAACCCACGATGAAGGATGTCGCCCGGGCGGCCGGCGTGTCGGTGATGACCGTCTCGCGCGCGTTCCGTCGCGACGCCTCGATCAGCGCGACGACGCGCGACCGGATCCGGGCCGTCGCCGACGAGCTGGGCTATGTGCTGGACAGCGTCGCCTCGAACCTGCGGTCGCAGCGCAGCGGCTTTGTCGCCGTGGTGATCCCGTCGATCAACAACGCCAACTTTGCCGACACCGTTGGGGCGCTGACGACCGAAATCGAGGCCGCCGGGATGGAGGTGCTGCTCGGCCGCTCTAACTATGACATGGCCGAGGAAGAACGCCTGATCGGCCAGCTGCTGCGGCGCCAGCCCGAAGCGCTGGTGGTGACCGGCGGCCGGCATACCGACCGCGCCCGGCAGATGCTGGCGGGCGCCGGCATCCCGGTGGTCGAGACCTGGGACGAGCCGGCCCGCCCGATCGGCCACACGGTCGGGTTTTCCAATGCCGCGGCGGCGGCGATGATGGTCGGGCACCTGGCCGAACGCGGCTATCGCCGGATCGCCTTCATCGGCGGCGACAGCTCGTTCGACACCCGCGGCGCCGACCGCCGGCGCGGCTTCGTCGCGGCGATGGAGGCGCGCGGGCTGGATGCCTCGCGCCTGATCACCGTCGGGCCGCCGCCGGTGTCGATGCGCGAGGGCGCGGCGGCGATGGCGATGTTGCTGGACACCCTGCCCGACACCGAGGCAGTCATGGCGGTAGCCGACCCGGCGGCGTTCGGGGCGATGATGGAATGCGCCCGCCGCGGCATCTCGGTCCCCGGGGACATGGCGATCGCCGGCTTCGGCAATTTCGAGATCGCGGCGGTGGCCGAGCCGTCGCTGACCACCATCGACCCCTTCCCGGCCCGGATCGGGGCCGAGACCGGCGCGCTGATCGTGCGGCGGCTGCGCGACGGCGCGGGCGACGGCCTGGGTGACGGCCTGGGTGACGGGGTCCCGACCCTGATCCGGGTCGAGCCGCAACTGGTCGTCCGCGCCTCGACCGGCGCGGACATCTTCCCCGACGGGGCGATCACTTCGCCGTGGCTTCCTCGATCTGCTTGAGCAGCGCGTCGCCGTTTTCGGCCACGTAGGTGTCCCAGACCGGCCGGATCGCCGCCTGGAAGGCCGCCACGTCGACGTCGCGTATGACCTGCATCCCCTGGCCTTCCAGCTCGGAGATCATCTCTTCCTCCTTGGCCTGGACCAGGCCGCGTTGCATCTTGATGGCCGCAGCCGCGGCCTCGGTGATGGCCGCCTGCTGGTCCGGCGTCAGGCCGTCGAACCTGGCCTTGTTCATCGTCATCCCCAGCGCCGAGTAGGCGTGCTGGGTCAGGCTGAGAAATTTCTGCACCTCGTTGAACTTGAACGACCAGACGATCCCGATCGGGTGGTCCTGGGCGTCCACGACGCCGGTTTCCAGCGCCGTGTACAGCTCGGCCACCGGCAGCTGCTGGGGGTTCGCGCCCAGCAGGTTGAACATGTCGTTCAGCGCCTTGGAGTTGTTGACCCGCATCCGCAGGCCCTTGAGATCGTCGGGCACCCGGATCGGGCCGCGGTTGTTGGTCATGTTGCGATAGCCGTTCTCGCCATAGCCTAGCAGCTTGAGCCCGCTGCCCTCCATCTCGGCGGCGACGGTCGCACCGGGCGCGCCATCCAGCACCTTGTAGGCGATCTCGCGGGTCGGAAAGATGAAGGGCAGCTCGAACGCGCCCGCGTCGGGCACGAGGCCGGTATAGTTGTTCAGACCGACCAGGGTGACGTCGATGATCCCCGACCGGGTGCCGTCGATCATCTGCTGGTCGTTGCCCAGCTGACCGTTCGGAAAGATCTGGACCTTGATCTCGCCGCCGGTCCTTTCCTCGACGATGCGCTTGAATTCCAGCGCGAGGTTCTGCTGCAAGTCGGTTTCCGGCACCGGGTGGGCGAATTTCAGCGTCGTCTCGGCCTGCGCGGCAAGCGCGCCGACGGCGATCAGGGCGGCCAGGCCGGCGCTGCGGAAGAACCTTGTCATCTGTGATGTCTCCTCGGGTTGGATTGCGATTCAGCCGGTGAGGATGTTCAGCGGCACGGTGATGAGCGCCGGGAACAGGATGAAGAGCCCCAGCAGGATCAGATAGGCGGTGACGAAGGGCAGCGTGCCGCGGACGACCTTGGACATCGGCGCCTTGCCGACGCCGCAGACGACGTTCAGCACCGACCCGACCGGCGGGGTGATGAGCCCGATGCAGGAATTGATGATGAACATCAGGCCGAAATAGACCGGGTCGATCCCCGCCATCTTGATGACCGGCAACAGCAGCGGCACCAGGATCAGTACCGAGGGCACCAGGTCCATGACCATGCCGAACAGGAACACCAGGATCATGACGACCAGCATCAGCAGCCGGGGCCGGTCGACCAGCGGCGCCAGCGCGTCGGCCAGCTGCTGGGGCAGCTGCGCGACGGTGATCAGCCAGGCCGCCACCATCGCCGCGCCGACGAGGAACATCACCATCGCCGTCGACCGGCCGGCCGAGATCAGCGTGTCGACCAGCATCCGCGAGGTCATCTCGCGATAGACCAGCATCGACACGGCGATGGCATAGACGGCGGCCACCACCGCGGCTTCGGTCGGGGTGACGATGCCGCTGCGGATGCCGCCCATGATGAGGATCGGCATGATCAGCGCCCAGACCCCGTCCCGCAGCGCGGCGAGCCGTTCGGCGCCGGTCGCGCGCGGGGTGACGGCCAGCGTCTCGTTCCGGGTGACCAGCGACCAGGTGACCATCAGCGCCGCCCCCATCATCAGGCCCGGCACGATGCCGCCGATGAACAGCTTGGCGATCGAGATGTTGCCGGCGACCCCCAGCACGATCAGCGGCAGCGATGGCGGGATGACCGGGGCGATGATCCCGCCGCGGCCAGCACCCCCAGCGAGCGGCCCTCGGGATAGACCGACTGCTTCATCATCGGATAGAGGATGCTGACCAGCGCCGCGGCGTCCGCCACCGCCGATCCCGACAGCCCGGCCAGCAGCGCCGAGGAGAAGATCGTGACATAGCCCAGGCCGCCCTTGCGGTGGCCGAGCAGGCTCGAGGCCAGCCGGACGATACGCCTGGACAGCCCGCCCGACGCCATTACCTCGCCGGCCACCAGGAAAAACGGGATCGCCAGCAGCGGAAAGTTGTCGATCCCGTTGACCAGCGACTGCGCCAGGATGTCGACGCTGAAGGTGTCGAGATGCACCATCAGCGCCAGCGCCGACAAGATCAGCGCGAATGCGACCGGCAGGCCTAGCAGAATCGATCCGATCAGCACGCCCAGAAACAGCGCGAGGGTCATTCGACGGGCCGTTCCGCCCCGTGGCCTCGCGGCGCGGGCGACAGGATCTGCAGCACCGCGACGAGGATCATCAGCACGCCCCCGGTGACCCCGGCGACATAGAACAGCGCCCGCGGCAGCCCCGTGACCTGGCTGATATCGGCCCAGTTCAGCATCATCTGCCGCCAGCAGCCGACGACGAACATGACCAGCAGTCCGATGATGATCGCGCGGGTGACCACCCACAGAACCGGCACGGCGCCGGGCAGCAGCGTTTTGACGACCTCGGTGATCGCAAGATGTTCGTTCGCCCGCAGCGCCAGCGCCGCGCCCAGCATCACGATCCAGACGAAGCCCAGCCGCGACAGCTCGATTGCCGGGCGTACGCCCGAGGCGAAGCCATAGCGCATGACCACGTTGGCAAACACCAGACCGATCATCGCCGCCATCAGCACCGCCATCAGCGCGGCGATCGCCTTCCACACGACAGCCCGGCCGTCAGCCTGCATCGCCATCACCCCCCCCCGACGGATCCGCTGCCGCGAATCTGTTCCTCCGGGGTCGATGGTATCGTTAACATCGGGATCGGTCAACGCGCTGGTGCCCTGTTGGGACCGGCGGCGCTTGCGGGCGGATCGCTGAGAGCACGCACCATCCCGAACCGGCGCGCGGCATGCCCATAAGGCGGTCACCGACCCGATTTTCTGGCGCCGTTCTAGGCAAACCTCGCGCGGCGATGGCGCCCGGACCCGCCGCCGCTAGAGCCTCGCCTCGGACGGCCCTAGTCGCTGGACCCATGACGAGCCAACCGCGAATGCAACGAAGTCATGGCCGGGCCCGGGTCGCGCTGGGACGCGCCGGCATTTCGGACCTGCACCAGCAGGGGTCGGCCAAGGTCTTCTCGACCGCGGGCCGGTCCGCCCCGGCCGAGATCGTCTTCCTCAACACCTCCGGCGGGCTGGCCGGGGGCGACACGCTGTCGCTTGCCGTCGACCTTGCCGAGCGCCACGGCGCCTGCGCCACGACCCAGACCGCCGAGCGGGCCTATCGCTCGAACGCGGGGACGGCCTGGGTCCGCGTCGCGCTGTCTGCCGGGGCGGGCGCGCGGCTGGACTGGCTGCCGCAGGAAACCATTGTCTTCCAGCGCGCCGCGCTTGACCGCGTGACCACCGTGGACCTGGCGGGCGATGCAGAATTCCTGGGGGTCGAGACGATCGTTCTGGGCCGCGCCGCGATGGGCGAGGTGGTGACCCGGCTGCACCTGCACGACCGGCGCGAGATCCGGCGCGACGGCCGGCTGGTCCTGGTCGACATCCTCAGGCTGGACGACGCCGCGCTGGCCGGGGGCGCCGCGCTGCTGGGCGGGGCGCGGGTCGTCTCGACCCTGATCCTCGCCGCGCCGGACGCCGAGGCTGCGCTGGCGCCGGTGCGCGAGGCGCTGGGGCAGCTGCCGGTCGACGGCGCCGCCTCGGCGCGGCCGGGTGCGCTGGTGGTGCGTCTGCGCGGGGCGGACAGCTGGCAGATGCGCGGCGCGATCGCGCGGCTGGTCCTGACCCTGCGGCCCGGCCGCCTGCCCCGCGTCTGGCAGCAATAGGAGCGTGCGATGAACCTGACCCCGCGGGAAAAGGACAAGCTGCTGGTCGCGATGGCCGCGATGGTGGCGCGCAACCGGCTGGCACGAGGGGTGCGGCTGAACCACCCCGAAGCGATCGCCCTGATTGCCGATTTCGTCGTCGAGGGCGCCCGCGACGGGCGCTCGGTGGCAGAGCTGATGGACGCCGGCGGCAAGGTCGTCCGCGCCGAGGACTGCATGCCCGGCATCGCCGCGATGATCGAGACCGTGCAGGTCGAGGCCACCTTTCCCGATGGCACCAAGCTGGTCACCGTCCACCACCCCATCCGCTGAAGGAAAACCCATGTTCCGCAAGACCCTGCTGGTCATGATCGCCGCCCTGACCCCCGCGGCGGCCCTCGCCCATCCGGGCCACGACCCCGGCGGAATCGCCGCGGGGCTGGCGCATCCGCTGGGCGGCGCCGATCACCTGCTGGCGATGATCTCGCTGGGGCTGCTGGCTGCGCAGCGGGGCGGACGCGCGACGTGGGCCCTGCCCGCGGGTTTCGTCGGAGCGATGCTCGCCGGCGGCGCCCTGGGCGCCGCGGGCGTGCCGTTGCCCGCGGTCGAGCCGGCGATCCTCGCCTCGGCCATCGTCATCGGGGCGATGGTCGCCGGGGCGCTGCGCCCGCCGCTGGCCGCTACCTTGGCCGGCGCGGCCCTGTTCGGGCTCGCGCATGGCTGGGCGCACGGGGCCGAGGCGCCGTCGGGCGCGCTGCTGCCCTTCATGGCGGGATTTGCCCTGGCGACCGCCGCGCTGCACGGGGTCGGCATCCTTGCCGGCCACGCAATCCCGGCGATGCTGCTGCGGGGCGCCGGGGCCGCGGCCACGCTGGCCGGGCTGATGCTGGCGGTAGCCGGATGATCCCGGGCGAGATCATCCCCGCCGCGGGGACGCTGACCCTGAACGCGGGGCGCGAGTCCATCGCGCTGATGGTCGCCAATACCGGCGACCGGCCGGTGCAGGTGGGCAGCCATTACCATTTCGCCGAAACCAATCCGGGGCTGGATTTCGACCGCGTCGCCGCCCGTGGCCGGCGGCTGGACATCCCCGCCGGCACCGCGATCCGGTTCGAACCGGGCCAGCGGCGCGAGGTGCGGCTGGTCCCCTTCGCCGGCGCCCGCGCCGTCTGGGGGTTCAACGCGCAGGTGATGGGGGCGCTCGATGCCGGTTGAGATCTTGCGCGCCGATTATGCGGCGATGTTCGGGCCGACCAGCGGAGACCGGGTTCGGCTGGGCGACACCGACCTGCTGATCGAGGTCGAACGCGACCTGACCATCCTGGGCGAAGAGGTCAAGTTCGGCGGCGGCAAGGTGATCCGCGACGGCATGGGCCAGTCGCAGCTGTCCCGGGCCGAGGGCGCGATGGACACCGTCATCACCAACGCGCTGATCCTCGACTGGACCGGCATCATCAAGGCCGACATCGGGCTGCGCGACGGGCGCATCGCGGGGATCGGCAAGGCCGGCAACCCCGACACTCAGCCCGGCGTCACGCTGGTGATCGGTCCGGGGACCGAGATCATTGCCGCCGAGGGCCGCATCCTGACCGCCGGCGGCATCGACTGCCACATCCACTTCATCTGCCCGCAACAGGTTGACGAGGCGCTGGCCTCGGGCATCACCACGATGATCGGCGGCGGCACCGGGCCGGCGCACGGCACGCTGGCCACTACCTGCACGCCCGGCCCGTGGCACATCCGCCGTATGCTGGAAGCCGCCGACGCCCTGCCGATGAACATCGGCCTCGCCGGCAAGGGCAACGCCAGCCGCCCCGCGGCGCTGGACGAGATGGTCCGCGCCGGGGTCTGCGCGCTGAAGCTGCACGAGGATTGGGGCACCACCCCCGCCGCCATCGACTGCTGCCTGACTGTGGCTGACCGCCACGACGTCCAGGTGATGATTCACACCGACACGCTGAACGAAAGCGGATTCGTCGAGAACACCCTCGCCGCCATCGCCGGGCGCACGATCCACGCCTATCACACCGAGGGCGCGGGCGGCGGGCACGCCCCCGACATCATCCGCGTGGTCGGATCGCAGAACGTCATCCCGTCCTCGACCAACCCGACCCGGCCCTACACCGTCAACACGATCGAGGAACATCTCGACATGCTGATGGTGTGCCACCACCTCGACCGCAAGATCCCCGAGGACGTGGCCTTCGCCGAATCCCGCATCCGGCGCGAGACGATCGCGGCCGAGGACATCCTGCACGACCTCGGCGCGTTCTCGATCATCTCGTCGGACAGCCAGGCGATGGGCCGGGTGGGCGAGGTCGTGACCCGGACCTGGCAGACCGCCCACAAGATGAAGACGCAGCGCGGCCGGCTGGAAGGCGAGACGGGCGCGAACGACAACCTGCGCGCGCGCCGCTACGTGGCGAAGTATACCATCAACCCGGCAGTGGCGCACGGCATCAGCGCCCATGTCGGCAGCGTGGAACCCGGCAAGCGGGCCGATCTGGTGCTATGGCATCCGGCGTTCTTTGGCGCCAAGCCCGAGATGGTGCTGATCGGCGGCCAGATCGCGGCGGCGCAGATGGGCGACGCCAACGCCTCGATCCCGACGCCGCAGCCGATGGCGATGCGGCCGATGTTCGGCGCGCTGGGGCCGGCGCGCCACGCCGCGGCCGTCAGCTTCGTCAGCCGCGCTGGGGTCGAG
This sequence comes from Paracoccus sphaerophysae, assembly GCF_000763805.1. GTDB lineage: Bacteria > Pseudomonadota > Alphaproteobacteria > Rhodobacterales > Rhodobacteraceae > Paracoccus > Paracoccus sphaerophysae. The sequence goes on along the minus strand of NZ_JRKS01000008.1, from coordinate 9,865 downwards.
GCCGGCGCGTGCGACGGGCTGGGCAAGGCCGCCGTCGCCGTCGAGGGCACCCGCGGCATCGGCAAGTCCGACATGCGGCTGAACGACGCCACGCCCCGGATCGAGGTCGATCCCGAAACCTACGAGGTGCGCGCCGATGGCCAGCTGCTGACCTGCGAGCCTGCGGCCGAACTGCCGCTGGCGCAGCGCTATTTCCTGTTCTGACCCAAGGAGGTTATCATGCTGCCTGCTTACGACGACAGTCTTGGCACCGCGGTCGCGACGGCACCTGCGGGGCACGGCCGCAAGATCGTCGGCCGGGTGGTCCTGGACCACGACTCGCGCTGCCTGCGCCGCAGGCGGCTGATGACCGAGGGCGGCGCATCGTTCATGGTCGACCTGCCGCAGGCGGTCTCGCTGGACGGCGGCGACGCGCTGGTGCTGCAGGACGGCTGCGCGGTCGAGATCGCCGCCGCGCGCGAGCCGGTGCTGCGGATCGAGGGCGACCTGCCCCGCCTCGCCTGGCACATCGGCAACCGTCACTGTCCCTGCGAAATCCACGCCGATCACCTGGTGATCCGCGCCGATCACGTGCTGGAAGCGATGCTGGCGCAGCTGGGCGCGCGGGTGACGCGCAGCCTGGCGCCCTTTCGCCCCGAGGGCGGGGCTTACGGTCATGGACGCACCTTCGGCCACACCCACTGACCGCGCCGCCGCCCGGCTGCTGGCCGTGCAGATGCTGTCACCGGCCTTTCCGACCGGAGGCTTCGCCTATGCGCAGGGGCTGGAATGGGCGATGTCGCAGGGCGTCGTCGCGGACGGTGCGGCGCTGGCCGAATGGCTGCGCGACCTGCTTGCGCACGGTGCGCTGTGGTCCGACGCGGTGCTGCTGTCGCTGGCCCTGCGCCGGGACGCCGATCCCGCGGCGCTGGACGACCTCGCGCGGGCGCTGTGCCAGTCGGCCGAGCGGCTGACCGAGACGGTGGAACAGGGGGCGGCCTTTGCCCGCACCGCCGCGGCGCTGTGCGGCGCCCCGTCCCTGCCCGCCGCCCTGCCCGCCACCCTGCCCGCCACCCTGCCCGTCGCGGTCGGGCGGGCGCTGGGGCCGCTGCCGCTGCCTCCGGCCGAGTTGATCGCGCTGTTTCTGCACGGGCAGGCGCTGAACCTGGTCCTGGCCGCGGTGCGCTTCATGCCGCTGGGCCAGACCCAGGGCCAGACGGTGCTGGCACGGCTGGCACCCGATATCCTGCGCGCCGCGGACCGCGCCGCGGTCGCCACCGACGCCGACCTCGGCGGCTGCGCGATCGGTGCCGACATCGCCCAGATGCGCCACGAAACCATGCAGACCCGGATCTTCCGCAGCTGAAGGAGACGACCATGAGCAACGGACCCCTGCGCGTCGGCATCGGCGGCCCGGTCGGCGCCGGCAAGACAACGCTGACCATCGAGCTTGCCCGCCGCCTGGCCCCGCGCCTGTCGATGGCGGTCATCACCAACGACATCTACACGCGCGAGGATGCAGAGGCGCTCATGCGCGCGCAGGTGCTGCCCCTGGACCGGGTGCGCGGGGTCGAGACCGGCGGCTGCCCGCATACCGCGATCCGCGAGGATGCCTCGATCAACCTGGCCGCCATCGCCGATCTGACCGCGGCCATCCCCGACCTGGACCTGATCCTGATCGAATCCGGTGGCGACAACCTGGCCGCCACGTTTTCGCCGGAACTGGCCGACCTCACGATCTATGTGATCGACACGGCCGCGGGCCAGGACATCCCGCGCAAGCGCGGGCCGGGGCTGGCGCGGTCGGACCTGCTTGTGGTCAACAAGACCGACCTGGCCCCGCATGTGGGCGTCGATGCGACGCTACTGGAAACCGATGCCCGCGCCGCGCGCGGCGGGCGCCCGGTGGTGATGGCAGCGCTGCGCCACGGGCGGGGCGTGGACGAGGTGACGCGGTTCATCCTCGACGCCGGGGGGCTGCGTCCCCGGGCCGAAACCGAAGCTGCCTCATAAACGGGCGCTCTGCCTTGTCCGAGACGCCGGATGCGCCGGTTGCCCGATCCGGGGGCAAAGTTGCGGCGCAGGCGGTTGCCCGGTCAGGTTGCGCTTGCTTTTCTGCAGGTGCGAACGGCCGATGCGGGCCGGAAGTGTGCGGCGATCCGGGGTCTGGACAACACGGGACCGCCGCACGGGTGCAACGATGCTGCCGCGCCATTCTGTCACCGCCGCCCCCTGCGGGCAAGCGGGCCGATGCGGCGCGGCCAGAGGGAATGACGATGAGGAAACTGAACTTCACCGTGGCCGGCGCCGCGCTGTGCTTGGCCATGGCCGGCACCGCCTGGGCGCAGGACGGCGACACGATCAAGATCGGCGTGCTGCATTCGCTGTCCGGCACGATGGCGATTTCGGAAACCACGCTCAAGGACACGGTCCTGATGATGGTGGACCAGCAGAACGCCAAGGGCGGGCTTTTGGGCAAGAAGATCGAGGCGGTGGTCGTCGACCCCGCCTCGGACTGGCCGCTGTTCGCCGAAAAGGCGCGCGAGCTGATCTCGGTCCAGGGGGTGGACGCGATCTTCGGCTGCTGGACCAGCGTCAGCCGCAAGTCGGTGCTGCCGGTGGTCGAGGAGCTGAACGGGCTGCTGTTCTATCCGGTCCAGTACGAGGGCGAGGAGTCGTCGAAGAACGTCATCTACACCGGCGCCGCGCCGAACCAGCAGGCGATCCCGGCGGTCGACTACATGGCCGGCGAACTGGGCGTCGAGAAATGGGCGCTGCTGGGGACGGACTATGTCTACCCGCGCACCACGAACACGATCCTGGAAAGCTATCTCAAGGGCAAGGGCGTGGCGCAGGGCGACATCTTCGTCAACTACACCCCCTTCGGCCATTCCGACTGGTCCAAGATCGTGGCCGACGTTGTCGCGCTCGGCAAGGACGGCAAGAAGGTCGGGGTCGTCTCGACCATCAACGGCGACGCCAATGTGGGCTTCTACAAGGAACTCGCCGCGGCCGGCGTGTCGGCGGACGACATCCCGGTCATGGCCTTCTCGGTCGGCGAAGAGGAGCTGTCGGGTCTGGATACGGCGAACCTCGTCGGCCACCTGGCCGCCTGGAACTATTTCGAAAGCGCCGACACGCCCGAAAACAAGGCCTTCATCGAGAGCTGGCACAAATTCACCGGCAATGCCGAACGGGTGACGAACGACCCGATGGAGGCGACGATGATCGGCTTCAACGCCTGGGTGCAGGCGGTGGAAAAGGCCGGCACCACCGACACCGATCCGGTGCTGAAGGCGATCGTCGGCGTCGAGGTGCCGAACCTGACCGGCAGCATGGCTAAGGTGCTGCCCAACCACCACCTGACCAAGCCGGTGCTGATCGGCGAGATCCGGGATGACGGCCAGTTCGACATCGTCAGCCAGACCGACCCGGTGCCGGGCGACGCATGGACCGACTTCCTGCCCGACTCGGCCAAGCTCGACGCCGACTGGCCGGGCAAGGAATGCGGGATGTGGAACACCGAAACCAATGCCTGCGTGCAGGTCCAGTCGAACTATTGACCTCCTCCCCCGGGGCGGCGGCGTGCGCGCCGCCGTCCTCGCCCGACAGGACCCGTGCGATGCGCCGACTTCTTACTCTTCTTCTGACGCTGCTGCTGGCAGGCCCGCTGGCCGCGCAGGACCTTGGCACCGTGCTGGCCACCCACCACGCCGAGATCACCCAACCCTCGCGCCAGACCATCGGCCCGGTCATCGAGGCGGTGGCGAAGGCAGGCGGGGCCGAGGTGCTGGCGGCCTGGGCCGAACGAAGGCTGGGGGTGGCCGACGACGGCCGCCTGGCGATCGTGCACGAGGGCGGCGCAGAGGATGCCCTGACCGGCGCGCCGGTCGCCGGCAAGGTCAAGACGCTGCGACCCAATTCCGGGGTGCGCAGCCTGATCGCCGCGGCGCTGGTGCCGGCGCAGCTGGGCGACCCGGACCCCGCGACGCGCGCCGCCGCGCTGGACGCCATCGCGCGGGCCCCGGATGCCGGCCAGCTGGCGGCGCTGCGCGATGCGCCCGCTGACCCCGATCCGGCCCTGGCCGCCCGCCGCGACCGTCTGCAGCGCCTGCTGGCGATCCGCTTCGATCCCGACCCCGCGGCCCGGACCGCCGCCATCGACAGCTTCGGCACCGATACCGGCGCCGATTTCCAGGCCGCGCTGAACCCGCTGTTGGCTACAAGCCGCGTGGCGGGCCCTGCCCTGCCCGCCGACGCCAACATCGCCCGTGAGCTGACCCCGGGCACGGACGACCTGCCCGCAGCGGATGCCTATCGGCTGCTGGTCGAGGCCGGGCTGGTCCCGGCGCGGCTGACCGATGCCGAACAGCGGGCGGCGCTGACGGCGCACGCTAAGAACGGCGCGGTCGGCGGGGTGCCGGTCGCCGAGCTGTCCGACCCGGCCCGCCGCGATGCGGCCTATGACGCGCTGGCCGCGCAGGGGCTCGTGCCCGCCGCCGCCACCGCGGCCGAGGCCGACGCGGCGCTGGCCGCGCACCGCTTTGCCGACATCTACGCTGAGCCTGACCCCGCGGTGACCGATGCCGCGCGCGGCGCGCTGCGCGCGATGGCCCTGCGCGAGGGCGCGGCGCGGACGGCGGACATGGCGCTGGACGCGATCTCGCTGGCGTCGATCTATTTCCTCGCCGCCATCGGGCTGGCCATCACCTTCGGGGTGATGGGGGTCATCAACATGGCGCATGGCGAATTCATCATGATGGGCGCCTATACCGGCTATGTCGTGCAGACGCTGATCGCGAACCGCACCCTGTCGCTGATCGTGGCCCTGCCGGCGGCATTCCTCGTCACCGCCCTAGCCGGCGTGGTGCTGTATCGGCTGGTCATCCGCCGGCTGGCGCGCCGGCCGCTGGAAACCCTGCTGGCGACCTTCGGCGTGTCGATCGCGCTGCAGCAGATCGCCAAAAACATCTTCGGCACCCAGGCCCGCCCGCTGACCGCCCCCGCCTGGCTGGAAGGGTCGGTCGGCTGGGGCGAGGCGATCTCGATTTCGACCATCCGGGTGGCGATCCTGGTGCTGGCGCTGCTGTTCCTGGCGCTGTTCCTGGTGGTGATGAACCGCACCCGCCTGGGGCTTCAGGTCCGCGCGGTGATGCAGAACCCCGGCATGGCCGCGTCGATGGGGATCAGCCCCGAACGCATCGCCATGCTAACCTTTGGCCTCGGCTCGGGCATCGCCGGCATCGCCGGGGTCGCGATCGGGCTGTTCGCCAAGGTCACCTCCGAGCTGGGCAACGACTATATCGTGCAAAGCTTCATGACCGTCGTCGTGGGGGGCGTCGGCAACATCTGGGGGACGCTCGCCGGCGCCGCGCTGATCGGCGGGCTGCAGAAGGGCATCGAGGTCCTGAACCCCGGCAACACGCTGGCCGCGCAGACCTTCATGATCCTGTTCATCATCGTCTTCATCCAGTTCCGGCCGCGCGGGATCATCCCGCAGCGCGGCCGGGCCGCGGCAGCCTGAGGAGGGACGTCCGACATGCTCATCCGCAGACACCCTGCCCTGCTGACCGCGCTGGCGATCCTCGCGCTGTTCACCCTGACAGTCACCCTGATGTCCGAGGCATATGGCAGCGGCGCGCTGGCCACCTCGACCGTCAAGCTGCTGGGCAAGACGCTGTGCCTGGCGCTGGCGGCGCTGGCGATGGACCTCGTCTGGGGCTATGCCGGGATCCTGTCGCTGGGCCACATGGCGTTCTTTGCCCTGGGCGGCTACATGATCGGCCAGTGGCTGATGTATGCCCGCACGGCCGAGATCGTCGGCCGCACCCTGGCGGCCGCGCCGATCCCGCCGACCCCGGCCGAGCTGCGCGACGGGATCGCGGGGCAGATCTTCGGCGTGGTCGGCTCGGCCGACCTGCCCTGGAGCTGGAGCCTCGCCGGGTCGTTGCCGGCGCAGCTGGTGCTGGTGCTGGCGGTGCCCGGTCTGCTGGCCCTGGGCTTCGGCTGGCTGGCGTTCCGGTCGCGGGTCAACGGCGTCTACCTGTCGATCCTGACCCAGGCGATGACGCTCGCGCTCGCGCTGTGGCTGTTCCAGAACGACGCCGGGTTCCGGGGCAACAACGGGCTGTCGGGACTGCAGAACATTCCCGGCCAGGCCCATGTCCCGCAATCGGTGATTGCCGTCCGCTTCCTGTGGGGTTCGGCCTTTGCGCTGGCCTGCGGGTTCCTGCTGGCGACCTGGATCACCGGCGGCAAGTTCGGCAGCGTGATCCGGGCGATCCGCGACGATGAGACGCGGGTACGGTTCCTGGGATATCCGGTCGAGACCTTCAAGCTGGCTGTCTTTACCCTGTCGGCGATGATCTGCGCCGTCGCGGGGGCGCTGTACTACCCGCAGGCCGGGATCATCAACCCGGCCGAGATGATGCCCATCGCTTCGATCTACCTGGCCGTCTGGGTGGCGATCGGCGGGCGTGGGCGGATCTATGGCGCGGTAATCGGCGCCATTGCCGTGTCGCTGCTGTCGAGCTGGTTCACCGGCGGGCGCGCGCCCGATCTGCGGCTCGGCGGATACACCGTCCACTGGGTGGACTGGTGGCAGGTGCTGCTGGGCCTCGGCTTCGTGGCCGTGACACTGTTTGTGCCGCGCGGCCTGTCGTCGATCTGGGACGCGACCGCCGGCCTGCGCCATCCGGCGCGCCGGGGCGCCGATCTTGGCCCCGATGCGGGCGCGCTGCAGGAACGGGAGGCCGAGGCATGACCGCCTTGCTGGAAGTATCGGGGGTGTCCAAGAGCTTTGACGGGTTCCGGGCGATCAACGACCTGTCCTTTGCCATCGGCCAGGCCGAATTGCGCGCAATCATCGGGCCGAACGGGGCCGGCAAGACCACTTTCATGGACATCGTGACCGGCAAGACCCGGCCCGATTCCGGCGACGTGCTGTGGGGCGAGCGATCCGTCTCGCTGGTCCGCATGTCCGAGGCGCGGATCGCCCGCGAGGGCATCGGCCGCAAGTTCCAGCGCCCGACCGTGTTCGAGGACCAGACCATCGCCGAGAACCTGACGCTGGCGCTGCGCTCGGCGCGCGGGCCGCTGTCGGTGCTGCGCTGGCGGCCCAGCCGGGCCAGCCGGGCCCGGGTCGCCGATCTCGCGGCCGAGGTCAATCTGGGCGGCGCGCTGCACCGCAAGGCCGGCGAACTGAGCCACGGGCAAAAGCAGTGGCTGGAGATCGGGATGCTGCTCGCCTCGGAACCGCGGCTGCTGCTGGTCGACGAACCGGCCGCCGGCATGACCCTGGCCGAACGCGAGGCGACCACGGCGCTGCTGCGCCGCCTGGCCGAGACGCGCGCCGTGGTGGTGGTCGAACATGACATGGATTTCGTCCGCCGCCTGAACTGCAAGGTGACGGTGCTGCATCAGGGCGCCGTCCTGGCCGAAGGCTCGCTGGACCACGTGTCGGCGAACCCGCAGGTGATCGAGGTCTATCTGGGACGCTGAGCGATGATCGAAGCCGAGAACGTGACACTTCATTACGGCGGAAGCCAAGTCCTGCACGGGGTCTCGCTGGCCGCGGCGCCGGGACAGGTGACCTGCGTGATGGGCAATAACGGGGTCGGAAAGACCTCGCTGATGAACCTGCTGGCCGGCCGGCACCCGCGGTCCGGGGGCGACTTGCGGCTGATGGGCGACCGGCTGGGGCGGGTGACGGCGCAGGAGATGGCCCGCCGCGGCGTCGGCTACGTGCCGCAGGGCCGCGCGATCTTTCCCATGCTGACGGTGCGCGAGAACCTGGAAACCGGCTTTGGCTGCCTGCCGCGCGGCCAGCGCAACGTGCCGGATGCGATCTATGACAGCTTCCCGGTGCTGGCCGAAATGGCCCAGCGCCGCGGTGGCGACCTGTCCGGCGGGCAGCAGCAGCAACTGGCCATCGCCCGCGCGCTGGTGATCCGGCCCAAGGTGCTGCTGATGGACGAGCCGACCGAGGGCATCCAGCCCAACATCATCGCCGCCATCGGCCGCGTCATCGCCGCCTTGCGCGACACCGGCGACATGGCGATCGTCCTGGTCGAACAGTATTTCGACTTCGCCTGGGAGCTTTGCGACACGCTGACTCTGCTGAACCGCGGCAGCACCGTCCTGTCGGGGACGAAAGCGTCGCTGGATCGGGATGTCGTCCGGGACCGCCTCGCGACGATCGGCTAAGCCGGACCGGTTGCGCCAGCGGGGGCGGCCGGGTTGCCGGCGAGACCGCCGGCACTCCCCCCCCCCGGCGCAGGATCAGGCCACGAACCTCCCCGCGCCCTGCGCCGGATCCACGGCCATCGAAAACCCGGGCACCCATTTGTGCAGCGTCCGGCCGGGCACCAGCATCGAGGGCTCGCCCCACTCTGTCCGCAGCGCGCCGCCGCCGACGGGGTAGAACGGCGGCCCCTCGGGGGGATCGCCCTTCTGGTTGCGATAGAACGCATAGTTCAGCGTGAACGGCTTTGCCGGCGTCTCGTCGAGGGTGATGGTGACGGTCGAGTCCGAGCTCACCTCGGCCCCGGCGATGCCGACCCCGGAGGGGACATGAAAGCCATGGGCGCCGATCGCCCGGGCGTCGGCGTCGATCCGCAGCGGCTCGGGCGTGTCGAAGTCGACATGCAGAAGCCCGCCCTCCAGCCGCCAGCCGGTGGGCATCGGCGTCAGCCACGGCTCGCCCGCGTCCAGCTGCGCGATGATCCGTCCGCACAGTTCGCCGATCAGGGCCTTGCCCTCGGCGCCGTAATGGATGTGGTCTGCCAGCGGATAGGGATACAGCGGCCCGGCAAAGATCAGCGTCGGGTCATCGGCCAGCGCCATCAGGATCCCGCGCCGCGACTGCCAGGCGTTGCCGTCCCCCCTGGGCGAAGTGCCGGCGGGCTGGGTCAGGATCCAGCGCGGGGTGAGCCCCTGTTCGGCAAGCCGCTGCGTGATCTCGGCGCGGGCCTCGCGGAACTGCGCGACATAGGCCTCGGCCGGGGTCGAGCGGTCGGCCTCGCCATGCAGGAACAGGATGTCGCAGCGGTCCGGGCGGACGCCGGTCTGGGCGCCGAGGTGGTCGGCAAGCTCGACGGCATCCTCGACCAGCCCGGTGACGATGGGCGAGATGCTGCCATCTGCCAGGCGGTAGATGCCCGAGACACCCTCGCGGTCCGGCAGCGACACGAACCGCAGCCCCCCCTTGCTGGCGGCGCGCACGCCGGTCAGCGGGGCGTTCGTCAGCGCCGAGGCGACGGCACCGGCAGACAGCAGCAAGGCGGTGCCCTTCGCTTCGTGATAGGTCGCCGGCAGCACGCGTGGCGCCCCCTCGTCCGCCACGCGCTTTCCGTCGATGGTGAATTCGGCGATGCGATTTTTGTGCAGCCTGCCATTCGGTGCATATGCGCGCCCGCGCACCCCCAGACCCGAGGTCAGGGTGATTACGGACATATTGGACAAAAGTTCGGAATCAAGCCGCGGCTTGGAGATATAACGGTCGGCATTCGACTGGCCATAGGCCATGATCAACAACGGAACCATCCGTGCGTCCTGCGATGAAGAAGCCGCGCCGCGCCTCGACGCCGTGGTCACTTCTCGCTATCGCGCCGGAAACTCTGCGGCAAGGGGGTCGATCCCGTTCCGCGAACGGGAGATTGAGATTCGCGCGCTTAGACTGTAAGTGCCGTTCCGGGCCGAGCGTTTCGGCGAGCCGTTCTCAGGGAGCCTTCCGATGTCCTTCCGCGACGACCTGATCGCGGCGTTGTTGCGCAACTCAGCTAGCGGCGTGAGCTGCCCCTTTCCCCGCTGAACTCAGCTGACGCGAACGATCTCGGCGGTGCCGAGGGCGGAGAAGCGGTTCATGAGAGCAATGCGGATGTGGATC
>NZ_JRKS01000007.1 GCF_000763805.1 Paracoccus sphaerophysae | reverse complement strand
GCCCACCGACACCGCCATCACCGCAACCGACGCCCCCCCGGAGTGAGCCGATGATCCGCACCCCCCTGCGCCCGCTGGCCCGTATCCTGTCCGCCCGCCAGGCCGGTCAGGACCCCGACGAGATCGAAGCCGAGCTGCGCGCCCGCCGCCACGCCGAGATCCAAGACAAGGCCCGCCGCCGCGCCGAAGGCCGGCTCAAGCTGATGGTGCTGTGCTTCCTCGGCGCCTTCGGCACGGTGGTGTTCCAGATGGGGGCGCTGGCCAGCAGCCAGCCCAGCGAGCCGCGCAGCCAGACCTCGGGCGCGCAGATCATCTCGCAGCGGGCGGATATCGTGGACCGGCGCGGGCGGGTGCTGGCGACGAACCTGTCCACCCACGCGCTGTATGCTCATCCGCGCGACCTGGTGGACCCGGCGACGGCGGCGGCTAAGCTGGCCAAGATCTTTCCCGACCTCGACGCCAAGCGGCTGGCGACCGACCTGACCGGCGACCGCAAGTTCGTCTGGATCAAGAAGAAGATCAGCCCCGAACAGATGCAGGCCGTCCACGACATCGGCGAGCCCGGGCTCGTCTTCGGCCCGCGCGAGATGCGGCTGTATCCGAACGGGCATCTGGCCAGCCACATCCTCGGCGGGTCGCAATTCGGCAACGAGGGGGTAAGCTCGGCCGAGGTGCTGGGCATGGCCGGTGTCGAAAAGGCCTTCGACAACTGGCTGCGCGATCCGGCCAACAACGGCGCGCCGCTGCAGCTGTCGATCGACCTCACCGCCCAGGCGGCGATGGAGGAGGTGCTGTCGAACGGCATGAAGGTCATGTCCGCCAAGGGCGCCACCGGCATCCTGATGGAGGTGAAGTCGGGCGAGATCGTCGCCATGGCGAGCCTGCCCGATTTCGACCCGAACGACCGGCCAAAACCGCTGCTCAAGGGCGATCCGTCGGACAGCCCGCTGTTCAACCGGGCGGTGCAGGGCCAGTACGAGCTGGGCTCGACCTTCAAGATCTTCCCGGTGGCGCAGGCCATCGACGAGGGGCTGATCAACGCCAACACGATGATCAACGCCAACTCGCCTATGAAGATCGGCAAGTATCTGATCCACGATTTCCACAACTATGGCGGCCAGCTGTCGGTCCGCGACGTGATCGCCAAGTCGTCGAACGTGGGCACGGTGCGGGTGGCGCAGATGCTGGGCGCCGAGCGGCAGCAGAAGTTCCTGCGCGAACTGGGGTTCTTCGATCCCACCCCGGTCGAGATGACCGAGGCGCCGACCGGCAAGCCGCTGGTGCCGCGGCGCTGGCCGGCGGTGACCCAGGCGACGGTGGCCTTCGGGCACGGGCTGGCGGCGAGCCCGCTGCATCTCGCCTCGGCCTATGCGACGATCGCCAATGACGGCCGCCGGGTCCGCCCGACGCTGGTCCACCGCCGCGAGCCGCCGCGGGGCGAGCCGGTGCTGTCGCCCAAGGCCGCCGCCGCGGCGCGCGACCTGCTGCGCGGGGTGGTGACGCGGGGCACGGCCAAGGCGGCCGAGGTGCCGGGCTACGCCGTCGGCGGCAAGACCGGGACGGCGGACAAGCCCAAGCCCGGCGGCGGCTATTACAACAGCAAGGTGGTCTCGACCTTCGCCGCCATGTATCCGACCGACGCGCCGGAATACGTGCTGGTGGTGTCGCTGGACGAACCCTCGGTCGCCGCGGCGGGCGGCGGCGAATCGCGCACCGCCGGCGCCACCGCCGCCCCTGTCGCCGCGGCGCTGGTCCAGCGCCTGTCGCCGATGCTGGGGCTGCGCCCCGAAGGCCTCAAGCTGCCCGAGATTGAACCTCGTCCCGCGGATGCCGTAAGGGTCTCGTCGAGATAAGCGAAAGGACGAGCGGTTGCAGATCGAACCCAGGCAGCTGTCCCGGCTGGGACTGAGGGCCGCGGACGGGCGCGACCCGGTCGTCACCGGCATTTCCGTGGATTCGCGCCAGGTCCGCGACGGCCATCTGTTCGCGGCCCTGCCTGGATCGGCGACGCATGGCGGCGAGTTCATCCAGTTCGCGCTGCGCCAGGGCGCCGGCGCCATCCTGACCGACCGGCAGGGGGCCGAGATCGCGGCCGAGGCACTCGCCGGGTCCGACGCCGCGCTGATCGTGGCCCAGGACCCCCGCGCCGCGCTGGCCGGGGCGGCGGCGCTGTGGTTCGCGGCCCAGCCCGAGACGGTGGTGGCGGTGACCGGGACCTCGGGCAAGACCTCGGTCACCAACTTCACCCGCCAGATCTGGCAGGCGCTGGGCATCCCCGCGATCAGCCTGGGGACGATGGGGGTCGAGGGTGACTATCAGGCCCGGCTCGCCCACACCACGCCGGAACCGGTGACGCTGCACCGCGTGCTGGCCGAGGCCGCCGCCGCGGGCGTCACCCATGCGGCGATGGAGGCGTCCTCGCACGGGCTCGACCAGCGCCGTCTGGACGGGGTGAACGTGGCTGCCGGGGCGTTCACCAACTTCTCGCAGGACCACCTGGATTACCACGCCGGCTTCGACGAATATTTCGCCGCCAAGGCGTTGTTGTTCAACCATATCCTCGAACCGGGCGCGGCGGCGGTGATCTGCACCGACGACGACCGCGGCCGGCAGATGGCCCAAATCGCCCGTGACCGCGGGTTGCGGCTGACGACCTATGGGCGCGGCGAGGGCTGCGACCTGCGCATCCTCGGCCAGCGCTATGACGCGACCGGGCAGGAGCTGCGGTTCCAGATGGCCGGGCAGGTGCAGCTGATCCGGCTGGACCTCATCGGCGGCTTCCAGGCGGAAAACGTGCTGTGCGCGGCGGGGCTGTGCCTCGCCACCGGCTCGACGCCCGATCAGGTGCTGGGGGCGCTGCCGCGGCTGACCACGGTGCGCGGGCGGATGCAGTTGGCCGCGCAGCGCGACAACGGCGCGGCGGTGTTCGTGGACTATGCCCACAAGCCCGGCGCAGTGATCGCCGCGCTGCAATCGCTGCGCCCGCACGTCATGGGCCGCATCGTCGCGGTGATCGGCGCCGGTGGCGACCGCGACCGCGGCAAGCGCCCGCTGATGGGCGAGGCCGCGCGGCAGTTCGCTGACGTGGTCTTCGTGACCGACGACAACCCCCGGACCGAGGACCCCGCCGCGATCCGCGCCGAGGTCATGGCCGGCGCCGGGCCTGACGCGACCGAGGTCGGCGACCGCGCCGAGGCGATCCTGCGCGCCGTCGACGTGCTGGAACCCGGCGACGCGCTGCTGATCTGCGGCAAGGGGCACGAGACCGGCCAGATCGTCGGCGCCGACGTGTTCCCCTTTGACGACGCCGAGCAGGCCAGCATCGCCGTCGCAGCCCTGGATGACCGCCTATGAGCCTGTGGACCTCGACCGACGCCGCCGCCGCGACCGGCGGGCGTTCCACCGCCGACTGGGCTGCGGAGGGGATTTCCATCGACACCCGGACGCTGCGCCCCGGCGATCTGTTCGTGGCGCTGAAGGATGCCCGCGACGGCCATGACTTCGTGGCGCAGGCGCTGGAGAAAGGCGCCGCCGCCGCGCTGGTCAGCCGCATCCCCGAGGGCGTGGCCCCGGACGCGCCGCTGCTGGTGGTGCCCGACGTGGTGGGCGCGCTCGAGGCGCTGGGCCGGGCCGGTCGGGCGCGCACCAGGGCCCGGGTGCTGGCGATCACCGGGTCGATGGGCAAGACCTCGACCAAGGACATGGCCGCCGCCGCGCTGGCGGGGCAGGGGCGGGTGCACGCCGCCGAGGCGAGCCTCAACAACCACTGGGGCGTCCCGCTGACCCTGGCGCGGATGCCGGCCGAGACCGACTGGGCGATCCTGGAAATCGGCATGAACCACCCGGGCGAGATCGAGCCCCTGGCCCGCATGGCCCGCCCCCACGTTGCGATGATCACCACCGTCGCCGCGGTCCACCTGGAAGCCTTCGCCGACGTCGCCGCCATCGCCCGCGAAAAGGCCGCGATCCTTGCCGGGCTGGAACCGATGGGCGCCGCGATCCTGCCCGAGGACCTGCCGGTCACCCCGCTCCTGCGCGATGCCGCCGACGCGGTGGGCGCGGTGGTGGTGGGCTTCGGCGCCCACGGCATGGCGAAGCCGCTGTCGGCCGAGCCCGCGGACGGGGCCACGCGGGTCAAGGCCCGCATCCTCGGCCAGACCATTCAGACGACTCTGGCCAGCGCCGGCGAACATTTCGTGATGAACGCGGTCGGCGTGCTGGCGGCGCTGGAAAAGCTGGGCGCCGACCTGCCCGCCGCGGCCGCCGCCCTGGCCGACTGGCGCCCCTACAAGGGCCGCGGCGCGGTCGAGCAGATGGGCGGCGTCACCCTGCTGGACGACAGCTACAACGCCAACCCGGTCAGCCTCGCCGCGGGGCTCGCCACGCTGGCGAAACTGCCCGCCGGGCGGAGGGTGGTGATCCTCGGCGACATGCTGGAACTCGGCCCCGACGAGATCGCCATCCACCGCGGCATCGCCGACTGGCCGGCGCTCGACGACATCGCCGTAGTCCATGCCTGCGGGCCGCGGATGCGGCACATGTTCGACGCCCTGCCGCCCGCGCGCCGGGGGCTGTGGTCGGAAACCGCCGCCGAATTGTGCGACCGCGCGGCCGAGCTGGTGCAGGACGGCGACGTGGTCTTCGTCAAGGGATCGAAATTCTCGCGCGTGGCCAGCGTGGTTGACGCGATCCGCAAATCCCGGCAGACGCCCGGCGTCGAGACGAGGACCGCCTGATGTTGTATTGGCTGGCCAACCTGTCGCCCGAGGGCGCAGGTGGCGTGTTCAACCTGTTCCGCTATATCACCTTCCGCGCGGGGGCGGCGTTCTTCACCGCGCTGATCTTCGGCTTTCTCTTCGGCCGGCCGCTGATCAACTGGCTGCGGGTCAAGCAGAAGAAGGGCCAGCCGCTGCGCGAGATCGGCCCCGACCACTTCGCCAAGGCCGGCACGCCGACGATGGGCGGCATCCTGATCCTGTCGGCGCTGTTCGTGTCGACGCTGCTGTGGGCGCGGCTGGATAACGGCTATGTCTGGATCGTGCTGCTGGTGACGGCGGCCTTTGCCGCGATCGGCTTTGCCGACGACTATGCCAAGGTCACCAAGCAGCACCATGCCGGCGTGTCCGGCCGGGTGCGGATGGGGATCGGGCTTGCCGTCGGCGCGCTGGCCGGGCTGGCGGCGGCCGCGCTGCATCCCGACGCGCTGTCGGGGCAACTGGCGCTGCCCGTGTTCAAGAACGCGCTCATCAACCTGGGCGTGCTGTTCGTGCCCTTCGCGATGCTGGTGATCGTGGGGGCGGCCAACGCCGTGAACCTCACCGACGGGTTGGACGGGCTGGCGATCGGCCCGGTGATGATCGCCGCCGCGACCTTCGGCATCATCTCGTACCTGGTCGGGAACGCGGTCTTTGCTAACTATCTGGGCGTGCACTTCGTCCCCGGCACCGGCGAGATCGGAGTCTTCGTCGCCG
Source organism: Paracoccus sphaerophysae (assembly GCF_000763805.1). Lineage (GTDB taxonomy): Bacteria > Pseudomonadota > Alphaproteobacteria > Rhodobacterales > Rhodobacteraceae > Paracoccus > Paracoccus sphaerophysae. Next base: position 72,319 of record NZ_JRKS01000007.1, on the reverse strand, counting down.
CCCTGATCGGCGGCGGCCTGGGCTTCCTGTGGTACAATGCGCCCCCCGCGGCGGTGTTCATGGGCGACACCGGCTCGCTCGCCTTGGGCGGCGCGCTGGGCGCCATCGCCGTCTGCGTCAAGCACGAGATCGTGCTGGCCATCGTCGGCGGCCTGTTCGTGGTCGAGGCGCTGAGCGTCATCATCCAGGTCTTCTATTTCAAGCGCACCGGCCGCCGCGTGTTCCTGATGGCCCCGATCCACCACCATTTCGAGAAGAAGGGCTGGGCCGAGCCGCAGATCGTCATCCGCTTCTGGATCATCGCCGTGATCCTCGCGCTGATCGGGCTGGCGACGCTGAAGCTGAGGTGAGGATGTTCGATAGGGAAGACGAAGTCGAAAAAGCCTGTCGAACGATCCTTACAGCTATCGGTTTGGGGTTGGCATCGGCCTACGCGATTGGAACGATTTTAGGCGGCGATCTGGATGGCTATACAGCCTTTTGGGGTCTAGCTGCCGGTGTTGCCTTGGCGATTTTGGGGGCTTTCATGGCACTGAAAGGCGCATTGCGATTAAGTTATCTCTTGGACCGTTTGCTTGATCTTGAAAAGCATCGCTATCTCCTGCCAGTCAGTTTGCTCGGGGGCATAATTATTATGTTTGTGCCGATTGCTGCAGGCTACCAGGTCCTGCATTTCGCGCGGACGATAATGAAATGATCCCCGTTACCGCCGTCGAAAACCAGACCATCGCCGTCCTCGGCCTTGGCCGTTCGGGCCGCGCCACTGCCGCCGCGCTGCGCGAAGGCGGGGCGACCGTCATCGCCTGGGATGACAGCGCGGAAACCCGCGCCCAGGCGGAAACCGAGGGCTGGACCCTCGCCGACCTGACCCGCGACAAGGCGTGGGAGCAGCGGATCGACGCGCTCATCACCTCGCCCGGCATCCCGCATCTGTATCCGGCGCCGCACCCGGCAATCGCCCAGGCGCTGGCGCGGGGGGTGCCGGTCGACAACGACATCGGGCTGTTCTTCCGCAGCTTCGCCACCCAGGGGTGGGAGTCGTTCGACACCCCGCCGCGGGTGATCTGCGTGACCGGCTCGAACGGCAAGTCCACCACCACGGCGCTGATCCACCATATCCTCGACGCGGCCGGCCGGCCGACCCAGATGGGCGGGAATATCGGCACCGGCGTGCTGTCGCTGGAACCTCCGGCGGATGGCGAGGTGGTGGTGCTGGAACTGTCCTCCTACCAGACCGACCTTGCCCGGGCGCTGACCCCGGACGTGGCGGTGTTCACCAACCTGTCACCCGATCACATGGACCGCCACGGCGGCATGGGCGGCTATTTCGCCGCCAAGCGGCGGCTGTTCGCCGAGGGCGGGCCGGACCGTTGCGTGATCGGGGTGGACGAACCCGAGGGGCGCTATCTGGCGAACCAGATGGGGCAGGGGCCGCTGGACGACCGGGTGATCCGGGTGTCGGTCGAGGGCAAGCTGGACGGCTTCGGCTGGTCGGTCACCGCCCGCAAGGGGTTTCTCGCCGAATGGCGCAAGGGCCGGCAGGTGGCCTCGATCGACCTGCGCGGCGTCACCGGCCTGCCGGGCGCGCACAACCACCAGAACGCCTGCGCGGCCTACGCCGCCTGCCGCGCGGTGGGCCTTGGCCCGCGCGAGATCGAGGCTGCCTTCGCCAGCTTCGCGGGCCTCCCGCACCGCAGCCAGACCATCGCCGAGATCGGCGGGGTGCGCTGGGTCAACGACTCCAAGGCAACCAACGTGGACGCCGCCGAAAAGGCGCTGCTGGCCTTCGACAACATCCGCTGGATCGCCGGCGGCCTGGGCAAAGAGGGCGGCATCGCGGCGCTGACCCCGCAATTCGGCCGCGTCACCAAGGCCTATCTGATCGGCCACTCGGCCCGCGACTTCGCCCTGCAGCTGGGCGCCACCCCGCACGAGGTCGTCGAGACGATGGAGGCCGCGGTCGCCCGTGCCCATGCCGAGGCGCAGCCCGGCGACACCGTCCTGCTGGCCCCCGCCTGCGCCAGTTTCGACCAGTATCCGAACTTCGAAAAGCGCGGCGAGCATTTTGCCGCGCTGGTCGCCGCCCTGCCGCGCTGAGCGGCGCCGTTGGCAAGGGGGGCTGTCTGCCCCCCATCGCGCGCCGCGCGATCCCCCCCGAGGATATTTCAGACCGCCCGAACCCGAGCCCTGCTCTCGGGCGGTCTCAAATATCCCGGGGGTCCGGGGGCTGGCCCCGGTCCGGCGCCGCTGTCTCAGGCCACATTCCGCAGTAGCGCCGTCCCCTGATCCGCGCTATCCTTCGCCCCAGACCCGGACAACCGGGCAGGGCAGAGGCAGTGACGGCGGTATTCCCATGACCGAGATGGTCTTTGGCACCACGCCCGCGCGGGTGGGCGATCCGATTCTTCCGCGCTGGTGGCGGACGGTCGACAAATGGGCGCTGGCCTGCATCCTTGGCCTCTATGCCATCGGGTTGCTGCTGGGCCTTGCCGCGAGCGTGCCGCTGGCCGAACGCAACGGGCTCAACGCCTTCTACTATGTCACAAGGCAGGCCGTCTTTGGCGGGCTGGCGCTGGCGGTGATGCTGGTCATTTCGATGATGTCGCCGGTGCAGGTGCGCCGGCTGGGCGTGCTGCTGTTCCTCGGCGCCTTCCTGACCGTGCTGGCGCTGCCCTTCATCGGCACCGATTTCGGCAAGGGCGCCACGCGCTGGCTGTCGCTGGGCTTCGCCTCGGTGCAGCCGTCCGAGTTCCTCAAGCCTGGCTTCATCGCGCTTTGCGCGTGGTTCATGGCCTCGGCGCAGGCGGTGGGCGGGCCTCCCGGGCGGCTGTATTCGTTCTTCGTGGCCGCCGCGGTGATCGTGCTGTTGGCGCTGCAGCCCGACTTTGGCCAGGCCTCGCTGATCCTGTTCGCCTGGCTGGTGATGTATTTCATCGCCGGCGCCCCGGTCACGCTGATCGCGGGGACCATCGCGCTGGCCGGTTTCGGCGGCATGTTTGCCTATGCCAACAGCGAACATTTCGCCCGGCGCATCAACGGCTTCCTGTCGGCCGAGGTCGATCCGCGTACCCAGATCGGCTATGCCACCAACGCCATCCAGGAGGGCGGGTTCTTCGGCGTCGGCGTCGGCGAGGGGACGGTGAAATGGTCGCTGCCGGACGCGCATACCGACTTCATCATCGCCGTCGCGGCCGAGGAATACGGCTTCGTCATGGTGGTGATGATCATCGCGCTGTACTGCGCCATCGTCGTGCGCTCGTTGTGGCGCCTGCTGGGCGAGCGCGACCCCTTCGCGCGCATCGCGGGCACCGGGCTGGCCTGCGCCTTCGGCGGGCAGGCGCTCATCAACATGGGCGTCGCGGTGCGGCTTCTGCCGGCCAAGGGCATGACGCTGCCCTTCGTGAGCTATGGCGGCTCGTCGGTGATCGCCTCGGGGATCACGCTGGGGATGCTGCTGGCGCTGACCCGCACGCGGCCGCAGAACCTGCTGGCCGACGTGATGGGACGCCCCGGCCGATGAGGGGCGGAACGGCAGGGGGCAGGCTGGCCCTGATCGCCGCCGGCGGCACCGGCGGGCATATGTTCCCCGCGCAAGCGCTCGCCGAGCGGCTGCTGGCCCACGGTTGGCGGGTGAAGCTGTCCACCGACGACCGCGGCGCCCGCTATGCTGGCGGCTTCCCGCCCGAGGTCGTGCGCGAGATCGTCAGTTCTGCCACCACCGCCCGCGGCGGGATCGCCGGCAAGGCCGTGGCGCCGCTGCGCATCGCCCAGGGGGTGCTGGCGGCCGTCGCCGGGCTGCGCCGCGACCGGCCTGCGATGGTGGTGGGCTTCGGCGGCTATCCGACGATCCCGGCGCTGAGTGCGGCGGGGATGCTGGGGATCCCGCGGATGATCCACGAACAGAACGGCGTCATGGGGCGGGTGAACCGGCTCTTTGCCTCGCGGGTCCAGCGTGTCGCCTGCGGCACCTGGCCCACCGACCTGCCGTCGGGGGTCGAGGGGGTGCATGTCGGCAACCCGGTGCGGCAGGCGGTGCTGGACCACGCTGCGGCGCCCTATCAGCCGCCGGACGAGGGGCCGCTGCACCTGCTGGTCATCGGCGGCAGCCAGGGCGCGCGGCGGCTCTCTGACGTCGTGCCCGCCGCCGTCGCCGCGCTGCCCGAAGACGTCCGCGCCCGCCTGCAGGTCAGCCACCAGGCCCGCGCCGAGGATCACGACCGCGTGGTCGCCGCCTACGCCGACGCCGGCATCGCCGCCGAGGTCCAGCCCTTCTTCGCTGACGTGCCCGACCGGCTGGCCGCGGCGCAGGCCGTCATCAGCCGCGCCGGTGCCTCGTCGATCGCCGACATCACCGTGATCGGCCGGCCCGCGATCCTGATCCCCTATGCCGCGGCGACCGGAGACCACCAGACCGCCAACGCGCGGGCATTGGCGGAAAACGGCGCAGCCGTGCTGCTGCCCGAATCCGTGCTGGACGCGGCCAGCCTGACGCGCGATCTGCGCGGCATCCTGTCGGACCCGGCGCGCGCCCGCGCCATGGCCGACGCCGCGCTGTCCCTGGGCCGTCCCGACGCGGCGGCCCGGCTTTACGATCTTGTAACGGAACTGACCTCATGAACGCTGCCACCAAACTGCCCGGAGAGCTTGGCCCCATCCATTTCGTCGGCATCGGCGGCATCGGCATGTCCGGCATCGCCGAGGTGCTGATGACGCTGGGCTACACCGTGCAGGGGTCGGACGCGAAACGCTCGAAGATCACCGACCGGCTGGAAAGCCTGGGCGCCACGATCTTCGAGGGCCAGCGGGCCGAGAATATCGGCGACGCCGGGGTGGTGGTGATCTCGACCGCGATCAAGAAGGGCAACCCCGAGCTGGAGGAGGCCCGCCGCCGCGGCCTGCCGGTCGTCCGCCGGGCCGAGATGCTGGCCGAGCTGATGCGGCTGAAATCCAACATCGCCATCGCCGGGACGCACGGCAAGACGACCACCACGACGATGGTGGCGACGCTGCTGGACGCGGGCGGGTTCGATCCCACGGTCATCAACGGCGGGGTGATCCACGCCTACGGCTCGAACGCCCGCGCCGGCGCCGGCGAGTGGATGGTGGTCGAGGCCGACGAGAGCGACGGCAGCTTCAACCGCCTGCCCGCGACGATCGCCATCGTCACCAACATCGATCCCGAGCACATGGAGCACTGGGGCAGCTTCGACGCGCTGCGCAAGGGCTTTACCGATTTCGTGTCGAACATCCCCTTCTACGGGCTCGCGGTCTGCTGCACCGACCACCCCGAGGTGCAGAGCCTGGTCGGCCGCGTCACCGACCGCCGCATCGTGACCTTTGGTTTCAACGCCCAGGCCGACGTGCGGGCGGTGAACCTGCGCTACGAGAACGGCGTCGCGCAGTTCGACATCGCCCTGCAGGGCGAGCGGGGCGAGGATGGCGAGGTGCCGATGATCGAGGGCTGCACCCTGCCGATGCCGGGCGATCACAACGTCTCGAACGCGCTGTCGGCGGTGGCCGTCGCCCGCCATCTGGGCATGAAGCGGGCCGAGATCCGCGCGGCGCTCGCCAAGTTCGGCGGCGTCGGCCGCCGCTTCACCAAGGTGGGCGAGGTGAACGGCGTCACCATCATCGACGATTACGGCCACCACCCGGTGGAAATCGCCGCCGTGCTCAAGGCGGCGCGGCAGTCCTCCAAGGGCCGGGTGATCGCGGTCCACCAGCCGCATCGCTATTCGCGCCTCTCGAATCTCTTCGACGATTTCTGCACCTGCTTCAACGAGGCCGACGTGGTCGCCATCGCCGAGATCTATTCGGCCGGCGAGGACCCGATCCCGGGCGCCAGCCGCGACGACCTGGTGGCGGGCCTGATCGCGCACGGCCACCGCCACGCCCGCGCGGTGATGGACGAGGACGATCTCGCCCGGCTGGTGCGCGAGCAGGCCCGGCCCGGCGACATGGTGGTCTGCCTCGGCGCCGGCACCATCTCGGCCTGGGCGAATGCGCTCCCCGAGCGGCTGACCGCCCGGGCGGCCTGATGTTCTCCGACTACGCGCTGCCCGCCGCCCTGGCCGGGACGGTGCCGGGGCTGCTCGCCTGGCTCGCCGCCCGGCGCTGGGGGCTGGCCGGGCTGCTGGGCGCGCTCGCGGTCTGCGCGGCGGTCGCGCTGATCGGCTGGAACCTGACCCGCGAGGTGCCCCCCGCCGAGGCGCAGATCGCGCAGGCCAACCTAATCTTCCTCGTGATCGTCCCCGGCCTCGTCTCGCTGATCCTTGGCGCCGTCGCCGGCTTCTGGGACGCCCACCGCCGCCGGCCTGACTGACGCGCCTCCCGCTTCTTCTTTGCCCAAATATCCTGGGGGTGAGGCGCGGCACGCGCCGAGGGGGCGACGCCCCCTGACGCTTGCCACAGCCCCGCCACTGTCCTACCTGCGGACCGACCCGCTCCCCGACAAGGCGCCCGCCATGACCGATCTTCCCACCCCGCGCGGCACGCTGACGCCGGAACGCCCGCTGTCCGACCTGACCTGGCTCAGGGTCGGCGGTCCGGCCCAGTGGCTGTTCCAGCCCGCCGACCGTGACGACCTGGCGGTGTTCCTGCGCGACCTGCCGATGTCGGTCCCGGTCTTTCCCATGGGCGTCGGGTCGAACCTGATCGTCCGCGACGGCGGCATCCGCGGCGTCGTGATCCGGCTGGGCCGCGGCTTCAACGGCATCGAGATCGACGGCGACCGGGTGATCGCCGGCGCCGCCGCGCTGGACGCCCATGTCGCCCGCCGCGCTGCCGAGGCCGGGCTGGACCTGACCTTCCTGCGCACCATCCCCGGCAGCATCGGCGGCGCGATCCGCATGAACGCCGGCTGCTATGGCGCCTATGTCGCCGACCATCTGGTCGAGGTCGAGGCCGTGGCCCGCGACGGCGCCATCCTCACGCTCACCCCCGACGAACTGCAGTTCGACTATCGCCACAGCCACCTGCCAGAGGGCTGGGTGCTGACCCGCGCCACCTTCCGCGCCGACCGCGGCGAGCCCGACGCGCTGCTGGCGAAGATAGAGGACCAGCTCGCGCGCCGCGATGCGAGCCAGCCGACCAGGGACCGCACGGCGGGATCCACCTTCCGCAACCCGGCCGGCTTCAGCTCGACCGGGCGGGCGGACGACGTCCACGACCTCAAGGCATGGAAGCTGATCGAGGATGCGGGCCTGCGCGGCCACCGCCTGGGCGGCGCGCAGATGAGCGATAAGCACCCGAACTTTCTCATCAACACCGGCGACGCGACCGCTGCCGACCTGGAGAACCTGGGCGAACTCGTCCGCGACCGCGTGCGCGCCAATTCCGGCCACGAGCTGACGTGGGAGGTCATCCGCATCGGCGACCCGGCATAAGGCCGCGTCGGGCGGTCGCAAATATCCCGGGGTCCGGGGGCAGCGCCCCGGTCCTGCGCGTCCTGGCAAAACAAGCCGCCGGCGCAGAAACCCTCTTCCCCCGCAGGGCCGTCTGTGGCTATCATGCCGCCATTACCAAGCGCCGGCGAAGGCGCCATAAAATCGGGGGAAAATCCCCGCAAACCAGTCCCGGACAACCGGGCGAAAGGCTGATGTGGCGGGCAGGTCGAGCAGGACAGCCCACACGGTTGCGGTCCTGATGGGCGGCCCCTCGGCGGAACGCGAGGTGTCCCTGTCCACGGGCCGTGGATGCGCGGATGCGCTGCGTGTGGCGGGATTCAACGTCGTCGAGATCACGCTCGGCCCGGACGAGGGCGCGAGCCTGCCGGCGCGGCTGGCCGATGCCCGCCCCGATGTCGTCTTCAACGCCCTGCACGGCCGGTTCGGAGAGGATGGCTGCGTGCAGGGCCTGCTGGAATGGCTGGGCCTGCCCTATACCCATTCCGGCGTGCTCGCCTCGGCGCTGGCGATGGACAAGACCCGCGCCAAGCAGGCCTATCGCGAGGCCGGGCTGCCGGTCGTGGACAGCGTGATCGCAGACCGCGAGGACGTGCGCGCGGGCCATGTCATGCCGCCGCCCTATGTGGTCAAGCCGAACGACGAGGGCTCTTCGGTCGGCGTCTATATCGTCCGCGAGGGCGACAACGCGCCGCCGCTGTCCGACGCCATGCCCGCCCGGGTGATGGTGGAAACCTACGCCGCGGGGCGCGAGCTGACCACCGCCGTCATGGGCGACCGGGCGCTGGGGGTGACCGAGATCATCACCGCGGGCTGGTATGACTATGACGCCAAATATGCCGAGGGCGGATCACGCCACGTCGTCCCGGCCCAGATCCCGGCCGAGATCGAGGCCGCCTGCCTGGACTATGCCCTCCGCGCCCACCGCGCACTGGGCTGCGCGGGCCTGTCGCGCACCGATTTCCGCTGGGACGAAAGCCGCGGGCTGGCCGGGCTGATCCTGCTGGAAACCAATACCCAGCCGGGGATGACGCCGACCTCGCTGGCGCCGGAACAGGCCGCCCATGCCGGGATCGCTTTCCCCGATCTGTGCCGCTGGATGGTGGAGGACGCGCGGTGTCGGGACTGATCCATCGCCAGGGACCGCAGAACGTCGCCCATCGGCTGGCGCCCGTGCGCCGGGCCGGGGCCCGTCCCCAGCCCGCCGGCGCGCCGCGCCGCGAACCGGGGCCGTCTCGGCTCGCCTATCGGCTGAACCGGATGTGGCTGCGGCCGCTGTACCGGCGGCTGTTCCGGCTGGGGCTGCCGGCCTTCCTCGTCTGCATGGTGGCGGGGCTGTACCTGGCCGACGACACCCGCCGCGCGAACCTGTCGGGCGGGCTGACGGCGATGGTCGACCGCATCCAGTCGCGCGACGCCTTCATGGTCAAGACGATGCAGATCGAGGGTGCCTCGGCCGCCGTGGACAAGGGCCTGCGGGCGATGCTGCCGGTGACGCTGCCGGCGTCGAGCTTTGACATCGACCTGCCCGCGCTGCGCACCCAGATCGAGCTTCTGGACGCGGTCGAGCACGTGGACCTGCGCATCAAGCCCGGCGGCATCTTGTCGGCGGTGGTAACCGAACGCCAGCCCGCCGTCCTGTGGCGCCACGCCCGGGGGATCGAGCTGATGGACCGCACCGGGCACCGCGTCGCCTCGGTGACCTCGCGCGATCTGCGCTCGGACCTGCCGGTGATCGCGGGCGAGGGCGCGGGCGAACGCGCCGCCGAGGCGCTAGCGCTGATCGGCGCCGCCGGGCCGATCCTGCCGCGGCTGCGGGGCCTCGAACGGATGGGGGAACGGCGCTGGGACCTGGTGCTCGACCGCGGCCAGCGCATCATGCTGCCCGCCGACCGGCCGCTGCCGGCGCTGGAACATGCGCTGTCGCTGGACCGAGCCGACGGTCTGCTGTCGCGCGACGTGATCGCCGTCGACCTGCGCGACCCGCAGCGCCCGGTGCTGCGGATCGGCCTGACCGCGCAGAACCGGCTGCGGCGGGCGCAGGGGCTGCCCGAGCTGGGCCCCGACGGGCGCGAGATCGAGCCCGAGGACGACGCCCCCGCCGCAGGCGCTGCGGCGACGGGGAAGGATACCGGCAAGCGTGGCGGCAGACCCGCGCGGCAGGGCTGAGGCAGCAGAGGGGGCGAGGGGCGATGCGGGATCTCTACGAAACACAGCGGGTGATGCGGCAGATGCGCCGCCAGGCGATGACCCGGGGGGTGCTGGCGGTGCTGGACATCGGCACCTCGAAGATCACCTGCATCGTGCTGCAGTTCGATGGGCCGGGCCAGTTCCGCGAAACCGACGGGGTCGGGCCGATGGCCGGGCAGTCCTCGTTCCGGGTGATCGGCCAGTTCACCACCCAGTCGCGCGGCGTGCGTTACGGCGAAATCGAGACGATGGCCGAAACCGAACGCTGCGTCCGCCACGCCATCCAGGGCGCGCAGAAGCAGGCCGGCGTCCGGGTTGACCACGTCATCGCCACCATCTCCGGCGCGCGGCCGTCGTCCTACGGGCTGGCGGGCGAGGTGCCGCTGAAATCCGGCAAGGTGACCGACGAGGACGTGGGCGGGGCGCTCGCCTCGTGCGACGCGCCCGACTTCGGCCGCAACCGCACCGTGCTGCACGCGCAGCCGGTGAACTTTGCCGTGGACGCCCGGTCGGGCCTGTCCGACCCGCGCGACATCGTCGGCAACCGGCTGGCCGTCGACGTGCACGTGCTGACCATCGACAGCGGTGCCGCGACGAACCTGTTCCACTGCATCCGCCGCTGCGATCTGGAACTGGCCGGGGTCGGCTCGGCCGCCTATGCCGCCGGCCGCGCCGCGCTGGTCGAGGACGAACAGGAACTGGGCGCCGCCTGCGTCGACATGGGCGGCGGCGTCACCGGGGTGTCGCTGTTTCTCAAGAAGCACATGATCTTTGCCGACGCGGTGCGGATGGGCGGGGACCTGGTGACCCGTGACATCAGCCAGGGACTGCGGGTGCCGATGGCCACGGCGGAATGGCTCAAGACCCGGCACGGCGGGCTGGAAGCCACCGGCCGCGACGACCGCGAGATGATCGATGTGACCAACGTTCCGGGCGCCGCCAGCGCCGAGGACTGGGACGGAGAGCGCCGCAGCGTCAGCCGCGCCGACCTGATCGGGATCATGCGTCCGCGGGTCGAGGAAATCCTCGACGGCGTGCGCGAGGTGCTGGACGCGGCTGGCTTCGACCAGATGCCCTCGCGGCAGGTGGTGCTGACCGGGGGCGCAAGCCAGATCCCGGGGCTGGACACGCTCGCCGCCCGGATCCTGGGGCAGAACGTCCGCGTTGGCCGGCCGCTGCGCATCCACGGGCTGGCCCAGCAGCACACGGCCCCCTGCCACGCGGCGACCGTGGGCCTCGCGCTCCACGCTGCCAATCCGCAGGACGAGTGGTGGGACTTCGAGATGCCGATGGAACGGGCCGGGGTCGTCGGCCTGCGCCGCGCCTATCGCTGGTTCCGCAACAACTGGTAAACGGGACGGCCGAGGGACCCACCAGACTTGGGGTGTTCGGCAACATACCGCTGATGAGGTGTCCTCGTTACGCCATATTTTGTGGATATGTGCCGATTCTCGCGTGACCGGAGACGGGAATCTGTTAGGCTTGATGAAGAAACAGGGATTCGACCGGGCGGCCAACGTCCCGGCAGGAACGGAAGGCAGGCGGCGATGAATCTGAACCTCATGATGAACGACGACCAGGAGCTGCGTCCGCGGATCACGGTCTTTGGTGTCGGCGGCGCGGGCGGCAACGCCGTCAACAACATGATCGAAAAGCGGCTGGACGGGGTCGAGTTCGTGGTCGCGAACACCGACGCCCAGGCGCTGGCGCAGTCGCGCGCCGAAAGCCGCGTCCAGCTTGGCCCCAAGGTGACCGAGGGCCTGGGCGCCGGCGCCAAGCCCGCGATCGGCGCCAAGGCCGCCGAAGAAACCATCGAGGACATCGTCGACCACCTGATGGGCGCGCATATGTGCTTCATCACCGCCGGCATGGGCGGCGGCACCGGCACCGGCGCGGCGCCGATCATCGCCCAGGCCGCGCGCGAGATGGGCATCCTGACCGTCGGCGTGGTGACCAAGCCCTTCCAGTTCGAGGGCAGCAAGCGGATGCGGCAGGCCGATGAGGGCGTCGAGGCACTGCAGAAGGTCGTCGACACGCTGATCATCATCCCGAACCAGAACCTGTTCCGGATCGCCAACGAAAAGACCACCTTCACCGAGGCCTTCGCGATGGCCGACGACGTGCTGTATCAGGGCGTCAAGGGCGTGACCGACCTGATGGTGCGGCCGGGCCTCATCAACCTCGACTTCGCCGACGTGCGCGCGGTAATGGACGAGATGGGCAAGGCGATGATGGGCACCGGCGAGGCGACCGGCGACAACCGCGCCGTCGAGGCGGCCGAAAAGGCCATCGCCAACCCGCTGCTGGACGAGATCAGCCTGAACGGCGCCAAGGGCGTGCTGATCAACATCACTGGCGGCCACGACCTGACCCTGTTCGAGATGGACGAGGCGGCCGAGAAGATCCGTGAAAAGGTCGACGCTGACGCCAACATCATCGTCGGCTCGACGCTCGATCCCGACATGGACGGTGCGGTCCGAGTGTCGGTCGTCGCCACCGGCATCGACCTGGGCGCCGCAGCCGAAGTGCCCGCCCCGCGCCGCGGCCTGAAGGAGCCGCTGACCCAGCATCCGCCGGTCAGCCAGAAAACCGTCGCCGAGGACGAGGACGCGGTGCCGCCGCGCCGCACCCCGATCGTCGAGGCCCCGGCCGCGCGCCCCGTCGCCGTGGCCGAGGACCTGCCCGAGCCGGCCTATCGCCCCGCCGTCGAGCCGCGGCTGGAGCCCCGGCCCGAGCCGCGCGCCGAACTGCGGCCGGAAATGCGCGCCGAACTGCGCGCAGACACCCGCAGCTTTGACCAGCGGCTGACGGATTCGGCCGGCGACTTCACCGCGCCCGTGCGTCCGCAGCGCGGCGAGCCGACCGCCGAGGTGCGCGAGCGCCTGCAGCGCGCCATCCACCGCGACCCGGCCGAGGCGCCCCGCCGCGCGGCCCCGCAGCCGGCGACCGAAGCGCCGCGCGGTCCCGCCCGCATGGCCGGGCTGGGCCGGATGATGGAACGCCTCGCCGGCGGCCACCCGACCGAACAGGATCGCCCGCGCGCCGAGACCATCGCCGAGCGGGTCAGCGACCGCATGGCCCGCGCCCGGCAGGCGGAAACCGACTTCGACGATCTCGCCTCGCCCGACTCGGCGCAGGACAACGTCGAAATCCCCGCCTTCCTGCGCCGTCAGGCGAACTGACCCCGCGCAGGCCCGGTTCACGACCGGGCGAGCGTGCGCGCCGCGAAAGGGCTGCTTCGGCGGCCCTTTTTCTTTTGGCATCAAGAATTTCGGCCGATCTGCCCGGGACGGGTCGGAACCCCCCGCCCCAATGTTGCAATGAGTCACAAAACGTTAATTGAGCGTGGCAGGAGGCGATCCTACCTCGGAAGCATCGGGATCAGTCCCCAACGACAAGAACGGACGCAGACTCATGCAGGCCACGCTTGCCACCCCAGCCCGCTTCACGGGCGCCGGTCTTCATTCCGGCCAGCCCGCGCGGATGACGATCCATCCGGCGCCGGCCGGTCATGGCATCGTGTTCCGCCGGGTCGATCTGGCGGCGGATGGCGCGGGCGCGCTGATCCCGGCCCGCTGGGACAACGTGGTCCCCTCGCAGCTCTGCACCCTGCTGCAGGGCCAGGGCGGGGCGACCGTCTCGACCGTGGAACACGTCATGGCGGCGCTGTCGGGCACCGGCATCCACAACGCGCTGATCGACATCGACGGCCCCGAGATCCCGATCCTGGACGGCTCGTCGGCACCCTTCGTGGCCGGCATCCTGGCCGCGGGCATCCGCGTGTCGTCGGAACCGCTGCGCGCGATCCGGGTGCTGAAGTCGGTCGAGGTCCATGACGGCGCGGGGTTCGCCCGGCTCAGCCCGGCCGACCACCTCGAGATGGAATTCGCCATCGACTTTGCCGATGCGGCGATCGGGCGGCAGGAAAAGGCGCTGGACCTCGCCAATGGCGCCTTCCAGCGCGAACTGATGGACAGCCGCACCTTCTGCCGGCAGTCGGATGTCGAACGGATGAAGGCCAGCGGCCTTGCTTTGGGCGGCACCTATTTCAACGCCGTCGTGGTTGACGGCGAACGGGTGCTGTCGCCCGGCGGCTTGCGCCACGATGACGAGCCCGTGCGCCACAAGATGCTGGACGCGGTGGGCGACCTGGCGCTGGCCGGGGCGCCGCTGCTGGCGCGCTATACCGGCAACCGGGCCGGCCACGCGATGACCAACCGGCTGCTGCGGACGATGTTCGCGACGCCCGGCGCCTGGGAATGGGTGACCTGCACAGCCGACTGCGAACGCCGTCTGCCCGGCGCCGGGGTGATCCGCCCGCGCGAGATCGTGCCGGCCGCCCGGCGCACGCTGGTCGCCTGACCGGCCGCGCGATCACCATCGGTTGATTCCCGCGACCGGGCCGGTCGGGGCGCGGCCCGTGACGCCAACTTGCCCTTTTGCGCGCCCTGATGTTGTGTGCTAGGACGGCCCGGTCGCGCCGACAGCGCGCCCGGCAGCACCGCAGACCACGGACGGACAGGACAGACATGACAGTCAGGAATTCGCGGCTCGTGGTCATGGCGGCGGTGGTTGCGATGACGCTGTCGGCCTGTGGCGGCAAGACCGGGGCGACCACCCAGCCCCTGGACAACTTCACCGCCGAGGACATCTACAAGCGCGGCGAATACGAGCTGGAAAACGGCGGCCGGCCCAAGGACGCGGTGCATTACTTCGCCGAGATCGAGCGGCTGTATCCCTATTCCGAATGGGCCAGGCGGGCGCTGATCATGCAGGCCTACGCCTATCACAAGGCCCGGGCCTACGAGGAAGCCCGCGGCGCCGCGCAGCGCTTCATCGACAACTATCCGGGCGACGAGGATGCGGCCTATGCCAAGTATCTGCTCGCCCTGTCCTATTACGACCAGATCGACGAGGTCGGGCGCGACCAGGGCCTGACCTTCCAGGCGCTGCAGGCGCTGCGCGAGGTGATCGAGCAGTATCCCGACACCGAATATGCCCGCTCGGCGGTGCTGAAATTCGACCTGGCCTTCGACCATCTCGCCGGCAAAGAGATGGAGATCGGCCGCTACTACCTCAAGCGCGGCCACCATACCGCGGCGATCAACCGCTTCCGCGTGGTGGTCGAGGAATACCAGACCACCACCCACACCCCCGAGGCGCTGATGCGCCTGGTCGAGGCCTATCTGGCGCTGGGCCTGAACAACGAGGCGCAGACGGCGGGCGCGATCCTGGGTCACAACTTCCAGTCCTCGCCCTTCTACCAGGACGCCTATGCGCAGCTGCGCGGCCGCGGACTGACCCCCACGGCGCGGGGCAATTCCTGGCTGACCAAGGTCTATCGCCAGGTGATCCAGGGCAAGTGGCTGTAACAGCAGGAGGCCTGCTGATGCTGCGGAGCCTCGATATCCGCGACATGCTGCTGATCGACCGCCTGTCGCTGGATTTCGCGCCGGGGCTGAACGTGCTGACCGGGGAAACCGGGGCTGGCAAGTCGATCCTGCTGGACTGCCTGGGGTTCGTGCTGGGCTGGCGCGGCCGGGCCGAGCTGGTCCGCGCCGGCGCCACCCAGGGCGAGGTCACCGCGGTGTTCGATCTGCCCGCCGCCCATCCCGCCCGCGCGGTGCTGGCCGAGGCCGGGATCGACGCCGAAGACGAGCTGATCCTGCGCCGCGTCAACGCCGTCGACGGCCGCAAGACCGGCTGGGTGAACGATCGCCGGGTGTCGGGCGAGGTGCTGCGGGCGCTGTCGGATGCGCTGGTCGAGTTGCACGGGCAGCATGACGACCGGGGCCTGCTGAACCCGCGCGGCCATCGGCAGTTGCTGGACGCCTTCGCCGGCATCGACCTGGCCCCGATCCGCGCCGCCTGGACCGCGCGCCGGCGCGCCGAGGCCGAGTTGGCCGAGGCCGAGACGGCGCTGGCCGCTGCACGGGCCGAGGAAGAATTCCTGCGGCACGCCGTGGCCGAGCTTGAGAAGCTCGACCCCCAGCCCGGCGAAGAGGCGACCCTGGACGTCGCCCGCCGGCAGATGCAGGCGGCCGAACGGATCCGCGGCGATGTCGCCCGCGCCCACCAGATGCTGGCCGGCGGCGGCGGAGAGCCGGGCGCCGAGGGCGTCATCGTCGAGTCCGTGCGCTGGCTGGAAGGGGCCGCTGGCAAGGGCGAGGCGGAGGCACTGGACGGGCCGGTCGCCGCGCTGGGGCGCGCTCTGGTCGAACTGGGCGAGGCCACGCGCGGCATCGAGGATGCGCTGGCGGCGATGGATTTCGACCCGCGCACGCTGGAGACGACCGAGGAGCGGCTGTTCGCCCTGCGCGCCCTGGCCCGCAAGCACAACGTGCTGGCCGACGACCTCGCCACGCTGGCGGGCGACCTGTCGGCGCGGCTGGCGGCGCTGGACGCGGGCGAGGCGCGGATGGGCGACCTGACCCGCGCGCTGCGCGAGGCCGAGGCTGCCTATGACGCCGCCGCGGGTGCCCTAGGCGCCGCCCGGCGCGAGGCCGCGGGCCGGCTGGACACGGCGATGACGGAAGAACTCGCGCCGCTGAAGATGGAGCGGGCGGTCTTTGAGACCCGCGTGACCGAGGGCGAGGCGGGACCCGAGGGCCGCGACAGCGTGGCGTTCACCGTGACGACCAACCCCGGCGCACCGCCCGGCCCGCTGGACCGCATCGCCTCGGGGGGCGAGCTGTCGCGGTTCCTGCTGGCGCTCAAGGTGTGCCTCGTGCAGGGCGCCGACCCGCTGGTGATGATCTTCGACGAGATCGACCGCGGCGTGGGCGGGGCCACCGCCGATGCGGTGGGCCGGCGGCTCGCTCGTCTCGCCGAGGGGGCGCAGGTGCTGGTGGTGACCCATTCGCCGCAGGTTGCGGCGCTGGGGCAGCGGCATTTCCGCGTCGCCAAGGCGGTCGAGGACGGTATGACGACCTCGCGCGTGATGCCACTGGATCAGGGTGAGCGGACCGAGGAAATCGCCCGGATGCTGGCCGGGGAACAGATCACCCCGGCGGCCCGTGCGGCGGCCGAGGCGCTGTTGTCCTGACGGCCCACGGGCCGCCCCCGATCAGTCGACGATCGCGTCGACCAGCCGGATGATTGACAGGATCTTGCTGGTCTGGCTGTCGACGCGGACCAGCCGCCCGTCGACGATGGCAAAGCGCTGGCCGGCCGGCGGCTCGCTGAGACCGTAAAGGCCCGGGCGGGTGACCACATGAACGTCGTCCCAATCGATCACCGACCCGGCGCCCAGCGCCTTTTTCGCCTGCCCCGGGGGCATGCAGGCCGGGTCCTTCTTGGCGAGGCCCGGCGGGCAGCTCTGCACCAGGCTCAGCGACCGCACGCCGCCGGGGTTGCGGCCGTCGATCACGACCGGGGTCTGGCCGCCGCGGGTGTCCTGGCGGCCTGCATCGCGGGCGGCGCGGGTCTGGCCCGGGTTCGGCTTGTGCAGCAGCTTGCGTTCGACCTTGGCGGCGGCCTTGCCGTTCTGCCCCGCATGGGGGGGCTTTTCGGCCATCGCCACCACAGGAAGGGCGACGATCATCACGCCTGCCGCCATCGCGCTGAGAAAGCGTAACATGGGTTTCGTCCTTGGTTAACGTGATAGTCAAGGCGCTCGGGGCGGCTGCGGTTCCGCCCTGGCAGTGAAGAACGCGTGAGCTCAGCCCTCGCCCCGCCCGCGCGCGGCGAGCCGCGGCAGCATCGCGGAAAAGTCGCGGCCGCGGCCGTCCTCGTTCTCGACGAAGCGGCCGTAAAGCCGGGTCGCCAGCTCGCCCATCGGGGTGTCGGCGTCGGCACCGTCGGCGGCCTGCTGCGACAGCCGCAGGTCCTTGAGCATCAGCTCGGCCGCGAAGCCGGGCTTGTAGCCGTTGTCGGCCGGCGATTGCGGGCCCACGCCGGGCGCCGGGCAATAGGCGTTCATCGACCAGCTGTAGCCCGACGAGGTCGACACTACGTCGAACATCTTCTGCCGGTCCAGCCCCAGCTTGTCGGCCAGGGCGAAGGCCTCGCAGGTGGCGATCATGGTCACGCCCAGGATCATGTTGTTGCAGATCTTGGCGGCCTGGCCGGCCCCCGCCGCGCCGCAATGAACGGCCTTCTGGCCCATGATGTCGAACAGCGGCTGCACCTGCGCGAAGGCCTCGGGGGTGCCGCCGACCATGAAGGTCAGCGTCCCGGCCGCGGCCCCGCCGGTCCCGCCCGAGACCGGCGCGTCCAGCGCCCCCAGCCCCGCCGCCGCGGCGTCGGCCGCGACCGCGCGGGCGCTGTCCACGTCCACCGTCGAGCAGTCGCACAGCACCGCGCCGGGCCGCATCGCCGGGATGACCTGCGCGGCGACCGAGCGCAGGATCTGGCCGTTCGGCAGCATGGTGATGACGACATCGGCACCCTCGGCCGCGTCGGCGGCGCTGGTCACGGGGCGGATGCCGTCCATGTCGGCGGCGACCGGGTCGAAGCCCGAGACCTGGTGCCCCGCCGCGGCGAGGTTGCGGGCCATCGGCCCGCCCATGTTGCCCAGTCCGATGAACCCGATCTTCATGCCTGTTCCTCCCACGTCAGTTCCTCTGCGCCCAGATCGGCCAGCATGGCGTCCACCTTGGCGGCGTCGCCGGGCTGGCTCCAGTTCGGGGTGCGGTCCTTGTCGATGATCTGGGCGCGCACGCCCTCGATGAAGTCACCCTCGGCGGTGGCGCGGTGGGTGAAGCGATACTCGCGCGACAGCGATTCCTGCATCCGCCGGTCGCCGCGCGCCGCCCGCACCATCGCCAGCGTGGCAGCCATAGACAGCGGCGAGTTGCGGGCGATGGCCTTCAGCGAGGCCGCGTCGCCGGCCTTTTCCAACGCCGCCCGGATGTCGGCCACGCTGCGCGCGCCAAAGGCCGACAGATCGCTGGCGGCCAGCGGCGCCGGCGGCGGGGTCTGGCCTTTCAGGCCCGAGATGTCGCCGGTCTCGGCGAGCCGGTCCTTGGCGCCCTCCCATTCCGATTCGGGCAGGTACAGGTCGGCGAACCCGGCATGGATCGCATCGCCCGCACCCATCCGGGCGCCGGTGAGGCCGAGATATTCCCCGATCCGCCCCGGCGCGTGGGCCAGAAGCCACGTCCCACCGACGTCCGGGATCAGCCCGATGCCCGATTCCGGCATGGCGATCTGGGTGGTGTCGCCGACCACGCGATGCCCGGCATGGCCGCCGACCCCGACCCCGCCGCCCATCACGAAGCCCTGCATGAAGGCCGCGATGGGCTTGCGATAGTCGCGGATCGCGGCGTTCATCCGGTATTCGTCCGCGAAGAAGCGCTGGCCGATGCCGTGATCGCCGGCCTTGCCGCCGTGATAGACCGCGGCGATGTCGCCGCCGGCGCAGAAGGCGCGGTCGCCCTCGGCATCGATGATGACCAGCGCGACCGCGGCATCGTCGCGCCAGCCGTCCAGCGCCGCGTGGATCGCCAGCGCCATGTCGTGGGACAAGGCGTTCAGCGTCTGCGGGCGGGTAAAGGTGATGCGACCGGCCTTGCGGTCGCGGCGGATGTGCAGGTCGTCCATCTCAGCCCCTTTCGGCCAGCATCGCGCGGCCGACGATCAGCCGCATGATCTCGTTGGTGCCTTCCAGGATCTGGTGCACGCGCAGGTCGCGCACGATCTTCTCGATCCCGTAATCGGCCAGGTAGCCATAGCCGCCATGCAGCTGCAGGCACTGGTTCGCGACCTCGAAGGCGCGGTCGGTGACATACAGCTTGGCCATCGCGCAGAACTTGGTCGCGTCGGGGGCCTTGCTGTCCAGCTTCCACGCCGCCTGCCGCAGGAAGGTGCGGGCGGATTGCAGCGCGACCTCCATCTCGGCCAGCCGGAACTGCAGCGCCTGGAACTGGTCGAGCGTCTTGCCGAAGGCCCGGCGCTCGGCCATGTAGCGCAGCGTCTGGTCCAGCGCCGCCTGCGCGCCACCCAGGGCGCCGGCGGCGATGTTCAGCCGCCCGCCATCCAGCCCCGCCATCGCATAGGCAAACCCGCGGCCTTCCTCGCCCAGCAGGTTCTCGGCCGGGATCGCGCAGTCGTCGAACTGCACCTGGCTGGTCGGCTGCGCCAGCCAGCCCATCTTCTTTTCCAGCGCGCCGAAGGACAGGCCGGGGGTGCCGTCCTCGACCACCACCGTCGAGATGCCCTTCGGCCCGTCCTCGCCGGTGCGCACCATCGTGACATAGGCGTCCGAATAGCTGCCGCCCGAGATGAAGGCCTTGGTGCCGTTCAGGACCCAGCCCTCGTTGGTGCGGTCGGCGCGGGTGCGCAAGGCGGCGGCGTCCGAGCCGCTGCCGGGCTCGGTCAGGCAGTAGGAGAACACCTTCTCCATGCTGCACAGGGCGGGCAGCCAGCGGTCCTTGTCCTCGGGCTTGCCGAACTTGTCGATCATGCCGCCGCACATGTTGTGGATGGACAGGAACGACCCCACGGCGGGGCAGGCCATCGCCAGCGCCTCGAAGACCAGCGTCGCGTCCAGCCGCGTCAGCCCCGAGCCGCCGTACTCCTCGGACACGTAAAGCCCGCCGAAGCCCAGCTCGGCGACCTTGCGCCACAGCTCTTTCGGGATCGTCCCGGCCTCTTCCCAGGCGCGGGCGTGGGGCGCGATCTCGGACTGGCCGAAATCGCGGGCCATGTCGAAGATGGCCTCCTGTTCCTCGGACAATGCGAAATCCACCGGCGTTCCCCCTCGTTTCGGCTGCTGACTGCGCTTTGGCGCTAGTGCCGCAGTGTTGCACAACTATTGCAGATGCCCGAGCCCCTTCGCCAGAGCCGCCGCCAAGGAATGGACGGGCGGGGTGCCCGGGCGCAGTATTTCCGTATTGAAAACAATCCCAATGGGGACCCATCATGCAAATCGACGGCGCCTCTCCGGCGCTTTACAACGAAGATCTCGCACCTGCGCAGGACCGCCGCTGGGGCGCGTTCTCGATCTTCAACGTGTGGACCTCGGACGTCCACTCGCTGTGGGGCTACTACCTCGCGGCCAGCCTGTTCCTGCTGTGCGGGAACTTCCTGAACTTCGTGCTGGCGATCGGCGCGGGGTCGCTGGTGATCTACTGGCTGATGACGCTGGTGGGCGTCGCGGGGGTCCGGACCGGCGTGCCGTTCCCGGTGCTGGCGCGGTCGTCCTTCGGCACCTTCGGCGCCAACATCCCGGCGCTGATCCGGGGACTGGTAGCGTGCTTCTGGTATGGTGCCCAGACCGCCGCGGCCTCGGGGGCGCTGGTCGCGCTGCTGATCCGCTCGCCGGGGATGCTCGAATTCCACCAGACCAGCCACATGCTGGGGCACTCGACGCTCGAGGTGATCTGCTACGTGCTGGTCTGGGCCGCGCAGCTGCTGATCATCCAGCGGGGGATGGAGACGGTGCGCCGGTTCCAGGACTGGGCCGGACCGGCGGTCTGGCTGATGATGCTGGTGCTGGCGGTCTATCTGATCGTCAAGTCGGGCAAGTTCAGCTTCGGCTCGGAAATCCCGCAGGACGTGCTGATCGCGGCGACCCGCGATGCGGGCATCACCACGCCGCCCGGCAGCCTGCTCACGCTGATGGCGGTGGCGGCGACCTGGATCACCTATTTCGCGGCGCTGTACCTGAACTTCTGCGATTTCTCGCGCTATGCGACGTCGGAACGGGCGCTGCGGCTGGGCAACATCTGGGGACTGCCGGTGAACCTGCTGGCCTTCTGCCTGGTGGCCGGCATCACCACCACCGCGGCCTTCCACGTCTATGGCGAGGTGCTGCTGCATCCCGACCAGATCAGCGCCAAGTTCGACAGCTGGTTCCTCGCGCTGCTGGCGGCGCTGACCTTCGTGGTGGCGACGCTGGGGATCAACGTGGTGGCGAACTTCGTCTCGGCCGCCTTCGACTTCTCGAACGCCGCCCCGCGGGCGATCGACTTCAAGCGCGGCGGGCTGATCGCCGCGGCGATCGCGCTGGTCCTGTATCCCTGGGCGCCCTGGGACACGGGAGCGGCCAGGTTCGTGAACTTCATCGGCTCGACGATGGGCCCGATCTTCGGGATCATGATGGTGGATTATTACCTGATCCGCCGCGCGCAGCTGAACGTGCCCGACCTCTACCGCGAACATGGCGAGTTCCGCTTCAACGGCGGCTTCCACGGCAAGGCGTTCGTGGCGCTGTTCGTGGGCATGGTGTTCTCGTCCATCCTGCCGACCTTCACCAGCATCCTGCCGGCGTGGTGGGGCACCTACGGGTGGTTCTTCGGCGTGCTGATCGGGGGCGCGACCTATTTCGCCCTGCGGCAGGGCGACCGCGTCTGACCACGAGACGGGGCGGCGCGACCCGCCCCGTTCTTCTTTGCGAAAATATCCTCCGGGGGTGCGGGGGTGGAAAACCCCCGCGTCCGGCAGCGCCCTCAGTCCATCGCCTTGAAGTTGAACGCGGCGCCTTCCTTGATCCCCGAGGGCCAGCGCGAGGTCACCGTCTTGGTCCGGGTGTAGAAGCGGAAGGCGTCCGGCCCGTGCTGGTTCAGGTCGCCAAAGCCCGACTTCTTCCAGCCGCCAAAGGTGAAGTAGGCCAGCGGCACCGGGATCGGCACGTTGATCCCGACCATCCCGATATTGCAGCGGCTGGCGAAGTCGCGGGCGGTGTCGCCGTCGCGGGTGAAGATCGCCGTGCCGTTGCCGTATTCGTGGTCCATTACCAGCTTCAGCGCCTCTTCGTAGGAGGCGGCGCGGACGGTGGACAGGACCGGGCCGAAAATCTCGGTCTTGTAGATGTCCATGTCCGGCGTAACCTTGTCGAACAGCGAGGGGCCGACGAAGAACCCGTTCTCATAGCCCTGCAGGCTGAAGTCACGGCCGTCCACGACCAGTTCCGCGCCCTGATCGACGCCGGTCTGCACCAGGCGCTCGATGTTCTTCTTGGCGGCGTCGGTGACGACCGGGCCGTAATCCACGTCGTTGCCGGCGGTGTAGGGGCCGACCTTCAGCTTCTCGATCCGCGGCACCAGCTTTTCGATCAGCTTGTCGGCGGTTTCCTCGCCCACCGGCACGGCGACCGAGATTGCCATGCAGCGTTCGCCCGCCGCGCCATAGCCGGCTCCGACCAGAGCGTCCGCCGCCTGGTCCAGATCGGCGTCCGGCATGATGATCATGTGGTTCTTGGCGCCGCCGAAGCACTGGGCGCGCTTGCCGGTCTGGGCGGCGCGCTCATAGATGTACTGCGCGATCGGGGTGGAACCCACGAAGCCCACCGCCTGGATCACCTCGCTGTCGAGGATGGCGTCCACCGCCTCCTTGTCGCCGTGGATGACCTGCAGCACGCCGTCCGGCAGCCCGGCTTCCTTGAAGAGGGCGGCGATCATGTTCGGCACCGAGGGGTCCCGCTCGGACGGCTTCAGGATCACCGCGTTGCCCGAGGCGAGCGCGGGCCCGAGCTTCCACAGCGGAATCATGGCCGGGAAGTTGAACGGCGTGATCGCCGCCACCACGCCCAGCGGCTGGCGCATCGAATACATGTCGATGCCGGGGCCGGCGCCGTCGATGAATTCGCCCTTCAGCAGCTGCGGGGCGCCGATTGAATATTCGATCACTTCCAGCCCGCGCTGGATGTCGCCCTTGGCGTCTGGGAAAGTCTTGCCGTGTTCGGACGACAGCACCTCGGCCATCTTGTCCATGTCGCGGTTCAGCAGATCGACCATCTTCATCATGACCCGCGCCCGGCGCTGCGGGTTGGTGGCGCCCCAGGCGACCTGCGCCTCGGCAGCAGCGGCGATGGCCGCGTCCATCTCGGCCTTGCTGGCGAGATCGACCTTGCCCTGCACCTCGCCGGTGGCGGGGTTGTAGACATCGGCGGTGCGGCCGGACGTGCCCGCTGCTTCCTTGCCGTCGATCCAGTGATGAATGGCGCGCATCATTTCCTCCGGGGGTTCAGGTTGGGCGCATCATAGCTTGCGAAATCGCCCGATAAAGCGACGATAGGGCAAAAGCGTTTTGCGTTTCTGCAAAGGAAGGGCCGGCATGGACTGGGACGATCTGCGCGTCTTTCTGGCCGTGGCGCGGGCGGAATCGCTGTCGCGGGCGGGGCGACGGCTGGGAATGGACGCCTCGACCGTGGGCCGGCGCATCGCCCGGCTGGAAACCGCGCTGGGCCGCGTGCTGTTCGCCAAGACGCCGCAGGGCTATGCCGCGACGCCCGAAGGCGCGGCGCTGATCCCCCATGCCGAGGCGGCCGAGGCCGCAGCGCTGGCCGCCAACGAGGTGCTGGCCGGGCAGGGCGGGCTGACGGGCCAGCTGCGCATCGGCGCCCCGGATGGCTGCGCGAACTACCTGCTGCCGCAGATCGCCGCGCGGCTGATCGAGGATCACCCGGGGCTGGACGTCCAGATCGTGGCGCTGCCCCGGGTCTTCAACCTGTCCCGGCGCGAGGCCGACATGGCCATCGCCGTCAGCCGGCCGCAGACCGGCCGCGCGTCGGTCCAGAAGATCGCCGATTACCGGCTGCACCTGGCCGGCCACGGCGACTACCTGGACCGGCACCCGCCGATCCGTACGCTGGCCGATCTGCAGGGGCACCGGATGATCGGCTATATCCCCGACATGATCTTTGACCCGGAACTGGACTACCTGGCCGAAACCGGCGCCGATCGCGCGGCGCTCAGTTCTAATTCGGTCAGCGTGCAGATGCAGGCGATCCAGGCCGGGGCAGGGCTGGGGATCGTCCACGACTTCGCGATTCCCTTCGCGCCCGGCGTGCGGCGGGTGCTGACCGACCGGATCTCGCTGACCCGCAGCTTCTGGCTGCTGCGCCCGGCCGAGGACCGCCGCTCCGACCGCCTCACCCGGCTGGCCGAGGCGGTGGCGGCCGGCATCCGCCGCGAAGTTCAGCGCTTGGAAGGACTTGTTGCGACGGGGACTTGACGCAATGCCCGCCCGGCGCAACGCTGGGATGAACACAGCCCATGACAGAGGACGCGCCCCCATGATCGTGAAACAGATCCTCGCCGCGAAAGCCCTGCCCGAGGGGCTGATCACCATCAAGCCCGAGATGACGGTCGCCGACGCAGCGCGGCTGCTGTCGGAAAAGCGGATCGGCGCGGTGGTGGTGTCCGAGGACGGCAAGCGGCCGGACGGGATCCTGTCGGAACGCGACATCGTGCGGGAACTGGGCAGGACCGGGGCCTCGGTGCTGGACCGCAAGGTCCGCGAGTTGATGACCTCGCGCGTCGTCACCTGCCAGTGCGGCGATCACGTCCGCGATGTGCTGTCGCAGATGACCGAGGGCCGGTTCCGCCACCTGCCGGTCGTCGACGCCGACGGGAACATGCTGGGGGTGGTCTCGATCGGCGACGCGGTGGCAGCGCGGCTGACGCAGCTGAAGGCGGACCGGGACGCGCTGACCGGCATGATCATGGGGAACTGACCACCGCGTTGCCGCGGCGCAGCGCTTGCATCCGCGGCGGTTTTGCGTTTGCTTCTGACGAACCCGTGAACGGGGCAAACGCGACTGGGGGGACGCGCAGATGCGGATCGGTCTTTATCCGGGCACCTTCGACCCGCTCACGCTGGGGCATATCGACATCATCCAGCGCGCCGCACCGCTGGTCGACCGGCTGGTGATCGGCGTGGCGATCAACGGCGACAAGGGGCCGCTGTTCACGCTCGAGGAACGGGTGGCGATGGTCGAGGCGGAATGCCGCGACATCGCGCAGCGCAGCGGGGTCGAGATCGTCGCCCATCCCTTCGACAACCTGCTGATCGACGCCGCCCGCGACGTGGGGGCCAGCGTCATCGTCCGGGGCCTGCGGGCGGTGGCCGATTTCGAATACGAATTCCAGATGGTCGGGATGAACCGGGCACTGGATGCCAGCGTGGAAACCGTTTTCCTGATGGCCGATGCGCGGCGGCAGGCGATCGCCTCCAAGCTGGTCAAGGAGATTGCCCGACTGGGCGGAGACGTGTCGAAATTCGTCACCCCGGCCGTGAATGTGGCGCTGCGGGAACGGTTTGGCTAGGGCGGCGCCGACGCCCCGCTTGATCGGACCCCGCCGGCTGCCCTAGCGTCAGCGACAGGACCCCTGGCGAAGGAGCCCCCGATGACCCACAGCGACATGCCCCATCCGCGCCCGGTTCCTGATCCGACGCGCCCGCCGATGCCAGACCCGGCGCCCGACCGCGGCCCCGAGCCGTTGCCGGACGAAGGCGGCGACTCCGCCTCAGGCGGCCCCCGCGCGGCCGACACTATCCCCGACCCGGTGCTGATCGAGTTCGGCGCGATCGGCGAATCGCTGCGGGCGGGATGGCGCGACTTTCGCCGCGCGCCGGGCTTCGGGCTGTTCTTTTCGGCCTTCTATGTCGCCGGCGGGCTGATGCTGGCGGCGGTCGCCGCGGCTTCGGGGCAGGAATGGTGGCTGATCCCCTTCGTCGTGGGCTTTCCGCTGATCGCCCCTTTCGCCGCCGTGGGGCTCTACGAGGTCAGCCGCCGAATCGAGGCCGGGCTGCCGCTGGACTGGCGCAGCGTGCTGGGCGTGGTCTTTGCCCAGAAGGACCGGCAGGTGCCGTCGATGGCGATGGTGATCCTGCTGATGTTCATGTTCTGGGTCTTCGTCGCCCATACCATCTTTGCCCTGTTCATGGGGGTGCAGGCGCTGACCAACGTCACCTCCTCGCCGGAAATCCTGCTGCAGGGTCGCGGCCTGACCATGCTGGTCGTAGGCACGCTGATCGGCGGCGGCTTCGCGGCCGTCCTGTTCGCGATCACCGCCGCGGGCCTGCCGCTGATCCTCGACCGCGAGGTGGATTTCATCAGCGCCATCATCGCGAGCTTCGGCGCGGTGCTGGCCAACCCGGCGGTGATGCTGGCCTGGGCCCTGGTGATCGCGGTGATCCTGTTCCTGGGGATCCTGCCGCTGTTCCTGGGGCTGTTCGTGGCGTTGCCGATCCTGGGCCACGCCAGCTGGCACATGTATCGCCGCCTGTTCCCCGACGAGGATTGAGACGACGACTGACGGGCGCGGGCACGAAAAAGGGCGCCACCGGGGCGCCCTTGGCATCGTGTCAGCGTAACGCCGGATCAGCTGTCCAGATCGTCGTCCAGCGCCGGCTTGGCGGCCATCGGCGGGGCCAGCTTGGGGGTCACGCCGTTGCCCAGCGGGTCTTCCTGGCGCTGGACCGAGCCCTCGAAATGGGCGCCGGATTCGATCGCGATGGTCTTGTGGACGATGTCGCCCTCGACCCGCGCGGTGGCCGACAGGCGTACCTTGAGCCCGCGGACCCGGCCGACGACGCGGCCGTTGACGATCACTTCCTCGGCCACGATCTCGCCGCGGATGATGGCGCTTTCGCCGACGGTCAGCTGGTGGGCGCGGATGTCGCCTTCCACGCTGCCCTCGATCTGGACGTCGCCCTGGGTGGTGATGTTGCCCTTGACGGTCAGGTCCGACGACAGGACCGACGGCCCGGAACGCGTGCGCATGCCCTGCTGGGGCGGAAGGTCGTAGCTGTCCATGATCGGGGCCCGTGTCGGTTCGGTTTCGGGGGTCGAGTGGCGAG
The DNA here is from genome assembly GCF_000763805.1 of Paracoccus sphaerophysae. Classification (GTDB taxonomy): domain Bacteria; phylum Pseudomonadota; class Alphaproteobacteria; order Rhodobacterales; family Rhodobacteraceae; genus Paracoccus; species Paracoccus sphaerophysae. The sequence continues at coordinate 45,197 of NZ_JRKS01000007.1, read as the reverse complement.
GTCCGGGTTCGGTGACGCGGGTCTTAGAAAACATTCTGTGCGGCCTTGATGAAGCTCATGGGGTTCACGGCCTTACCGTCCACACGCACCTCATAGTGCAGATGCGGCCCGGTCGAGCGGCCGGTGTTGCCCATATCACCGATCAGGCTGTTGCGCGAGACCTTCTGGCCGGCCTTGACGCGGATTTTCGACAGGTGGCCATAGCGCGTCTCGGTGCCCATGGCGTGCTGGAGCTTGATGACGTTGCCATAGCCGCGCTGCCAGCCGGCAAAGATCACGACCCCGTCGCCGGTCGCATAGACCGGGGTGCCGACCGGGCCGGCCAGGTCGATGCCCTGATGGGCGCGGCCCCAGCGCTGGCCGAAGGGCGAGGTGAAGCGGAAGGCCGACTTGACCGGCATCGCCAGCGGCAGCTTGCTGACCGCGATGCGGTAGTTGTTGATCTTGCCCAGCGAGACGACGACCTCGTTGGCGCGAGCCTCGGATTCGCTGATCGCGGCGTTGCCGCGCGACGAATAGCCCATCGGGGTCAGCGGGCCGCCGGTGCCGGCATAGCCTTCGCGCACAGTTTCCAGCAGCTTGTCGCCGTCAACGCCGACCTTGGCGAACATATCGTCCAGCGGCTTGACGGACATCTCGACCGCCTCTTCCAGCTGGGCAAAGATTTCCTCGTTGCGCTTGACCATCGCGTCGCGTTCGACGCTCAGCGCCTGGGCGGTGCGGGTCGCCTCTTCGGCGCGCTTGGTGGCGGCGGCGCGGTCGGCGGCGGCGGTTTCCAGTTCGCCCGACAGGATGTCGAGGGCGACGGACATCTCCTCGGCGCGCTCGGCGCGGGGGCCGGCCCCGCTGGCGGCCGCGGTGGCGTCGGCCAGCTGGCGGCGGGTGGTTTCGGTTTCGGCCAGCGCGTCATGCAGCGAGGCCTGCATCGCGCCGATGCCGCTTTCCAGCTCGCGCCGGCGCTCTTCGGCGGCCAGCAGCTGGGTCTGCATCGCCGACACCTGGTCCAGCGCGGCGGTGAAGCGTTTCCGCGCGGCGGCGGCCTCGGCGGCGCGTGCGTCGCGTTCGGCGGCGAGGTCGGTCAGCTGGCGTTCCACGGCGGCCGCGTCGGGCTGCGCGGCCGAGCCGGTGCCGCCCAGATGGTCCAGCGCCAGGATCGAGGTCGCCACCGCAGCCCAGCCCGTCACCGCCGCGATGCCCACCGTCCGGATCACCCGGCCCGGGCCGCGCTTGGCGGCAGGGGCCTGAACGGAAAGGGTTTCAGCCGATGCGGAACGGGTCGAGTGCAACATGTTCATTTCCCATCTGCGATCCGTCGAGAGCGTTCGCCTCGAAGTTGCCGCTTCGTTAAAGAAGGCGTGGCATCCGTGCAACGATCCAGAAAGCCGCGGCAGCAAAGTCGGCGGAGACTCGCCCAAATCGGCATGACCGGGGGAACCAGCCCAGGGGTGGCGCATTTCGCGGGTTCCGGGACAGCGCCCGGCGGTTCAGGCGAAGGTATAGGGCAGCGGCCCGCCGCGATCCGCCGGGATCAGCAATTCGCGGTCGATCGGCGGGACCGAGCGCTGGTGACAGTCGGTCCGCGGGCAGATCCGGCAGCTGATGCCGATCTGTTCGTATCCTGCCGGGTTGGCCATATCCAGGTCGTCGGCATAGATCAGGTCGCTGGCATGGCTGATCTCGCAGCCAAGGCAGATCGCAAAGCGCCGGACCGGGGCGCGGAAGCTGCCGCCGGGCTTGGCGACCTCGCGCGACAGGCACAGATAGCGCACCCCGTCCGGGGTCTGGGCGAGCTGGCGCAGGAACTGCCCCGGGGTTTCAAAGGCGCGGTGGACGTTCCACAGCGGGCAGGCGCCGCCGAAGCGGGCGAATTGCAGACGGGTGGCCGAGTGGCGCTTGGTGATCGTCCCGGCCTGATCGACGCGGACGAAGAAGAACGGGATGCCGCGTTCCCCCGCCCGCTGCAGCGTCGAGAGCCGATGCGCCACCTGTTCAAGCGAGGCGCCGAACAGATGCGCCAGCCGTTCCAGGTCGTGCCGTTCGGCGCGGGCGGCGGCGAGGAAGGCGCGATAGGGCATCAGCGCTGCGCCGGCGAAATAGTTGGCAAGCCCCAGCCGGGCGATGTCGCGCGCCGCCGGGCTGCGGAAGCGGCCCAGATCGAGCGTCGTGTCCAGCAGTTCGCCCCGGGTCTCGCGGGCGACGAGGTTCAGCAGCTGAAAGACCTGGGTCGCAGGCTCGGCGGACTGGTTCAGGGTCAGCACCCGGCCGTCGCGGCGAAAGACGGAACCGGCGGGCAGCTCCTTGCACCGGATCGAGAAGCCGCGGTCGCTCAGCGCCGCGATGGCGCGGTCCATCGGCGGGGCGCGCTGGCCGTCGGGGCAGGCGAAACGCTCGGCCGCGCGGTCCACGGCGTCGATGTAGTTGTCGCAGTAGTGGAAGAAGTCGCGCACCTCCTCCCACGGCGAGGTGAGCGCGTTCTGGCCGGTCGCCCCCAGCGCCTCGTCCAGCGCGGCGAGCCGATCCTGGCCCTCGCGATGGGCGCGGTAGAGGTCCAGAAACGATCGCACCAGCCCCGGCGTGTTCGACGCCGCCAGCCGCAGGTCGGTCAGCGAGGGGGCGGAATCGAACAGCGGATCGGCCAGCGCCTCGGCCATGTCCACGACCATCCGGTCCGCATCGCCCGCCGCCATCGCGCCGACATCGACGTGGAACTCGGATGCCAGCCGCAGCAGCACCCCGGCCGAGATCGGGCGGTGGTTGTTCTCCATCTGGCTGAGATAGGGCAGCGACACGCCCAGCCGGTCGGCAAAGATCCGTTGCGTCAGCCCGTGGCGGTTGCGCGTCTCGCGCAGGGCCGCCCCGGCATAGATCTTCTGGCTGGCCACGCGCGTCTCTTCCCGCTGCTGCTAACTTTGCAAATTGCAGCAAGCAATGTCGCAAGATGCAAGGGACCTCAGCGCGCGGGGGCGGTGCGCAGGGCAATCGCGGCGGCCAGCGCCACCGCCGCCGACAGCGCCATGATCAGCAGCAGCGGCAGGGCGCCGGCGCCGGGCACGAGGAACACCCCGGCCAGCGCCGCCAGCGCCGCCCCGCCCGCCACCGCCATCGCGCCGCCAAGGCCCGAGGCGGTGCCGGCGAGTTCCGGCCGGACGCTCATCATCCCGGCATTGGCGCTGGGCAGCACGATCCCGTTGCCCGCCCCGGTCAGGGCGACGGCGCCAAAGAACACCGCCGGGCGGATCGCGCCGGCCAGGTCGGCCAGCACCGCGACGCCGAGGGCCACCAGCGACAGGATCGACCCGGCGACGATCATCCGGTCCATGCCGATCCGCGCGGCATAGCGGCCGGACAGGAAATTGCCGGCCAGATAGCCGATCGAGGGCGCCATGAACCAGTAGCCGACCTCGACCGGCCCCAGCCCGAACACCGTCTCGCCCACGAAGGGCGCGCCGCCGAGATAGGCGAAGAACGTCCCCGAGGTGAAGGTCGCCGACAGCGCATAGCCCCAGAAGGGCAGCGACCGCGCCAGCACCGGATAGCCGCGCAGCTGCGCGCGCATCGGCAGGCCTCCCTTGCCGGTCTCGCCCAGGTCGACCCAGGCAAGCACAAATGCGGCCGCGCCGGCGATCAGCAGCAGCGAGAAGTTGGCCCGCCAGCCGAAGGTCTCGTCCAGAATGCCGCCCAGCACCGGGGCCATCATCGGGATCACCGACATGCCCATCGTGACATAGCCGATGCGGCTTGCAGCGGCGGGCCCCTCGACCGTGTCGCGCACCACCGCACGCGACAGCACGAGGCAGGTGGCCACCGCCGCCTGCGCCATGCGGAAGGCGAGGAACCACTGCGCGGTCGGCGCGAGCAGGGTCCCCAAGGTCGCTGCCAGAAACAGCCCCAGCCCGGCGAGCATGACCGGCCGGCGGCCATAGCGGTCCGAAATCGGCCCCGCGGCCAGCTGCACCAGCGCCGAAGCCGCGAGGTAGCTGGTCACCGACAGCTGCATCAGCGCGTAATCAACGCCGAAATCCCGGGCCATGCCGGGCAGCGAAGGCAGGAACACGTTCATCGACAGCGCGCCCAGCCCCGACAGCACGACCAGCGTCAGGATATGGGGCGCGGTCCTAGCCCCAGTCGTGAAAGACAAACCATGCCCCCGCGCAGATCAGCCCGAACCCGACCGCGTGCTGCCAGCCCAGTCGCTCGCCCAGATACAGCCAGGAAAACCCGGCGAATACGGTCAGGCTGATGACCTCCTGGATGGTCTTCAACTGGGCGGCGCTGAAATGCCCGTGGCCGATGCGGTTGGCGGGCACCTGCAGCACGTATTCGAAGAAGGCGATCGCCCAGCTGACCAGGATCACCGTCAGCAGCGGCGCCGACTTGAATTTCAGGTGCCCGTACCACGCCACCGTCATGAAGACGTTGGACGCGATCAGCAGGCCGATGGTCAGGGCCGGGACCGGCAGGTTCAGCCCCATTGCTGGATCTGGTGCCGGACGAGGTTGCCAAAGCGGGTGAAGCGCCCCTCGAAGCTCAGCTCGACGGTGCCGATGGGGCCGTGCCGCTGCTTGCCGATGATGACCTCGGCCTTGCCGTGGACCTGCTCCATCGTCTGCTGCCAGGTGGCCATCTTGTCGAGCTCATGGTCGGCGGGCTTCTCGCGTTCCTTGTAGTATTCCTCGCGGAAGACGAACATCACGATGTCGGCGTCCTGCTCGATCGAGCCGGATTCGCGCAGGTCGGACAGCTGCGGGCGCTTGTCCTCGCGGTTCTCGACCTGACGCGACAGCTGCGACAGGGCGATGACGGGGATGTTCAGTTCCTTGGCGACGGCCTTGAGGCCCTGGGTGATCTCGCTGACCTCGTTCACCCGGCTGTCCTTGGCAGATGCCGCACGCAGCAGCTGCAGATAGTCCACGATCAGCAGGTCCAGCCCCATCGTGCGCTTGAGCTTGCGGGCCCGCGCGGCCAGCTGGTTGATCGGCAGCGCCGGGGTGTCGTCGATATAGAGCGGGCAGTTCTGCAGGTCGTGCGCGGCATCTACGAAGCGGCGGAATTCGTCCTCGCTCATGTCGCCGCGGCGGATCAGTTCGCTGGGCACCTCCGAGGCTTCGGACAGGATCCGGGCAGCCAGCTGCTCGGCCGACATTTCCAGCGAAAAGAACCCCACGACGCCGCCATCCACGGTGCCGCGGGTGCCGTCGGGCAGATCGCCCATCCGGTGCGCCTTGGCGACGTTGAAGGCGATGTTGGTCGCCAGAGACGTCTTGCCCATCGAGGGCCGGCCAGCGAGGATGATGAGATCGGACTTGTTCAGCCCGCCCAGCTTGCCGTCCAGATCGACCAGCCCGGTGGAAATCCCCGACAGCCCGCCATCGCGCGCATAGGCGGCGTTGGCGGCCTGCACGGCGCCGGTCACCGCCTGCAGGAAGGACTGGAAGCCGCGTTCGGCGACGCCCTGTTCGCCCAGCTTGTACAGCGTCTGTTCGGCGGCCTTGATCTGTTCCTCGGCATCGTCGTCGATGGCCACGGTCGAGGCGCGCCCGGCGATGTCCTGGCCCAGCGTGATCAGTTCCCGGCGCAGCGCAAATTCGCGGATCATCCGCGCATAGTCCCGCGCCGCATAGGACGACACCGCCGCCCCGGCCAGCCGCGCCAGATAGGCCGGCCCGCCCAGTTCCTTGAGCCCGGCGTCATGTTCCATGAACGCCTTGATCGTCACCGGGGACGCGAGCGCGTTGCGGGTGATCCGTTCCGCGCACAGATCGAAGATGCGGCGATGCACGGGGTCATAGAAATGTTCGCCCCGGACCAGCCGGGTCACCGAATCGAACACGTCGTTGTTGGTCAGCAGCGCGCCCAGCAACTGCTGTTCGGCCTCGATCGAGAACGGAACGGACAGGGAATCGGTATCCGCTGCCGCAGCGGGAAGCCGCGGCTCGAGCGCGCGAAGCTCGGTCATTGCGTGGTCCTTCGAGTCGGGTCGCAAGGTTATCTCACGCCCCGGGGCAGGGGTCCACGGCCGCGAACGAGGGGGCCGTGAATTAGCGGGGGGCGGCTTTGTGGAAAACCTGTGAGCAGCCTAGGGATGAGCGGCCTGCCAGCCGCGCGGATCGCCCAGGAACGCCTCGACCTCGGCGAGGGTCGCAGCGTCAAAGCTGCCCTGCGCGCGGGCCTCGGCCAGGACGTCCCACCAGGTGCACAGGTGGTGCAGGGTGACGCCGTGATCGGCCAGCCGCTGCGTGGTTTCCGGGAAGATGCCGTAATAGAACACGACCGCGGTGTGGGCGCAGCTGGCCCCCGTCTCGCGGATCGCATCGACGAAGGACAGTTTCGAGCCGCCATCGGTGGTCAGGTCCTCGACCAGCAGCACCCGCTGGCCCTCGGTCATGGCGCCCTCGATGCGGGCGTTGCGGCCATAGCCCTTGGGTTTCTTGCGGACATAGGTCATCGGAAGCCCCAGCCGCTCGGCCATGAAGGCAGCGAAGGGGATGCCCGCGGTCTCGCCGCCGGCGACGTTGTCGAAGGCCTCGAACCCGGCGTTCCGGCAGACCGTCGCGGCCAGGAAATCCATCAGCGTGCCGCGGATGCGCGGATAGGAAATCAGCTTGCGGCAGTCGATGTAGGTCGGCCCCTTCAGCCCCGAGGCATAGGTGTAGGGCTCGGCGGCATTGAAATGCACCGCCTGGATTTCCAGCAGCATCCGGGCGGTCAGGCGGGGGATCTCGTCGGCGGGGGGAAAGGGCAGGGTCATGCGGCGTACTCGTCGATGTGCCAGTGAATCGGAAAGCCGGGATCGAAGACCGTGACCGTCTCGTCCCCGGCGGCGATCCGGGCCGGCCAGCGGGCCGGGGCGTCGCGGCGCACCAGGCGGATGCGGTCCTCGTTCGGCGCCAGGCCGTAGAAGGCGGCGCCGTTGCGGCTGACGAAGCCTTCCAGCCGCGACAGGGCGCCCGCGTCGTCGAAGAGCTGCGCGGTGATCTGCAGCCAGTTCGGCGCGGTGAAGCATCCCGCGCAGCCGCAGGCGGATTCCTTGGCGTGGTCGGGATGCGGCGCGCTGTCGGTGCCGGCAAAGAACCGCGCCTCGCCGGAGGTCGCGGCCTCGACCAGCGCCAGCCGGTGCGTCTCGCGCTTTGCGACGGGCAGGCAGTAGTAATGCGGGCGGATGCCGCCGGCGAGGATGTGGTTGCGGTTGATGACCAGGTGGTGGGTGGTGATCGTGCCGCCGATGTCGTCGCCGCCGTGCCGGACATAGTCCACGCCGTCGCGGGTAGTGATGTGTTCCATCACCACGCGCAGGCCGGGGGTGGCCCGGCGGACGGGGTCCAGCACCCGGTCGATGAACACCGCCTCGCGGTCGAAGATGTCCACGGCGGGATCGGTGACCTCGCCATGCACGCACAGCGGGATGCCGGCCTCGGCCATCGCCTCGAGCACGCCGCGGACGCGGTCGAAATCGCGCACGCCCGAATCGGAGTTGGTGGTGGCGCCGGCCGGATACAGCTTGACCGCGGCGATGATCCCGTCGCGATGCGCGGCAACCACGTCGGCGGGATCGGTGGCTTCGGTCAGATACAGCGTCATCAACGGACGCAACGTCGCGTCGGGGGGCAGGGCGGTCGCGATCCGCGCCCGATAGGCGGCAGCCTGGGCCCCGGTGACCACCGGCGGGACCAGGTTCGGCATGATGATCGCGCGGCCCAGACGGGCCGAATGCGGGGCCACCGAGGCCAGCATTTGCTGGTCGCGCAGGTGCAGGTGCCAGTCGTCGGGCCGGCGGAGCGTCAGCGAATTCTTCATGACTTGCGTCTATAACGATCCGGGCGGCGTTATCCAGCCGCTGCCTTCCGATACGCCGATCTGTCGAAAAGTCGGGGTTGGCATTGAAACTGTCCGGGTGCACACCGAGTTTCTGCGTCGCAGCATTCTCGGAAAGGAATGTGAGATGAATACGATGATGGTGGACCCGTTCAGCTGCATGCGGCTGTGGACCGACATGATGCGCATGGGGGCCGAGGCTCAGTATGTCATGACCATGCGCATGGCGGGCCTGATGGGCGTGATGCCCCAGCACAAGGGCGAAAACTATCGCATGGTGGCCGAAAAGGGCGATGCCGCGCGCGAGGCGATGGGCGCGGCCTTCCGGTCGGCGGCCAGCGGGGCGCGGGCGGACGAGATCCTCGCCGCAGCGATGAAGCCTTATGGCCGCCGCACGCGGGTCAATGCGCGCCGGCTGAGCCGCCACTGAACGCCGGGCGCGTCAGCGACGAGGCGCAAGGCCCGCGGATCGCTGCGGGCAGGTGAAAAAGGGCGGCCCTGGGGGGCCGCCCTTTTCGCATCGGTCGCACGGCCGCTCGGCCGGCTCAGATCAGCTTGCCCATTGCCACGGCGGTGTCGCTCATCCGGTTCGAGAAGCCCCACTCGTTGTCGTACCAGGTCAGGATGCGGACCATCCGGCCCTCCATCACCTTGGTCTGGTCCATATGGAAGACCGAGGAATGGGGGTCGTGGTTGAAGTCCGACGAGACCAGCTTTTCCTCGGTGTAACCCAGGATGCCCTTCATCGGACCGTCGGCGGCGGCCTTGATGGCAGCGTTGATTCCCTCGACCGAGGTGTCGCGGCCGGCCTCGAACACCAGGTCGACGACCGAGACGTTCGGCGTCGGAACCCGGATCGCCACGCCGTCCAGCTTGCCCTTGAGTTCCGGCAGCACCAGGCCCACCGCCTTGGCGGCGCCGGTCGAGGTCGGGATCATCGACAGCGCCGCGGCGCGGGCGCGGTACAGGTCCTTGTGCATCGTGTCCAGCGTCGGCTGGTCGCCGGTGTAGCTGTGTATGGTCGTCATGAAGCCACGGGTGATGCCCACGGTGTCGTTCAGCACTTTGGCCACCGGCGACAGGCAGTTGGTGGTGCAGGACGCGTTCGACACGACCAGGTCGTCCTTGGTCAACGTCTCATGGTTGACGCCATAGACGATGGTCTTGTCGGCATTGTCGCCCGGCGCCGAGATCAGCACCCGCTTGGAGCCGTTTTCCAGGTGCGCCTGGCATTTTTCCTTGCTGGTGAAGATGCCGGTGCATTCCATCACCACGTCGACGTCCGACCACGGCAGGTCGGCCGGGTTGCGCTCGGCCGAGACCCGGATAGGGCCGCGGCCCACGTCGATCGAGTCGCCCGAGACCTTCACCTCGGCCGGAAAGCGGCCATGCACCGAATCATAGCGCAGCAGATGCGCGTTGGTTTCCACGGGGCCGAGGTCGTTGATCGCCACCACCTCGATGTCGGTGCGCCCCGATTCGATGATCGCGCGCAGGACGTTCCGTCCGATTCGGCCGAAACCGTTGATCGCTACCTTCACAGCCATGAAATCCTCCAGCCATTGGTCGTGCCCGGGGCTCTCCTGCCGAAACGGGGCGGGAAATGCAATGCGGCCTTCGGCCGGTTCGGGCTGGCGGCCGCTGCCTGAACCCGTCAGGCCGGTCGGTGATGGTCCGCGCGGGAGCTCGCGGGGGCCACCGGGTGGGGGGGCAGCGGCGGCTCGACGGGAAGTGCTGCGATGCCCGCTTGGGGTTGAGCGGAGAGCCGGCACCCGCCAGCGAGACTGCGTCGCTGGCTGCGCTCTGCGCGAGACAAGTCGCGCCGCCCGCCCGGCTAGCGCCAGAAGCTCACCCATTCGATCAGGTGCAGCATCTCGCGCCCGACCATGATCGGGATGTCCCAATGCAGCACCGTCGCGTCCAACACCAGGAGGGCGACGATCAGCGCAGCCAGCACAAAGGCGATACTGTTGGTCATGGAGGTCCCCTGGATCGGTGCGCTCTTGTTACCCAGCCGGGGAAGGCGGGCGCAAGCCGGCGCGGGCCGCCGGACGGTCGAGGGCCTGTCTTGGTCCCTGCGCACGGTTGCCGGGTCGCCCGCCGATCCGCGGGTTATGAGCAAGTGAGCGAAGGCGACGCGTCCCGGCCCGCAGTGCCCCGGGTTGCGCAGCTGGGCGCAAGCTTTGCGAAGCACGTCGCCCCGCCGGGATGTCGCCCTGGGCCATCTCCGCCCGCTCGGCCAGGCGCGCGGTTTTGCCCTCTTGGCGATTCCCACCGCCGACCGGCGGGAGGCACAGACTCGGCGCTGCGCCACGTCGCCAATTCCCCACCTGTGAGGCTTCCGCCCTTGCAGGATAGCGCAGGCCGCGGCCCACCGCGCCGCAATCTCGGGGCTGGCCTACCCCAACGTGCTCTGCCCAAGCGCCACACAGCATGCTGCTGCCACCGCGCCGCAAGCTCGGCACCTGTCCCACCTCACCTGCTCTGCCCCGGCGGTTCGCAACATGCCGCTGCCAACTGCGCCGCAGCCTCGGCGCCTGCCCGACCTCACCTTCTCCGCCCGTCGGGTCACACCATGCCGTTGCCCGCCGCGCTGCAACCTCGACGCTGCCCGGCTTCACCGGCTCCGCCCGGCAGGACACGGCCGGCCGCTGCCGCCGCGGCGAAGTGCCGCGGTCATCCCGTCTCGGCGCTGCGGATCGTCACCTCGTCATCTTCGCTTTCCACGATTAGGAACAACTCGCCCGCCTGCTCCATCCGCCGGATCACCGTCACCACCGCGGTCATCGCCTCTTCGGCGTCCTTGGCGGTGACGCGGCCCAGCGCCTCGATATCCTCGCGCATGGTTTCCGCGAGGCGGGAACTGAGACCCGACAGGATGAATTCCGCCGTCGCCGCGTTGTCGCCCGTGGCGCCCGCCATCGCCTTCGAAAGCGTGACCGCGTCCACCTCGCGCACGATGCGGGGGATGTCGCGCAGGTCGATCCGGCGGGCAATGTTGGCCCAGGTGAAGATCGCCTTGCGGACCCGGCCGGCGAATTCGGCATCGTCCTGATCCAGCCCCGCGAGCACCGTGTCGCGGGTCGTGGCGGGCGCGAAGTTCAGGATCGCGCCGACCTTTTCCACCGGCCTCGTGTCGATGGCGGGCTGCGGCAGGGCGTCGATGGCGCGCATCAGCGCCATGCCGATGCGCCGCAGCGCCGGCGCCTCGATCCCGCCGGTCAGCGACATCGCATAGGCGATCTGGCGGGCATGCGCGGGGTCGAGCAGCCCGAAGACCTGGGACGCGCGGGCCACCGGCAGGCGCGAGAACATGACCGCGGCAACCTCGACCGCCTCGCCGCGCGCGAGGTCGGCCAGCTGCGGCGAGGTCAGCGCCGACACCCGGTCCCACGGGTCCGCCGAGCCGTTCAACGCCGCGAGCCGCCGCAGCCGGTTCGCGGTGTCCGATGACAGCCGGTCGCCCAGGAAATCGAGCGTGCCGTCGATCGAGCCGGGAAAAGCCACCCCGATCTGTTCCAGCTGGTCGCAGAATTCGGTGAGGATCTCGTTGCAGGTGGCGCGATCGACGAGGTCCATCCCCGCCATTTCCTGCGCCAGCAGCGCCTGGATTTCGGCCGGAAGCTGCGCCAGTTCCAGTTCGGCGCCGTCGGCCAGCATCATCCGCACGACCACAGCCGCCTTTTGCCGGGGTGACAGCCCCGGTGTCGCCACGAACATGCACGCCCCCGCCAGTCGATTCGTCCGCGCCCAGACTGGCAGAGGGGTCCTAACAGCTGGTGAACGCCGGCTCAGCTTTCTCCGAAAACACGCCGGAAAATCGTGTCGACATGCTTGGTGTGATAGCCGAGGTCGAATTTCTCCTCGATCTCGTCGGGCGACAGCGCCGCGGTCACCTCGGGGTCGGCCAGCAGCTCTTCGCGGAAATCGGCGCCCTTCTCCCAGACCTTCATCGCGTTGCGCTGGACCAGCCGATAGGCATCCTCGCGCGAGACACCGGCCTGGGTCAGCGCCAGCAACACCCGCTGGCTCATCACCAGTCCTTTGAACTTGTTGAGGTTCTTCAGCATGTTCTCGGGGTAGACGACCAGCTTGTCGATCACCCCGGCCAGCCGGTTCAGGGCGAAGTCCAGCGTGATCGTCGCATCCGGCGCGATGCCGCGTTCGACCGAGGAATGGCTGATGTCGCGCTCATGCCACAGCGCCACGTTCTCCATCGCCGGGATGACCGCCATCCGCACCAGCCGCGCCAGCCCGGTCAGGTTTTCCGTCAGCACCGGGTTGCGCTTGTGGGGCATCGCCGACGAGCCCTTCTGCCCGGGCGAGAAATATTCCTCCGCCTCGAGCACCTCGGTCCGCTGCATGTGCCTGATCTCGATGGCGATATTCTCGATGGAACTGGCGATGACGCCCAGCGTGGCGAAGAACATCGCGTGGCGGTCGCGCGGGATGACCTGGGTCGAGATCGGCTCGGGCCGCAGGCCCATCTGCGCGCAGACATGCTCCTCGACCGCCGGGTCGATGTTGGCGAAAGTGCCCACGGCGCCCGAGATCGCGCCGGTGGCGACCTCGTCGCGGGCGCGTTCCAGACGTTCCCGGCCGCGCGCCATCTCGGCGTAGAAGCGGGCGAAGGTCAGGCCCATCGTCGTCGGCTCGGCGTGGATGCCGTGGCTGCGGCCGATGCGGACGCTGTCCTTGTGCTCGAAGGCTCGGCGTTTCAGGGCGGCCAGCACCTTGTCCATATCGGCCAGCAGGATGTCGGCGGCGCGGACAAGCTGGACGTTCAGCGTGGTGTCCAGCACGTCCGACGAGGTCATGCCCTGGTGAACGAAGCGCGCATCCTCGGCGCCGATATGTTCGGCGAGGTGGGTGAGGAAAGCGATGACGTCGTGCTTGGTCACCGCCTCGATCTCGTCGATGCGGGCGACGTCGAATTCGACGTCCTTGGCGCGCCAGACGGCGGCGGCGTTTTCGCGCGGGATCACGCCCAGATCGGCCTGGGCGTCGCAGGCATGGGCCTCGATCTCGTACCAGATGCGGAATTTCGTCTCGGGCGACCAGATCGCGGTCATCTCGGGGCGGGCATAGCGGGGGATCATGGCGGCCTCCTTGGGAACCAGTGCGGCATAGCCGGACGGGCCGGTCGGGGCAACGCTGGCCAGCAAGAGGGGGCGCCTGCGCAACCCCGAGCCTTGCGCCCGGCGGGCGACGGCCTTGCGCCGCGCGCCATTGTCGGCTGCCCGTCGCGGTCACAAGTAAACCTGTCCACAACCAAGGAGAAGAACGTGCCGACCCTGTTCGACCCCCTCACCATCGGCGCGCTGCATCTACGCAACCGCATCGTCATGGCCCCCCTGACCCGCAGCCGGGCCGGCGCCGACCGCCAGCCCAACGCGCTGATGGCCGAATACTACGCCCAGCGGGCCGAGGCCGGGCTGATCCTGACCGAGGCGACCAGCGTCACGCCGATGGGCGTGGGCTATACCGGCACGCCCGGCATCTGGAGCGAGGCGCAGGTCGAGGGCTGGCGCGAGACCACCCGTGCGGTGCACGACCGCGGCGGCTTGGTGATGCTGCAGCTTTGGCACGTCGGCCGCATCTCGGACCCCGAGTTGCTGGACGGCGCCCTGCCGGTCGCGCCCAGCGCGGTCCAGCCCGAGGGCCACGTCAGCCTGCTGCGCCCCAAGCGGCCCTATGTGACGCCGCGCGCGCTGGCGCTGGACGAGATCCCGGCGCTGGTCGAGGCCTATCGCCAGGGGGCCGAGAACGCCCGCCGCGCGGGCTTTGACGGCGTCGAGATCCATGCCGCCAACGGCTATCTGATCGACCAGTTCCTGCAGGACCGCAGCAACCAGCGCGATGACCGCTATGGCGGCTCGATCGAGAACCGGGTCGGGCTGCTGGAGGAGATCGCCGACGCGGTGATCGGCGTCTGGGGCGCCGACCGGGTTGGCGTGCACCTGGCCCCGCGCGGCGATTCGCACGACATGGGCGACAGCACGCGCGCGCGCTGTTCACGCATGTCGCCCGGTCGATGCGCCAGCGCGGCGTGGCCTTCCTGTGCCTGCGCGAATATCCGGGCCCCGACAGCCTGCTGCCGGCGATCCGCGAGGCGTTCGGCGGCGTGGTCATCGCCAATGAGGGGCTGACGCCGCAGACCGCGGCCGGGCTGGTCGAGCGGGGCGAGGCTGACGCCGTGGCCTTCGGCCGCGACTTCATCGCGACGCCGGACCTGGTGGCGCGGGTGCGGGGCGGGCTGGCGCTGAACGCCCCGGACCCCTCGACCTTCTATGTCGGCGGCGCACGGGGCTATACCGACTATCCCACCGCGGACGAGGCCTCGGCCACGCTCGAGGACGCATGAAGCTGGCGGGGCGCCCCGAAAGGCGCCCCGCCGCTGCCGATCAGCAGCTGTAATACATCGCGTATTCGATCGGGTGGGGGGTGTGCTCGAAGGCATAGACCTCCTCCCACTTCAGCCGGATGTAGCTGTCCAGCTGGTCGCGGGTGAACACGTCGCCCTGCAGCAGGAAGTCCATGTCCTTCTCCAGCTCCTCCAGCGCCTCGCGCAGGGACCCGCAGACGGTCGGGATCTCGGCCAGTTCCTCCGGCGGAAGGTCGTAGAGGTCCTTGTCGGACGCCGGGCCGGGGTCGATCTTGTTGCGGATGCCGTCCAGGCCCGCCATCAGCAGCGCCGCAAAGCACAGGTAAGGGTTGGCCGAGGGATCGGGGAAGCGCGCCTCGACGCGCTTTGCCTTGGGCGATTCGGTCCACGGAATACGGACGCAGCCCGAGCGGTTGCGCGCCGAATAGGCCCGCAGCACCGGCGCCTCGAACCCCGGGATCAGCCGCTTGTAGCTGTTGGTCGAGGGGTTCGTGAGCGCGTTCAGCGCCTTGGCGTGCTTGAGGATGCCGCCGATGAACCACAGCGCCTCCTGCGACAGGTCGGCATATTTGTCGCCGGCGAACAGCGGCCTGCCGTCCTTCCAGATCGACATGTTGACGTGCATCCCCGACCCGTTGTCGCCCTTCATGGGCTTGGGCATGAAGGTCACGCTCTTGCCATAGGCGTGGGCCACGTTGTGGATCACGTATTTGTATTTCTGGATGTTGTCGGCCTGCTCGACAAGCCCGCCAAAGACCATCCCCAGCTCGTGCTGGCAGGTGGCGACCTCATGGTGGTGCTTGTCGACCTTGATGCCCATCCGCTTCATGGTGGACAGCATCTCGCCGCGCATGTCCTGCGCCTCGTCGATCGGGTTGACCGGGAAATACCCGCCTTTGTGGCCGGCGCGGTGGGCCTGGTTGCCCATCTCGTATTCCGTGTCGGTGTTCCACGCCGCGGCATGGGCGTCGATCTGGAAGCTGACCTTCTGCGGCGTCACCGAATAGCGCACGTCGTCGAAGATGAAGAACTCGGCCTCGGGGCCGCAGTAGAACGCGTCGCCCACGCCCGAGGCCTTGAGATACGCCTCGGCCTTGACGGCGGTGCCGCGCGGGTCGCGGTCATAGGCTTCGCCGGTGTCGGGCTCGACCACGTTGCAATGCACGCACAGCGTCTTTTCGGCGTAGAACGGGTCCAGATAGGCCGACGACGCGTCCGGCATCAGCTTCATGTCGGACTGGTCGATCGACTTCCACCCGGCGATGGACGAGCCGTCGAACATGAAGCCTTCTTCGAAGAAGTCCTCGTCGATCAGGTCCACGTCCAGCGTGACGTGCTGCAGCTTGCCCTTGGGGTCGGTGAAGCGGACGTCGA
This sequence comes from Paracoccus sphaerophysae, assembly GCF_000763805.1. Lineage (GTDB taxonomy): Bacteria > Pseudomonadota > Alphaproteobacteria > Rhodobacterales > Rhodobacteraceae > Paracoccus > Paracoccus sphaerophysae. The sequence continues at coordinate 29,626 of NZ_JRKS01000007.1, read as the reverse complement.
CATAGGCGACCTCCTCGGACTGGATGAGGTCGAGGACCTCGGCGACGGATCTGGCCATGATGGCTCCTGGCTGGCGTTGAGGTTTGCGGGCGGCTCAGACGGCGTCTTCGCCGGTCTCGCCCGTGCGGATACGGATCGCCTGCTCGACCGGCGACACGAAGATCTTGCCGTCGCCGATCTTGTCGGTGCGGGCGGCGCCGATGATCGCCTCGATGGCGGCGTCGACCAGGTCGTCGGCCAGCACCATCTCGATCTTCACCTTGGGCAGGAAGTCGACGACGTATTCGGCGCCGCGATACAGCTCGGTGTGACCCTTCTGGCGGCCGAAGCCCTTGATCTCGGTGACGGTCATGCCCTGGACGCCGGCGTCCTGCAGCGCTTCCTTCACGTCGTCCAGCTTGAACGGCTTGATGATCGCTTCGACCTTTTTCATGGCTGCGGCTCCGGTGAGGGTTGCGTTGGGGATGAGGTGGCGGGTTTGATCGGCGCGGGCAATGCGGCGGCGGGGCAAGGCCGGCAGCGCCGCCGGCAATCGGGGCGGAGCGCCGCGTGAACGGGCAGGGTGCACAAGATTTGAGCAGGCAATGGATCGGCGGGACCGAAGTCCTGACCACCGCCGAGATGCGCGCCCTCGAATCCGCCGCGATGGCCAGCGGGGCGGTGACCGGGCTTGAGCTGATGGAGCGGGCTGGGGCTGCGGTGGCCGGCCATATCCGCCTGCGCTGGCCCAAGGCCGGGCGTGCCACGGTGCTGTGCGGGCCCGGCAATAACGGCGGCGACGGTTACGTGGTGGCGCGGCATCTGCATCAGGCGGGCTGGCGGGTGCGGGTGCTGGGGATGGACAACACGCCCGGACCTGATGCGGCCGAGATGAAACGGCGCTGGGCCGAGATGGGCGAGATCGCGCCGCTGACCTGCGGCGTTTTTCGCGCCGGGGCCAGCTGTGACGTCTATGTGGATGCGATCTTCGGGACGGGGCTGACCCGCGCGCCCCAGGGCGAAATAGCGAAAATGCTGGCTTACATGGGCGGATCGGGCGGGGACGGGCATTTTTTCCGCGAACGGGTGGTCGCAGTCGATTGCCCCTCGGGCCTGTGCCTCGACAGCGGCGCCTTCCTCGGCGCACCGCGTCAGCCGGGCGAGTTCGTACCGCATGCGCGGATGACGGTGGCCTTCGACAGCCCCAAGCCCGGCCATCTGCTGGAACGCGGTCCCGAGGTCTGCGGCGAACTGGTGGTGGCGGATATCGGGCTGCGCCAGTGGCGAGAGCGATATGAGAATGGCCGGGCAGTGCGACCCGCCCGCACCGTTGCCGTCTGGCCTGCCCATGATGTCGCGGACGAGCGGGCGAACCGGTCGCGCCTCTCTGCGGCCTGCCTCGCGAAACATGCCGGCCACAAGTTCACCCACGGCCACGCCCTGATTGTCGCCGGAGGCTTCGGACATGGCGGCGCCGCCCGCCTGACCGCGCGCGCCGCCCTGCGCACCGGCGCCGGGCTGGTCACGCTCGGGCCGCCGAAGTCCGCGCTGATCGAACACGCCGGCCCGCCCGACGCCCTGATGCGACGGGGCGTCGACGGCGCGGAAGGGCTCGCCACGTTGCTCGCGGACAGCCGCATCACGGCGGTGGCACTCGGCCCCGGCTGCGGTGTGGATCGGGCAGGCGCCATGCTCGACCCCCTGCTTGCCTCCAAACGCCCTTGCGTGCTGGACGCCGATGCCCTGACGGCGCTGGCGGCCCGAGGGCTCGAGGGACTTCATGAGGGATGCGTCCTGACCCCGCACGAAGGCGAGTTCGCGCGCCTGTTCCCCGACCTTGCCGAACGGCTGGCCGGACCGCGCCCGCCCCGGATGATGATCGTTGCCGACTACGGGCGGCGCGGTGCCGAGGGCACGCCGGTCGACAACATAGCCGCCCAGTGGCAGGCCTTGGCCGATTATCACCGCGCCCTCGCAGACCAGCGCGGCCCCCTCTACTCGAAACTCGACGCCGCCCGCGACGCCGCCGCTCGCTGCGGCGCTGTCGTGCTCCTGAAGGGCCCCGACACCGTCATCGCCGCCCCGGACGGGCAGGCGCGCATCCATTCGGCATACTACGTCCCGTGGCTCGCCACCGCCGGATCGGGCGACGTGCTGGCCGGGATCATCACCGGGCTTCTCGCCCGCGGCCTGCCGCCGCTCGACGCCGCCGCGACCGGCGCGTTCCTGCACGCGCAGGCCGCGCGCCGCTTCGGCCCCGGCCTGATTGCCGACGACCTGCCCGACCAACTGCCGGGCGTCTTCCGCGACCTGGGCCTCTGATCTTCTGTCCGGAAATATCCCGCGGGGGTCCGGGGGCGCGAAGCCCCCGGGGACCAGCCAAAGAATCCCCTCGCGCCCCCTGCGCGGCTTTGCTAGAACGCCCCGGATTTCCGGGGTGCCGCCAGCAAGTGCCCCGGTCGGACATTGCGGGTGTGGCGAAATTGGCAGACGCACCAGATTTAGGTTCTGGCGCCGCAAGGCGTGGGGGTTCAAGTCCCTCCACCCGCACCACGAGGTAACAAAGGACGCACAATGCAGGTCACGGAAACCCTGAACCAAGGTCTCAAGCGCGGCTACCGCTTCACCCTTCCCGCCGCCGATCTGGCCGCCGAGGTGGATCGCCAGCTGGCCGAGGCCCAGCCCCAGATCGAGATGAAGGGCTTCCGCAAGGGCAAGGTGCCGATGGCGCTGCTGAAGAAGACCTATGGCCCCCGCGTCATGGGCGACGCCATGCAGAAGTCGATCGACGACGCGCTGACCGCCCACATGACCGAAGCCAAGGCCCGCCCGGCCATGCAGCCCAAGGTCGAGATGGAAAACGGCGAGGCGTGGAAGGAAGGCGACGACGTGGTCGTCAACGTCTCGTACGAGCTGCTGCCCGAGATCCCCGAGGCCGACCTGTCGGCGATCGAGCTCGAGCGCCTGACCGTCACCCCCGAGGAGTCGGCGGTGACCGAGGCCCTTGAGAACCTCGCCAAGAACGCCCAGTCCTTCGACGACCGCGCCGCCGGAGAGGCCGCCCAGTCGGGCGACCAGGTGACCATCGACTTCAAGGGCATGGTCGACGGCGAGGCTTTCGAGGGCGGCTCGGCCGAGGGCTATCCGCTTGTGCTCGGCTCGAACTCGTTCATTCCGGGCTTCGAGGATCAGCTGGTCGGCGCCAAGGCCGGCGACGCGGTGACGGTGAACGTCAAGTTCCCGGACGATTACGGGCACCCGACGCTCAAGGGCAAGGACGCCGTCTTTGAAACCACCGTGCATTCGGTCAAGGCGCCGAAGGCGGCCGAGATAAACGACGAGATGGCCAAGCGCTTTGGCGCCGACAGCCTCGACGAGCTGAAAACCCAGATCACCGAACGGCTGGGCGCCGAATACCAGGGCGCCAGCCGCGCACTGATGAAACGGGCGCTGCTGGACCGGCTGGACGAGCTGGTCAGCTTCGAGCTACCGGAATCGCTGGTCGAGGCCGAGGCCGCGCAGATCGCCCACCAGCTGTGGCACGAGGAACACCCCGAAGAGCACGGCCACAACCACGGCTCGATCGAACCGACCGACGAGCACAAGAAGCTGGCCGAGCGCCGCGTGCGCCTGGGCCTGCTGCTGGCCGATGTTGGCCAGAAGGCCGAGATCACCGTCACCGACCAGGAAATGACGCAGGCGGTGATGCGCCAGGCCCGCAACTTCCCGGGCCAAGAACGCGCCTTCTTCGAGTTCATCCAGCAGAACGAGGCCGCCCAGCAGCAGCTGCGCGCCCCGATCTTCGAGGACAAGGTCGTCGACCACATCATCTCGGGCGCAAAGGTCACCGAGAAGTCGGTCAGCAAGGACGAGCTGGAAAAGGCGCTGGAGGCGCTGGACGAAGCCTGAGCAAATCCGGGGCTCTGCCCCGGACCCCGGGATATTTGGACAAAGAAGAAAGAGCCGCCTGGTCTGTCAGGCGGCTCTTTGATTTGGAACGGCGCAGGTCTTCAGGCGGCGGCCTGGCGCTTGTCCGAGGTGACCTTGGCCTTGTCGTCCTCGGCCTTGTCCTGCGCCGGGTCTTCCAGCCCGTTTTCGATCTTGAGCTGGCGCTCGACCTCGGAATTCAGCTCGGCGCCGGTCATCACGACGATCGCGGCGATCCACAGCCACATCATCATGGCAATCGCCGCGCCCAGCGAGCCGTAGGTCTCGTTGTAGTTGGCGAAGTTCGCCGTATACCACGAAAACCCGATCGAGGCGACGAGCAGCCCCGCCGTCGCCAGCAGAGCGCCGGGCGAGATCCACTGCCACGAGGCATCTTCCTTGCTCGGCCCGAACCGATAGATCACGGCCAGCCCCAGAATCAGCACGACCACCATCAGCGGCCAGCGCAGCAGGTTCATCAGCGTCTCCGCGCCGCTGCCGAGGAATAGCGCCTTGAGCACCGCGGGCAGCACGGCGATCACTGCCAGCAGCACGATGATGCCCACGATCGCGCCCAGCGTCATCGCCAGCGAGACGAGGTTCAGCTTGATGAAGCCGCGCTTCTCGGTTTCGAACCAGGCGACGTTCAGCGCCTCGATCAGCGCCTTCATGCCGCCATTGGCCGACCACAGCGCAGCGAGAAGCGAGACTACCCCGGCGATTGACAGCGCCGTCTTGGGGGCCGAGGCGATGGCGGTGACCTGCCCCGCGATCAGGTCGATGGCGCTGGCCGGCAGGAAGCGGTTCAGCATCGCCAGGTTGTCGGCGATTGTTGCCGGGTCGGCGACACGGCCATAGATCGACACCAGCGCGGTGATGGCTGGAAACAGCGCCAGCAGCGCAAAGAAGGTGACGCCGCCCGCCACCGAGGTGACGCGGTCCTTGCTGAATTCCTTGATGGTGCGCTTGAAGACCGCGATCCAGTTGGACCGGCTGAGTTGCCAGGGCGTTTCCGGCGCGCCGGGAATGCGGGGGGGCGGGGCGGCGTCTGCCGGTGCGCTGGACGCAGCACGCGCCGCTCGGCCGGCGGTTTGGGCCGGCGGCAGGCCCTTGCGTTCGCGCCAACCTTCGGGAAGCGGCCCGAAAAGAGCTTCGTAGACGTCAGGTTCGGTGCGCCGGTTCATGCAATTCCCTTGGTTATCAAAAGCCGCAATGTTGGTGTGGAAAGGCCGCGCCAGAAGCGCGGCCAGCATCGGGCCACGGGGTGCCGCTCACAGCCGGTGGGTGCGTCCCCCTTCGACCCCGGCCGGGCCGGTCTCGCGCAGGTCGACCACGTCGCGGCGGGCAGGGCGGCGATAGGGATCGCGCCCGGGCGCCGGACGCGTGCCGCGCGGGGCGTCGGTGCCCCCAGTGCCGAGGAAGTTGCGGATCTGATCCGCGGTGCCGTGGAATTCTCGCACCACGCCCTCAGCCTGGTCGGCGACCTGGCGGAATGCGGCCATCGCGGCAACGACCGTGCCGACGATGCCGTTGAGGTTCCTCGACAGGCTCGCGGCGGACCGCTCGATGTCGCCGAGGAAGCCCAGGGACGAGCGGGCAGGCCGAGGCGCCGGACGGGGGCGGCGCGGGGCGTGATCCTGGTGGCGGTCGGCGCGCGCGCGAGCATCCGCACGGGTGCGGGCCCGCTCCCGGTCGTCCTGTTCGAACCGGGCGCGGGCCCGGGCGCGCATCGCCTCGCGTTCCCGCTCGGTCATGCCGGCGAAGCGCGGCGGCACGCCGCGGCCGGCGTCATAGACTCGCTGGCGGGCCTTGTCGGCGGCGCGGTCGGCATCGCGGTCGGCATCGCGGTCCAGCTCGTCATTGCCGCTGACCAGGTCGGCGACCTTGCGCACGGCCAGAACGACCCCGGCCGTGGCCGCGGCCGCGGCGATTGCGGCGCCGCCATAGACCAGCACGCGCGAGGTCATCGAATGTTCAGGCACCGCCCGGTCGCCTTCGCGGTTCACGCTGCCATGCGGCAGCACCTTCTGCGCCGCATAGGGGGAGGGCGCATAGGCTTCCTGGCGGCGGTCGACCCGGCGGCCCAAGCCGCGATCCGCGCGGCGGTCCTCGTCGGGGATGTAGCTGTTCTCGGGCATCCGCCCGGCGTCAAAGGCATCGGTCATGGGCATCGTCCTTGCTGCTGCCGCGACGGGGCGGCCATTTGCGTCCCTAACCCGCGGTGACGCCGATCGTTCCGGACTGCGGGGGCCGAAACGGAAAAAGGGACCGCGCCGCAGCGCGATCCCCCTTGAAGTGGCGTCAGGGCTTGCGGCCCCGGTGAGGCTCAGGCCTCGTTGGCGGTCGGGCGAGGCGCGTCGTCGTCGTCGCGGCCGGCAGAGCCGATATCGTCGAACAGCTCGGCGATCTCGAACTCGGCGGCGGCGTCTTCCTCGGCGGCGCGGTCCTGGATCGACTTGCCCGACGCCTGCAGCTCGGCCTCTTCGGCCGAGCGGGCGACGTTGACGGTCACTTCCGCATCGACCTCGGGGTGCAGGTGCACCTTGACGACGTGGAGGCCCAGTTCCTTGATCGGGCCGGTCAGCACGACGTGGCGGCGTTCGACCTTGAAGCCCTCGGCCCCGGCTGCATCGGCCACGTCACGCGGGGTGACCGAGCCATACAGAGCCCCGGCGTCGGACGCCGAGCGGATGATGACGAAGGACTTGCCGTCCAGGTCGGCGGCGATCTTTTCGGCATCGGCGCGGGTCTCGTCGTTGCGGGCGGCGAGGTCGGCCTTCTTGGCCTCGAACGCCGCGATGTTGGCGTCGTTGGCGCGCATCGCCTTGCCCTGCGGCAGCAGGTAGTTGCGGGCGAAGCCTTCCTTGACCTTCACCACCTCGCCCATCTGGCCAAGCTTGGCCACGCGTTCCAGAAGAATGACTTGCATGGGTCAGGTCCTCACTTCACGGCGTAGGGCAGCAGGGCGAGGAAGCGGGCGCGCTTGATGGCGCGGGCCAGCTCACGCTGCTTTTTCGCCGAGACGGCGGTGATGCGCGAGGGCACGATCTTGCCGCGTTCGCTGATGTAGCGCTGCAGCAGACGGGTGTCCTTGTAGTCGATGGCCGGCGCGTTGTCGCCCGAGAAGGGGCAGACTTTCCGGCGGCGGAAAAACGGTTTGGTCGCCATTGTGGTCGCTCCTCGGATCAGTTGCGTTCGACGCGGTCGCCGCGCTCGGGACGGTCGCCACGGTCGGCGCGGTCCCCACGCTCGGCCCGGTCACCCCGGTCGCCGCCGCGGTCGCGGTCGCCAAAGCTGCGGCGCTCGCCACGGTCACCACCGCGGTCGCCCCGATCACCCCGATCACCGCGGTCGCGGTCGTCGCGGCGCTGCATCTGGATCGACGGGCCTTCGCCGTGCTCGTCCACGCGGACGGTCAGCACGCGCATCACGTCGTCATGCAGGCGGGCGAGGCGTTCCATTTCCTGCACCGCGGCCGAAGGCGCGTCGGTGCGGAGGAAGGCATAGTGCCCCTTGCGGTTCTTGTTGATCTTGTAGGCAAGGGTGCGGACACCCCAGTATTCGCTGTCCTTGACCGTCCCGCCATTGTCGGCGAGCACGGTCGAGAAATGTTCGACCAGCCCTTCGGCCTGCGTGTTCGACAGGTCCTGGCGGGCGATCAGCACATGCTCGTAAAGCGGCATGGCAATCCCTTTTCGTCTCGGGCGCGCTTCATAGGCGGGAAAGACCTCTCCGCGCCCCGCCACGAGAGGCTGCGCCGGTTTCGCAAATTGCGGAAAGGATGCGGCCTTATACAGATCGCGGGCGCCGATGCAAGCCGCGGCGTGCCGGGGGCGCGGGGGAACCGGGACGGGCGTTGGCCGGTTGGGTCTGGCCCTGCCATCACGGCCCGCCTGGCGCGTGACGCCGAACCGCTGTTTCGTGCGACCTGCGCGCGCCTGCGGCCCGATCAACACGAGGATTGCCATGACCCGCCTGATTCCCGCCGCCTCGGCCCTTGCCCTCTCACTGGCTCTGGCCGGTTCCATCCAGGCCCAGACCGCGCCGGCCGCGGAGGCCCCGGCGCCCGGGACCGCCGCCCCTGCGGCTGCTGCGCCTGCCGCTGCCGCGCCTGCCGCTGCCGCGCCTGCGGCTACCGATCCTGTTGCATCTGCCGCTGCGGCCCCTGCCGCCGGCGCTGCTGCTGCCCCCGCCGATCCCGAGATCGGAGGGACCTATACCTTCGACCCCGAACACAGCCAGATCGTGTTCTCGTATGACCATATGGGCTTTTCGACCAGCCACGGCTTTGTCAACGGCGTGACCGGGTCGGTCACGCTGGACAAGGCCGATCCGTCGAAATCGTCGGTCGAGGCGTCCTTCCCGCTGGGTTCGCTGCGGACAATCGCGGCATCGCTGGACACGCACATCATGGGCGACGACTTCTTCAAGGGCGCGGCCGCGGACACGGCGGTGACCTTCAAGTCGACCTCGGTGAAGGTGAAGGGCGACGACGAGGCCAAGGTGACCGGCGACCTGACCCTGAACGGCGTCACCAAGCCGGTGACGCTGGACGTCGAGCTGAAGAAGGCGGGCGCGCACCCGATCACCGGCAAGCCCGCGGTCGGCTTCGACATCGAGACCAAGATCAAGCGCTCGGACTTCAACCTCGGCGCGTTTGCCCCCGCGGTCTCGGACGAGGTCGAGATCGATATCGCCGTCGAGGCCAGCAAGTAGGCGTTGCCGGTGACTGAATGAAGAAGGGCCGCCCTTCTGGGGCGGCCCTTGTCGTTGCGGTGTGTGGGTCAGTTGCTGGCGGGTGCAGCAGGCGCGGCGGTGTCCGCCGGCGCAGCGTTCGCAGGCGCCGCATCCGCCGGACCCCCAGCATCGGCGGCGGGAGCCGCAGCGTCCGCACCCTGCGGCGCGGCCGCGTTCCCCTGGGTCGGCAGGTCGATCGGCGCAGGCTTGGGCGTGTCGGCCATCCGCACCGGCAGGGTCGGGTGGACGATCTGCGGCTGTTCGCCGGTCAGCGTGCCCAGGAACGCCACGATGTCCTGCGCCTGTTCCGCGGTCAGCTCGGTGCCGAGCTGGGCGTTCGACATGATTCTGACCGCGTCTTCCAGGTTCCAGACCTTGCCGGAATGGAAATACGGTGCGGTGATCGCCACGTTGCGCAGCGGCGCGGCGCGGAAGACATATTCGTCATCCGTGGTGTTGGTCACCTTGAAGCGGCCCATGTCGCGCTCTGGCCGGACCGAGGCGTCGGGCGCCTCGACCAGACCAAAGGGATAATAGCCCTCGCCCCCAAAGTTGGTGCCGGCGTGGCAGGTCATGCAGCCGGTATCCATGAACGCCTGCAGGCCGCGCTTTTCCTGCTCGTTCATCGCGCCGTCGACGCCCTGCAGCCACTGGTCGAACCGCGCGTTTGGGGTCAGCAGGGTGGCCTCGAACGCCTCGATGGCGTGGGCGAAGTTGTCGAAGGTGATCGGGTCTGCCTCGCCGGGGAAGGACGCGGTGAAGGCGTCCACATAGCCCGGCATGGATTTCACCGTCTGGATCAGGTGCTCGGGGGTGTTGTTCATCTCGACCCCGGCCTGCACCGGGCCCTGCGCCTGCGCGGCAAGGTCGGGGGCGCGGCCGTCCACCCCGCCCATGCCGATATTGTGGCAGGACTGGCACGAGAACACGCCGGATTTCGACATCCGCGGGTCGAAGAACAGCATCGAACCGAGGTCGATCTTGGCCCGCGTCATCGTGGCGCCATGCGGCGGTTCGGCGGCGCGGGGGATGACCTTGAACACCTCGCTGGCCGCGGTGCGCAGCGGGGCATCGGGCGAGGCGGCCAGCGCGGCGGCCTGCGCCTCGGACTGCGGATCGGGTTCGGGGGCGACCTTGGTGGCCGCCGCGGCCGCATTGGCCTCGCCCGAGGGGGCCGGGGCGGCCGGCGCCGCGGCTTCGGCCGCGGTGGCGTCGGCGGGGACCGCGGTCTGGGCAAAGGCCGGCTGTCCGACGGCAATCAGGGCGGTGCCAAGATAGAGAAGCTGGCGAATGGTCACGCTGTCCTCCGCTCTGGTGCTGAAATCCACCGATATTGTTAACAGACCAGCCTTTCGGTTCCCTGACACAGATCAACCTCGGCTTGTGTCCGCTTGTCGCGGCGGCCGCGCGTCGGTATTGCCGCCGGATGCTGCCCGCCGACCGCCTCGACCAGATCGTCAACCGCTTCGAGTTTCTCGAGGCGCGGCTGAACGCCGGGCCGGCGGCCGACGAGATCGCCCGGATCAGCCGCGAATATGCCGAGCTGAAGCCCGTCGTGGCCGAGATCGCCGAATGGCGCGCGGCGGGACGCGAGCTGGCCGAAGCGCAGGCGATGCTGGCCGACCCCGACATGCGGGCCTTGGCCGAGGACGAGATCGCTCGGCTGCGCGCGCGCCTGCCGGAACTGGAACAGGCGTTGCGGCTGGCGCTGCTGCCCCGCGACGCGGCCGATGCGCGGCCCGCAATCCTGGAAATCCGCCCCGGCACCGGCGGCGACGAGGCAGCCCTGTTCGCCGGCGACCTGCTGCGCATGTATCAGCGCCACGCCGAGGCCCAGGGGTGGAGCTTTCAGCTGCTCGAGCTTGCCGAATCCGAACTGGGCGGGGTGCGCGAGGCGGTGGCGCGGATCGCGGGCGAGGGCGTGTTCGCGCGGCTCAAGTACGAATCGGGCGTGCACCGGGTGCAGCGGGTGCCGGAAACCGAATCCGGTGGGCGCATCCACACCTCGGCCGCGACAGTGGCGGTGCTGCCCGAGGCCGAGGAGGTCGACATCGACATCCCCGCCGCCGACATCCGCATCGACACGATGCGGTCCTCGGGGGCCGGTGGCCAGCACGTGAACACCACCGATTCGGCGGTGCGGATCACCCATTTGCCGACCGGGATCGTGGTCACCAGCAGCGAGAAGTCCCAGCACCAGAACCGCGCCAACGCGATGGCGGTGCTGCGGGCGCGGCTGTACGACCTGGAACGCACCCGCGCCGATGCCGAACGCGCCGCCGACCGGCGCTCGCAGGTCGGTTCGGGCGACCGCAGCGAACGCATCCGCACCTACAACTTCCCGCAGGGCCGGGTCACCGATCACCGGATCAACCTGACGCTCTATGCGCTGGACCGGGTGATGACCGGCGATCTGACCGAGATCATCGACGCGCTGACCGCCCATGACCAGGCCGCGCGGCTGGCCGAGGCCGAGGGGTGAGCGGGGCTGCCCTGCTGCGCGACACCGCGGCGCGGCTGGCCCAGGGCGGCATCCCCGACGCGGCCTCGGACGCTCGGCGGCTGGTCGCCCACGCGCTGGGGGTGGAGCCCGGCGCAGTCTCGCTGTGGCAAGGCATGGCGAGCGCGGACCAGTTGGCGACGCTGGAGGCTGCCATCGCCGCCCGGCTGGCCCGCCAGCCGGTCAGCCAGATCACCGGCTGGCGTGATTTCTGGAAACACCGCCTCCGCGTCACCCGCGACACGCTCGACCCCCGGCCGGAAACCGAAACCCTGGTCGCCGCGGCGCTGGAGCTGCCCTGGCGGTCGGTGCTCGACCTGGGCACCGGCACCGGCGCGATCCTGATTTCGCTGCTTGCCGACCGGCCCGGCGTGACCGGGCTGGGCGTCGATCTGTCCGACGCCGCCCTTGCCGTGGCGCGGCGCAATGCGGCGGCACTGGGGGTCAGGGCGGAGTTCGCGCGCTCGGACTGGTTTTCGGCGGTGACGGGCCGTTTCGATCTGATCGTCTCGAACCCGCCCTATATCGGCGCGGCCGAGATGCCCGCGCTGGCCCCTGATGTGCGCGACTGGGAACCCCGCATGGCGCTGACCGACGAGGGCGACGGGCTGGCGGCCTATCGCGCCATCGCCGCCGGCGTCGCCGCCCATCTGGCACCGGGCGGCTGGCTGGCGGTCGAGATCGGGCCGACGCAGGGGGCGGCGGTGGCGGAACTGTTTGCCGCAGCGGGGCTGGGCCGGATTGCCGTGCGCCCGGATCTGGACGGGCGCGACCGGGTGGTGATCGGGCAAAGCGCCGCCTGACCGCCCCGGTTCGCGGCAGTTTGATCGGTTTTTCGGCGATTGACGCTTGCCATGACCGGAAAGCCGTGATTTAGCAGACGGCGTGACGCGGGCATCATGCCCCGCACGGGTCATCCCGCATACCTCAAAGTTGCCGGAGATTTCCGCGAAGCGCCGGGTCCGCTGCCCGGCCGATCCGCCGGATCAGGACCCCAACCCCGTCCGGGCGCGATGCCGCCGGACCAGCTATATTGGCACGATGAGATCTTCCAAATCCCGTTCGCGCAACAAGTCACGCAACCAGCGCTCGCTTGGCAACGTGGTGAACCGCGTCTTCGACAGCTCGGGCCCCGAGGGCAAGGTCCGCGGCACACCTCAGCAGATCATCGAGAAATATCTCGCTTTGGCCCGGGACGCGCAGCTGTCGAACGACCGCGTGGCGGAACAAAGCTTCCTGCAGCACGCCGAGCATTACACCCGGATGCTGGGCGAGGCGCAGCGCGAACAGGCCGAACGGCAGGCCCAGTTCGGCGGTCCGCAGCCGGGGCAGGGCGGGTCCGACGACCGTGACGAGCGGTCGAATGGCCACGCCGGCAATGGCGGCAGCAATGGCGGCGGTAACGCCAACGGCCATTACGCCGACCGCCGCGACGACCGCCGCGACGACCGGCAGGACCGGCCCGACCGCCGCGATGACCGCCGGGACGACCGCCGCGACGACCGCGATCGGGGCGACCGGCAGGACCGCCGGGACGACCGTGGCGACCGCTCGGACCGTCGTGATCGGCCGCGCGACACCCAGCCCGCCGAAAACCAGCCGGGCGAACCGCAACCGGCCGAACGGGACTTGGCGGTGGACCGCGACTCGCTGCCCGATTTCCTGCGCGCCGATCCCCTTGGCATCCCCGAGGCGCTGAGCCTCGATGACGACGCCGCCGGCCCGGTCGACACGCCCGAGGCGCGTACCGAAGCGCCTGCGCCCGACGCCGGTGCCGGGGACGACACCCCGCGCACCCCTCGCCGCCGCAGCACGACGCCGCGCCGCACGACGGCGCGCAAGCGCACGTCCAAGGGCGAGGCCGAGGCGTCCGCCGCCGACGCGACTTCGGACGAGTGAACTAGGCGCCGCGGGCGGCCTGGACCGCCCGCGCCAGCGCGCAGAACCGCTCCAGCTCGATTTCCTCGGCCCGCGCGGTGGGCGGGATCCCGACCTCGGCCAGCAGCGTCTCGATCTGCGGGTGCACCCCGCGCAGCGCCGCGCGCAGCATCTTTCGCCGCTGGTTGAAGGCCGCAAAGCTGATCTCGGATAGCACCTGCGGATCGGCCGGATAGCGCGGCCGGGGCAGGGCGGTCAGGTGGACCACCGCCGATTCGACCTTGGGCGCCGGGACGAAGGCCTGCGGCGGCAGGGTCAGCACGATCTTCGCTTCGCAGCGCCACTGCGCCAGCAGCGCCAGCCGCCCGTAATCCTTGCTGCCCGGCCGGGCCACGATGCGCTGGGCGACCTCGCGCTGGAACATCAGGGTGAGCGAGTCCCAGAACGGCGGCCAGTCCGGCGGGGTGAGCCAGCCGACCAGCAACTCGGTCCCGATGTTATAGGGCAGGTTCGCGGCGATGCGGATCGGCGGGGTCAGATGCGCCAGCGGATCGACGGTCAGCGCGTCGCCGTGGATCACGGTCAGCCGGCCGGGATAATGGGCCGCGATCTCGTCCAGCGCGGGGATGGCGCGGGCGTCCTTTTCGATCGCCAGCACATGCCGTGCGCCCTCGGCCAGCAGGCCGCGGGTCAGGCCTCCGGGGCCGGGACCGATTTCCAGCACGTCGCAGGCGGTCAGGTCGCCAGCGGCGCGGGCGATGCGGGCGGTCAGGTTCAGGTCCAGCAGGAAATTCTGCCCCAGCTGCTTCTTGGCGCGCAGGTCGTGGCGCGCGATGACCTCGCGCAGGGGGGGCAGGCCGTCGATGGCGCTCATGCGGCCCGTGGGGGCTTCGCGCCCCCACACCCCCGCGGGATATTTGCAGACAGGAGAGGCATTCAGGCCCGAGCTCCTGCCTGCGCCCGTGCCCGAGCCTGCGACATGTCCCACGCCATCCGCAGCGCCGCGCGGGTCGAGGCCGGGTCGGCGATGCCACGGCCGGCGATGTCGAAGGCGGTGCCGTGATCGGGCGAGGTGCGGATGAACGGCAGGCCCAGCGTCACGTTCACCCCGCCGGCGAAGTCCAGCGTCTTGATCGGGATCAGCGCCTGGTCGTGATAGCAGGCCACCGCCGCGTCATAGCGGGCGCGGGCAGGGGCGTGGAACATGGTGTCGGCGGGGTGGGGGCCGGTGATCGCCAGCCCCTCGGCCCGCAGCCTGTCGCAGAGCGGACGGATCCAGTCCAGCTCCTGCCGGCCCATTGCTCCGCCTTCGCCGGCATGGGGGTTAAGCCCCGCCACCGCGATGCGCGGATCGGCGATGCCGAAATCGCGGATCAGCCCGGCGCGGGTGATGCGAATGGTGCGGTCGAGCAGGTCGGGCGTCAGCGCCGCGGGCACGTCCTCCAGCGCCATGTGGATCGTGGCGGGCACCACTCGGCAGGGCGGGTCCACGGTGGTCGAGGCGAGCATCATCGCCACCTCGGCCCCCCCGGCCAGGTGGGCGAGATATTCGGTGTGGCCCGGGAAGGCGAAGCCGGCACCGTCCTTCAGCGCCTGCTTGCTGATCGGCAGGGTGACGATGCCCGCCGCCCGGCCGTCCAGCGCCAGCGCCACCGCCCGGGCGATCACGTCGATCACCCCTTGGGCGTTGGCGGGATCGGGGCGTCCCGGGACCGCCGCGGCTGCAAAGTCGTGGCGCAGGACCGGCAGGGTGCCGGGCGCGACCGGATCGCCCACCGCCTGGATTTCCGCCCACCGGGCGCCGGGGGGCAGGTGGCGCGGGTCGCCCAACCAGACGAAGGGCACGCCCGCGGCAAGGGCCAGCGGCGCAAGCTCGGGTCCGATGCCGGCCGGTTCGCCGCAGGTCAGGATCAGGGGCCGGGCCGGATCGCCGGTCACGGCTTGCGGATCACGGCGTCGGCGCGCAGTTCGGCCAGATAAGCGTCCGCGGCGGCGTTGATCTTGCGGTTGAAGATCTCGGCCCGCACCTCGTCGCGGGTCCGCAGCAACGGCTCGTCGGGCAGCGCGATCCCGGCCGCCGCGGCCGCGTCCGAGGCGGCGTTGGCGGCATTGGGCGCCTCGGCCGCCGCGGGGGTCGAGGCTTCCTCGGCGTTCGCAGCGGCCTCGGGCGTGCCGGCCGCGGCCGCGGCCCCCGCCGCGCCGGGCCGGCCGGCGGCGCTGCGCCCGGGTTCTGGCGCCCGCATCGGCTGCGGCAGGCCGGGCAGCGAGGTCGAGACCCCGACCGCATCGCCGATCAGCGCCGGCGCCCGGCGGCACAGCATGATCAGCCGCGCGCCGGCGCCATAGTCGATGACCGTGCCCTCGTTCGCGTCCAGCGACGCGATCCGCTGCGCCACGTCCAGCGGCACCGAGGACAGGGGCAGGGTCTCGCGCCGGATCGGGTCGCCGGCGAAGCGGTTGGCCTCGACATATACCTGGTCGCAGCTGTCGGCGCGTGACAGGATGCCGGCGCCCTCGGCCGCCGAGGGCAGCGCGAGTTCGACATATTCGACGGTCTGGTCGGTCGCCCCGGCGCGCAGCTTGCCGCGGGTGTCGCGCAGGAAGAACAGCACCACGGCGCCGGGCACGGTCAGCGGCTGGCTGATCGTGCCGGGGCGCATCTGGGTGACGATGTCGCGCAGTCCGGGGGCGAGGTTCGCCATCTCGACCCACTCCAGCCGCCCGCCCCGGCCGGCGGTCGGCACGGCGGAATAGCGGCGCGCGGCGGCGGCGAAGGCGGCTTCGGATGTCACCGTTTCGGCCAGTTGCCGGCCGCGCGCCAGAACCGCCTGTTCCTGGCCGGGCGGGGCCGGCATCACCAGTTCGGACAGCAGCACGGCGGTGGTGATCGGGGTCTCGATGTCGCGCTTCATCGCCTGTTCGACCTCGCGGTCGCTGACCTTGACGGTCGGCACGATGCGCTGGCGAACGACCTCGCGCCAGGCGACGCCGGCCTTGACGAAATCGCGATAGGCCTGGCGTTCGACACCGTCGCGGGCCAGCGCCTCGGTGAACTGCATCACGTCCATGTTGGCGCGGCCGGCGAATTCGGCCAACCCTTCCTCGAGTCCCTGGTCGCTGACCGCGATGCCGATCTGGCGCGCGGCTTCCAGCTTGAGCCGATCCTCGACCAGCGCCTTCAGCGCGGTCTCGCGGCCCTGTTCGGGGGCGCGCAGCACCTGCATGAAGCGGACCCGCTGGTCCAGTTCATACTGCGTGACCGCGCTGTTGTTGACATACACCACCGGGGCGAACGGTCCGGCGGCAGCGGGCAAGGCCGCGCTGCCCAGGAAAGCCGCAATCAGGGTCGCGTGAATGATCCGCCGCATCTTCGTCCTCGTTCTGGTCGCGCGGGCACGCTAGCGCAGACAGCTGCGCCGCGCCACAGTTCCCGGCCCGGTGTCGCGCTGCCGGCCAAATCCGCCCAGCCGCACCGACAGGCCCACATCGGTATTCGCCCGCAGATTGTCCGAAGCCGTGAAGCGGCGCGAGACGGAAAGATCGACGTTCACGCATTCGTTGCGATAGACAAGCCCCAGCTCTGCCTTTTGCGCCCGATTGGCGGTGAAGTCATAGCGGGTCTCGGCGCTGGCCCACCAGCCGGGGGCCATCTGCCAGCCGGTGGTGGCGGTCAGCTCCGAGACGTCGCGCGGCTGGCCCTCCTGCGTCTCGGCGTCAATCCACAGATAGCCCGCTGACAGCTGAAAGCCCGGCCGCAGCCAGCCCAGCCGCAACTCGTTGCGGTGGATGGCGAAATCGTCGTCGAACAGCGCCCGGTTGGCGATGGCGAGGCCCTGGGTGCCGCTGTAGGTCGCGGCCAGCAGCCAGTCCGACCGCTTGCCCGACAGGATCTCGCCCGAGCGGACTAAGGCCGGGTCGGGGTCGCGGCGCAAGACCCGTCCGGCGGTCACCCCAAGCGACCAGCCGGTCGGGTCGATGCGGGTCCACGTCACGCCCAGATTGGCGCGCAAGCCGCCCTCGACCGCGTCGCGGCCGGGCATCCGGGTCAGCGCAAACAGGTTGCCCTCGTCGAATTCGACCAGCTGCGCATCCTCGTTGGGGACGGTGTCCTCGTCGTCGATCTCGGGCGACCAGACGATCTGCGCCACGGGCTCCAGCAGGTTCGTCGCATCGCCCGCGTGGGCGATCAGCGGCCAGCGGAACTCGACCGCCGCGGTGGGAACGGCACGCGCGGCCGAGCTGTCGAAGCGGCTGTCGTCGCGGATGCGATAAAGGTCGGCGTCGAGCTGGGTCTTGGCCGCCGCGACCACCCCGCCCGGCAGGATCCAGTTGCGGTTCCAGTCCAGCCGGGCCGAGGCCCGGGCCATGTCGCGCCCCAGCACGTCCTCGCCCGAGCTGCGCCGATGCGCGTTGACCGAGAATTGCAGCCCGGCCTCGCCGCCCAGGGCTGGCGGATGAAAGCGGCGTTCCCACAGCGCGGTGGCGACCAGCCCCGGCGAGGTGGCGGCGTCCTCGCCTTCGCGAAAGGTCTGGTAGTTGCCGATCCGCGCCGTCAGCAGCCGATCGCGGGCGACGCGGTCCAGGGTCACCCCGCTCCACAGCCGGTCGGCGTCGGTGATGTCGTAATCCAGCAGATAGCCGCGGTCCGAGGCGGTCTGCACCTGCAGCCCCAGCAGGTAGTCGCGGGGCAGGCGGAACCTGGCGGCGCCGAACAGATAGCCGCGGGTGCCGTCCTCGATGTCGTCGCGGCTGATCGCGCCGTTCCATTCGGTGGCGCCGTTGGCGAAGGCCTGGCGATAGCGCAGCCCCAGCGTCGCCGTGCGGCTGGCCGAGACATAGGGCGTCACGGTCAGGTCGGCGCTGTCGCCGAGGGTGATGAAATAGGGCAGCATGACGCCCACCCCCAGCCCCGAGGTGGTGCGGAAGCGCGGGGCCAGAAAGCCGGTCATCCGGTCGACCGTGGGATCCGGCGCCGACAGCGCGGGCAGGGTGGCCACCGGCAGGCCGAAGGCGCGGAACTGCGGCCGGTCGAACAGGATGCGCCTTGTGGCGGCGTCATGGGTGATGCGGCGGGCGCGGATTTCCCACAGCGGCGTCGGGTCGCTGGCGCAGACATGGCAGGACGAGGCGACGACGTGGGTCAGCGTCGTCATCCGCCCGCCGCCGGTGCGCCGGACCTGGGCCGCGGCGAATTGCAGCTCGCGCGCCAGGACCAGCCGGGCGCCCTTCAGGATGCCGTCGCGCAGGCCCTCGTCCAGCTGCGCCGAATCGGCGATCAGCACGGTTTCCTCGTCGGTGCCGGCCTTGCCTGGCTCGGTCAGGTGGATCGGCCCCTCGATCCGCATCGTGCCGGCAGTGCCGTCATAGATGACCCGCTCGGCCACCAGCCGCGCGCCCTCGAACCAGATCACCACCCCGCCCGAGGCGGTCAGCACCCGGTCGCCGGTCAGGTCCACGTGATCGGCCAGCAGCGTCGCGGCGCCGTCGGCCTCGGCCTCGATCCGAGAGGGGACGGGCCGCGTGGGGGCGATCACCACGGTGGGCACGTCCGAGGCCGAGGTGCCGTCGGCGCGGGTGTCCTCGTCCCCCGGGGTCGAGGTCGGGGCCAGCGCCGGCGCCTTGCCCCGCGACGAGGCGATCGAGGGCACCAGCAGGTCGGTCTGGGCGGGCGACGGCCCCGCCCAGGCGCAGGCCGCCAGCGCCGCGAAAAGCCCGATCGCCCTTGGTGCCGTGCCGCGCGTCATCCGTCCTCCAGTTTCAACAGGGCCGCCATCGCCAGCAGCGCCGCCACCAGTGGCGGGGCGAAGGCGGCGAAGGCCGGGGGCACCTCGCCGGCCTCGCCCAGAACCTGCGTCAGGTTGCGCAGAAAGAACAGCCCGACGCCCGAGGCGAAGGCCGCGAGCACCAGCAATCCCGTCCGCCGCCCGCGCATCGGCCGCATGGTGAACACCGCGGCGACCATGACCATCGCGGCCATCAGGAACGGCCGGGCCAGTTCCATCGCCAGCCAGACCCGGTGCCGCAGGGCCGAGAACCCGGCCCGTTCGAGCCCGGCGATGAAGGCCGGCAACTGCCAGACCGGCACCGCCTCGGGGGCGCCGAAGCCGTCGCGGATGCGCGCGGCGGTCAGGTCGGTGGGCAGGCTCAGCCCCGGTAGGGTCAGGGCGCCGGCTTCGGGGTTGGCCTCGGCCAGCGGCCATTCCTTGACCCCGCTCAGCATCCAGGACGATCCGTTCAGCCGCGCCGACTGGGCGGCGATGCGGCGCACCGGGCCGCGTGTGGCGTCGAAGACCAGGAAGGTCGCGTCATACAGCGTCGTGGCGTCGGGGCTGGCGCGGGTGGCGCGGATCACGATCTGGCCGCCATCCGCCCCGGTCCCCGCGGTGGCCGCCGGCACGCCCTGGCGCAGCCAGACCGCGCCCTTGCCCAGCGACACCGCCTGCGGCGCGCGGCCGGCGACCCGGGCAGCGGCCTCGTCATAGCGTTTCGAGGTGCCCGCGACGATGGGGTTCAGCACGCTGACCAGCAGCGCCCCGATCAGCGCCGCGGTGAACGCCGGCGCGCCGAGGATGCGCAGGCCCGACCGCCCGGCGGCGCGGATCGCCACAAGCTCGGAACTGCGCGACAGCCCCAGGAACAGCGCGATGGCGGCCAGCAGGGTCATCAGCGGCAGGATCGCATAGAAGCTGCCGGCGATGTTCAGCGCCGCCAGCCCCGCCACGCGCCTCAGCCCCACCCCCTCGCCGCCAAAGCGGCGGATCTGTTCGACGAGGTCGATCAGGAACAGGATGGCCAGGAACGCCCCCGCGACCAGCAGGAACTGGCGCAGGAAGCGGCGGGCGAGATAGCGCTGCAGGATCATGCCGCCGCCTCCGCGGGCACCGAGGGCGCCCGGACCCGGCGCGGCCGCGCCGCCGTCCACAACGCGGCGGCCGCGATCAGCGCGCCGATCAGCGGGGCCAGATACAGGATCGGCCACGCCTCGGGCGACTGGGCGGTGCGGCTGGCGGCGGCGGTGGACAGCCCGTGCACCACGACCAGCGCGACGATCGCCCAGATCACCTGCCGCCAGACGCCAAAGCGCGAATAGCCGCCCAGCAGCAGCATCGCAAAACCCAGCAGCGCGCCGATCGGCGCCATCAGGGGCTGGGCGATCCGCTCATGCGCCTCGGCCCGGGCGCGGGGGGGCGAGGCGCCGGTGGCCTCGAGCAGCGCGGCATCGGGGCTGAGGAGGCGGGCCGTCGAATAGGTCCGCAGATCGCGGTCCTTGCGCGCCTGCGCGGCGAACATGCCGCCGATGTCATAGGTCAGGTCGGTGAAGCGGGTGACCGACAGCCGCGGCTCGGCCCCGGCCTTGGCGCGCAGATTCTGGGTCATGCCGCGCTGCATGACCAGCCGCGGACCGCCGTCGGTGCGCAGCACCAGCGCCTCTTCGGCGGTATGGATCGCCTGGTCGGCGGGGTTGCGGGCGTCTTCCAGGAACAGGTCGCGCAGGCGGCCGTCGGGGGCCATCTCGCCGATGAACAGGGTGACGCCGTCGGCGGGATACTGGAACACCCCGGCGCGCAGGAACTGGGCGGTGACGTTTTCTGCGATCTCGGCCTGCCGGTCGGCCAGCCGCGCGCGCGCCATCGGCACCAGCCCGTGCGCGAGGATCGCCACCATCACCCCGACGATGACGCCGAAGACCAGCACCGGCCGCGCCATCCGCCAGGGCGACATCCCGGCCGCCTGCATCGCCGTCTGCTCGGATTCCGAGGCCAGCCGCGACGTGCCGTAGGCCGCCGCCGCGAAGGCCGCCACCGGCAGCACCAGCGAGATCACCAGCGGCAGGGTCAGCGCGGTGAATTCCAGCACCACCAGCGCGGTCTGGCCGTCCTGGATCAGCTGCTCGAACAGCTGGACGGCGCGGTTGATCCAGTAGACCGACACCAGCACCAACGCAAAGAACCCGAACTGCGTCAGGTAGTGCGTGAGCATGTAGCGGTCGATCCGGGGCATGTCCCCTCCTTGGCGCAACCGGCGCCGGCGCGCCCTGATTAGCCCCGCCGGCGCCGTCGCGAAAGCCCCGCATGGCTGTCGCCCGCCCAGGGCCGGCGCCGGCGGCGGGGCGGGCTGGTCAAGCGGGTGGGGCGGGGATAGGCTCCGCCCGGTTATCAGCACAGGGCTTTTCTCGCGCTGACCCACCCCGTCGAAATCCGCTTCATGCCGGCCTCGGACGCCGATCTCACCGCGCGCAAGGGCCGCCTCGCGCTGTTGATCGGGGACCGGGGCCAGACGCCCAGGGGTCTTCCCCCGGCGCTGCGCCGCGGGCTGGCGCGGGCGCTGGAATCCAAGGCGTGGGCCGACGTCAAGCCGGGCGCCGCGATGGAACTGGCCTTCCCGGCGGGCATCGCCGCCGACGCCGTGCAGCTGGTGCGCCTGCCGCGCAAGGCCGACGCGGCCACCGCCCGCAAGGCCGGGGCGGCGATCGGCGCGCGGATTGGCAAGGGCGAGGTCACCGTGGTGGCCCCCGCCCATGACCGGATCGCCGAGGTGGCGCTGGGCATCGCGCTGAAGGGGTATGACTTTTCGGTCTACAAGTCCCGCCCCGGCGATCACGCCGAAGGCGAGGCGGCCGAGGACTTGCCGGTGACGGCCCCGCAGGCGGTGTCGCACAGCGGTGCCATGCCCGACGCACGGCTGGTCGATTCCGCTGGCGCCGAGACGGTGCCCGAACCCGACAGAGCCGCCGCTGACGCCCCCTCCGAACCGCCGCAGCCCGACAAGGCCAGCGTCACGATCCTGTGTCCCGACCCCGAAGCCGTGGCCCGCGCCGCCGGCGACGGCGCGGCGCTGGCCGAGGGCGTGTTCTTCACCCGCGACCTGGTCAACGAACCGGCCAACGTTCTGACCACCTCGGATTTCGCCGACCGGCTGCTCGCGATGCAGGAGCTGGGGCTCGAGGTCGAGGTGCTGGACGAGCACGAGCTGTCCCGGCTGGGCATGCGCGCGCTGCTGGCCGTGGGGCAGGGGTCGGAAAGCCCCTCCAAGGTCGTCGTCATGCGCTGGAACGGCGGCGGGGACGAGCCGCCGCTGGCGCTGGTCGGCAAGGGCGTCGTCTTCGACAGCGGCGGCATTTCCATCAAGCCCGCGCAGGGGATGGAGGAGATGACGATGGACATGGGCGGCGCCGGCGTCGTCGCCGGCGTCATGCGCACGCTGGCGCTGCGCCGGGCGCGCGCCAACGTCGTGGGGCTGGTCGGGCTGGTCGAGAACATGCCCGACGGCCGCGCCCAGCGTCCGGGCGACATCGTGCGGTCGATGAAGGGCGACATGATCGAGGTCATCAACACCGACGCCGAAGGGCGGCTCGTGCTGGCCGACGTGCTGTGGTACGCGCAGGACCGCTTCCAGCCCGCGGCGGTGGTGAACCTGGCGACGCTGACCGGGGCCATCATCGTGGCGCTGGGGCACGAGAATGCCGGGCTGTTTGCCAACGACGACGCGCTGGCGGAGGGGCTGCTGAAGGCCGCCGCGGCCGAGGGCGAGGGGCTGTGGCGGATGCCGCTGGCGCCGGCCTATGACGAGATCATCAAGTCGCGGCTGGCCGACGTGAAGAACTCGGGCGGCCGCGCGGCGGGGTCGATCACCGCAGCGCAGTTCCTGCAGCGCTTCATCCGCAAGGGCACGCCCTGGGCGCATCTGGACATCGCCGGGGTGGCGCTGCCGCCGGGGGAAACCACGCTTGCGCCCAAAGGCGCGACGGGCTGGGGGGTGATGACGCTGGACCGGCTGATCCGGGACCGCTTCGAGGCGCGGCCGTCGGGGGACAGGTAGTCGCGTGGGCAACGCGATGTTCTATCACCTGACGCGATCCCCGGCCGAACAGCTGCTGCCCACGCTGATCGGCAAGTCGCGCCAGGCCGGCTGGCGGGTCGAGCTGCGCGGCACCGACGCCGCCCGCATGGCGCGGCTGGACGAGGCGCTGTGGCAGGGCGACGGCTTCCTGCCGCACGGGCTGGCCGGCGGGCCGCATGACGCGCTGCAGCCGGTGCTGCTGACGGTCGGCGGTGCGGGTGACGCGGGGAAGGGCGCGGGCGCCGACTGCCTGATCGCGCTGGACGGCGCGGCGGTCGATCCGGCCGAATGTGCCCCGGCGCAGCGGGTCTGCATCGTCTTCGATGGCAACGACCCGACCGCGCTGGACACGGCGCGGGGCCAGTGGCGCAGCCTGACGGGGGCGGGCGTGGCGGCCGAATACTGGTCGGAAGAGGGCGGGCGCTGGGAACGCAAGCGCTAGCGCGCCCGGCCGCACCGGGGGCTTCGCGCCCCCGGACCCCCGCGGGATATTTGCAGACAGAAGATACCTGGCCCGTGGAGGGGTCTCAGCGTTCGAGGACCAGCGTGTCGCCTTCGAAGCCAACGCGAGCGAAGCGACGCAGATAGTCCATGCCCATCAGCGAGGTGCCGATGTCGCCGTTGATGACCACGGCGGCGACGTCGTCGTCGCGGATGTCGCCGATCTGCACGCTGTCCAGCCGCACGGCGGCGGTGGGCACGACCCCGTTCGCGGTCTGGGCCTGTCCCGCATAGGCCAGCGTATCGAGGTCGATCCCCGCCCGTTCCGCGTCGCGCCGGCGCAGCGCCAGCGACGAGGCGCCGGTATCGACCACGAAGCGCACCGGCACCTCGTTGATCTCGGCGGTCAGGTGGAAATGCCCGTCGGTGCCGATCGGGACCTCGATGCGGCCCTCGCCCAGCACCTCTTGCCGGGGCAGCACGTCGCGGCGAACATCCTCCCACAGGCCGAAGCCCGCGACGAGCCCGATGAAGATCAGCACCCAGGCAAGCACCCCGCGCGAGGCGCGGCCGGCGTCGCGGCGGAACTCGACCACCAGGAACCCGCCGACCGCGATGGCCAGCAGCAGGAGATAGGCGAGGCGGGCGAATTCGTTGCTCATGGGTCTCCGTGGCCCGGGTCCGGGGGGCGCGCCAGATGTAGGGACGAGGGCGCGATTTGCCAGAGCCGGGGCAGGTTACAGGAAAAGGTCCGCGGCGGTCAGGCCGGTCAGCCCGACGAGATAGACCTGCAGGTCGGCCCTCGCATCGCCGCCAAGGTCCAGCGACAGCATGGTCCCCGCCGTGCCGACGGAAAACCACGCGCCGTGCGCGCGGGCGGCGGTGCCGCCCTAGGCAAAGGCCTGTCGCCTGCGGTTCCGGGATCGGCGTCCCGCCCCGCCAGCGATAGCCGGTCCTGCCCGCGGGCGAAGTCCCGCACGATATCGGCCGCTGCGCCGAGGCCGGCATCGGTCGGCTGGGTGAACAGGAAGACGTCGGCGCCGCCGATCAGCCGGTCCCGGCCGGCGCTGCCGATCAGCATGTCGTTGCCGCCGGCGCCGTTCAGCACGTCGTCCCCCGCTCCGCCGTTCAGCACGTTGACGGCGGCGTTGCCGGTCAGGGCGTCCGCGCCCCTGCTGCCGGTCAGGTTCTCGATCCCGACCAGCCGGTCCACGCCCTGGCCCGTCGCCTGCGGGGCCGTCGACCCCAGCGTGACGACCACCTGCACGGCGCTGGAATAGATCGCCGTGTCGATGCCCGCGCCGCCGTCCAGCACGTCGTTGTCCGCCGTGCCGCGGCCAAAGATCCGGGCTGCCACCCCATCGTCATCGACGTCGATCGAACCGGTGGGCGTGGCGCGATACCGGGGCATCAGGGGCGACCGCTTGCGGCCGAATGCAGCGATCCGGCTGCGCCCGATGGCCGCAGCTCGCGCCCGGTGACCGGGTGCGGGCGGATAGGGGCTTTCGAATGCGCGTCCATGGTCCTATATGCGTTGAGGCGGCTGCTTGCCGCCGGGCCCTGACGGCCCGACAACCGGAGAGAGACGATGCACGCACCTTCCCCAATGGCGCTTCTGCTGATCGCCATCGTCGTCCTGGTCCTGTTCGGCCGGGGCAAGGTTTCCTCGCTGATGGGCGAGGTCGGCAAGGGCATCACCGCCTTCAAGCGCGGCGTCAAGGACGGCGCGGACGAGGTCGAGCGCACCGTAGACACCGCGACCGACCGGGCCGCGATCCGCGCCGACCGCAGCGCCGACGACCTGGAGGCCGCCGCCGCCAAGGCGCGGGCCGAGGCCGACCGCATCCAGGCCGAGGCCGATGCCGCCCGGGCCCGCCGCGAGGCCGGCCTGCGCGACGTGACCCCGCGCGACGCCGACCGCCTGTAAGCGCCTCGGGGCCGCGGTCAGATC
The DNA here is from genome assembly GCF_000763805.1 of Paracoccus sphaerophysae. GTDB lineage: Bacteria > Pseudomonadota > Alphaproteobacteria > Rhodobacterales > Rhodobacteraceae > Paracoccus > Paracoccus sphaerophysae. The sequence continues at coordinate 4,373 of NZ_JRKS01000007.1, read as the reverse complement.
ATGTTCGACGTCGGCTGGACGGAATTGCTGCTGATCGGCGTCGTGGCGCTGATCGTGATCGGTCCCAGGGACCTGCCGGTGATGTTCCACACGCTGGGCCGGATCACCGCCCGTGCCCGCGGCATGGCGCGGGAGTTTTCCTCGGCGATGGAAGATGCGGCCAAGGCGTCCGGCGTCCACGAGGCGACCAAGGAACTGGCCGATCTGAAGAAGATGACCAGTGCCCGCTCGCTGGGGCTCGATGCGCTCAGCCGCGCCGCCGACAAGTTCGAGAAATGGGATCCGCTCGAGCCGGTGCGCGACGCGACCGGCCCGGTGCCGGACCCCGCCGCGCCGACGCCGGTGGTGTCCTCGGGCGATCCGGCGATGCGGTCCTCCGGCACCGCGGCGGCAACGCAGGCTGCCGCCACGGTGCCCGATGCCGTGACCCCTCCGACGCCGGGCGCCGCCCCGGCCCCCGCTGCCGCCCCTGTCCGCGAGCCCGGCGCCGTGGCGACCGGCCTCGGCCTCGGGCTCGGCACCCCGGTGGCGGAACCCGAGCCCCCTGTCCACCAGCCCGGCGCCCGCCGGCTGCACGCCGTGCGGCGCAGCGACCGGAGCTGACGACTTGCCCAACCGCCCCGACGACATCGACGACAGCTCGGCCCCGCTGATCGAGCACCTGGCCGAATTGCGCAACCGCCTGATCTGGTCGGTGCTGGCCTTCGTGATCGCCGCCATCTGCTGCTATTTCGTCTGGCAGCCGGTCTTCGACTTCCTTACCCAGCCGATCTGCGGCGCGCTGGCCAAGCGCGGGCAGGAATGCGGGCTGATCATGCTCAAGGTGCAGGAAGGCTTCTTCCTGGCCATGCAGATCGCCATGTTCGGCGGCTTCATCCTGGCGTTCCCGGTGATCGCCTATCAGCTGTGGCGGTTCATCGCGCCGGGGCTGTATCGGTCCGAAAAGCAGGCGTTCCTGCCGTTCCTGATCGCCTCGCCGGTGATGTTCGCGCTGGGCGCCGCCTTCGCCTATTTCGTCATCCTGCCCTGGGCCTTCGACTTCTTCCTCGGCTTCCAGAGCGGCCCGCTGCAGCTGCCCGACGACCCCAAGGCGCCGGTCGCCAATGACCCCAAGATGGCCGGGATCGTGTTCCAGGGCTCGATCAGCGAGTATCTGTCGCTGACCACCAAGTTCATCCTCGCCTTCGGCCTGTCCTTCCAGTTGCCGGTGGCGCTGACGCTGATGGGCAAGGCGGGGCTGGTGTCGGCCAAGGGTTTGGGGTCGATGCGCCGCTATGCAGTGGTCCTGATCCTGGTGCTGTCGGCGATGGTGACGCCGCCCGACATCATCAGCCAGATCGTGCTGTTCTCGGTGATCTATGGCCTCTATGAAATCGCCATCCAGCTGGTGAAGCGGATCGAGGTCAAGCGCGAGGCCCAGCTGCGCGCCGAGGGCCTGTGGGTCGATGTCGATGACGACTGAACCGCTGGAGCGCATCGCCGACGCGCTGGACCGGCTGACCCCGCCGCCCGCGCCGGCGCCCAGCTTCACCGAGGCCGAGGCCTATGTCTGGCACACCGCCCCCGACCGGCTGGACCCGGTGCGGCGGGTGAACCGGGTGCCGCTGGACCAGCTGGTCGGGATCGACCGCTCACGCGACACGCTGCTGGCCAACACGCTGCAATTCGCCCGCGGCCATGCTGCCAACAATGCGCTCCTGTGGGGCGCGCGGGGGATGGGAAAATCCAGCCTCGTCAAGGCCGTGCACGCCGAGGCCGTGGCACGCGGCCTGCCCCTGGTGCTGGTCGAGATCAGCCGCGACGACCTTGAGTCGGTGGGCCGCCTGCTGGCGCTGCTGGGCGCGTCGGACCGGCGTTTCCTGCTCTTCGCCGACGATTTGTCGTTCTCGCATGACGATGCGCAGTACAAGTCGCTGAAGGCGGTCCTGGATGGCGGGCTGGCCGGGCGGCCGCCGAACGTGGTGCTGTATGCGACCTCGAACCGCCGCCACCTGATGCCGCGCGACATGATCGACAACGAGCGCGCCTCGGCGATCCATCCCGGCGAGGCGGTCGAGGAGAAGGTCTCGCTGTCCGACCGGTTCGGGCTGTGGCTGGGCTTTCACCCCTGCGGCCAGGACGAGTTCCTGGCGATGATCGACGGCTATTGCGGGGCCTACGGGCTGTCGGTCGACCCCGAGACGCTGCGCGCCGAGGCGATCGAGTGGCAGGCCACCCGCGGCGCCCGCTCGGGCCGCGTGGCGTGGCAGTTCTTCACCGATCTGGCGGGGCGGCACGGGCTGGCTTTGTGAGGCCGCTAACCTGTTGGCAAGAATTCCGTGCGACTGTCCCGACAAGGGAACGAACGATTCGGACGGGTCATGACTGCGGCAGACGACAGCATCGACACGGGCGCTGGCGGATCGGTGCTGCTGCGCCATATCACGGCGCAGGCGGCCCGCCGCGCCGCCGAACGTGCCGCGGCCGGCCGTCCCGATCCGGTCGTCCCGCCCGTGCCGGTGCCGCGCGGGCCTGACCGGGTCATCGCCAGCGCCATCGGCCGTGCGGCGGACCGGGTGCATGGCATGCCGCTTTTCTTCGACCGGGTCAGCGTCGGCCACGCCGTCCTGGCCGAGGTGCCCGAACTGCTGCCCGAACAGTCGCTGATCCTCGCCGTCGAGGGGCCGGGGGGCGCGATGGGCACGGCCGCGATCTGCCCGGGCCTGCTGTCCTCGCTGATCGAGATGCAGGCGATGGGCCGGATCTCGGCGCGCCCCGCGCCCGCCCGCCGGCCGACCCGGACAGATGGCGTCATCAGCGCCGATTTCCTCAATGGCTGCCTGGCCGAGATCGCCGCCGACCTTGCCGCGCATGAGGGGTTCGAGGGCATGGCCGGCTATCGCTATGCGAGCTTCGTCGAGGATCCGCGGCTGCTGGACCTGATGCTCGAGGACGTGACCTATCGCCATATCGCCGTGTCTCTGCGCGCCGGGCCGGCCGGGCAGAGGGACGGGCGGCTGGTCCTCCTGCTGCCCGGCGCGGCCGCCGCGCCACGCCGTGTCTCGCTGCCGCTGGCAGAGTCCGAGACCCCGGCGGTCGCCGCGGCTCCGGATCAGGGGGTGCTGGCGGACGCGATCCGGACGCTGCCGATCGAACTGGTCGGCGTGCTGTGCCGCCGCAGCATCTCCCTGGGCGAGCTGCGCGCGCTGTCGGCTGGCGACACCATCACCCTTCCGCCCGACGCGCTCACCTCGGCCACGCTCGAGACCGCGACCGGCCAGCCCCTGTTCCGCGGCAAGCTGGGCGAAGTCGCCGGGCGCCATGCGCTGCGGCTCGCCGGATCGCAGGGCGGCGGGCTCCGCGACCGGGCCGCGTCGGCCCGAGGGATGCACGACCTGGCCGAGCCGGTGTCGGAACACCTGACGGCGTCCGACGCCGGTCCGGGACGGATCGATGGCGCGGCGGTCGATCTCGCAGGGATGGCACCCCTCGCGTGGGGGGCCGATGAGTCCGAGGCCCCCGGCCCGCTGACCGCGCTCGACCCTCTGCCCGCCACCGGGTTCGACCCACCGATCGACGATCTGAACGTGCCGGACCCCTTCCGCGACGCGAGCCAGCCCCTCGCGGATGACGGTCAGGAATTCGCCTTTCCCGCGACCGACCTGTCGGCCTGGGAGGATGCGGAGGGCGAGGCGGTGACGCCGATGCAGATCAACATCGGGTAGGGGACGGAGAATCCGCCTCCGCGACGCACGGAGACAGCAGTTCCGCACGGTTTGGTGCCTGCGGCGACCCAGAGGCTGTGCCCCGGCTGACCACGCGCACGGTTGCGCTGCGGAAATGAAACGATCGGGACCCACTCTGCTACGATAAATCGTCTGTCGAGGTCACCGCAGCGGAAACCTGGTCGACGCGATATCGGGACGGCGTGGGCCGCCCTCTGCCCAAACAACTCGAACCCTTGGCCCTGCTTACGCAGCCAGGGCGATGCGGCCTCCGGGCAGGCGCTGGATGCGCCCGGCGAGTTCCAGGTCGAGGATCACGGGCGCGAGTTGCGCGGGCGATACGCCGAGATCGCGGATCAGGCTGTCTTCCTCGGTCGGCGACGGACCGATCAGGCGGAGGAGGCGCTCTGGCAGGGCGAGGCCGGCGGGTGCGGGCCCGGGTTGCGCCTCGTCCTCCGGCCCGCTCGCAGCGGGCGGGGCGGATCCGATGGACCTCGCGCTTGCGGCGGGACGCGAGACTGCCGACCCAGCCGGGTGGCCCAAGGCCGCTCTGGCAGAGGAACGCGGTCGACCCCTGCCAGACGGGGAATACCCGCCGGACGCTTCGTCGGTCTGATGCGGGCCGGTTGCACTGCCAGCGCCGCCGTCACGCCCCGCGGCCTCCCCGCC
>NZ_JRKS01000006.1 GCF_000763805.1 Paracoccus sphaerophysae | reverse complement strand
GGCTGGGCGGGCAGCCGGTCGCGGCCCCACTCATAGCCCAGCAGAAGCACCGCCTGGGCAAGGTTCAGCGAGGGGAAATCCGGGTTCACCGGCACCGTCACGATGGCGTTGGCGCGGGCGACGTCGTCGTTTTCCAGCCCCGCCCGTTCCGGCCCGAAGACCAGCGCCACGCGGCCGCCGGCGGCCACGCGGGTGCGCGCGTCCTCCATCGCCGCCGCGGGGGTGTGGACGGGCTTGGTCAACTCGCGCCCACGGGCGGTGGTGGCATAGGCGTGGTCGATGTCGGTCATTGCCTCGGCCAGGGTCGGAAAGACCCGCGCCCGGTCCAGCACCCGCCCCGCCGCGCCCGAGGCCATCGCCACCGCCGCCGGGTTCGGCCAGCCATCGCGCGGCGCGACCAGCCGCAGGTCGGTCAGGCCGAAATTCAGCATCGCGCGGGCGGCCGCGCCGATGTTCTCGCCCATCTGCGGGCGCACGAGGATCACGACGGGTTGGGTCATGCCCAGCGCCTTAGCCGCCCCGGCGGAACCGGGCAAGTTCCGTCCGCCGCGAGCCCCCACGACGCGACAGCCGCCCGATCCGCACGGCACGTCTTTTGCCGCGCGCCCCGCTGCGCTATGGCGGTCCGATGACGAAAGGATCGCCCATGGACCAGCAGCCGCAGCTTTACCTGATCGCCCCCGCGATGATGGCCGCGTCGGAACTGGGGCCGCGGCTGATCTCGGTGCTGGATGCCCATCCGGTCGCCTGCCTGCGTCTGCCGGGCGCCGGCGACGAGGCGGAACTCGGCCGCATCGCTGACATCGCCCGCGACATCGCCCATGACCGCGACGTGGCGGTGGTGATCACCGACCATGTCGCGCTGGCGCAGCGCCACGGGCTGGACGGGGTACATCTGTCGCAGGGGTCCCGCGGCGTCCGCCATGCCCGCAAGGAACTGGGCGCCGATGCCATCGTCGGCGCCTATTGCGGCGCCTCGCGCCATGACGGGATGAACGCCGGCGAGGCGGGGGCGGACTATGTCAGCTTCGGCCCCTGCGGGACGACCGCGCTGGCGCATGGCGAACCCGCGCCGCTGGACCTCTTCCAGTGGTGGTCCGAGGTGATCGAGGTCCCCGTCGTCGCCGAAGGCGCGCTGGACGCGGCCCTGATCCGGGCGCTGTGGCCCCTGGCCGATTTCATCGCCATCGGCCCCGAAATCTGGTCCGCCAGCGACCCGGCCGAGGCGCTCTCGGCGCTGTGGCCCTGATCGGCGGTCCCTCGGGCGGTCGCAAATATCCCGGGGGTCCGGGGGCTGGCCCCCGATCCGGCGCCGCCCGCCGCAAACCGCCGCTTGCCGCCCCGCGCGCCGCGCGCTAAGCGCCGGGCATGACCCAGCATCAGCGCCTTCTCATCGTCGATTTCGGCTCTCAGGTGACGCAGCTCATCGCGCGCCGCCTGCGCGAGCTGAACATCTACTGCGAAATCCACCCGTACCAGACGCTCGACGACGACGTCCTGCGCCAGCTGGCGCCGCGCGCCGTGATCCTGTCGGGCGGCCCCGACAGCGTCACCCGCCCGGGCAGCCCGCGCGCGCCCCAGGCGCTGTTCGATCTGGGCGTGCCCGTCCTGGGCATCTGCTACGGCCAGCAGGTGATGATGGAGCAGCTGGGCGGCGCGGTCGAGGCCGGGCACCACGCAGAATACGGCCGCGCCTTCGTGACACCCGCCCCCGGCCACCGCGATGACGGCATCTTCGCGGGCCTGTTCCGCGACGGCCGCGAAGAGGTCTGGATGAGCCACGGCGACCGCGTCACCCGGCTCGCCCCGGGGTTTCAGGTCATCGGCACCTCGCCCAACGCGCCCTTCGCGATGATCGCCGACGAAGCGCGCGGCTTCTACGCCGTTCAGTTCCACCCCGAGGTGCACCACACCCCGAACGGCCGCACCATGCTGGAGAACTTCGTCCGCCTGGCCGGGTTCACCGGCGACTGGACGATGGCCGGCTATCGCGACGAGGCCGTGCGCCGGATCCGCGACCAGGTCGGCGACGGCCGCGTGCTGTGCGCGCTGTCGGGCGGGGTGGACAGCTCGGTCGCGGCGGCGCTGATCCACGAGGCGGTGGGCGACCGGCTCACCTGCGTCTTCGTCGATCACGGCCTGATGCGGCAGGGCGAGGCCGACGAGGTCGTGGCCATGTTCCGCGACCACATGAACCTGCACCTGATCCACGCCGAGGAAAGCGACCGCTTCCTGTCCGCGCTCGACGGCGTCAGCGACCCCGAGACCAAGCGCAAGACCATCGGCCGGCTGTTCATCGAGGTGTTCGAGGAAAAGGCCGCGCAGATCGGCGGGGCCGAGTTCCTGGCGCAGGGGACGCTGTATCCCGACGTCATCGAAAGCGTCAGCTTTACCGGCGGCCCCTCGGTCACCATCAAGAGCCACCACAATGTCGGCGGCCTGCCCGAGAAGATGGGCATGAAGCTGGTCGAGCCGCTGCGCGAACTGTTCAAGGATGAGGTCCGCGCCCTTGGCCGCGAACTCGGCCTGCCCGACAGCTTCATCGGCCGCCACCCCTTCCCCGGCCCCGGCCTCGCCATCCGCTGCCCGGGCGAGATCACCCGCGAGAAACTCGACATCCTGCGCAAGGCCGACGCGGTGTTCATCGACCAGATCCGCCGGCACGGGCTGTATGACGACATCTGGCAGGCCTTCGTGGCGATCCTGCCGGTCAAGACCGTGGGGGTGATGGGCGACGGGCGCACCTATGACTATGCCTGCGCGCTGCGCGCCGTGACCTCGGTCGACGGGATGACGGCGGATTACTACCCCTTCACCCACGACTTCCTGGGCGAGACCGCGACCCGGATCATCAACGAGGTCAAGGGGATCAACCGGGTCACCTACGACATCACCTCGAAGCCGCCCGGCACCATCGAGTGGGAGTGACCGGGCGCCGCTCCTCGGGTCGGATTGGCGGTTGGCAGCAGAATTGATCCGTCCCATGATGGGACGATCCGGCTGCCGTCTGCGTGAGAGTCCCTGCCCGATGCGTGTCGCTGCCCCGTTGCTTGCTGCCCTGGTCGCCCTGGCGCTTCCGTTTCAGGCCGGCGCGGTGAACGGCCGCGCGGCGCAGTGCGAAATCACCGTGCGCGGTGAGCGGATCGACGGCCCGTGCCGCTTTACCCCCCGCCAGCGCGGCAGCTTCGACGTCGCGATGATGGACGGCCGCGCAATGGGCGGGGCGATCAGCCTGGCGCTCGACATCACCGGCAGCGGGGTGGGCGAGGTGCGCAGCTTCTCGACCGCCGGGGTCCGGGCGCAATGGGGCAGCGTTCGCCGGCTGGACGAGGACGGCGCCTGCTGGCGCGGGGCCGACTTCACCATCTGCGTGCGGGCGGTGGGCGAGCCACCCGCCGCCGGCACGCCCCCCAGCCCCGCGGCCACGGCGCCCGAGCCGTCGGCCGCCGACCGGGCGCGCAGCTTCGGCGCCCGTTGCCACATGGGCGGCTGCGACTGGTACATCCAGGCGCCCGCGCGTGAAACCGGCCAGGGCAGCGACGCCGTTCCCGGCCGCCGCATCGAGGTCGACGAACGCACCGCGCGCAGCGAACATGCGGGCGACTATCCCGACCACGCGCCCCCCGGTCTCAGCTGGTCGCCCGAACGGCTCGAGCTGTTCTGTTCCACCGTGCGCCCCGCCTTCCGCGAGGCCAACGGCCGCTGGACCACCCTGCCCCTGCCCGAGATCTTCGGCGCCAGCGAGGGGATCAGCCTGCGCTATCTCAAGGCCTGCCACGCCGCAGTCGGCGACGATCCCTATGAGGCGGTCGCGGGGCTCGGCTATCGCGCCAGCCCCCAGGCCGGCCGCGACTTCCCCGACTTCGACGCGCTCGTCGCGCCCTGAAAGGACCGCCATGCCCCACGACCATCCCCCCGGCTGCGGCTGCGGCGCCCATCGGCCGCAAGCCGATCCCCATGCGCTGCGCGCTGGCGCGCAGGTGTCGCTGACCGGACAGCTCGTCTGCCGCGATCTGGCCGAGATGATGGTGGTGCTGAACCATGCCCCGGCCCATATCAACGCCAGCCGGGCCGAGCCGGGCTGCCGGATGTTCGACCTGCGCCAGACCGACGATCCGCTGGTCTTCGCCTTCGCCGAACTGTTCGTGGACGAGGCTGCCTATCGCGCCCACCAGGCCCGCACCCGCGCCAGCGACTGGGGCGCGGCCACCGCCGACATCGCCCGCGCGGCCCATGACCGCCGCGGCATGGCCCCGGCAGACTGACGGCGGCCGACCCGGCCGGGCGACCCGAGACGAGAGAGAGGCAAGATGGCCCAGGGCAGCATCCATATCGGCGTCGGCGGCTGGACCTATGAGCCGTGGGACGACAGCTTCTACCCCGCCAACCTGAAGAAGAAGGACCAGCTGTCCTATGCCGCGTCCAAGCTGACCGCGATCGAGATCAACGGCACCTTCTATCGCACCCAGACCCCCAAAACCTTTGCCGCCTGGCGCGACGCGGCGCCCGCGGGGTTCCTCTTTGCCGTCAAGGCCGTGCGCTATGCGGTGAACCGCAAGCTGCTGGCCGAGGCGGGCGACTCGATCGACCGCTTCATGGCCAGCGGCCTCGACCAGCTGGGCGACCGGCTCGGCCCGATCCTGTGGCAGCTCGCCCCCACCAAGCGCCACGACCCCGAGGATTTCGCGGCCTTCCTTAACCTGCTGCCGCCCCGCGTGGGCGATCTGCCCCTGCGCCACGCGGTGGAGCTGCGCCACCCGTCATTCGCCTGCGCCGAGGTGGTCGAGGCCGCCCGCGCCCGCAACGTGGCCATCGTGCTGGCCGGGGACAGCGACTATCCGATGATCGCCGACCAGACCGCCGATTTCAGTTATCTGCGGATCATGGGCACGACCGAGCGGCCCAAGGCCGGCTATGCTCCCAGGGCGCTGGACCTGTGGGCCGCCCGCGCCAAGGCGCTGGCCGCGGGCCGGCAGCCCGAGGGGCTGGACCCGATCGCCGCGCCGCTGGCGGATGGCACGCCGCGCGATGTGTTCCTTTTCGTGATCTCGGGGCACAAGGCGGCCAACCCGGCCGCCGCGCAGGAACTGATCGCGCGCCTGTCCTGATCCAGGCGCCCTAGCCCGCCGGCGGGTTCGGCGTGTCCGGCAGGCGCACGCGCACGCGTTTGATGCGGCGGGCGTCGGCGTCGATGACCTCGAACTGCACGCCGCTGTCGTCTGTGATGATCTCGCCGCGCTGGGGCACGTGGCCGGCCAGCATGAACAGCAGGCCGCCCAGCGTGTCGATTTCCTCTTCATAGACGCCAGAAACCAGCTTGACGCCGATTTCGGCCTCGACCGCGCCGATCGGGGTCCGGGCCAGCACCAGCCACTGGCCGGGGCGTTCGCGGACCCAACTGCCTTCCTCGGACTCGTCGTGTTCGTCGTCGATGGCGCCGATCACCTGCTCGACCAGGTCCTCGAGCGTCACCAGCCCGTCCACCCCGCCGTATTCGTCGATCACCAGCGCCATGTGGATGCGTTTCTGCTGCATCTGCTGCAGCAGCGCCCCGATCGGCATCGAGCCGGGGACATACAGCAGCGGCCGCAGCAGCGGGCGCAGCGCAAAGCGCGGCGGCGCCCCCTTGGCGGCAAAGCCGTGCTTCATCGCCAGGTCCTTGAACAGCACAAGCCCCAGCGGCTGATCCAGATCGCCGCGATAGACCGGAACGCGGGAATAACCGTGCTCGCGGAACACCTCGACCAGCTCCGGCAGGCCCACGGTGACCGGGACCGCGACGATGTCGGCCTTGGTCACCGCCACGTCGTCCACGGTCTTGCGGCGCAGGTTCAGGATCGAGGGCGCGGCGGCCGAGGTCGCAGCCTCCATCATCGAATCGGGCGGATCGTCGCCATCGCCGCCGTTCTGGCCCGGGCTGAAGCTTTTCAGCAGCCGGCCCAGGAACCCGCGTGACTGCGGCAGGTCGCGCCCCTCGCCGCCGATGCCGTCCGCCCAGCCGGCCGGCGCGGCTTCATCGGGGCCGATGGCAGGGTCGGGAACGGTATCGAAGGCCGTCCCGGGACTTCGCGGCTCGTTGGTCTGGTCGTTCATGGGAATTCAGGTCTCGCGGTAAGGGTCGGGGATGCCGAGGCCGGCCAGGATAGAACGCTCGGCGTCTTCCATGGTTGCGGCGTCGGCGTCCGCTTCGTGGTCATAGCCGGCCAAGTGCAGGATCGCATGGACGATCAGATGGGTGACGTGATCGGCAAAGGGCTTGCCCTGGCCCGCGGCCTCGACGGCGCAGGTGTCGTAGCTGATCGCGATATCGCCCAGCTCGTCCCCGGGCGGCAGCGCCGGCACCGCGCCGGCGGCGCGTGGCGCGGGTTCGGACGAGGGCCAGCTCAGCACGTTGGTGGGTCTGGCCTTGCCGCGGAAATGGTCATTCAGCTGCGCGATTCGGGCATCGTCGCAGCCCATGACGACGATTTCCACGCTGTCGATGCCCAGATGCGCGGTCGTCGCGCGGGCGGCGCGCTCGGCCATGCCCTGCAGGTCGACGTCCAGCCAGCGTTCGTCCTCGATCACCAGATCGACGGGCGAGTACGGCTCGACCGCCGGCGCGTCGCGAGGCTCGTTCATCCCTGCGCGCCCTCGCCCGGCGCGCGGCGCCACGGATCGCGGCGGGGCGGATAGCTGCCATAGCCGCCGGCGGGCTGGTCCTGGTCGCCCCGCGCCGCTGCGGCCTCGTCATCGGCGTCATAGGCATGGATGATCTTGGCGACCAGCGGGTGGCGCACCACGTCCGAGGCGGTGAAGTAGCTGAAGGAAATCCCCGGCACGCCCTTGAGGATGCGCTCGGCGTCGCGCAGCCCCGACTGCACCCCGCGCGGCAGGTCGACCTGCGTCCGGTCGCCGGTGATGACCATGCGCGAGCCTTCGCCCAGGCGGGTCAGGAACATCTTCATCTGCATCGAGGTGGCGTTCTGCGCCTCGTCCAGCACCACGAAGGCGTTGGCCAGCGTCCGCCCGCGCATGAAAGCCAGCGGCGCGATCTCGATCCGCTTTTCCTCGATCAGCTTGGCCATCTGCTTGGCGGGCAGAAAGTCGTTCAGCGCGTCATACAGCGGCTGCATGTAGGGATCGACCTTCTCCTTCATGTCGCCGGGCAGGAAGCCAAGACGCTCGCCCGCCTCGACGGCGGGGCGGGACAGGATGATCTTGTCGACATGGCCGCCGATCAGCATGGTCACGCCGACGGCGACGGCGAGATAGGTCTTGCCGGTTCCCGCCGGGCCGATGCCGAAGGCCAGTTCGTTGGCGAACAGGTTGCGGACATAGTCCTTCTGCGCCTCGGTCCGCGGCTCGACGGTCTTCTTGCGGGTGCGCAGCTCGATCGGGCCCTTCTGGAACATCTCGAGCTGTTCGGCCGGCGACAGCCCGGCATTCTCGGGTTCCGTCCCCATCCGCAGCGCGGCCTCGACCTCGGCCATCTCGACGGGCTTGCCCTGTTCCAGCCGGGCATAAAGCCCGCGCAGGATCTGGGCGGCATCGGCCTGCGCCTCGGCGGGGCCGACGACCGCCAGAAGGTTGCCGCGGCGCAGGACATGCACGCCGAGCGCCTGTTCGACGCGGGCCAAGTGGCGGTCATGCGGGCCGCACAGGTCGATCAGCAGCCGGTTGCCGGGGAATTCCAGCAGGGTTTCGCCGGTCATGGCGGGGCTGGCGGCGGCGGAGGTCGGGGTCAGACCCACAGGGGCGGCTTCCTCATCGGTGGTTCGGGTTCCATCTTGCAAGCGAGGCGGACATTGGCAAGTCCGCTGCGGCATGCCGGGGCAACGCCCGTGGGGCCGGACCGTTCCGTGGCCTCAGGCCAGCGGCCGGCCCTCGACGAAACCGCGCAGTTCGGGGTCGTCGGCGCTGTCCATCGCCGCCACGTCGCCCTGCCAGATCAGCCGGCCGCGGGCCAGCATCGCGACCCGGTCGGCGATGCTGCGCACGCTGGTCATGTCGTGGGTGATGGTCACCGCCGTGGCGCCGGTTTCGTCCACGATGCCGCGGATCAGCGCGTTGATGCTGGCCGCGCGCTGCGGGTCCAGTCCCGTGGTCGGCTCGTCGAAGAAGATCACCCGCGGGTCGGCGGCGATGGCGCGGGCCAGCGCCACGCGCTTGCGCATGCCCCCCGACAGTTCGGAGGGCATCCGGTCGGCGACCTCGGGGCCAAGGCCGACGCGGGCCAGCCGGTCCAGGGCGCGGGCGCGCGCCTCGGCCCGCGGCAGCGACGTCATCAGCCGGAACGCCACGTTACGCCAGACCGGCAGGCTGTCGAACAGCGCCGCGTTCTGGAACAGCATCCCGAAATCGCGCATGAAGTCCGCCCGGACCTGCGGCGTGGCCGGCTGCCCGCCCAGCAGGATCGCGCCGCCATCCGGGCGTTCGAGCCCCAGGATCGACCGCAGCAGCACCGACTTGCCGGCGCCCGACCCGCCGATGATGACCAGGCTTTCGCCCCGCACTACCGACAGGTCGACCCCGTCGAGCACGCGGGCGGCGCCAAAGCCCTTGGTCAGCCCGCGAACCTCGATCACGGGAGCGCCGTGCCCGTTCATGTGAAGAACAGCCCGGTGAGGACGAAATTCGCGGCCAGGATCGCGACCGAGGCCGCGACCACGGCGTTGGTGGTGGCCCGGCCCACGCCCTCGGCGCCGCGCCCGGCGCGCATCCCGAACCAGCAGCCGGCCAGCGCCACGATGGCGCCGAAGGCCGCGCCCTTGATCAGCCCCGACACCACGTCCCAGCTTTCCAGATAGGCCCAGCTGCTCGACAGATAGCCCTGCGACGTGAAGCCCAGCGTCGTCGTCCCGACCAGCCAGCCGCCCATGATGCCGATGACGTCGCCCACGCCGACCAGCACCGGCACGGCCAGGATCGCCGCCCACAGCCGCGGGGTGACCAACCAGCCCATCGGGTCGGTGGACAGCGTCACCAGCGCATCGATCTGTTCCGTCACCCGCATCGATCCGATCTCGGCCGCGATCGACGAGGCGACCCGCGCCGCGACCATCAGCCCGCCCAGCACCGGCCCAAGCTCGCGCACCATGCCGATGGCGACGATGGCCGGGACCACGTCCCCGGCCTGGAATCGCTCGCCGCCCGCGTTGATCTGCAAGGCAAGCGCAGCGCCGGTGAACAGCGAGGTCAGCCCCACCACCGGCAGCGACAGCCAGCCGATGCGCAGCAGCTGCTCGGCCAGCAGTCGCGGCTGAAAGCCCGGCGCGGCCAGTCCGCGGGCGGCGAAGATCGCCACCGCGCCGACCCCGCGGACCAGCTCCAGCGTGGCCCGGCCGATCGCGCGGACAGGGTTCATTCCGCCGCGCGCCAGTCGCGCGGATAGCGCGGACCCAGCGAGGTCAGGATCTCGTAGCCGATGGTCCCGGCCCTGGCGGCGAGGTCATCGACGGTCTGGCGGGCGTTGAGGATCTCCAGCGCCGCCGGCACGTCGGGCAGGTCGGTCACGTCCACGGTGATGAGGTCCATCGACACCCGCCCGACGATGGGCGCGCTGCGGTCGCCCGCCCAAAGCGGCACCGACTTGCCCGACAGCGCCCGCAGCAGCCCGTCGGCATAGCCCGCCGCCACCGTGGCGATGCGCGAGGGCCGCGCGGCGGTCCATGTGCAGCCATAGCCCACCGCCTCGCCCGCCGCGACCGAGCGGGTCTGGATCACCTCGAGCGCCAGCGTCACCACCGGGCGCGCCTCGGCAAAGGGATCACCGCCATACAGGCCGATGCCCGGCCGGGTCACGTCGAAGTGATAATCCGCCCCCAGCAGGATGCCGCCGGTCGCCGACAGCGACAGCGGCGCGGTCACCCCCATCGCCATCTCGCGGAACGCGGCCAGTTGGGCGGCATTGGCCGGGTGGCCGGGCTCGTCGGCGCACATCAGGTGCGACATGACCAGCGCCGGCCCCTGCCCGGCGGCGGTGCGCGCCGACAGCGCCTCGGCCCGGATCGCGGCCCACTCGGCCGGTTCCATCCCCAGACGGTTCATACCGCTGTCCAGCTGGATCGCAAAGCCGCCGCGCGGGCGCAGGGCGCGGTCGCGGAAGAACTGTTCGGCGCTGTTCAGCACCGGGATCAGCCCGGTCAGGTCTTGCCCCGGCATGAGCCCGGACAGCACGAAGATGCTGGCATCGTCGCCCAGCAGCGGCCGGATCGCGCGGCCCTCGGCGGCCAGCGCGACGAAGAAATGCCGCGCTCCCGCGGCGTACAGCGCCGGGGCCACGCGCGCCGCGCCCAGACCATAGGCGTCGGCCTTGACCACGGCGCCGGGCCGGGCGCCCGGGGCGCGGGCGGCAAGCGCCTTCCAGTTCGCCGCGATGGCGGCCAGATCGATCGTCAGTCCCATGCGCCGGGGATGGCCCCGCCCCGCGGCGCCGTCAAGCCTGCGCGGCGCCGCGGGGACGGGTTTAACCGGTTTCCAATTTCCACGCGCGGTCGCCGTGTCATTTTGCAAACTTTCCCCTTTCCGCTTTGCGCCGCCGCGCACCGCGCATATTGTCCCCGCCAACATCGACGGAGGGCGGCATGAGGGACATCGCGGGACAGCTCGAAGCAAGGCGCGGCGAGGCGCGGCTGGGCGGCGGACAGCGGCGCATCGATGCGCAGCACGCGCGCGGCAAGCTGACGGCGCGCGAGCGGCTGGACATCCTGCTGGACGAGGGTTCCTTCGAGGAATTCGACATGTTCGTCCGCCACCGCTCGACCGATTTCGGGATGGAGGCCGACCGGCCCTATGGCGACGGCGTCATCACCGGCTGGGGCACGATCAACGGCCGCATGGTCTATGTGTTCAGCCAGGACTTCACCGTCTTCGGCGGCTCGCTGTCGGAAACCCACGCGCAGAAGATCTGCAAGATCATGGACATGGCGATGCAGAACGGCGCGCCGGTGATCGGGCTGAACGATTCCGGCGGTGCCCGCATTCAGGAGGGCGTGGCGAGCCTGGCCGGCTATGCCGAGGTCTTCCAGCGCAACATCATGGCCTCGGGCGTGATCCCGCAGATCAGCGTCATCATGGGCCCCTGCGCGGGCGGGGCGGTCTATTCGCCGGCGATGACCGACTTCATCTTCATGGTGAAGGACACGTCCTACATGTTCGTGACCGGGCCGGACGTGGTCAAGACGGTGACCAACGAGGTGGTGACCGCCGAACAGCTGGGCGGCGCGTCGACCCATACCCGCAAATCCTCGGTCGCCGACGGGGCGTTCGAAAACGACGTCGAGACGCTGACCGAGATCCGCCGGCTGTTCGATTTCCTGCCGCTGTCGAACCGCGACAAGGCGCCGACGCGGCCGTTCTTCGACGACCCGGCGCGGATCGAAGACAGCCTGGACACGCTGATCCCCGACAACCCCAACCAGCCCTATGACATGAAGGAGCTGATCACCAAGGTTGCCGACGAGGGTGATTTCTACGAGATCCAGCAGGATTTCGCCGGCAACATCCTGATCGGCTTCATCCGGATCGAGGGCCAGACGGTCGGCGTGGTGGCCAACCAGCCGATGGTGCTGGCCGGCGTGCTGGACATCGATTCCAGCCGCAAGGCCGCGCGCTTCGTGCGGTTCTGCGACGCCTTCAACATCCCGATCCTGACCCTGGTCGACGTCCCCGGCTTCCTGCCCGGCACGGCGCAGGAATATGGCGGGGTGATCAAGCACGGCGCCAAACTGCTGTTCGCCTATGGTGAGGCGACGGTGCCCAAGGTCACGGTGATTACCCGCAAGGCCTATGGCGGCGCCTATGACGTCATGGCGTCCAAGCACCTGCGGGGCGATTTCAACTATGCCTGGCCCACCGCCGAGATCGCGGTGATGGGCGCCAAGGGCGCGGTCGAGATCCTGTATCGCAGCGAACTGGGCGACGCCGACAAGATCGCGCATCGCACCAAGGATTACGAGGACCGCTTCGCCAATCCCTTCGTGGCCGCCGAGAAGGGCTTCATCGACGAGGTGATCCAGCCGCACGGCACCCGCCGCCGGGTGGCCCGCGCCTTCGCCTCGCTGCGCGGCAAGCAGCTGAGCAACCCCTGGAAGAAACACGACAACATCCCGCTTTGACCGCCCGTCCCGCATGACCGACGAAAGCCCTTGATCGCGATGTCCGCAGCGCTTCTGTTCGCCTCGACGGCGGCCGGCATGGCCGCCGAGCCGGCCCCCACGCCCGTGGCGGTGCCGTCGGGGGCCGAGGTCTGGCTGCAAGAGGAACTGTCGGACCGCGTGCCGGGCATGGGGCTGGTGCAGCGATATCGCTTCGTCA
Source organism: Paracoccus sphaerophysae (assembly GCF_000763805.1). GTDB lineage: Bacteria > Pseudomonadota > Alphaproteobacteria > Rhodobacterales > Rhodobacteraceae > Paracoccus > Paracoccus sphaerophysae. The sequence continues at coordinate 74,886 of NZ_JRKS01000006.1, read as the reverse complement.
TGCCGACGCTGGCGGAACTCGTCCCGCCGGTCGAGCCGGGCGATTTCGCCGACGAACTGCCGCCCGAGATGTTCGACGACGCCGAGGGCCCGGGCGATACCGCACAGCTCAGCCCGGCCGAGCAGGCGGAACTGGACGCGGCGCTGGGCGGGCTGTCGGTCGAGGGGGTGCCGGATGGCGATCCGGCTGCGGACGGCATCTCGATCCAGCCGGCGCTGCCCGGCGATGGCGGGGTGATCGACGCGCCGTTGCCGTCGGAACTGGCAGCCCCCGACGCCACCCTGCCCGGCGAGACCGCGGGCGCCGAGGAAAGCGGCGACCTGGCCGCCATCGCCGGCGACGCGGGCGACCCCGCTTTGCCCGCCGCGCCCGACATCCTGATGCAGGACCCGGTCCATCGCGACATCGTCTGGCTGTGCGAGAACTTTGCCCTGCCCCGGCTGGCGAAACAGGCGCCGCGGCCGGCGCAGGTGGTGATCTCGATGGCGTCCGCGCCGAGCCCGTTCGGCAGCTTCGATCCCGCGATCGTCCAGCTGTTCGAGGGCTTCTCGATCCCCGCCGACCGCGACGCCTGCGTGTGGGAGCCGATGTGATGGCCGCTGTCTCGACCCTGCCCCGTGATGATGCAAGCCTGCCACATGCGGCTGCCGCCCTGTCCGGGCCGGGCTGTCCGGCGTCCGCCGCTGCGGCTAGCATGACGCATCCGCCGCATGTTGCGGCGCGATCGAGCAGTCGGGGCACTCAACCCCCGCATCACAGGAGCATCCCATGTCGAAGAAACTCGTTCTTCTGCTGGTCGCGACCGGCGTTCTCGCCGCGTGCCAGCCGCAACCCACCACCACCGTTGTGCAGCCGGCCGTCGTCGCGCCCGAGCCCGTCTTCCAGGGCAAGTACGGCGCCAACTGACGCCATCCGGCGCGGGCTGACCGGCCCGCGCCATCCCGCCGCCGCGCCCAGCCTGCGGGGCGCGCCATGCTGAAGCATCGCGGCTTTCCCGGACGCCTGCCGTCTACCGACCACCAGTTCACCATCCGCCGCGCCAACCCCAAGGGCGCAACCAAGCTGGCCCCGCGCGAACGCTATCGCGACCGCTCGGCCGGCGATCGCCGCGCCGATGCGGCATTCCTCGCAGCGCTGATCGAGCATTTCGGGGATGAGCCGTTCGAGCGCGGCAACCTGGACGCCGGCCGGCTGTCCTGGCTTCTGGGGCGCGAGGTGGTCGCCGTCGGCAAGCTCGACCCGACCAGCTATGAGCAGTTGCTGCGCGTCGATCTGAAGCGCGCCGAGGCGGGGTTCCCCGAACTGTTCGCCACCGACTCCCCCCCGGATTTCGGCTGGAACGACTGGGACGACGACGAGGGGGACGACGAATGACCCGTCGCCCGCTGTCACCGCCCGCCCTCGCGTCCTGTCTTCTGCCATGCGGGTTCTTGCCGTTCGCACAGCCTTCACCTGCTTGTCAGTTTGACGCGGCGGCGCGCCGTGGCATATTCTGCTGGAACTCCAAACCGGCCCGGAAAAGGGCCCATTGTACAGGCAGATCACCATGTCGAACTCTTTCATCCTCCGCCTCGCGGGCGTCGCTGTGCTGGCCGCCGGCGTTTCGGCCTGCGCGCCGGGCTATCAGACCGGCCTCTCGGCCGACACCCAGCGCGCCGCGGGCGGTGCTGTCGCCGGGGCCGTCGTGGCCAAGGCGCTTGACGAGAACATCGCCACCGGCGCGCTCATCGGCGGTGCGGCCGGCGCGCTTTGCGACGACGCGGGCGTCTGCGCCCAGTAAACTTTTCGCCAATGATCCCGCCCGACCCGGAACCCGGGCGCAGGGCGGGGCATTGCAGGCCCATCCGGCGGTCAGCCGGCCTCATTCCACCGGATTCGGCGCTGCCAGAAAGATAGATCCATGTCCAAGACCCTCGTGCTTCTCACCGCTGCCGCTGCCCTGCTGGCCGGTTGCACCCAGAACATCCAGCCGACCGAAATGGACCGCGCGCTCATCGGTGCGGGCGCCGGCGCCGTCATCGCCGACATCTCGGGCAAATCCGTGGCCAAGGGCGCCGCGATCGGTGCTGCCGGCGGCGCGCTGTGCGACGACGTGCGGCTCTGCCAGTAACGACCTGATCCGCGCGCCCCGCGGCGCGCGCCCGACCTGCCATCCCGCCGCTTCGGTCTGATCGACCGGGGCGGCTTTTCGTTTGTCACGCGCCATCCCAGGAACCGCCATGTTCAAGAAGATCCTCATCGCCAACCGCGGCGAAATCGCCTGCCGAGTCATCAAGACCGCGAAAAAGATGGGGATCGCGACCGTCGCCGTCTATTCCGACGCCGACCGCAACGCGCTGCATGTCAAGATGGCCGACGAGGCCGTCCATATCGGCCCGCCGCCCGCCAACCAGTCCTATATCGTGATCGACAAGATCATGCAGGCGATCCGCGAGACCGGCGCCGAGGCGGTCCACCCCGGCTATGGGTTCCTGTCGGAAAACATGAAGTTCGCCGAGGCGCTCGAGAAAGAGGGGGTGGCGTTCATCGGCCCGCCCTCGGGCGCGATCGAGGCGATGGGCGACAAGATCACCTCGAAGAAGATCGCGCAGGAGGCCGGGGTGTCGACGGTTCCGGGCTACATGGGCCTGATCGCCGACGCCGAAGAGGCGGTGAAGATCTCGACCCAGATCGGCTATCCGGTGATGATCAAGGCCAGCGCCGGCGGCGGCGGCAAGGGGATGCGCATCGCCTGGACCGACCAGGAGGCGCGCGAGGGCTTTGAATCCTCGAAGAACGAGGCCGCCAACAGCTTTGGCGACGACCGCATCTTCATCGAGAAGTTCGTGACCACCCCGCGCCACATCGAAATCCAGGTGCTGGCCGACACCCACGGCAACTGCGTCTATCTGCACGAACGCGAATGCTCGATCCAGCGCCGCAACCAGAAGGTCATCGAAGAGGCGCCCTCGCCCTTCCTCGACGCCGCCACCCGCAAGGCGATGGGGGAACAGGCCTGCGCGCTGGCCAAGGCCGTGGGCTATGCCTCGGCCGGCACGGTCGAGTTCATCGTCGACGCGAACAAGAACTTCTACTTCCTTGAAATGAATACGCGTCTGCAGGTCGAACACCCGGTGACCGAGCTGATCACCGGCGTTGATCTGGTCGAACAGATGATCCGCGTCGCGGCGGGCGAGCCGCTGCCCTTCACCCAGGACGACCTGACGATCAACGGCTGGGCGATCGAAAGCCGGCTGTATGCCGAGGATCCGTACCGCAACTTCCTGCCCTCGATCGGCCGGCTGACCCGCTATCGCCCGCCGGTGGAAACCGCCGCCGGCCCGCTGGCGGACGCGGACAAGTGGGTGCCGGCGCATCCGGGCGACCAGCCCCCGGTCGCGGCGACCGGCGTGCGTAACGACACCGGCGTCTATGAGGGCGGCGAGATCAGCATGTTCTATGACCCGATGATCGCCAAGCTGTGCACCTGGGCGCCGACCCGCGACCAGGCGATCGCCGCGATGCGGTCGGCGCTGGACGATTTCGAGGTCGAGGGCATCGGCCACAACCTGCCCTTCCTGTCGGCGGTGATGGACCACCCCAAGTTCGTCTCGGGCGACATCTCGACCGCCTTCATCGCCGAGGAATACCCCGAGGGCTTCCAGGGCGCGACACTGGACGAGGCCGAGCTTGAGCGCGTCGCCGCCGCCGCCGCCGCGATGCACCGCGTGGCCGAGATCCGCCGCACCCAGATCACCGGCCGTCTGGACAACCACGAACGCCGCGTGGGGGAAAATTGGGTCGTGACGCTGGACGGGCGCGAATTCCCGGTGCGGGTGCAGGCCGACAAGGGCGGCTCGACCGTGCAGGTGAACGGCCGGGCGCTGCGGGTGGAATCGGACTGGCGGCCGGGGCAGTCGCTGGGGCGTCTGACCGTGGACGGCGCGCCGCTGACGCTCAAGGTCGACCGCATTGCGGCGGGCCTGCGCCTGCGCACCCGCGGCGCGGACATCAAGGCCTATGTCCGCCGCCCGCGGACCGCCGAACTGGCGCGGCTGATGCCCGAGAAGGCGGCCCCCGACACCTCGAAGTTCCTGCTGTGCCCGATGCCGGGACTGGTGGTCCGGATCAACGTCGCCGCCGGCGACGAGGTGCAGGAGGGCCAGGCGCTGGCCACCGTCGAGGCGATGAAGATGGAAAACATCCTGCGCGCCGAGCGCAAGGGCGTGGTCAAGTCGGTCAACGCCGAGGCCGGCCAGAGCCTGCGCGTGGATGACGTGATCATGGAGTTCGAGTGAGCTTCGCCACCACCCTGTCCGACGCCCGTGTCGTCGCCGCCATGATCGGCGGCGCGGTGGTGGCGGGCGGCTGGGTGGTGACGCATCTGCTGAGCGCGGCGCGGGATCGGGCCGCGCGGGCCGAGCGGGTCCGCGACGTGCAGGGCGCGCTTTATGCCGAGATCCGGGTCCATGTCGCCACGCTCAAGGGGCAGAGCCTGCCCGTCTATGGCGCCGAGATGGAGGCGATGATCCTCAAGGCTGACGGCTTCTTCCCGGTAATCCCGACCGAACAGAACGACCGGCTGTTCGGCGCCATCGTGGAGAACATCCACGTCCTGCCGTTCCGCGTCGTCGATCCGGTGGTGCAATATTACAACCAGCTCGCCACCATCGGCACAATGATCGCCGACCTGCGGGCGCTGGACCTGGCCCGCGTCGGGCCGCAGCGGGCGGCGCGGATGTATCGCCATTACATCGAGATGAAGATCGAGGCGATCGACCTGGGCGAGGAAGCGATGGCGTTCCTTCTCGCCCATCTCACCGGAGGCAATGCGGCGGTCGCGGAGCTGAGCGATTCGCGACAAAAAACCCGCCTTGCGGAAACCAAGGCGGGCGTCACGGCGTGGATTCAGACCGAAAGGTCGCGGCTCAGCGCGGCGAATATCCCGGCATCGGGCCGGTCCGGCCAGTGATGGGGCGCGGGTTGTAGGATGTCGTGCTCATTTCGGACCTCCTGTCGGACGTCGTTGTCCTTCGGACAGAATATAGACCGCGCGGCGCCGCATTTCAATCCTCAGGGCGCAACACCCATGCGCCCGGTCTCTTGCCGGCGCAACGGGAACTTGTCGATGGCGCGGACGATCTCGCGCACGTCCCAGGGGCTGGGCTTGCGCTGTTTCACCTGGCCGTCCTTGTCGATCACGATCAGCGAGAACCCGTTGGGTTTCAGCCGCTGCCGCCAGATGCTGGCGTCGGCCGGGTCGCTGTCGGCGATCACCACCACGTCGCGGTCGATCAGCGGCCCGGCCTGGGTTTCCAGCGCCACCATCTGCGCGGTGAAGGCGGGATCGGCCGGGGTATCGGCAAAGACCACCACCGCGCGTCGGCGGAACAGCAATTCCTCGGGCGTGACCTCGGTCGCCAGCAGGTATTCCAGATGCGTGGCCGGCGTGTCGCGCCGCACCACCGTCGGCGCACCGGCGGCGCCCTCGTGCCCCGGCCGGGCCGGGGCGGCGCGCTCGACCTGCACGGGCGCGGGCGGCGGAGCCGATCCGCCCATCGCCGCCGCCTGCCCCGCCACCATCGCCAGCACGACCGCCGCGCCTGTCACCAGAAACCTGTTCATGCATCGGAATATAGCGACCGTGGTCGCATCGGAAAGGACCCAGCCATGACCCAAGCCAATCTCGACCAGTGGCGCGCGCTTGCCAGCAAGGAGCTGAAGGGCGCCGATCCCGACAGCCTGAACTGGGACACGCTGGAAGGCATCACCGTCAAGCCGCTGTATACCGAGGCCGACACCGCGGACCTGCCGCACATGGGCAGCCTCCCGGGGATGGAGCCCTTCACCCGCGGCCCCCGGGCGACGATGTATGCCGGCCGGCCGTGGACGATCCGGCAATATGCGGGGTTTTCCACCGCCGAGGAATCGAACGCCTTCTACCGCCGCAACCTCGCCGCCGGGCAGCAGGGCGTCTCGGTCGCCTTCGACCTCGCCACCCACCGCGGCTATGACAGCGACCACCCGCGGGTCGAGGGCGACGTGGGCAAGGCCGGCGTCGCCATCGACAGCGTCGAGGACATGAAGATCCTGTTCGACGGCATCCCGCTGGACAAGGTGTCGGTCTCGATGACCATGAACGGCGCGGTGATCCCGATCCTCGCCAACTTCATCGTCGCGGGCGCGGAACAGGGCGTGCCCCGCGCCGCGCTGTCCGGGACCATCCAGAACGACATCCTCAAGGAGTTCATGGTCCGCAACACCTACATCTACCCGCCCGAGCCCTCGATGCGGATCATCGCCGACATCATCGGCTACACCGCGGCCGAGATGCCGAAGTTCAACTCGATCTCGATCTCGGGCTACCACATGCAGGAGGCCGGGGCGAACCTGGTGCAGGAGCTCGCCTATACCCTGGCCGACGGGCGCGAATATGTCCGCGCCGCGATCGCCGCGGGCATGGACGTGGACGCCTTTGCCGGGCGACTGTCGTTCTTCTTCGCCATCGGCATGAACTTCTTCATGGAGATCGCCAAGCTGCGCGCCGCCCGCCTGCTGTGGCACCGGATCATGACCGAGTTCGGCGCCAAGAAGCAGTCGAGCCTGATGCTGCGCACCCACTGCCAGACCTCGGGCGTCAGCCTGACCGAGCTCGACCCCTACAACAACGTGATCCGCACCGCCTACGAGGCGATGAGCGCGGCGCTCGGCGGCACGCAGTCGCTGCACACCAACGCGCTGGACGAGGCGATCGCGCTGCCCACCGACTTCTCGGCCCGCATCGCCCGCAACACCCAACTGATCCTGCAGGAAGAAACCGGGATCACCCATGTCGTCGATCCGCTGGCCGGGTCGTATTATATCGAATCGCTGACCGCGCAGCTGGCCGACAAGGCCTGGGCAATCATCGAGGAGATCGAGGAGATGGGCGGCATGACCAAGGCCGTCGCCACCGGCCAGCCAAAGCTGCGGATCGAGGAGACCGCCGCCCGCCGGCAAGCCATGATCGACCGCGGCGACGAGGTGATCGTGGGGGTCAACAAGTACCGCAAGGCCAAGGAAGACCCGATCGACATCCTCGACATCGACAACATGAAGGTGCGGGCGTCGCAGATCGCGCGACTCGAGACCATCCGCGCCACCCGCGACCAGGCCGCCTGCGACGCGGCGCTGGCCGAGGTCGAGCGGCGCGCCCGCGAGGGCGGGAACCTGCTGGAAGCGGCGGTCGAGGCGGCCCGCGCGCGGGCCAGCGTGGGCGAGATCAGCATGGCGATGGAGAACGTCTTCGGTCGCCACCGGGCGGAGGTAAAGACATTGGCCGGAGTTTACGGTGCCGCCTATGAGGGCGACGAGGACTTTGCCCAGATCCAGAAGGACGTCGAGGCTTTCGCCGAGGCCGAGGGCCGCCGCCCCCGGATGATGGTCGTCAAGATGGGTCAGGACGGCCACGACCGCGGCGCCAAGGTGATCGCCACCGCCTTCGCCGATATCGGCTTCGACGTCGACGTGGGCCCGCTGTTCCAGACCCCCGAGGAAGCCGCCCAGGACGCCATCGACAACGACGTCCACATCGTCGGCATCTCGAGCCAGGCCGCGGGCCACAAGACGCTGGCGCCCAAGCTGATCGAGGCGCTGAGGGCGCAGGGGGCCGAGGACATCATCGTGATCTGCGGCGGCGTGATCCCGCAGCAGGACTACGCCTTCCTGCGCGACGCGGGCGTCGCCGCGATCTTCGGCCCGGGCACCAACATTCCGGCGGCGGCCCGCGAGATCATGGAGATCGTGCGCGGCAAACGGGCGGCGTGATGCTGACGGCGCACCTTCCCTCGGGCTATGTTCTCGGCCGCGCTGCTGGGTGGCGCGGTTCGTTGCTGGCCGCGGCGGTGGTCGGTGCGGTCACGCCCGACCTCGACATGATCCGATTTCACCTGCTGGATCACGGACAGGTTCATCATCACCGCTACTGGACCCACATCCCGGCGGTCTGGCTTGCGATCGGCGTGGCATCCCTTGCGTTACCGCCGGCGTTTCGCCGCCTCGCGGCCGCGTTCCTGGCCGGCGTGGCCCTGCATCTGATCCTGGACAGCATCGGCGGAGACATCCTTTGGGGATGGCCGGTAACGGACCGCTTCTTCAGCCTTGTCACGGTGCCGGCCCGCCACGGCCACTGGATTGCCAATTATCTGCTGCACTGGACCTTCATGTTCGAGCTTCTAATCTGGGGTGCGGCGCTGTTTCTGTTCGTCCGGCATCGTACCGCTCCGAAAACCAGCACCTCCTGATTGAACGAACGACTGGGCCGCCACGCGGCCACCACCTTGCCCCTTCCCCCACCCCATGCCACCACTCCGCCCATGACCGCGGACGCCAAACAGATCATCTGCATCAAATGGGGCACCAAGTTCGGGCCCGAATACGTCAACCGCCTGCGGGGGATGATCGCGCGCAACATCACGCCGCCGTTCCGGCTGGTCTGTTTCACCGACGACGGCGCGGGGCTTCATCCAGACATCGCCGTGCGGCCGCTGCCCGACTTCGACTACACCGCGCCCACGAACACGCTGGGGAAATGGCCCAAGTCGCGGCTGTGGGGGGATCTGGGCGATATCACCGGGACGGTGCTGTTTCTCGACCTCGACGTGGTGATCGTCGGCAATCTGGACGATTTCTTCACCTTCGGCGACCCGGACGACACGGTGCTGGCCACCAACCCCCAGTCGGTCAAGCCGTTCGAGAAGCTGGGGCAGACCTCGGTCTACCGGATGCGCGTCGGCAAGCTCGCGCCGCTGCAGGACATCTTCCGCGCCGATCCGCAGGCCATCGCCGACGAATACCGGTTCGAGCAGCGCTTCGTCACCCGCCGCGCGCCGGGCGGGGTCAGGTTCTGGCCCAAGGGCTGGGTCGTGCATTTCCGCAGCCATTGCGTGCCCGCCTGGCCGCTGCGCTACTGGCAGGCGCCGCGGATTCCTGCGGGCGCGCGCATCGTGATCTTTGCCGGCAGCCTCAACCCCCCCGACGCCATCGCCGGACGGTGGAGCGAGGAGGACACCCCCCGCGCCCCCGCCGACCACCTGCGCGCCGCCTTCGACGGGCGGCGGCGCGAGGGGCTGTCGCGGCACCTGCGCCACTATCTGAAACCCACCGACTGGGTCGCCCGGCTATGGCGAGAATAGACGGCGATCCCGCCCCGTGGCACGAACTGCCCCCGCCGCTGGCCGCGCAGCTGGGGCTGACCATTGCCAGCTTCGGGCATCTCGAGGACATGCTGAAACGCGCCATCTTCGCGCTGGACCGCGACCGGCTGTCGGGGGCGATCCGCGAACACGACTTTCGGCAATGGCTGCGGCGGATGGACCACGTCGCGGCCGATTCTCTCGGCACGCTCATCGACCGGCTGGACCGGACGCTGCTCCGCGAGGGCCGGGGCGATCCGGACCTGTCGGCCGACCTGGACGAGATCAAGACCTGGCGCAACCTGCTGTGCCACGCCACCTGGCAACCCGAGGGGACGGTGTGGAAGCCGCTTTTCGTCAACACCCGCGGCGAGGTGCATGACCGCACGATGGACGAAACCGACCTGGCCGCGATCCGCGCCATGACTCTGGATGCCGCCAACCGCGCCCGCCGGATCATCGAGTCGCTCGACGATGACGGCAACGGCGTGGCAGAGTGAGATGGGTCCTGGATGACCGACCTGCCCCGCCGCATCGACCCACTGTCATGGCCGCCCAGCTGGCTCGGGCTGTTCGCCTTGGCGGCCTGGATCGCGGGGCGCCTGTGGCCGATGGCGACCTGGCCGCGCGCCGGCGGGGCGCTGGTCCTGCTGGGGCTGGCGCTGATGGCGGCGGCGGCGCTGACCATGATGCGGGCCGGCGCCACCGTGGACCCGACGCGCGAGCCGACCGCTCTGGTCACCCACGGCGTCTTTCGCTGGTCGCGCAACCCGATCTATCTGGCCGACGCGGTGATCCTGCTGGGGCTGTGTCTGATCTGGCAGCCGCTGGCGGCGCTGGTCCTGGTGCCGGGCTTCGTCCTCGCCATCACCCGCCGCTTCATCCGCCGCGAGGAGGCGTGGCTGCGGGCCCGCGATCCCGCCGGCTTTGCCCGCTGGGCGGCCCGCACGCGCCGCTGGCTCTAGCGCGCCCGGCGCCGTTGCCAATCCCCCTCGCGCCGCGCTAACACCGCCCGAACCTACAGCGAGGCCGTCTCATGTCCGCCCCTTCCACGCCGCTGCGCCTTGGCATCGCCGGTCTCGGCACCGTCGGCATCGGCGTCGTCAAGATCATCCAGGCCCATGCCGACCTGCTGGCCGCGCGCGCCGGGCGTCCGGTCCAGATCACCGCGATCTGCGCCCGCGACCGCCAGCGCAACCGGGATGCCGACCTGTCGGGCTATGACTGGGTGGACCGCGCGACCGACCTCGCCACCCGCGAGGACGTGGACGTGGTGGTCGAACTGATCGGCGGCGACGAGGGCATCGCCAAGGACACGATGGAACTGGCGCTCGACAACGGCAAGGACGTGGTGACGGCCAACAAGGCGCTGCTGGCAATCCACGGCCAGGCGCTGGCCGAACGGGCCGAGGCCGCCGGCCGGGTGATCCGCTTCGAGGCCGCCGTCGCGGGCGGCATCCCGGTCATCAAGACGATGACCGAAAGCCTTGCCGGGAACCGCATCAGGCGGGTGATGGGGGTGATGAACGGCACCTGCAACTATATCCTGACCCGGATGCAGTCGGCCGGCCTGCCCTATGAAACGGTGTTCGAGGAAGCCCGCCAGCTGGGCTATCTCGAAGCCGATCCGACGCTGGACGTGGGCGGCATCGACGCCAGCCACAAGCTGGCGATCCTGTCCTCCATCGCCTTCGGCACCCGCGTCGCCTTTGACGGCGTGGAAATCGAGGGGATCGAGCGGGTCTCGATCGACGACATCAACCGCGCCGCCGACATGGGCTATCGCATCAAGCTGTTGGGCGTGGCGCAGATGACCGCGCGCGGGCTGGAACAGCGGATGTCGCCCTGCCTCGTGCCCGCCGACAGCCCGCTGGGCCAGCTCGAGGGCGGCACCAACATGGTGGTGATCGAGGGCGACGCCGTGGGCCAGATCGTCCTGCGCGGCGCGGGCGCCGGCGAGGGCCCGACCGCCAGCGCGGTCCTGTCCGACATCATCGAGATCGCCCGCGGCGTCCGGATGCCGGTCTTTGGCCAGCCGGCCGCGGGGCTCGCCTCGCCCCAGCCGGCCCGGACCGCGGTGCCGGCCGCCTACTACCTGCGCCTGACGCTGGCCGACAAGCCCGGCGCGCTGGCCAAGGTGGCGACGGTGCTGGGCGATGGCGGAATCTCGATCGACCGGATGCGCCAGTATGGCCACGAGTCGGGCGAAGCGCCGGTGCTGATCGTGACCCACAAGACCACGCCCGAGGCAATCGAGCATGCGATGGAGGTGCTGCCCAGGACCGGCGTCATCACCGGCGAGCCGGTCGAGCTGCGGATCGAGGAAGTCTGAGCCGGGCGTAGGCGGGGCGCTTCCGCGGACGCGCCCCAAGCCGGGGCTCTGCCCCGGACCCCGGGATCCGCTCAGCGTCCTTCGGGGACCGGCAGCAGGTGCCGCAGGCCCTGGGTGACGTCGGTCCTGACCGCGAGCCGCAGCGCCGGTTCGTCGCCGGCCCGGAGGGCCGCGAGGATCATGCGGTGGTGGCGCGGCGCCTCGTTGCGGCGCATCCGCTGATAGACGGCGCGCATCGTCGGCCCCAGCTGCAGCCAGATCGTTTCCAGCATCGCCAGCATCGCCGGGGCCTGAGCGCGCAGATAGAGGGTGCGGTGAAATTCCAGGTTGCTGCGGATATAGCCCACCGCATCGTGGTTCTGCGCCGCATCCCCGATCGCCGCGTTGATCGCCGCCAGCCGGTCGATCAGCGCGAAATGCGCCCGCGGCAGGGCGCGGGCGGCGAGTTCCGGCTCGATCAGGGCGCGCAGGGCGGCCAGCTCCTCGATGCGCTCGACCGACAGTTCCGGCGTGGCGACCCGGCCCGAGGCCGACAGCGTCAGCGCCCCTTCGGCGACCAGCCGGCGCACGGTTTCGCGCGCGGGCGTCATGCTGACCCGGTGGTCGGCGGCGATGCCGCGCAGGGTCAGCGGCTTGCCCGGCGGCAGCTCGCCCAGCATGATGCGGGTCCGCAGCGTGCGGTACAGCCGCTCATGCGCGGCGGGCTGGACGGTCTGGGCGGGGTGCGCGGCCATGACCGACCTGTGATCACAAACGCCGGCGCTGTCAATTTCCGCGTGGCGAATCGGCGCGGAACTGCCATCGGTGCAGCGCCCCGCCATGCTGGCGCAGCCAGCCGCGATGCTGCGGATAATCCGGGCACAGCCCCGCCACGGCGCGCCAGAACTGCGCCGAATGGTCCATGTGGGCCAGATGCGCAACCTCGTGCGCCGCGACGTAGTCGAGCACCGGCGGCGGCGCCATCGCCAGCCGCCAGCTGTACATCAGCCGCCCGTCATGCGTGCAGCTGCCCCAGCGCGACCGGGTGTCGCGCAGCGCGATCGCGCGAAAGGACAGCCCCAGCGTGGCGGCGTGGCGGTCGCTTGCATGGGTCAACCGCCCCTGCGCCAGCGCGCGCAGGAAGGCAGCCGCCGTCGCCGCCGCCGGCCGGGTCGCGGGCAGCAGCAGCGCCTCGCCGTCGATCTGAGGGCGCCGCACCGGCGCGGGGGTAAGGACCAAGGCCCTGCCCTCGACCGGCAGCGCGGCGCCGAATTCGACCGCCGCCGCGGGGACGACCCCCTGCATGGCGCGCTTGAGCCACGCGCTGCGTTCGCTGAGAAAGGCCCGCGCCTCGGCCTCGGGCAGGCGCGGCGGCAGGGTCAGGGTCACTGCCCCGTCGCGCCCCGACACCCGCAGCGTCATGCGCCGCGCGCGCGCCGTGCGCCGCAGCGTGACCGTCGTTCCGTCGTCAAGAATCAGCTGTCCCGACACCCCGTCCCGCCCATCCCGGCGAAAGCCTTTGACACCCCCGGCACCCTATGGCAGGGGAACCCGGATTTACCTGACCTTTGGCGAAAAGAGAACACCATGCCCAAAGAGGAATGGGGCACCAAGCGCCTTTGCCCCGTCTGCGCCGCGCGTTTCTATGATCTCCGCAACGACCCGATGACCTGCCCCGCCTGCGGGACCGAATTCTCGGCCGAAAGCCTCGCGACCGCGCGGTCACGCTCGCTGATCGCCGAAAAGGCGGCGAACCGCGACACCGCCGATGACGAGGTGATCGAGGACGATCTGGATGACGGCAACGATTCCGGCGATCTGGACGACGATCTGCTGGATGACGACGACGACGATGGAGACGTCTCGCTGGACGAGATCGCCGACGTGCCCGAGTCCGACGAGGACTGATCCAGCCCAGACCGGCCTGACGAAAAGGGGCGCGCGAGCGTCCCTTTTTTCATTTGGCGTTTCAGCCCAGCGGCAGGCCGGCATCGGCCTTGGGCTGGTCCATGACGATCTGGCTTTGCACCCGCGCCACCGCCGGATGCGGCAGCAGGCGGTTCTGGATCAGCGCGTTCAGCGCCAGCAGATCGTCGCACCAGACCCGCAGCAGATAATCGGCGTCTCCGGTCAGGGTCCAGCAGGCCACGACCTGCGGCAGGGTGCCGACCAGCCGCAGGAAACTGGCGGTATTTTCGGCGTTGTGGGCGGTCATCTGGACCTCGACGAAGGCCTGCACGTCCAGCCCCAGCCGCGCCGGGTCCAGCCGCGCGCGATAGCCCGCGATGACGCCCTGCGCCTCGAGCCGGGCGCGGCGGCGCGCGGCCTGGCTGGGGGACAGGTTCAGATGCTCGCCCAGCTCCTGCGCGGTCATGTCGGCGCGGCGTTGCAGCGCGGCCAGCAGCTTGAGATCGGTTGCGTCCATGCCGCATGTTAGGCGCAAACTGCGCGCGGATCACGCATAGTGAGTCGCAAAGACCGCCAACTTTACGCCCATCTCGCTGGCAACCTACGCGACACTTGGTCGCAGCACACGCCAGCAGGAACCTTCCGCCCATGGGATCCTTCCCTCACGACGCCCCCCGCGCCCGGATCACCGCCGAGAACCCCGCCGGCACCGACGGCTTCGAGTTCGTCGAGTTTGCCCACCCCGACCCCGACGCCGCCCGGGAACTGTTCCAGCGCATGGGCTTTGCGCTGACCGCCCGCCACAAGACCCGCGCCATCGAGTTGTGGCAGCAGGGCGACATCACCTATGTGCTGACCCACGAGCCGGGCAGCCACGCGCGGGATTTCGTCGAGGAACACGGCCCCTGCGCCCCGGCGATGGCCTGGCGCGTGGTGGACGCCCAGCACGCCTTTGACCACGCGGTCAGGAACGGCGCGACCCCGTTCGAGGGTGCCAAGACGGTCGACTGGCCCGCCATCGTCGGCATCGGCGGCTTGCTGATCTATTTCACCGACCAGTATGGCCCGGGCGCCAACCCCTATGCCGATTTCGACTTCGTCGCCCCGCCCAAGCCGGCCGGGGTGGGCTTCCACTACCTGGACCACCTGACCCACAACGTGTTCAAGGGGAACATGGACACCTGGTTCGACTTCTACGGCCGGCTGTTCAACTTCCGCCAGATCCGGTTCTTCGACATCGAGGGCAAGTATTCCGGCCTGTTCAGCCGCGCCCTGACCTCGCCCTGCGGCCGCATCCGCATCCCGATCAACGAGGACCGGGGCGAGACCGGGCAGATCGTCGAATACCTCAAGCGCTATAACTGCGAGGGCATCCAGCATATCGCCGTCGGCTGCGACGACATCTATTCGGCCACCGACGCGATTGCCGCGCGGGGGCTGAAATTCATGCCCAAGCCGCTGATGAGCTATTACGAGATGTCGCGACACCGCGTCGTGGGCCACGACGAGCCGCTGGAGGCGATGGCCCGCCACGGCATCCTGATCGACGGCGAGGGCGCGGTGGATGGCGGCGAGACGCGCATCCTGCTGCAGATCATCTCGAAGACGGTGATCGGGCCGATCTTCTTCGAATTCATCCAGCGCAAGGGCGATGACGGCTTTGGCGAGGGCAATTTCCGCGCGCTCTTCGAAAGCATCGAGCAGGACCAGATCGACCGCGGCGTTCTCAGGGCGTCCTGAGAAATTGCGGCGGCCGGCGCGTCAACGCCGGCCGCGCGCGGTTCACGAATACAGCGCCAGCGACAGCCACGGCACGGCCACGATCAGCGCCAGCCGCACGATGTCCGAGGCCCAGAACCAGGAGACGCCGCGAAAGATCGTCCGCAGCGGCACGTCCGGCATCACCGAGCGCAGCACGAACACGTTCATGCCGATCGGCGGGGTGATGAGGCTGATTTCCGTCACCACCACCACGATGATGCCGAACCAGATCATCACCGCCTCGGGGCTGGACAGGATTTCCAGCCCGAAATCCATCCCCGACACCAGCGGAAAGAACACCGGCACGGTCAGCAGGATCATCGACAGGCTTTCCAGGAAGCAGCCCAGCACCATGTAGATCAGCACGATGACGACCATCACCATCCAGGGCGACAGGCCCAGTTGATCGACCAGGTCCGACAGCGCGTCCGGCAGGCCCGCAAAGGTCACGAAGTTGCCGAAGATCTCGGCCCCGATGATGATCGCGAAGATCATCGCCGAGGCGGTGGCGCTGTCGACCAGCGCCGTCCACAGGGCGCGGCGGGTGAGTCCCCGGTCACCAGCGCGATCATCATCGCTGTCGCGGCGCCCATCCCGGCGGCCTCGATCGGGGTGAACAGCCCGCTATAGATGCCGATCATGATGAAGGCGAACAGCGCCAGCACCGCGGCCACGCTGACCAGGTCGCTGCGCGACAGCGGCAGCGGCTCGCCGACCGCGGGGGCCAGCGACGGGTTCATCCGCACCGCAACCATCACCGCCAGCAGATAGCCGAGGATGCCGACAATGCCGGGGATGATGCCGGCCAGGAACAGCTTGCCGATCTCGCCTTCGACGAGCAGCCCATAGACGATCATCACCACCGAGGGCGGGATCAGGATGCCCAGCGTGCCGCCGGCGGCGATGGCCCCGGTGGACAGGCTGTCGGCATAGCCGAAGCGGCGCATCGAGGGCATGGCGACCTTGGTCATCGTGGCGGCGGTCGCCAGCGACGACCCGCAGACGGCCGAGAAGCCGCCGCAGGACAGCACCGTCGCCATCGCGAGCCCCCCGCGCATCCGGCCAAAGATGCGGTCGGCGGCGGCAAACAGCCCCTGGGCGATGCCCGAGCCGGCGAGGATGTTGCCCATGAAGATGAACAGCGGCACCACCGACAGCGAATAGTTCAGCCCGGTTTCAAAGACGGCGTTGCCGACCATGGCGCCGGCGGGCTCCCACCCGCGCAGCAGGCCAAAGCCGATGCCGCCGACGATGGCCATGCCAAAGGCGATGGGCACCCGGACGAAGACCATCGCCAGCAGGACGGCCAGAGCGATCAGCGAGGTCGTCATTCGGGTCTCCTTGCAGCCATCACCACGGCCGAGCCGGCGCAGCTTGCCGCGGCGAGGAACGCCAGCGGCGCCATCGGCAGGGCCAGCGAGGCGCTGGGGGTGTGTTCGGCGGCCTGGGTCAGGCCGATGCGGACCAGCCGCCAGGCGAAATAGGCCAGCGCCACCGCGGACACGAGGCCCGCGATCCGCGCCATCGCCCGCTGCACGGGCAGCGGGAACAGGTGCAGGGCGAGGTCGACCTCGACATGGCCGCCATCGGCCGAGGTCAGCGGCAGCGCCGCAAAGACCAGCGCTGCCAGCAGGATCTGGGTCAGCTCATAGGCGCCGCCGAAGGGGCGGTTCATCAGATAACGGCCCACGACGTCGATGCAGGTGACGGCGATCAGCGCCAGGATCAGCCCGCCGGCGGCCAGGGCGAGCAGGCGATAGGCCGCCGAATCCCGGTGCTGGGTCCGGCCGGGGATGTGGCCGGGGACATCCGCCGGCTGGTTCAGCGCCGCCGGCCCCTCGCCGCCATGCGACCAGTGGTCGTCCCGGTAGCTTCGCAGCGGAACGGCTCCAGCGCGGCAGTTGTCACGATCCAGGGGCTGATGGTGGTGCCCAGCGCCTTGGACTGGAACGGGCCCAGCGGCTGGTATTCCCAGGCCTGCACGTCGCGCGCCGACCAGTCGTTCAGCAGCACATAACCGAACATCATCGCCTCGGCCTGTTCCACGCTGACCTGGTCGCCCAGCGCCGAGTCGGCGCCGACGACGGCGCCCATCTCGAGTTCCAGGTCCAGCCGCCTGCACGGCGCCCAGATCGGGCCGTCCTCGCCCTTCAGCTGGCCCATCGGGCGGTGCAGGTCGGTGCCTGAGACGACCACCGGCGAAGCGCGGCCGTTATAGCCGATCGGCATGTGGGTCCACTGCGCCGGCAGCGCGTTTTCCGGCCCGCGGAACAGCACGCCTACGTTGAAGGCGTGGTTCTTCGAGGCATAGAAGTCGGTGTATTCGGTCACCCGGATCGGAAGGTGCAGCGTGGCGTCGGCCATCGCCACGGTAGGCAGGTCGGGGTTGCCGCCCTCCGCGGCCAGCAGTTCGGTCAGCCGGGCGCGGGTCGCGGCCCAGGTCTCGCGGCCCAGCGCGATGAAGTCGTTCAGCGCGGGGCGGGCAAAGGTGCCCTCCCCGTCGATCAGCCCGGCCGGCTCGGCCGCCGCCAGGTCGACGATCCGGTCGCCGATGGCGACGCCGCAGCGGGGCGGCTCGCCGGCCACCGAGAACACCCCATAGGGCAGGTTCGCCAGAGGGAAATCGCCCTCGGGATCGTTGGCGGATTCGACCCAGCTGTGCTGCATGGCAGCCTTGCGTGGTTCCTGGTAGCGAGAAAATGGACGAGTATCGTTACAATTGCAACGATAAAGTTGCAGCCGCAACCATCCCGGCCGCAGCAGCGCGGGTCACTTTTCGCCCGGCGTGCCATCGAAGGTCTTTTCCAGCGACGCCCAGCAATCGGCATAGTCGTCCTGCAGACGGGTCATCGGCTCCTCCTTCCCCGGCAGTCGTTGCAGTTGCAACCATATGCCGCAGCCGGATGATTCGGGTCAAATGAAATAAAATCGGCGGCGCCCTAGCCGGCCCCTGCCGCCCCCCGCGGCCGCGGGAAGGCCGCGCCCCGGCCGCTACCGGGCTGGGTCACGCGCGCCATCGCCTGGTCCAGCGCCGCAACCCCCCGTTCGAACGCCGCGAGGTCGTCGGGGTCCATCGCGCCGAGGATCTCCGCCGCGCGCCGTTCCACATCGCGGAACGCACGCAGGAACAGCGCCTCGCCGGCCGGGGTGATGGTGAAATCGCGCAGGCGGCGGTCGGAGTCGAGGATCTCGCGGGTGATCAGCCCCTTGCCCTCCAGCCGCGCGGCGGCCCGGCTGACCTGCACCTTGTCCAGCGAGGTGCGGTTCGACAGTTCCAACGAGTTCAGCGACCCGGCATCCTCGAGCAGGAACAAAAGCCGCCATTCCTCGCGCGACAGCCCGTATTCGCGGCCATAGACGGCGACCAGCTGGCGCGAGAACGCCTCGGCGGTGACGGCGAGCCGATAGGGAAAGAAGGTCTCGATCTGCATGGTCGTCGGTCCTCGTGGGATCGCGCGCTGGGGCGGTTGCGCGGCAGGATCGTTGCGGGCGCAACGGTTGCCCCCGTGATGCCCGAGCCCTGCCCCGCCGGTCAAGATCACTCTGGTCCGCGGGTCGGCTGGCCTGCCGTGCAGCCTGGCAAAACCGCGAAAGCCCGCCACGCAAGGAACTGGACCCGTTCCCTGCTGTTTACCGAAAGCAACCGGGGCGCGCCTGTCCCATCCAGCACAAAGGAACCCGTCATGAATTCGATCATCTACATCGTCGGCCTGGTCGTCGTCGTCCTGTTCATCCTGTCGATGCTCGGCCTGCGCTGATGGAATGATCGGAAGCGCGCATCCGCGACAGCGCCGCGCCCGTCCAGCAGACGGACCGCGGCTATGTCGACTGGGGCAGCATCCTCGCCGGTGCCGTGGTCGCGGCCGGGCTGTCGGCTGTCTTCACCGCCTTCAGCGCCGCCCTCGGACTGGGTTCGATCTCGGCCCGGCCGGGCAGGGGCTGGGGTTCGGCTCGGTGATCCTCGCCGGGCTGTTCATGGTCGTGACCCTTGTCGCGTGCCGTCCGCTCACGCCGGGGGTGGCGCGCGGGGCCGGTCTGCGCTAGGGGGCCGCAACCTTTCCGATCAGGACCGCGCGCCCCTCATGGATATCCGCAACATCGCCATCATCGCCCATGTTGACCACGGCAAGACCACGCTGGTCGACCAGCTGCTGAAGCAGTCGGGGTCGTTCCGCGAAAACCAGGCCGTCGCGGAACGCGCGATGGACAGCAACGACATCGAACGCGAACGCGGCATCACCATCCTGGCCAAGGCGACCTCGGTCGAATGGAAGGGGACCCGGATCAACATCGTCGACACCCCCGGCCACGCCGATTTCGGCGGCGAGGTGGAGCGCATTCTCTCGATGGTGGACGGCGTTTGCCTGCTGGTCGATGCCGCCGAAGGCCCGATGCCACAGACCAAGTTCGTGACCTCGAAGGCGCTGGCGCTGGGCCTCAGGCCCATCGTGGTGCTGAACAAGGTCGACAAGCCCGCGGCCGAGCCGGATCAGACGCTGAACGAGGTCTTCGACCTCTTCGCCAACCTCGGCGCCTCGGACGCGCAGCTGGATTTTCCGCATGTCTACGCCTCGGGCGTGAACGGCTGGGCCGACGAGACGATGGACGGCCCGAAACAGGACATGAGCGCACTGTTCGACCTGATCCTGCGCCATGTCGAGCCGCCGAAGCAGATCGCCCGCGAGGCCGAGCCGTTCCAGATGCTCGCCGTCACCCTGGGCGCCGATCCGTTCCTGGGCCGGCTGCTGACCGGCCGGGTCGAGGCCGGCCGCGCCAAGGCCGGCGACACCGTCAAGGCGTTGAGCCGCGACGGCGAGCGGGTCGAACAGTTCCGCATCTCCAAGATCCTCGCCTTCCGCGGCCTGACCCAGACGCCGATCGACGTGGCCGAGGCGGGCGACATCGTGACGCTCGCCGGCATGGCCAAGGCCACCGTCGCAGACACGATCTGCGCGCCCGAGGTCGACGCCCCCCTGCCCGCCCAGCCGATCGACCCGCCGACCATCAGCGTGACCTTCGGGATCAACGACAGCCCGCTGGCCGGCCGCGACGGCACCAAGGTCCAGTCGCGGGTGATCCGCGAGCGGCTGATGAAGGAGGCCGAATCGAACGTCGCCATCAAGGTCGAGGACACGCCCGGCGGCGACGCCTTCGTCGTCTCGGGCCGGGGCGAGCTGCAGATGGGCGTGCTGATCGAGAACATGCGCCGCGAGGGCTTCGAGCTGTCGATCTCGCGCCCCCGCGTCATCTTCCGCGAGGACGGCGGCGAGCGGCTGGAGCCGGTCGAGGAGGTCATCATCGACGTCGATGACGACTATACCGGCACGGTGATCGACAAGCTGACCGGCGCCCGCAAGGGCGACCTGGTCGAGATGCGCCCGGCCGGGCACGGCAAGACCCGGATCGTGGCCCATGTCCCCTCGCGCGGGCTGATCGGCTATCAGGGCGAATTCATGACCGACACGCGTGGCAACGGCGTGCTGAACCGCATCTTCCACGACTGGGCCCCCTACAAGGGCCCGATCGCGGGCCGCCGGCAGGGCGTGCTGATCTCGATGGAGAACGGGGTTTCGGTGGCCTACGCGCTGTGGAATCTGGAAGAACGCGGCAAGCTGTTCATCGGCGCGCAGGAACAGGTCTATGAGGGGATGATCATCGGCGAACATTCCCGCGACAACGACCTGGAGGTGAACCCGCTCAAGGGCAAGAAGCTGACCAACGTCCGCGCCTCGGGGACCGACGAGGCGGTGCGGCTGACGCCCCCGGTGCGGATGTCGCTGGAAGAGGCCATCGCCTATATCGACGACGACGAGCTGGTCGAGGTTACGCCCAAGATCGTCCGGCTGCGCAAGCGCCACCTGGACCCGCACGAGCGCAAGCGGCAGGCCCGCGCCGAGGGCTGAGCCGGCGGCCGCGGCGGGGCTGCTGCCACCGCGCCGCGGCGCGGCGGTTCCCGCGTCGCGACCCGGCTATGCCGTTGTTCTTGCCCGCTCGCCGGCATTCGGGCATGTATGAGGTGTAGACATGTCGACGAGGGCGGGAAGGCATTGGGTGGCGCGGCGACCGATACGGACTCGATGATCGACCGGATGATCCTGGCGGCGATCGATCAGCTGCACGAACGCCGCGTCACCAGGATCGACATGGCGGACGTGGCGCGCCGGGTCGGCATCGACTTGGACGTGGCCCGGACGATGTTCAAGGACGAGGATGCGCTGGACGAGGCGATCGGCACCTTCGGCATCGCGCGGCTGGCGGACGAGATGACGCGGGCGCTGGTCGCGGTCCCGATCGGCGACGACCGCGCCTCTCTGATCGCCTTGGCGCGGGCGTATATCCACTTTGCCCTGGAAAATCCCAAGCTGTATTGCGTCCTGACCACCCAGGTCCTGCAGCCGCGGCAGACCGACTCGATCGCGCGCCTGTATGATGCGAGCTTCGTGCCCCTGGTCCGCCGTTTCCTGGGGGAAACCGATTGCCCGCCATCGCGCCGCGCGGTGATCGCGCGCGCATTCCTGTATGGCTTCACCGACCTGGCGCTGGAAGACCACCTGGAACTGTGGCTGCCGTCCACGGGCGACAGCGAGGCCGACCTGATGGCCACGGTCGAGGACTTCGTCGACCTGCTGCTGGCCGCCGGCCCAGGCAAACGAACCGGCGCGACCCAGGATGACGCGGCCGAGGCTCAAGCGCGGCCGGGTGCGACGGCCACACCGCCGCGGCCCGCCTGACGCCCGGGCGCCGGGGGGTCAGCCCATCTTCTCGGAGGCGTAGCCACCGGGGCTGGCCGGAAACACGACCGTGCGTTCGTCGTTCAAGAACACCCGGTGGTTGATATGGGCGTGGATCGCGCGCGACAGCACCACCGCCTCGACGTCGCGGCCGAGGCTCACGTAATCCTCGGGCGACTGGGCGTGGGTGACCCGCACGGTGTCCTGCTCGATGATCGGGCCCTCGTCCAGGTCGGCGGTGACGTAATGCGCCGTCGCGCCGATCAGCTTGACCCCGCGATCATAGGCCTGCTTGTAGGGGTTCGCGCCCTTGAAGCTGGGCAGGAAGGAATGGTGGATGTTGATGATCCGCCCCGACATGCGCTGGCAGATGGCGTCCGACAGCACCTGCATGTAGCGCGCCAGCACGACCAGCTCGGTCCCGGTTTCGTCGACGATCTCCATCAGCCGCGCCTCGGCCTCGGCCTTGCGGGCCTTGGTGACGGGGACGTGGTGGAAAGGCAGGTCGTGGTTCACCACGACCTTCTGATAGGTCAGGTGGTTCGATACCACGCCCACGATGTCGATCGGCAGCGCCCCGATCCGCCAGCGATACAGGATGTCGTTCAGGCAGTGGCCGAAGCCCGACACCATCAGCAGCACCCGCATCCGCCGGGCCGGATCGTGGATCGCCCAGTCCATGCCGAAGGGCTCGGCGATGGCGGCGAAGCCGTCGCGCAGGGTGGCCACGTCGGCGCCGGTCTCGCTGCGAAAGCTGACCCGCATGAAGAACCGGCCGTTGGCCAGATCGTCGAACTGGGCCGAGTCGGTGATGTTGCAGCCGTGCTCGGCCAGGAACCCGGCCACCGCCGCGACGATGCCGCGCCGGGACGGACAGGCGACGGTCAGGACGAGATCGGTCATCGCCCGCTCAGATCTGCTTTTCGGGCATCTGCACGACCAGCCCGTCCAGCGCGTCGCTGACCTTGAGCTGGCAGGTCAGGCGCGAGCGTTCGGGGTCGGGGTGATAGGCGAAATCCAGCATGTCCGCCTCCATCGGGTCCTTGGGCGGCAGGCGGTCGACCCATTCCGGCGCGACGTAGACGTGGCAGGTCGAACAGGCGCAGGCGCCGCCGCAATCGGCCTCGATCCCGGGGATGCCGTTGTCGCGGGCGCCTTCCATCACCGTCATGCCGGGGCGCACCTCGACCTCGTGCCGGGTGCCGTTCCATTCGATATAGGTGATCTTCGCCATGCCCTGTGTCCTGCCTCTGTGGCGGTCCGCCGCCTCGTTCCGGGCACGGGATAGGCGATCATCCCCGGGATGGAAAGATGGCGTCGTTTACCGGATGGCAACCTCGGCGTGGCACATCGTGACGGACCACGAACCGAAAGCGATTCCCATGACCCGTCGCGGCCACCGCCGTCTGATTCACCGCCAGCGCAGCCAGCGCTGGCAATTCGCCTGCACGGACGATCCGGGGGCAGACAGCGCCGCTCAGCCGGCCGTCACGGGTGCGATCGTCCCGGCCGGGTCGATACCCGCCGAAAACGCCGGCCGCGCGGCCTGACGCTCAGGCGCGGCGCAGGGCGATGACGGCGTTCAGCCCGCCAAAGGCGAAGGCGTTCGACAGCACCGCATCCACCCGCGCCTCGCGTGCCACGTTCGGCACCACGTCCAGGGCGCATTCCGGGTCGGGTTCCTCGTAGCCGATGGTCGGCGCGATGATCCCGTCGCGCAGCGCCATGATGCAGGCCAGCAGTTCGACCGCGCCGGTGCCGCCGATCAGATGCCCGTGCATCGACTTGGTAGACGAGATCATCAGCCGGTCCGCGTGGGGACCAAAGGCGTGGGCCACGGCGGCACATTCGGTCTTGTCGTTGGCCGCGGTGCCGGTGCCGTGGGCGTTGATGTAGCCGATGTCTTCGGGGTTCAGCTCGGCATCCCGCATCGCCCCGGCGATGGCGCGTTCGGCCCCCTGCGCTGAGGGCATGACGATGTCCTGCGCGTCCGACGACATCGCAAAGCCCACCACCTCGGCCAGGATGTCGGCGCCCCGCGCCCGGGCGTGGTCCCAGTCCTCGAAGACGAAGACGCCCGCGCCCTCGCCCTGCACCATGCCGTTGCGGTTGGCGGAAAACGGGCGGCAGGCGTCGCGGGACATGACCCGCAGCCCCTCCCACGCCTTGACGCCGCCAAAGCAGAGCATCGCCTCGGACCCGCCGGCCAGCATCACCCGCGCCGCCCCGGACCGGACCATCTGGAAGGCCAGCCCCATCGCGTGGTTGGAACTGGCGCAGGCGGTAGCCACAGTGAAGGCCGGTCCGCGCAACCCGAACTCCATGCTGACATGGCTGGCCGCGGCGTTGTTCATCAGCTTGGGCACGACGAAGGGATGAACGCGGTTCTTCCCCTCTTCATAGACGATGCGATAGTTTTCGTCCCAGGTGTTCAGCCCGCCGCCGGCAGTGCCCAGGATGACGCCGGAACACAGCCCCAGCTCGCCCTGGAAATCCAGCCCGGACTGACCCACGGCCTCTTTCGCGGCCAGAAGGGTGAACTGGGTGAACTTGTCATACAGCGAGATCTGCTGGCGGTTGAAATAGGCCTCGGGGTCCCAGTCGCGGACCTGCGCGCCGATGCGGACCGACAGCCGCTCGACATCCTGGAAATGCAGCTCGCCGATGCCGCAGCGGCCCTCGCGCAGCGCGGCCAGCGTATCGGCGACGTTGCGGCCCAGCGCGTTCACCGTCCCCATTCCGGTGATCGCGACCCGGCGCAGTCCCGGGACCGGCGGCGGGACGTAGCCCGCAGGCCCCGAGGCGGCAGGAGCGGCCCCGTCGCGCTGACCCGACCCGGCGGTCATGCCTTTTCGGCCACCAGCTTTTCGACCGCGGCGATGATCGCGCCCATGTTCGAGATGTCGAAGTCCGATTTCTCGGGCTCGTTGGCGTTGAACGGGATCGAGATGTCGAACGCCTCCTCGATAGCAAAGATCGATTCGACCAGGCCCAGGCTGTCGATGCCCAGATCGGCCGGCGTCGCCTCGACCGAGATCTCGGACGGGTCCAGCATCGCCTGTTCGGCGATGATCGCGACGATGCGGTCGCGGACGCTTTGCGGGTCTGTGGACATGGATACCTCCGGTCAGCCCTTCTGCATCAGGCGTATAACGGTTTTCTGAAGCTCGGCCAACTGCGCGGCCATGCGCGGCAGACGGCGGATGGCCTTGTTGATCTCGACCTGCGTCTCCATCCGCGTGGCGGGGGCGCCGAGGATGACGCGGCCGGCCGGGACGTTGGTGAAGATCTTGCTCGCCCCGCCGGCGATCACGTCGTCGCCGACCCGGATGTTGTCCGAGACGCCGCATTGGCCGGCCAGCACCACCCGGTCGCCGATCTGCGAGGACCCGGCGATGCCGACCTGCCCGCACAGCAGGCAGTCGCGGCCGACCTGCACGTTGTGGCCGACATGGACGAGGTTATCCAGCTTGGTCCCCGACCCGATCGAGGTCGCGCGGATGGTGCCGCGGTCGATGGTGGAATTGGCCCCGATCTCGACATCATCGCCCAGCTCGACCCCGCCCAGGGAATGGATGCGAACCCAGTGCTGGTCGCGGATTTCACCGCGCGTTCCAAGGGTTCGGCGGATTTCCTCGACGCCCGAAGTGTCCGGCGTGACGAAGGAGAACCCGTCCGCGCCGATCACCGCCCCGGGCTGGACGATCAGTCGGTCGCCAGCGGTCACCCCGTGCCCGATGCGGACGCCGGCGTGGATCAGCGCATCGGCGCCAATGACGCTGCCCGCACCGATGCTGACATGGGCCGCAATGCGCGCCCCCGGCCCGATCCGCACCTCGGGGCCGATCACCACGAAGGGTCCGGTCGCGGCCCCCGCGCCGATCTGCGCCGACGGGTGGATCACCGCCGTGGGATGCACCCCCGGCGCCATGTCGGCGGCCCGGTCCAGCGAGCGGGTCAGCGCCGCCATCGCCAGCCGCGGACGCGGCACGATGACCGCGCCGGCGAGATCATACGCGGCCGGGTCCATCCCCTCGGCCAGCAGCGCAGCGCCGCCGGGGGACAGCGTCTCGGCATAGGCCGGGGTCATCGCCAGGGCGACGCGCACGGTCCCGTCCGGCGCGAGCCCCGCCTCGGACGGCTCGGCCGCGCCGCTCACCCGCAGCGATCCGTCGCCCCACAGCCGGGCATCCAGAGCCTGCGCGAGTTCGGCGAGGGTGATGGTCATGACGGCCTCCGGTTCCCGGAGGACACCTAGTCGGTCAGCGCCGCGGTTTCCAGTCCGGCGGCGGCGCCCGCCTTCTGCAGCGCCGCCCATACCGCAGCGTCACGGCCATAGACGTCGCCGAAATGCCGGATGCTGCCATCCTCGTCCACGACGGTGGTGAAATAGACCAGGTGGACGGGCAGATGCGGCTTCAGCTCCAGATAGGTCTCCTTGCCTGACGCCCGGGCCCTGGCATAGCGCGCCGCCGGGTCGGCGGCGCTGCCCTGCAGCAGCACATGGGCAAGGTCCACCGGCCGCCCGATGCGGATGCAGCCATGCGAGAACGCCCGGCGGGATTCGCCGAAAAGTCCTTTCGATGGCGTGTCATGCAAGTAGATGTTCATGCTGTTCGGGAAGATGAACTTGACCTCGCCCAAGGCGTTGTCCTCGCTGGGTTTCTGCCGCATGCGATAGGGGAAGGTCGCGGCCGTGTAGCGGCCAAAGTCGATCCCGTCCCGCGCCACCACCCGCCCGCGCCCGTCCACGATATCCAGATGCGCGACGGCGTTGCGGTTCTTCTGCAGCCGCGGCAGGTATTCCTTGACGGTGATCGAGCGCGGGACGTTCCAGCGCGGGTTCACGACGACATGCTCCATCTCGTCGGAGAATTCCGGGGTCCGCATCTCGGGGTCGCTCTTGCCGATGACGGCGCGGGTCTCGAAGACGGTGTGGCCGCCCTCGCGCACCTCGGCGGTGAACTCGGGCAGGTTGACCCAGACCATGCGCGCGTCGAGATCGTGGGTCCCCATCCAGCGCATCCGCTCAAGCGCGATCAGCAGCCCGCGCAACCCTGTGCCGCGGCCGTTCAGCCGGGCGACGGTGCGCGGCCCCGCGATCCCGTCCGGGCGCAGGCCGACGCGGCGCTGGAACCCGGCGACCTGTTCGGCGAGCGGGGCGTCGAACAGGTCCGGGACCGCGCTGTCGGCGGCAAAGCCCATCGCGGCCAGCCGGGTGCGCAGCGCCGAGACGCCCCGATCCTGCATCCCCTCGCGCCAGTTCCCCTCCGGCACCAGCGGCACGTCGGCCCCGACGCCCGGCCCGATCTCGGCCGCGAGCGCCTCGCGCAGGCGGCGGTAATCGCGGGACTGCGGCGGCACCGTGTCGAGCATCGCCGCGGGATCGTTAGCCGCGGCAAACCGCGCCAGCAGTGTTTCGGTCGCAACCCGCGGCACGTCGCGGCGGATCCCCGGATCGACGCTGCGCGGGGTCAGGATCCCGCCGCCGACATCGTGGGTCCAGCGGGAAAAGCCCCGGGCAAAGGCGGCCTCGGCCGCAGGGCCGGTCTGGCCGTCCATGGCGGCCAGCGCGGCGTCGTCATAGACGTCCGGCAGGCCGTGGCTGCGCGCGGTCCCCATCGCGAGGACCAGCGCCGAGCGCAGCCGCGCGCCGTCCGGCGCCGTGAACAGCGGCGCGAGGCCCGTCTTGCCATACCAGGCCGCGAGCCCCGCATCGCCCGACACCGCCAGAGCCAGCTGCATTTCGTCAGCCGTGAAGTCGAGCCGCGGCGCGGGGGCATCGGCCAGCGCCAGCTGCGGCATCACCGTCAGCGCGACCAGGGCGGCCCAAAGCCGCGCCCGGCGGCGAATCGGAGGAAGGGGCCGTGCGGCCGGCTGTCTTTGGCACACCATCCGCCCTATGTCGGGCACCCGTAGCGACGCGCAAGCAGAGGTGCGACAAATTAACACTTTGCGTGGCATTCCCGCCTCATGTTGCGTCTTTGCGGTAACGGCGAATTGGGTGTCGGCAATTTTCCGCTTACTATGGCACGATTCCGCGCTTGAATGGAACTCACGGTTCCGCATCCATTCGCTTGGTGACATATTGTTAAGCATTCCGGGGTAAACCGGACGAGCCGTAAACGGCACAGATAAGAACGCAGGACAGGCGGATCTGAACATGACCTTCGAATTCTCGCGCCGCGGCCTTCTGGGCGTCTTCGCTGCCACGACCGTGGCGGCTGCCCCGGTGATGGCGAACGCCTTCGGGATCATCCGTGGCGCTGGCGACTATCGACGGGTCCGGATGTATTCCGGCCGGACCGGCGAAAGCATCGACACCGTCTACTGGGTCGAAGGCAAATACGTCCGGGACGCCCTGAACGAGATCAACATCTTCATGCGCGACTGGCGCACCGGACAGGTGATCGGCATCGACCCGCGCACCATCGACATCGCCGCTGCCAGCCACCGCCTGCTGCAGACCAATGAACCCTACATGATGCTGTCGGGCTACCGCTCGCCCAAGACCAACGCCATGCTGCGATCGCGCAGCGGCGCGGTGGCGCGCAACTCGCTGCACATGTCGGGCAAGGCCGCCGACCTGCGGCTGAAATCGCGCTCGGTCGGGCAGATGTACAAGGCCGCCATGTCCTGTCGCGCGGGTGGCGTCGGCAAGTACTCGCGCTCGAACTTCGTGCACATGGATTGCGGCCCGCTGCGCAACTGGGGCGGCTGACATTCCCGGCTGGATGGGCCTGCTGACGGGCCCGCACGATTCTTCCCATCGAAACCCCGCACCCGTGCGTGATTTCGCCGTCCAAAGCGGCGCGTCGGCCCGCGTCTCGCCGGCGTCCGGACTTATCCTGCGAATGCGTGCCGGCTGATGTTCTATCCGCTCGCCTCATCGACCTGGGACCAGGATGAAATCGACGCGCTCCATCGCGTCATCGCCAGCGGCCGCTTCACCATGGGCCCCGAGGTCCGCCGCTACGAGGACGCCTTTGCCGCCCATTTCGGCAGCCGCCACGCGGTGATGACCTCGTCGGGATCGACCGCCAACCTGCTGGCGCTGGCGGCCTGCCTGTGGCACCCGGACCTGGGGCTGAAACCTGGCGACGAGGTGATCGTGCCGACCGTCGGCTGGTCCACCACCTATTTCCCGGTCAGCCAGCTCGGGTTGCGCCTGCGCTTCGTCGATATCGAGGCGGGGACGCTGAACCTCGATCCGGCCCTGGCCGAGGCGGCGATCACGCCGCGCACCCGCGCGATCCTGGTCGTGAACCTGCTGGGCAACCCCGCAACGCTGGACCGGCTGCGCACGCTCTGCGACGACCGCGGCCTGATCCTGGTCGAGGACAACTGCGAATCGATGGGCGCCACGCTGGCGGGGCGGCAGGCGGGCACTTTCGGCCTGTGCGGCACGTTCTCGAGCTTTTTCTCGCACCATATCTCGACGATGGAAGGCGGGATGGTCGTCACCGACGACCGCCGGCTTTATGACACCATGCTGTCCCTGCGCGCGCATGGCTGGACCCGCGACCTGCCCGAGGACACCCACCTGCCTCGCGACCCCGACCCGTTCCTGCGCCAGTTCCGCTTCGTGCTGCCCGGCTACAACCTGCGCCCGATCGAGATGGAGGGCGCGCTGGGGCAGACCCAACTGGCCAAGCTGGACGGCTTCGTCGCCGCGCGACGCGACAACGCGGCGCTGTTCGTCAAGGCCTTCGCCGACCATCCCGACCTGGATATCCAGCAGGAAAACGGCGCCTCGTCGTGGTTCGGCTTCTCGATGCTGCTCAAGCGCCGGCTGGCCGGGCGCCGCGCGGAACTGGTCGCGGCGTTGAGTGCGGCCGGGATCGAATCGCGCCCGATCGTGACCGGCAACTTCCTCGCCAACCCGGTGATTGCCAGGCTGGACCACAGCGTCGCCGGCCCCGTCCCGGTGGCCGAGCGGGTCGATACCGACGGGCTTTTCGTCGGCAATCACCACTATCCGCTGGCGCCCCAGATCGCCCGTCTGGCAGAGGTGGTCGAAACCGTGACGCGCAATCGCTGAGCACAGATGACCAAGACTGCCCTCATCACCGGCATCACCGGCCAGGACGGCGCCTATCTGGCCGAGTTCCTGCTGGCCCGCGGCTATGCCGTCCACGGCATCAAGCGCCGCTCGTCCAGCTTCAACACCGGCCGCATCGACCACCTGCGGATCGATGAACACGCGGGCAGCGATTTCCACCTGCATCACGGTGACACCACCGACGCCACCGCGCTGATCCGCACCCTGGCCGAGGTGCGCCCGGACGAGATCTACAATCTCGCCGCGCAAAGCCACGTCCGGGTCAGCTTCGAGATGCCGGAATACACCGCCAATGCCGACGCCCTGGGCGCGCTGCGCCTGCTCGAGGCGATGCGCCTGCTGGGCCTGGCCGAGACCACCCGCTTCTACCAGGCCTCAAGCTCCGAGCTGTTCGGCACCAGCCCCGCGCCGCAGTCGGAAACGACGCCGTTCCACCCGCGCTCGCCCTATGCGGCGGCCAAGCTTTACGCCTACTGGATCACCGTGAACTACCGCGAGGCCTACGGGATGTTCGCGGCCAACGGCATCCTGTTCAACCACGAAAGCCCGATCCGCGGCGAAACCTTCGTGACCCGCAAGATCACCCGCGCCGTCGCTGCCATCGCGCTGGGGCTGCAGGACCGGCTGTATCTGGGCAATCTCGACGCGCTGCGCGACTGGGGCCACGCGCGGGATTATGTCGAGGGGATGTGGCTGATGCTGCAGCAGGACCGGCCCGACGACTACGTGCTGGCGACCGGCCGATCCCACAGCGTCCGCGATTTCTGCAACCACGCCTTCGCGCAGATCGGCATCACCCTGGACTGGCGCGGCTCCGGCGTCGAGGAAACCGCCGTCGACGCGGCGACCGGCCGGTGCCTGATCGAGATTGACCCGGTCTATTTCCGCCCCTCCGAGGTGCCCGAGCTGCGCGGCGACGCCAGCAAGGCGAGGGCGCAGCTGGGCTGGTCGCCCCGGATCGGCTTTGCCGAGCTGGTCTCCGAGATGGTCGCCGCCGACCTGCGGCTGCTGGAAACCGAACGCCTCGCGCGGCGCGCCTACGGGGTGCTGGAATGACCGCCCCCCTCTCTCCCGTGGTTCCGGTGCTGCTCTCCGGCGGGTCGGGGACGCGGCTGTGGCCGGTGTCGCGCAAGTCGTTTCCCAAGCAGTTCGCGCCGCTGGTCGGCCACGAATCGCTGTTCCAGGCCTCGGCCAGGCGGCTGTCGGGGGCGCGCTATGCCGCGCCGCTGATCCTGACCGGGGCCGATTTCCGCTTTATCGTGACCGAGCAGCTGGCCGATATCGGCGTCGCGCCGGCCGGCGTCCTGATCGAGCCTGCCGCCCGCAACACCGCCCCCGCGGTGCTGGCCGCGGCGCTGCATCTGGCGCGCAGCGATCCCGACACGCTGATCCTCGTCGCGCCGTCGGACCACGTGGTGCCGGATGACGAGGCGTTCGGCCGCGCCGTCGATCAGGGTGTGCCGCTGGCGCAGGCCGGGCGGATCGTCACCTTCGGCATCCAACCGACCCGCCCCGAGACCGGCTATGGCTGGCTCGAACTGTCGGACGACAGTGCGGGCCCCGCGCCGCTGCGCCGCTTCGTCGAAAAGCCCGACGCCGCGACCGCCGAGGCGATGCTGCGCGACGGCCGGTTCCTGTGGAACGCCGGCATCTTCCTGTTCACCGCCCGCACCATAATTCAGGCGTTCCGCACCCACGCCCCCGACTTCATCCCCCCGGTCGAGGCGGCGCTGGACGGCGCCACCCGCGATCTGGGCTTCACCCGGCTTGCGGCCGAGCCGTGGCAGGCGCTGCCCGACCTGTCGATCGACTATGCGGTGATGGAAAAGGCCGACAACCTGTCGGTCGTGCGCTTTGCCGATCACTGGTCGGACCTGGGCGGCTGGGACGCGATCTGGCGCGAGGCGCAGGTCGACAAGCCCGCCTGGCGCGGGGTGGTGGCCGATCTCCGGTCCACCGCGATCGACTGCGACAACGTGCTGCTGCGCTCGGACGACGAGGGGATGCAGGTGGTGGGCATCGGGCTGAAGGACACGATGGTCGTGGCCACCGGCGATGCCGTGCTGGTCGCCGACATGACCCGCGCCCAGGACGTCCGCCAGGCGGTCAGCGCGCTGAAGTCCCGCGGCATCCGGCAGGCGGAAAGCTTCCTGCGCGACCACCGCCCCTGGGGCTGGTTCGAGACGCTGGTCCTGGGCGAGCGGTTCCAGGTCAAGCGCATCGTCGTCCATCCCGGCGCCGCGCTGTCGCTGCAAAGCCATGTCCACCGGGCCGAACACTGGATCGTGGTCAGTGGCACGGCGCGAGTGACCGTCGACGACAAGGTGACGCTGGTGACCGAGAACCAGTCGATCTACGTGCCGCTGGGCGCCGTCCACCGGATGGAAAACCCCGGCAAGGTGCCGATGGTGCTGATCGAGGTCCAGACCGGCGTCTATCTGGGCGAGGACGACATCATCCGTTACGACGACGTCTACGCGCGGTCCTGATGCGGGTCCTGCTGACCGGAGGATCGGGGATGCTGGGCGGCGCGATCCGCCGGCTTGCTCCGGACGTCGCGCCGGGCGTCGCTCTGCTCGCCCCGTCGCGCGCCGATCTGGATCTGACCGACCGCGCCGCCGTGGCGGGCTGGTATGCGGCCAACCCGGTCGACGCGGTGATCCATGCCGCGGCGCGGGTCGGCGGCATCCAGGCCAATATCGACGACCCGGCGGGCTTCCTGCTTCACAACCTGCGGATGAACGACGCGGTGATCGCGGGGGCGGCTGCCGCCGGCGTGCCGCGGCTGGTCTTTCTCGGCTCGTCCTGCATGTATCCGCGCGATCACCGCCAGCCGCTGGTCGAGGAGGATGTCCTCGCCGCCCCGCTCGAGCCCACCAACGAGGGCTATGCGCTGGCCAAGATCACCGGCGCGCGGCTGTGCGACTACCTGTCCCGCCAGCACGGGCTGGCCTATCGCACGCTGATCCCGCCGAACCTGTTCGGCACCGGCGATCATTTCGGCTCGGCAGCCTCGCATCTGCTGGCCGCGGCCATCGCCAAGGTCGTGGCGGCGCAAGCGGCCGGCGGGGACGAAGTCGAGATCTGGGGCAGCGGCACCGCGCGGCGCGAGTTCCTGGACGCCGACCACCTCGCCCGCTTCGTGCTGACCGCCCTGCCCGGCCTCGACCGGCTGCCGCCGGTGCTGAATGTCGGCGCCGAGGTCGATCATTCGGTCAACGACTATTACCGCATGGTCGCCGAGGCCGCGGGCTGGCACGGGCGCTTCACCCACGACCTGACCCGGCCCGAGGGGATGCGCGCCAAGCTGATGTCCTCGGCCCGGGCCCGCGCTTTGGGCTATGCCCCGCCGACCGAGGCCGAGACCCGCGCCGCCATCGCCGCCGCCGTGGCCGCCTGCCGGGAGGGGGCGGAAACGCGGGTTGCACGCGGTCGCGGGGCGACTTAGGCCAAGGGGCGGCGCCGGCGGGGCGTGCAGACGCGGATCCGACATGGCCAGACCCCCTTCGATCCAGGACGGCCCGCTGTGGCGCAGCTTCCTGATGTTCCTGCTGCCGCTGATCGGCCAGAACATCCTGCAATCGCTGGGGATGACGATCAACAGCATCGTTGTCGGACGGATGCTGGGCACCGGCGCGCTGGCGGCGATGGCGACCTTCATGCCGCTCGCGTTCTTCTTCATCGCCTTCGTGATCGGCGTCACCGCCGGGTCGAGCGTGCTGGTCGGGCAGGCCTGGGGCGCGCAAAAGCTCGATCTTGTCCGCCGCATCGGCGGCACGGCGCTGGGCGCCACGCTGGGGATCGGGCTGCTGGTCGGGATCGGCGGCGCCATCGCCGCGCCTGCGCTGTTGCGGCTGATGGGCACGCCTGCCGACGTGATGGGCCCCGCGGTCAGCTATGCCCGCACCGCCTTCGTCACCATGCCGGTGCTGTTCCTGTTCATCTGCGCCGCCTCGCTGCTGCGCGGGACCGGAGATTCGGTCCGCCCGCTGGTGATCCAGGCCGTCGCCACCGGCTTTGCCGCCGCCCTGACGCTGCTGATGGTCACCCAGCTTGGCCTCGGCGTGTCCGCGGCCGCGTGGTCGACGGGCATCGCCCAGACCATCGGGCTGATCGTGCTGGGCATGTGGCTCGCCGGCCGCAACCATCCGCTGGCGCCCGGCCCGGCGCTGCTGCGGGCGATGGTGCCCGACTGGGCGCTGCTGAAACAGGTGCTGCGGCTGGGCCTGCCGACCGGGGCGCAGCTGGTCGTGGGCTCGGCCTCGGGGCTGGTGATCGTGGGACTGATCAACGGCTTCGGATCAGAGGCGACGGCGGCCTATGGCGCGGTCAGCCAGGTGCAGAACTATGCCCAGTTTCCGGCCCTCTCGATCGCCATCGCCGCCTCGATCTATGGCGCCCAGGCGATCGGCGCCGGGCGGACTGACCGGCTGGACGCCGTGCTGCGCACCGCGCAGATGATGAACCTGGTGCTGACCGGCGCGCTGGTGGCGCTGATCTACCTGTTCTCGCGCCTCGTGGTGCAGGCGTTCCTGGCCGATCCGCAGGTCGCCGAGCTGGCTCAGCACCTGCTGCACATCGTCAGCTGGTCGGCGCTGATGTTCGGGGCCGGCACGATCTTTTCGGGGATCATGCGGTCCTCGGGCACGGTGATCCCGCCGATGCTGATCGCGATGGGCTGCGTTCTGCTGGTCGAGCTGCCGCTGGCGATCCTGCTGTCGCGGACTGTCGGGCTGGAAGGCATCTGGTGGGCCTATGTCATCTCGTTCGCGGCGATGATGCTGGCGCAGGGCGCCTATTACCTGCTGGTCTGGCGGCGTCGCAAGATCACCGCCCTGGTCTGACCCCGCGCCGGTGTCGCAGGCCGCGCAGCGCGGCTTTTCAGACCCGTGCGCGCCGCCTATGCTGCGGTTCGTTCCAACCGGGGAGAATCCGAAACATGAACACGATCCTCAGGACCAGCCTTGCCGCGCTGGTCGCCGTCACGCTGGCCGTGCCTGCCCTTGCGCAGGACGTCACCATCAAGTTCAGCCATGTCGTGGCCCCGGACACGCCCAAGGGCAAGGCCGCCGAAAAGTTCAAGGAGCTGGCCGAGAAATACACCGAGGGCAAGGTCAAGGTCGAAGTCTATCCGAACTCGCAGCTCTACAAGGACAAGGAAGAGCTCGAGGCGCTGCAGTTGGGCGCGGTCCAGATGCTGGCGCCGTCTCTGGCCAAGTTCGGCCCGCTCGGAATTTCCGATTTCGAGGCGTTCGATCTGCCCTACATCTTCGACGGCTATGACCAGCTGCGCAAGGTGACCGACGGCGAGGTCGGCAAGGGGATGCTGGCCAAGCTGGAAGACAAGGGGATCAAGGGCCTGGCCTTCTGGGACAACGGCTTCAAGATCATGTCGGCCAACTCCAAGCTGCACACCCCCGACGACTTCCTCGGGCTCAAGATGCGCATCCAGTCGTCCAAGGTGCTGGAAGCGCAGATGAACGCGCTGGGCGCGGTGCCGCAGGTCATGGCCTTCTCGGAAGTCTACCAGGCGCTGCAGACCGGCGTCGTGGACGGGACCGAAAACCCGCCCTCGAACATGTACACCCAGAAGATGCACGAGGTGCAGAAACACGCCACCCTGTCGAACCACGGCTATCTGGGCTATGCGCTGATCGTGAACAAGAAGTTCTGGGACGGCCTGCCCGAGGACGTGCGCGCCAGTCTGGACAAGGCGGTGGCCGAGGCGACCGAATACGGCAACGGCATCGCCAAGGAAGAAAACGACAAGGCGCTGCAGGCGATGAAGGATGCCGGCAAGACCGAATTCCACGAGCTGACCCCCGAGGAAAAGACCGCCTGGGTCGAGGCGCTGACTCCGGTGCGCGAGGAAATGGCCGACCGCATCGGCGCCGACCTCATCAAGTCGATCGAGGCGGCCACCGCCCAGTAAGCCGCTCTCGGCGGCAGCGACGGGCCGGGCCGGACGTGCCCGGCCCTTTCGCGACGCAACGACAAGCACAAGGGACGGGGATATGCTGAGGAACGGGGCGATGCGGAGGAGACCGTCATGAGACTGCTCGACAGGCTGGAAGAAATCCTGATCGCCACGCTGATCGCCGCGGCGACGCTGCTGATCTTCGTGTCGGTGGCGCAGCGCTATTCGCTGGATTTCACCGCCAGCACGATGCGCTGGGCGCGCGGCCACGAGATGGAGGGGCTGGCCGATTTCGCCAAGTCCTCGTTCATGACGCTCAAGTCGCTGAACCTGGTCTGGGCGCAGGAGCTGTGCATCTACCTGTTCGTCTGGATGGCCAAGTTCGGTGCCGCCTACGGGGTCCGGGTCGGCATCCATGTCGGCGTCGACATCCTGGTCGAGCGGCTGGAGGGCCAGGCGCGCCGGATCATGACGATCATCGCCATGTCGGGCGGGATCATCTTCACCGCGATCCTCGTCTGGATCGGCACCGACTTCGTCTGGCACGTGCGCCAGGGTGGGCAGACCTCGCCCGACCTCGAATGGCCGATGTGGATCATCTACCTGGCCGTGCCGCTGGGGTCGGCGCTGATGTGCTTCCGCTTCATCCAGGCGCTCTACCTGTACATCACCATCGGTTTCGTCGCCCATCACGACCACGGAGCCGTCGACGGCATCGAGGACGAGGCGCAGGACCTCGCCAAGGGGGGCCACGCATGAGCGCGATCGTCATCTTCCTTATCCTGGCCGCGCTGCTGATCACCGGGATGCCTGTGTCGATCGCGCTGGGCCTGACGGTGTTCAGCTTCCTGTTCGCCTTCACCGACATCCCGATGGACAGCATCGCGCTGAAGCTGTTCACCGGCATCGAGAAGTTCGAGATCATGGCGATCCCGTTCTTCATCCTGGCGGGCAACTTCCTGACCCATGGGGGTGTGGCGCGGCGGATGATCCGCTTTGCCTCGTCGATGGTCGGGCACTGGTATGGCGGGATGGGTTTGGCCGCGGTGCTGGCCTGCGCGCTGTTCGCCGCCATCTCGGGGTCGTCGCCGGCTACGGTGATGGCGGTCGGCTCGATCCTTATCCCGGCGATGGTGCGGCAGGGCTATCCGGCGCAGTTCGGCGTCGGCTCGATCGCCACCGCGGGGGGCCTCGGCATCCTGATCCCGCCCTCGATCGTGATGGTCATGTATTCGGTCGCCACCTCTGGGATGGTCGTCTCGGGTCCGAACGGCGAGACGGTGATGTCGGCCTCGATCGGGGCGCTGTTCATGGCCGGGGTGATCCCGGGCCTGATGCTGGCCGCGATGCTGGGTTTCACGACTTTCTATCGGGCGTGGAAGAACGGCTATCCGCGGATGCAGCGCGCCAGCTTCCGCGAGCGCTGGCAGGCGCTCCGGGAATCGGTCTGGGGCCTGATGCTGATCGTCATCATCATGGGCGGTATCTACGGCGGCCTGTTCACCCCGACCGAGGCGGCGGCAGTCAGCGCCGTCTATGCCTTCGTCATTGCCGTCTGGGTCTACAAGGACATCCGTCTGCGCGACGTGCCCAGGGTGTTGCTCAGCTCGGCCGCGATGTCGGCGATGCTGCTCTACATCATCACCAACGCGGTGATGTTCGCCTTCATCCTGACGTCCGAGCAGATCCCGCAGGCGCTGTCGGCCTGGATCGTCGACCTGGGGCTGGGCAAGATCGGCTTCCTGATCATGGTCAACGTCATGCTGCTGTTCATCGGCATGGTGATGGAGCCGTCGGCGATCGTCCTCATCATGGCCCCGATCCTTTACCCGGTCGCGGTGAAGCTGGGCGTCGATCCGGTGCATTTCGGGATCATGCTGGTCGTCAACATGGAAATCGGGCTCTGCACCCCGCCGGTGGGCCTGAACCTGTATGTCGGCTCGGCGATCTCGAAGCTGGGCCTGACCGAGGTCAGCAAGGCGGCGCTGCCGTGGCTGCTGACGGCGCTCGTGTTCTTGGTGCTGGTGACCTACGTGCCGGCCATCTCGCTGTGGCTGCCGCGCGCGCTAGGGATGTAAGGCACCCGGCAGATCGGACGAGAGAGGCCCCGGAGGAAGCTCCGGGGCCTTTCTTCTTGCGGGTCAGGCGGCGCGCAGGCTGGCGGCGATCAGCGCGGGAATGTCGGGCGTGGTGCCGATCGGCGGCGCGATGGGTCCGGGGCTCCCGAGCGCCGTCCACGCCTCCGGTATATCGATTTTGGTATGCTCTCCGTTGGTGGCGAAAAAGGGCAGGCAGATCGCGGGACCATCCAGCTGGATGGCGTTGAGGTAGGGCAGCTCTTCGATGAAGCCGGTCACCACGCGCGCAAAGCCTGGCGGCAGCGCCGCGGCAAAGGCGCGGGTGCTGTCGGCCGAGGCCGAAGATTTCGACGACCCGTGCCCGGCCACCACCAGGGTCGTCCGGGCCGGGTCCAGCCCGGCCGCCCGCGCGGTATCCTCGGCGATCCGGCCCCCCAGCCGCGGCAGGGCGGGATCGAGGCCCAGCGGCGAAAGCACCTTATAACCGGTAACGCCCGCAGCGGTCAGCCGGCGCGGCATCTCGGCATTGACGAACCAGCCGCCGGCCATGAACAGCGGATAGACGGCGCCGACGCCCTTGAGCGTGGCCAGGCTGCGGGGACAGGCCAGCGTCGCGCCGAGGACGCGGCGGCCGGGCAGCAGCGCGGCGGCGGCGGCGGCCAGCGCCTCGATCTCGGGCTGCAGCGCGCCAGGATCGCCGGGCTGGCCGTGGGCGACGATCGCAAAGTCCGGAGCGCCCTGCGGCGCAGGCTCGGCGCAGTCGCAGCCAACGCAGCGCGGCATCATGGCGCCTCGGCGCGGAAGGCCGCGGCGAAGGCGTCGGGCATCGGGAACTCCTCGAGCGCCCGCGCCCGCGCTGCGGACGACATCTTGCGCGCGGTCTTCTGCACGATCCGCAGCAGCTGGTCGGGGTCCTGGGTGGTGGCGAAATCACCGAGGTAGTGGCGGATGAAGGTAAAGCAGGCCACATCCTCCAGCGCCTGCACCTGCGGGTCGCGCTTGATGCCCTCCTTGCGCAGCATCCGTCCTGCGGCATCGATGTCGGGCTCGGCATAGCCGGCGTCGCGCATCAGCGCCATCACGCGGTCGGCATGGCGGCGGCCCTGGTCGCGGCGCCAGGTCAGATACCCCTCGCGGCCCTCGGGATAGGCGCTGCGCGGCAGCATCCAGCGTTCGATGTGCTGGCCGCGGCAGGCAATGGCCAGGGGGTCGGTCGCGTCGGGGTGCAGATGCTGCTGTTCGGCGGTCATCCGCTGGCCATACAGCAGCTCGGCTGGCTGGCCGTCCTCGAGCCGCGGATCGGCGGCGTTGGCCTCGTCGATGGCGATGAAGACGCGGTCGCGTGCGGTCATTGGCGGTCCCCTGCTGGCTGCCCCCACAGGTGCCACGCGGGGGCGCCAAGGTCCACCTTACAGAAGCCCGCGCATCGCCAGGTCGCGTTCCAGCGCCGCGGGGTCGGTGAACCGGATGCCGTCGATGGCCAGATCGCGGGCAGCCACGACATTGGCGGCGTTGTCGTCGACGTAGACGCAATCCGCAGCCCGCAGCCGGTTGCGGTCCAGCAGGATGCGGAAGATCGCCGGATCGGGCTTGGCGACCCGCTCGCGCCCGGACACGACGATATCGGCGAACACGTCCAGCCGCGGATGCAGCGCCAGCGCGTCGCCGAAGGTTTCTGCCGACCAGTTGGTCAGCGCGAACAGCCGGTGCCCGCGCGCGCCCAGCCGGTCCACCAGCGCCCAGGTGTCCTCGATGGGCTCGGCGATGGTCAGCCGGTGACGGGCGGGGTAGTGGATCGCCGGCGCCGCATCGGCGCCGTGACGGCGCGACAGGTCCTCGATCAGCTCGGCCCAGGGGCGGCCGGCATCGGCCTGGTGGTTCCAGGCGGCGAAGCCCACCCGGTCGAGATAGGCCTGCAATTCCGCCTCGGTCGCGAAGTCGTCGGCGAAACCGGCATGCAGATCCCACGCGATCAGCACGTTGCCAAGGTCGAAGATGATGTCCACCGCGCGCCCTTTCCTGCCCCCATCAACCACGCCCGGCGGGACTTGCCAAGCGCGGCGCGGGCGGGGATACCCGTCGCCAGTCAGGAAAGGCCCCTCATGCTGGGTTTCGTCGCCCCCCGTCTGGTTCTGCTGTCGGTGCCCAAGACCGGCACGACGGCGCTGGAGGACGTGCTGGCCCCCCGTGCGCAGGTCGTGCTGCGCGCCCGGCCCGAGATCAAGCACCTGACGATGCGGCAGTATCAGAACTCGATCCTGCCGCTTCTGAAGACTATCCCCGGCCCGCCGTTTCGGGTCATGGCGGTGATCAGGGAACCCGTGTCGTGGCTGGGCAGCTGGTATCGCTATCGCGCCCGCCCCCAGCAGGCGGGCAAGCCCAACAGCACCATCGGCATCAGCTTCGAGGGGTTCGTCGAGGACTACCTGTCCGAGGGCAAGCGCCCGCCCTATGCCGCGCTGGGGCGGCAGTCGCTGTTCCTGCGCCCGGCCGCCGGGCATCCGGGGCCCGACCTGCTGTTTCGCTATGAGCAGCTGGACCACGCCGTGCGGTTCCTGGGACAGGCGCTGGACACACGGCTGGAGCTGCCCCGCGTCAACGTCTCGCCGCCGGGCGACCTGACGCTGCCCGCGCCGACCGCCGAGCGGCTGCGCGCGGCCCTGGCCGAGGATTACGCGCTGTGGGACTCGGCCGCGCGGCCGGACCCGTAAAGCGCCCGGGCGCGGTCCTCGAAGGCGCGGACGATCCGGTGCATCGCCTCGCCGAACACCACGCCGATCACCTTGCGCAGGATGGCGTTGCGGAACTCGAAATCGACGAAGAACCGCACCTCGCAGCCGCCCTCGGGGCGGTCGGCGAATTCCCAGCCGCTGTGCAGGTGGCTGAAGGGGCCGTCCAGATAGTCGGTCTCGATGCGCTTTTCGGCGGGGAACAGCGTCACCCGGCTGCCGAAGCGTTCGCGGAAGACCTTGAAGCTGATGACCAGATCGGCGTCGATGATCTCGGACCCGTCCGGGCCGGGGCGGCGGGCGCGGATGCGGGCGGCGGTATTCCAGGGCAGGAACTGCGGATAGCTTTCCACATCGGCCACGAGGTCATACATCTGCTGCGCCGACCAGGGCAGGTTGCGGGTCTCGGCGTGTTTGGGCACGGGCAATCCTTCGGCGTCAGGCGGCCCCGGTCTAGCAGAGGAATGAGGCGATGAACAACATGATGTGGCTGCTGCGCGCCGTCCGCTGGGTCCGGAACCCGCCCTCCGAGGGGCGGGTGTTCCTGGTCGTCGGCGTCATCGTCGCGGTGATCCTGCTGGGGACGATCGACTGGATGGGCTGGTGGCCGGACTGGGCGACGATGGATCCCCGTCGCCCGCGGTTGCCGCGGCCCTGACCGGGGCGAGCGGGCAGCGCCGGATCAGATGGAACCGCCCGTCGGCATCCTCGCCCATCAGCGCCAGCGCGGCGACCGGGTGCGGATCGGGCAGAAGCCCGTTCAGCTGCGGCTCGATCGCGGCGCGGGCGGCGGAAAGGTCGGCGGGGGGCAGGTCGCCGGTCAGGGTCATGTGATAGCGGAAATCGCCCATGACATGGGGATAGCCCCAGCGCATGAGGTTTTCGCGCCCCAACGCACTCAGCCGGTCGGGCTGGCGGCGGGCGATGTCGTCAGGGTTCAGCGGCGCGCGGAAGCGGTCGAGCGCTGCCACGACCTGCGCCGCGAGGTCGGTGACTGAAGGCGGCTGGGTCGGCGGGGTGAGGGCGAGGAACCCGTCTTGTTCCGTCAGCCGCAGGCGCGGCATCTGCACCGCCGCCAGCGCGCGGCACAGATCGTCCAGAGCGACGCCCAGATCAGCGGCGGATAGCCCGTCCGCGAGCCGGAACGGCGCCTTGATCGTCGCGTGAAACCCATAGCGCCGCGGGGTGCGGGTCCAGCCATCCGGGCCCAGCGGGTCGACATCCTGGCCCGCCACGACGTCGCGGCCCAGCCACGCCGCGCCCCACCTTGCCAGCGGCGCCGGGCCGAGGTCATAGACGGCAAAGCGTCGGAATTCGGTCATCGGAAACTCGCAACGGAAAAGGGCGCCCGCGAGGGGCGCCCTTTGTCTGGATCATGGCGTTGCCAGAGGCAATCGGCCGTGACGATCAGACGTGACGACGGAAGAAGTCGTTCATCTTCTCGTCGACTTCGGTCTTGGTCCAGCCATAGCGCTCTTGCAGCTTGCCGGACAACTTTTCGCGGTTGCCCGCGATCTGGGTGACTTCGTCGTCGGTCAGATCGCCCCAATGCTCTTTTACCGAGCCCTTGATCTGGTCCCACTTGCCCTGGATGATATCCCAGTTCATGTCGCATCCTCCTGTAGGCTGGCGCGTTGTGGCAGGGAAACGCACGGCCCCGCGCCGGGTTCCCGGCGCAGGTTCATTTCCGCTCAGGCGACGCGGTCGGGCGGGTCCCGGCCGTCGCGGACCGCGCGTAGGTTTTCCAGCGCCCGCAGGGCCATCGCGGTCCGGACCTCTTCGGCGGCAGTCCCGAGATGGGGCAGCAGCACGACGTCGTCCCGCGCACGAAGGGTGTCCGGCACCAGCGGTTCACGCTCGTAGACGACGAGCCCGGCGCCGGCGATCTGGCCCGCGTCCAAGGCGGCGATCAGCGCCGCCTCGTCCACCACGTCGCCGCGGGCGATGTTGATCAGGATCGCGTGCGGCTGCATCGCGGCCAGCTGGTCCGCCCTGATCAGATGCCGGGTCTCGGCGCCGCCGGGCACGGCCAGCACGACGATGTCGGACGATGCCAGCAGCTCGGGCAAGGGCACCTGCCGGGCCGGGAAGCCCAGCCCCGCGACCCCGCGGCGGTTGTGAAACAGCACCTGCATCGCAAAGCCGCCGTGACAGCGGCGCGCGATCGCCTGACCGATGCGGCCCATGCCGATGATGCCGACGGTGCGGCCGGTGACGTGCATTCCCAGCATCTGGGTCGGGTGCCAGCCCTTCCAGCGGCCGGCGCGGACCAGTCGCTCGCCCTCGCCGGCGCGGCGGGCGGTCATCAGGATCAGGGTCAGGGCGATGTCGGCGGTGGCGTCGGTGACGACCTCGGGCGTGTTGGTGACGACGACCCCGGC
The DNA here is from genome assembly GCF_000763805.1 of Paracoccus sphaerophysae. Classification (GTDB taxonomy): domain Bacteria; phylum Pseudomonadota; class Alphaproteobacteria; order Rhodobacterales; family Rhodobacteraceae; genus Paracoccus; species Paracoccus sphaerophysae. The sequence goes on along the minus strand of NZ_JRKS01000006.1, from coordinate 31,856 downwards.
CTCGGCGGCGGCGGCCAGGTCGATGTGGTTGAAGCCGGCGCCGAAATTGCCCAGCACCCGTGCCCGAGGCGGCGCCGCGGCAAAGGCCGCGGCGGTGAAGCCATCGCCCAGGGTCGGCATGATCGCGTCATGATGGGCGAGGGCGGCGGTCGCCTCGGCCTCGGTCAGGGGGGTGGTCGAGTCGCGGAAAGTTGCGTCGAATTCTGCGCTGATGGCGGCCTCGGCGGCGGCGGTCATCCGGCGGGTGACGAGAAGGCGGGCCAGGGGCTGACGAGGCGGCGGCATCAGAACATCCTTCCTCCGTTCGGGACCGGGCTGTCGGGGCCGATCAGCACGACCTCTCCGTCGGCGTCAGGCAGGCCCAGCACCAGCACCTCGGACATGACCTTGCCGATCTGGCGCGGCGGAAAGTTGACCACCGCCAGCACCTGCCGGCCGACCAGCGCGGCGGGTTCGTAATGGCGGGTGATCTGGGCCGAACTGCGGCGTTCGCCGATCCCGGGGCCGAAATCCACCCACAGGCGGAGCGCGGGCTTGCGCGCCTCGGGGAAGGGTTCGGCGCGGGTGATGGTGCCGGCCCGGATGTCGACGCGGGCGAAATCCTCCCAGCCGATCTGCGGGGCGGGGGCGGTATGTTGCGGGGCGTCGGTCATGCGCCAAGCTCCCGCCCGCGGGCGGCAGCGGCAGCGACGGTGCGGCGGATCAGCGGCGGCAGGCCGGTCTCGGCGTCCATCAGATGGACCAGCCCCGCTGCCGTGGTCCCGTTGGGCGAGGTGACGGCCTCGCGCAGCCGGGCCGGGTCTTCGTCCTCGGCCACCGCCAGCGCGCCCGCCCCCGCGACGGTCGCCCGCGCGAGATCCAGCGCCAGCGCCGCGGGCAGCCCCTCGGCCTCGCCGGCGGCGGCGAGCGTCTCGATCAGGTGAAAGACATAGGCGGGACCCGAGCCCGAGACCGCGGTGACGGCGTCCATCTGGGCTTCGTCCTCCAGCCGCACCACGCGGCCTACCGCGCCCATAAGGGTTTCGGCGAGATCCATCTCGGCCGGGCCGGCGCGGTCGTTGCCGACGATGGCGCTGATCCCCTGCCCGATCGCCGCCGGCGTATTGGGCATCGCGCGCACGATCGCGGCACCGGGAAAGGCGCGCTGATAGGTGCCGAGCGTGACGCCGGCAGCGACCGACAGGATCAGCGTCCCGCCCTGCCCCGCCGCCACCAGCTGCGGCAGCACGTCGCCCATCATCTGCGGCTTGACCGCCAGCACCAGCACCGCCGGATCGGTCGGCATCGGGCCGTCGGTCTTTACCCCGCGTGCCGCCAGCCAGCCCGGCGCGTTGGGGTCGATCACGTGGACTGCCCCCGGTGCCAGCCCGCGCCCCAGCCAGCCGCGCAGCAGCGCGCCGCCCATGCGGCCGCAGCCGACGAGCACCAGCCCCCGATCGTTCAGATGCGCCAGATCCATGCGTCCCCCGTGTCCCCTGTCCCGTTACCGCGCAGGGGACCCGATCGCCCGGCGACTGTCCAGTCGGACCAGGGGCCAGCGGGGCAGAATGGGCAGGAAAAGGCCGCCCGAGCGGCGTCAGGCGCGGCCGTAGGCCTCGGCCATCGCGACCTCGACCGCGGCGCGCGGCTCGGCGTCGCCCCAGCAGGCCAGCTGGAACGCCGGGTAGAACCGCTCGCAGCTTTCCACCGCGGCGCGGACCATGTGGTCGATCTGTTCCGGCGCGGCGATCTGATCGCCCGCCAGCACCAGCCCATAGCGCCAGACCATCAGCCGCTGCGGCGCCCAGAAGGTGAAGCCGCCGTCCCACACCGCGTCATTGGCGAGGTTCAGCACCTCGTAGAGCGCCGGCATCCGCGCCGCGGGCGGGTCCATGTCGAAGGTGCAGATCAGCCGCAGCACCGCCTCGCGCGCGGACCAGGCGAGCGTCAGCGAGTAGCTGCGCCACTGGCCCTCGACCGTCATGGCGATCTGGTCGTCGGCGAGGCGGTCGAAGTCCCACGCATGGTGGGTGGCGACGGTCTCCGCGATGTCGATCGGATGGATTTCCTCGCTGTGGATATAGTGATCCAGCTGCGCCATTGTCCTGTGCCCTTGCCTCTGCGGCCGGGTTTATCCCCAACCTGTGGTTCGTGCCACTAGACCGCGGGGTCCGCGGACGGGCCTTCTACCACATATCGTTGGGCGGAATCGGACGGGGTGTAAAGTGAAATCTTGATGAAAATCAGGGGGCGGGTGCCGGGCATGATGGGCAGGAGGGCCGGTGCCGGGGTCCGCTGGCACGACCCTTGGCGCCACGGGCAGATCGGGTGTCCCGCCGTTCGGGATGACCTGTCGCGAAAGGGCGCTGGCCCTCATGCCCCTCGGCGCTGCGAGTGACGCTGCCGAACGCCACCGGTCAGCTGCGGGGCAGCGGATCAACCCATTGGTTTCAGAGGAAACTGGCAGCCCGTAGGGGAATCGAACCCCTCTTTTCAGGTTGAAAACCTGACGTCCTAACCGATAGACGAACGGGCCACCATTGGCGCCTGCGGCGGCTGCCGCGCGGCGTGGAGCGGTGTTTAGGCAATGCCGCGTGGACCCGCAAGGGGAAAAATCGGCGACCGCGCATCTTTCCTGCCCGGCGTCTCAGCCGGCCGGCGCGGCGTCGTCCAGACGCAGGCGGATGCGCTGGCGGCCGCCCCAGACCGACAGCTCGAGCCGGCCGGCCAGGTGGAAGCGTCGCCCCTTGAGGCCCAGCAGCGCCGGGCCCAGCTGGCCGTGCATGGCGCCCCAGCTGACCGCATCCAGCGGCGGGGCGCCGGGGCTGCGCAGGCGCAGCCGCAGATGGCTGTCACCCATCGTCTGGACCTGCTCGACGATCTGGTCGGGCAGCGCAAAGCGCGGCGCCGCCGCCCTTCTCGATCAGCCCCTCGGCGGCGAGCCGCTGGATCGCGCGGCCGATATCGACCCCGGGAACCGACCGGGCCGACCCCTTGCCGACCCCGCCCGCGACGCCGATCACGACCGAGGGCAGACCCGTCGCCTCTTTCAGCCGCGCGGCGACGATGCCGACGACGCCGGGATGCCAGTTCTCGCCCGCGGCCCAGGCCAGCGCCGGATCGCCGCGCGACTGGGCCTGGGCCAGCGCCTCGGTGCGGACCTCGGCCTCGATGCTGCGCCGGTCGCGGTTCAGCTGGTCCAGTTCCGCCGCCAGCCGCGCCGCCTCGTGCCCGTCCCCGCAGCTGAGGCAGAGCGCGCCCAGGTCGGCGCGCCCGACCCGGCCGCCGGCATTGATCCGCGGCCCCAGCAGGAAGCCCAGGTGAAAGGCCGAGGGCGCGCCGTCCAGCCGCGCGATGTCGGCCAGCGCGACCAGCCCCGGACGCTCGCGCCGGGCCATGATCGCCAGCCCCTGGCGGACGAAGGCGCGGTTGACGCCGACCAGCGGCGCCACGTCGGCCACCGTCGCGAGCGCGACCAAGTCGAGCATCGGGATCAGCGCCGGCTCGGGCCGGCCCAGGCCGCGCAGGACGCGGTTGGCGTGAACGAGGGTCAGGAACACCACCCCCGCGGCGCAGAGATGGCCCAGCGCCCCGTCCTCGTCGGCCCGGTTGGGGTTCACCACCGCGAGCGCGGGGGGCAGCGTCTCGCCGCCCTGGTGGTGGTCCAGCACGATGACGTCGGCGCGGCCGGTGGCGGCGGCCAGCGCCTCGTGGCTGAGCGTGCCGCAATCCACGCAGACGATCAGGTCGTGGTCGTCGGCCAGGGCCGAGATCGCGGGGGCGTTGGGGCCATAGCCCTCGTCGATGCGGTCGGGGACATACAGCGTCGCGTCGCGGCCTTGCGCCCGCAGCCAGCCCAGCAGCAGGGCGGCTGAGGCGCCGCCATCGACGTCGTAATCGGCGAAGATCGCGATCCGCTGGCCGGTCGTCGCGGCCGTGACCAGCCGTTCGGCCGCGGGGGCCATGTCGCGCAGGGTCAGCGGATCGGGCAGCAGGTCGCGCAGCCGCGGCTCCAGGTGCCCGGCCGATTCCTCGGCCGCCACGCCGCGCCCGGCCAGCACCCGGGCGACCGGCAGCGGCAGGCCGGATTGCTGGGCGAGGCCTTCGGCGAGCCGCTCTTCGGCGGGGTCCGGCCCGCTCCAGTAGCGGCCGGTCAGCGAGGATTGGACGTTGAGGAAGGCGCTCATGCCCGCCTTGTCGCGCCGCGCGCGGGCGGGGGCAAGCGGCTGCGTCACGGCAGGGTGCGCCGAGGCAGGGTCCGCAGGTCCGCGCATCCGGGAACCCTGCCGGACGCGCAGCGTTGGGCCCTGCAAACACCGGAGCACCCCATGTCCCATAACGACAACGTCCCCGAGCGCGCCGCCCGCCGCCACATGCCGGCCATCGTCGCGATCCTTGCGGCGCTGGCTCTGGCCGGCGTTGCGCTGATCGTCTTCGGGGGCGGCGGCCGGGACGAACCCGTGCAGGGCGAACTGGCCCCGGCGACGGGGGATGCGGGCACCAGCACGACGACCGTTCCCGCGACGACGACTGCGCCGGCCACGACTGCGCCCGCGACGGCTCCCGCCAGCAACTGAGGCCTTCGCCTGACGGCGAAACAGAAAAGGCGCGCCGCCCGGGCGCGCCTTCATGCTGTCGTCAGGCGGGCGTCAGCGCTTGGCGGCGACCAGCACGGCGACGCCGGGCAGGTCCTTGCCCTCCATCCATTCCAGGAACGCCCCGCCAGCGGTCGAGATGAAGCTGAAATCGTCGGCCACCCCGGCCTTGTTCAGCGCCGCGACCGTGTCCCCGCCGCCGGCGACCGAGACCAGCTTGCCCTCACGGGTCAACTGCGCCGCGGCCTGGGCGACGGCGTTGGTGGCGGCATCGAAGGGCTCGATCTCGAAGGCGCCCAGCGGGCCGTTCCAGATCAGCGTGCGGCAGGCGGCGAACACCTCGCGAATCGCGGCCACCGTCTGGGGCCCGGCGTCGAGGATCATTGCGTCGGCCGGGCAGGCATTCGCCGGCACCACCTCGCTGGGGGCGCCGGCCTTGAATTCGCGGGCGACGACGACATCGACCGGCAGATGGATGCTGCAGCCGGTGGACTGCGCCTTGTCCAGGATTTCGCGCGCGGTGTCGGCCATGTCGCGTTCGGCCAGCGACTTGCCGACCTCGATCCCCTTGGCGACGAGGAAGGTGTTGGCCATGCCGCCGCCGATCACCAGGTGATCGACCTTCTCGATCAGGTTCGACAGCAGGTCCAGCTTGGTCGAGACCTTGGCCCCGCCGATCACCGCCACCACCGGCCGGTCGGGATCGCCCAGCGCCGAATCGAGCGCGTTCAGTTCCGCCTCCATCAGCTTGCCGGCGCCCGAGGGCATCAGCCGGCCCAGCCCCTCGGTCGAGGCATGGGCGCGATGGGCGGCGGAAAACGCGTCGTTCACATAGGCCTGGCCCAGCGCCGCGAGCGAGGCAGCGAAGGTGGCGTCGTTCGATTCCTCGCCCGGATAGAAGCGGGCGTTTTCCAGCAGCAGCACGTCGCCCGGCTGCAGCCCCGCCACGGCGCGCTTGGCGTCGCCGCCGATCGCCTCGTCGGCGAACTGCACCTTTTGCCCCAGCGCCGATTCCAGCGCCGGCAGGATCTGGCGCAGGCTCATCGTATCGACCCGCTTGCCCTTGGGCCGGTCGAAATGGGCCAGCAGCACCGGGACGCCGCCCTTGTCCTGGATCGCCTTGACGGTGGGCACGATCTTTTCGATGCGGGTCGCGTCCGTCACCTGGCCGTTTTCGACCGGGACGTTCACATCCACGCGGGTCAGCACGACCTTGCCGGCAAGGTCCATGTCGTCGATGGTATTGAAACGGGCCAAGGCGGTTCTCCTGCGGGTCGACGTGGGTCAATGACGAGCCGCGTTGTCCGCCAAGCGGGCGGGCGCGTCAACTCTTGGTTAGGTCGCCGTGAGCGGGCTTCGGTCCGCGCCGGCCACGGACCCGGGCAGCCGGTTCGCGCGTTGCGGCTGCATCCCGGACGGCCTAGACCGTCACCCGAACCAACGGAAGGAAGCCTCATGGCCGACATCAAGGATCCCGAAAACACGATCATCATCGAGCTGAAGGACGGCCCGGTGGTCATCGAACTGCTGCCCGACGTGGCGCCGAAACACGCCGCGCGGATGAAGGAGCTGGCCCGCGCCGGCAAGTATGACGGCGTCGCCTTCCACCGCGTGATCGAGGGCTTCATGGCCCAGACCGGCGACGTGGAACACGGCCGCGAGGGCGGCGACGCGCGGCGCGCGGGCACCGGCGGATCGGACCTGCCTGACCTGCCGGCCGAGTTTTCCAAGCTGCCCCATGCCCGCGGCACGCTGGGGGCGGCGCGGTCGCAGAACCCCAACAGCGCCAACAGCCAGTTCTTCATCAACTTCAAGGACAACGATTTCCTGAACGGGCAGTACACCGTCTATGGGCGGGTGATCTCGGGCATGGAGTTCGTTGACAAGATCGCCCGCGGCGAGCCGCCGGCGAACCCCGATCGCATGATTTCCGTCAAGGTGGCCGCCGATGCGTAAGTTCCTGATCTCCTCTGCCGTCATCTTGTCGGCCGCCGCCGCGCAGGCGCAGGTCGCCGCGCCCTCGGCAACCGACGGCCCCGGCCCCAACATGGTGATCGAGGTCGCCGACGCCGCCGGCCAGCCCAAGGGCAAGATCGTGCTGGACCTGTTCGCCGACAAGGCGCCCAAGCATATCGAGCGGCTGACCGCGCTGGCCAACTCGGGCGCCTATGACGGGGTGGTGTTCCACCGCGTCATCGACGGCTTCATGGCCCAGACCGGCGACGTGCAGCACGGCAAGCATGACGGCGACACTGCGCAGGCCGGCATGGGCGGGTCGGACATGCCCGACCTCGCCGCCGAGTTGAGCGACGTCACCTTCGGCGCCGGTACGGTGGGCATGGCCCGCTCGCAAAGCCTGGACAGCGCCAACAGCCAGTTCTTCATCGACCTGGCGCCGGCGAGCTTCCTGGACGGGCAGTACACCGTCGTCGGCCAGCTGGTCGAAGGCTGGGACGTGCTGAACGCGATCAAGAAGGGCGACCAGGCCGCGAACGGCGCCGTGGACAAGCCCGATTACATGGCGAAGGTCACGATCACCCCGTGACCGGCCGCGACACAAGCGAAAGGCCCGCCATCCCGGCGGGCCTTTTGTGTTTGAAGGGGGTTCCCGGCCGTCAGTCCTTGAAGCTGCGGCTGTCCTTGATCTGGTCCCAGGCCCAGACGACCTCTTGCAGCCGGTCCTCGTCGGACCTGTCTCCGCCGTTCATGTCGGGATGCAGGTCCTTGACCAGCGACTTGTATTGCTTGCGGATCTCCACCTTGGTCCAGCTGTCCTTGGCGTCGAGGATTTCGAGCGCGCGACGCTCGGTCGGGGGCAGCTTGCGGGTGGCGCGGGCGCGCGCCTCGGGGTTGGTGCCGTTGGCGCCGAGGATTTCCAGCGGATCGCTGACCCCGTGGCGCGCCCAGGCCTGTTCCTGCGCGGCGCTGCCGAAGGGACGGGTCGGGCGTTCCCAAACCGTGGCGTTGTCGAGGAATTCCTGGAATTCCGCCTCGGACTGGCCCTGGAAATAGTTCCAGTTGGCGTTGTATTCGCGGACGTGGTCCTTGCAGAACCAGTAATACTCGTCCAGCTGCTTGGGCGACTTGGGCGCCCGGTACTGGCCCGGCTGGGTGCACCCCACCTTGTCGCAGCGACGGGTCGAGGTTTCGAAGGCGCCGGACATGCCGCGCCGCCCCTTGGCCCGGCGCTTCTTGTCCGAGGCCGCCGAGATATCGAATCCGAACGGATCGCTGTTGGTCATGAAAGGCCTGCTTTTCGACTCGGGACCGGAAGTGTAGGGCATTTCAACCGGAGCGAAAGAGGGAGCGGCCACCATGACGCAATTGATCGCCGACGAGATGCGCCACCGACTGGAAGCCCTGGCGCCGACCTGGCTGGAAGTCATCGACGAAAGCCACCTGCACGCCGGCCATGCCGGCGCCCGCCCGGAAGGCCAGACCCATTACCGCGTGAAGATGAGCGCGCAGGCCTTTGCCGACCTGTCGCGGGTCGAGCGGCACCGCCTGGTGATCCGCACCTTGGGCGACATCGTGCCCCGCATCCACGCGCTGGCGCTGGAACTGGCGTCGGACTAGGGGACCGAGGCCAGCCCGGCGGCGAGCAGCGCGAACCACGCCAGCGTCGCGCCCAAGAACAGCGGCTCGGCCAGCCCGAACCAGCGCGGCAACGCCGGCACGACGCCGGTCGCCACCACCCCGGCCAGCGACAGCGCCGCGATCCAGGCCAGCCCGCGAAAAAGCGGCGCATGGGACGGGACCAGTTCGCCCGCGCGCGGCGTGCCGCTGCTGACGGCCTGACAGGCCAGCGTGAAGGTGACCACCGCCTGCGCCAGATGCACCTGCGATTCCGCCGCTCGGGCCGCGGTGCCATCCCCGGTGCGCAAGGCGAACACCCCGGATCCGCAACGCTGCCATCGCCGCGAGGCAGCCCACTGCCAGCCGCGGAAGGCCGCGCCCCGCCATCGCCGCGGCCAACAGGCCCGCCGCGACGATCCCGACGAGGCCATAGGTCATGAACAGCCGCGCCTGCGGACCGTTGGCTTAGGCGCTGACGCGCTGGCGCAGCCATGTGTCGGCCGAGCCGCGCCGGTGCAGGCGCAGGGACAGCGCCAGCGTCGCGCCATGGGCCAGCGCCGACAGGATCGCGAGACCGTGGTTCATGGGCGCCAGCGCAGCACCCCTCACGAGCACGAGGGGCTACACCGCAGTGGTGGCCACGAGAGTATGCTCGCGACATAACCTATAATTAAGAAAAAATCTGCAAAAGGATTAATGATGATGGCTGGGAACGTAACGCTGGATCTAGCCTCGGAAGCGGACTATCCGCGTTTCAGGTCAGAACTTCAGGATGCCTTCGCTATCGCAGTCATTGAAACCTTCGGATCACTGGATGAAGGCCCGATCCCCTCTGACGAAGATGTGGCCTCAACACTGTCTGCTCCAAATGCGATTGCTCATCGCATTCTGGAAGATGGGCAGTGGGTGGGAGGAGCAATCTTGGAGATTGACCCGTCAACGCATCACAACTCCCTCGGCTTTCTCTACATCCGTAAAGACAAGCTCGGTCGTGGGATTGGACGAAAAGCCTGGAAGGCTATCGAAGAGGCTTATCCTGAAACGAAGCTGTGGATCACACACACGCCATGCTTCGAGAAACGGAACATCCATTTCTATGTGAATGTCTGCGGCTTCTGCATCACCGAATACTATCATGGTGGGAACCCTGACCCGCATTTTCATGGCGAAGATGCAGGAGCGGAAACGGACAATGATGAGATGTTTCGTTTTGAAAAGCGGATGGACGTTTCCAGAGGATGAATCCCCCCCTGCCCCCCCCTTTACCGCCCACTCGGGGGCAAGCCCCTTCGCGGGCGATCAGCATACAAAAACTACACAACCCGCCCTTCGGCGGGAGGGGTCGCCAGCCTGCAGCCGAGCCAGCGCCCCGTCAATGCAGCTTGTCAAAGCACCCCGTCGATGCAGGCGCGGCGTTAGCGCCCCCAGTCTTGCCCCGTCCCGGGGCGGAGACTAAGAGCGCGGCAACCATCACCGCGCGAACCACATGCCGCGCAACGCGAGGGATCGCCATGACCGCCACCAAGGATTTCAACGACCGGATGCTTTCGCTGGGCCTCGCCCGCGTCAGCGAGGCCGCCGCCCACGCGTCGGCCCGGCTGATCGGCCGCGGCGACGAAAAGGCGGCCGACCAGGCCGCGGTCAACGCCATGCGCGAACAGCTGAACCTGCTGGACATCAAGGGCGTGGTGGTCATCGGCGAGGGCGAGCGCGACGAGGCACCGATGCTGTATATCGGCGAAGAGGTGGGCTCGGGCGAGGGCCCCGAGGTCGACATCGCGCTGGACCCGCTGGAAGGCACGACGCTGACCGCCAAGGACATGCCGAACGCGCTGACCGTGATCGCGATGGCGCCGCGCGGCACGCTGCTGCACGCGCCCGACGTCTATATGGACAAGCTGGCCGTGGGGCCGGGATATGACAAGGACGTGGTGTCGCTGGACATGACCCCGGCCGAGCGGGTGCACGCGCTGGCCAAGGCCGGCGGGGTGAAGCCCGAGGATATCACCGTGTGCATCCTCGAACGCCCGCGGCACGAGGACATGATTGCCGAGGTCCGCGCCACCGGCGCCGCGATCCGTCTGATCACCGATGGCGACGTGGCCGGCGTCATGCACGTGGCCGAGCCGGACAAGACCGGGATCGACATGTACATGGGCTCGGGCGGCGCGCCCGAGGGGGTGCTGGCGGCCTCGGCGCTGAAATGCATGGGCGGGCAGATCTGGGGCCGGCTGCTGTTTCGCAACGACGACGAACGCGGCCGCGCCGCCAAGGCCGGCATCACCGACCTGAACCGCATCTATTCGCGCGACGAGATGGTGACGGCGGACGTGATCTTCTCGGCCACCGGGGTCACCAACGGCTCGATCGTGCAGGGGCTGCGTCGCGAACCGGGCTTCATCGAGACCGAGACGATCCTGATGCGGTCGAAGACCGGCTCGGTCCGGCGGGTGTTCTATCGCAACCCGATCCGCTGAGGCGTGGGTGCGCCGGCGCCCCGTCACGGCGGCGCCCGCGCAGCTTTCCGCCCCGCGGCACCCCGGCGGCGCCGTTAGCGCAACCGCTCTTCCGTTCGGCGGACGGTCTGTTAAGGGGTCGCCATCCGACCATGACCAGGAGCCGTCCGATGCAGATGACCGACACCGTCAAGAAAATCCTCGCCAATTACGAGGGCGAGAACCCCGGCGTGAAAGGCAATCTGGCCCGGATGCTGATGACCGGAAAGCTGGCCGGCACCGGCAAGATGATCATCCTGCCCGTGGACCAGGGGTTCGAGCATGGCCCGGCACGGTCCTTCGCCAAGAACCCGCTGGGCTATGACCCCCATTACCACTATCAGCTGGCCATCGACGCCGGGCTGAACGCCTACGCCGCGCCGCTGGGCATGATCGAGGCCGGCGCCGACAGCTTCGCCGGCCAGATCCCCACGATCCTCAAGTGCAACTCGGCGAACTCGCTGATGTCGGACACCGCCGGCAAGAACCAGGCGGTGACCGCGACCGTGCAGGACGCGCTGCGGCTGGGCTGCGCGGCCATCGGCTTCACCATCTATCCGGGTTCGGACATGGCGCTGGACATGTTCGAGGAGATCTCCGAGATGCGCGCCGAGGCGGCCTCGGTCGGCATCCCGACGGTGATCTGGTCCTATCCGCGCGGCGAGGCGATCAGCAAGGACGGCGAGACCGCCATCGACATCGCCGCCTATGCGGCGCAGATCGCGGCGCTGCTGGGCGCCCATATCATCAAGATCAAGCTGTCCACCGACCACCTGGAAAACAAGGACGCCAAGAAGGTCTATGAGGACCAGGGGATCGACATCTCGACCCAGGCCAAGCGGGTCGAACACTGCATGCAGGCGGCCTTCGGCGGGCGCCGGATCGTGGTGTTCTCGGGCGGTGCGGCCAAGGGGTCGGACGCGGTCTACGAGGATGCGATCGCTATCCGCGACGGCGGCGGCAACGGCTCGATCATCGGGCGCAACAGCTTCCAGCGCTCGCGCGAGGATGCGCTGGCGATGCTGGGCAAGCTGGTGGACATCTATCTCGGCAAGGCCTGATCGGGCGTTGCAGGAACAGCGGCGGGCGGCGCGGGGCGCCGCCCGTTTCAGTTTGGGGGCTTTGCCCCCTCACCCCCCAGGATATTTGGGCAAAGAAGAAGGCCCGGACGCGGCGGGGTTTTCCTTTCGGCGCGGACTGCCTAGTTAGGCGGAAACCGCGAGGGGATTGCTGATGTCGTTCTTTTCCAAGCTGCGCGAGCGGCTGAGCAAATCGTCCTCGAAGATCGGGAGCGGGCTGGACGAGATCGTCAGCGAAGCCGGTCCGGCGCCGGTTCAACCGGCCCCCTCGGTGCCTGCCCCGGCGGCGCCTGCCCCTCGGCCGACGGCCGAGCCGGCGGCGGAAAGGCCCGGGTTCATGGGGCGCATCTTCGGCTCTGCCGCCCCCGCCGAGCCGCGGCGCGAGCTGGACGACGCGATGCTGGAAGACCTCGAGGACATGCTGATCGCGGCCGACATGGGCACTGACACCGCGCTGCGCGTGACGGCCAACATCGCCGAAGGCCGGATGGGTCGCCGGATCAGCGCCACCGAGCTGAAGCAGGCGTTGGCCGACGAGGTGACGCGGATCATGACCCCCGTCGCCCGGCCGCTGCCGCTGTATCCCAAGAAGCCGCAAGTGGTGCTGGTCGTCGGCGTGAACGGGTCGGGAAAGACTACCACCATCGGCAAGCTGGCCAGCCAGTTCCGCACCGCCGGCAAGTCGGTGGTGATCGCCGCCGGCGACACCTTCCGCGCCGCGGCGGTCGAACAGCTGCAGGTCTGGGGCCAGCGCGCCGGCGTGCCAGTGATGGTCGCGCCGCAGGGGTCCGACCCCGCCAGCCTCGCCTTCGAGGCGATGACCCGGGCCGAGGCCGAGGGCGCCGACCTGCTGCTGATCGACACGGCGGGGCGGTTGCAGAACCGCGCCGACCTGATGGAGGAACTGGCCAAGATCGTCCGCGTGATCCGCAAGAAGGACCCCTCGGCCCCGCACAACACGCTGCTGGTGCTGGATGCGACCACCGGCCAGAACGCGCTGTCCCAGGTCGACACGTTCCGCAAGCTGGCGGATGTGTCGGGGCTGGTGATGACCAAGCTGGACGGCACCGCGCGGGGCGGGGTGCTGGTGGCGCTGGCCGACCGCTTCGGCCTGCCGATCCACGCCATCGGGGTGGGCGAGCAGATCGACGACCTGGATGCCTTCGACGCGCGGGACTTCGCAACGGCTCTGGTGGGGTTGTAAGGGTCGGTCTGCGGCGAGCCCCCCGCCTTGCGGCCGGCGCGTCGAAGTCAGGCCGATTGACGACTGATGACGATGCCCGGTCATTTCCCGGTTTGCCCGACGTTCAGGCAGACCATTCAGACCTTGCGTAACGTGCGTCTTGCGGATCGACACACGATTCCCCGCGCGGTCGCAAATGTGACAGTTTTTGCGCATTTCCCCGGCTGCCCGATGCGTTGACAGAATTCCGTGCATCTGTTTTTCCACCCGCAAGGTTTCGGATCGGGGAGACGCCGGCCGAAGATACCGACGGCACGTTTTCCGAATTTCTCAGGTCGCCGTGGCGCACCATTCTGGATATGCCCATCGCAATGAGCGCGATCGGGGCGCGCAAGTCCTTCAGGCTGCCGGTGCAGCGCGACCGCCATCCGATCACGGGAAAGATGCCCGCCAACCCGGTCGATCTGCGCAATCTCACGAACGCGGCGTTTTTTGGGAATTCTGGAACGCGGCTGCAATGTCGCGCTCATCCGCCACGAAGATGTCACGGCACGCCCGGACGCGGTTCTGGATCGCCTGTGCGCGCTGTTTGCGATCGAGCGCAACCCGGGCGCCCTCGCCTTGCCCGACACGCAGCTGGGCGAGATGACGACCCGCACCATCGAGGGCCCGCGACGCGACGCCACGCCGGTCTTCAGCGACGCCGACCGCGCGTTCGTGCAACGCGCGCTGGACCACGACACCGAGACCCGGCTGGGCTATCGCTTTGCCGCCTGAGCCCGGCTGTCGGAAAGCGCAGCGACAGGCGCGGGGTCGGCCGCCTGGCCCGGGTCGTGTCAGACCCCGAGCCGGGTCAGAAAGCCGCGCAGATCGGGCTGGTCGGCAACCGCCCGTGCGGCGAACAGGGTCGCCTGGCTGGCGTGGATCAGCGCATCGGGCAGGATCTTCAGATGGTTGGCGCGCAGCGTCTCGCCCGACGAGGTGATGTCGGCGATCGCCTCGGCGGTCAGATTGGCGACGGTGCCCTCGGTCGCGCCCTGGCTGTCGACCAGCTGATAGTCGGCGACCTCATGGGCGGACAGGAAGGCGCGGACCAGCCGGTGGTATTTCGTGGCGATGCGCAGCCGCATCCCGTGCGCGGCGCGAAAATCGCGGGCGATGACGGCAAAGTCGTCCAGCGTCTCGCAGTCGCGCCAGCAGGCGGGCACGGCCAGCACGAGGTCGGCGTGGCCGAAGCCCATCGGCGCGATCTCGACCACGTCCGAGCGCCAGCCGGCGAGCTTTTCGCGCACCAGGTCGGACCCGGTCACGCCCAGCTGGATGCGCCCCGCGGCCAGCTCGCGCGGGATTTCCGCAGCCGACAGCAGCACCAGCTGGACGCCCTCGGCGCCCGCGACGGTGCCGGCATATTCGCGGTCCGACCCGCTGCGGGCCAGCGTCACGCCATGCGCGGCGAACCAGGCGAAGGTCTGGTCCATCAGCCGGCCCTTGGAAGGCACCCCGAGCTTCAGCATAGCGCCGCCACCAGTCCCGGGCGGATGATCCCGCCGACGGCGGGGATCGCGCGACCTTGCCCCCCACCCGCGCCCTGCCCCAGCACCGCGGTCAGCGCGTCATAGCGCCCGCCCGAGGCGACCGGCGGCCAGTCGGGGTTCGCGGCGGAGATGAAGGAGAACGTCATCCCGTCGTAATACTCCATCGTCCGCCGCCCGTGGCTGGCGTCGAAGCGGACCCGGGCAGGGTCGATGCCGCGGGCGGCGATGGCGGCGATGCGCGCCGCCAGCCGGTCCACCGCCTCGGCGATCGCGGGCATGTGCTCGGCCAGCACACTCAGCTCGTCCAGTGCCCCCGGCGCCGGACCGGCGATGGAAAACAGCCGGTGCAGGCGCTCGCGCCAGATCGTGGGCAGCACCGGCTCGTGCGCGTCGGCCTGAAGCCGGGCGATGCGGGCGTGCATCTCGTCGCGCGAGCGCTGCCCGGTCCACGGGGCGCCGTTGACGGCAAACTGGCGTGGCGCGGCGGGGTGGGAAAACCGGTCGAGCATCCGCTCGAACCGCGCCGGCCGCCAGATGTGATGGGCCAGCGCAGCGCGGCGCGCGTCCGACAGCGGCAGCCCCGCCACCGCGTCCAGCAGCAGGTCCATGTCGCCCATCGTGGCGTCCAGGTTCAGCGGGGCGAGGATGCCGTGGAACAGCGCGAACAGCTCGGCATCGGCGTCGGGATCGCGGCTGAACAGCTCGAACCCCGCCTGCAGGTATTCGTTGTCGCGCGGGTGATCGGGGCGGGTATCGCCCTGATCCTGCTTGCGAAAGACCTCGCCCAGATAGCAGTAGCGCGCGGGCTCGGCGCCGCCCGCCATATGCATCTGCACCACCGGGACGGTGAAATCGGGGCGCAGCATCACCTCGCCGCGGACCGGATCGGTGGTCACATAGGCGCGGGCGCGGATGTCCTCGCCATACAGGTCCAGCAGCGTCTCGGCCGGCAGCAGGATGTCGGGCGCGACCTCGACCGCGCCTGCGGCGAGGAAGGCGTCGAGGATGCGGCGCCCGTGCGCATGCTGTGCCGTCCGGGGGATCATCGCGACAGGATTTCCGTGACCGTCTCGACCAGGGCCTCGCGCGGGCATTCGACCTGCGCGGGCTGCGATTTCCATTCCTCGACCGACGCCTGGGTGGCGATGCGGGCACCGAGGACGAGGTCCTTGACCTGCAGGACGCCCCGCGCCGCCTCGTCCGCGCCCTGGATGATCGCCACCGGAGCGCCGCGCTTGTCGGCATATTTCAACTGGTTGCCGAAGTTCTTCGGGTTGCCGAGATAGACCTCGGCGCGGATGCCGGCGGCGCGCAGCTCGGCCGCCATCGCGTGGTAATCGGCCATGCGGTCGCGGTCCATGACGGTGACGACCACCGGGCCCTGCGCCTCGGCCCCGGCCACTCCCTTTTCGCGCAGCGCGGCCAGCAGGCGGTCGACGCCGATCGACACGCCCGTGGCCGGCACCTTCTGTCCGGTGAAGCGTTCCACCAGGTCGTCATAGCGCCCGCCCCCAGCGACGCTGCCGAACTGGCGCTTGCGGCCCTTTTCATCAAGGATTTCAAAGGTCAGCTCGGCCTCGAAGACCGGGCCTGTGTAATAGCCGAGGCCGCGCACGACCGACGGGTCGACGACCACGCGGTCGGGGCCATAGCCCATCGCGGCCAGCATCCCGGCGATCTGGGACAGTTCGTCGATCCCCTCGGCACCAAGGCTCGAGCCCCCCACGGCCGCGCCCAGATTGGCCAGGGTGGCGGCGTTGTCCGCCCCTTTCGAGGTCAGGAAGGCCAGCACCGGCCCCACCTGGTCGTCGGCGAGCCCCACGCCCGCGATCACCGCGCCGCTGTCGTCGGTGCGGCCCGTGGTCAGCAGCTGGCGCACGCCGGCCTCGCCGAACTTGTCGAACTTGTCGACCTGGCGCAGCACGTCGGCGGCCTGAGCCTCGGCCACCCGCGCGGCCTCGAGCACGCCGTTCAGCACCTTGCGGTTGTTGACGCGCACCAGGTAGTCGCCACGCTCGATCCCGGCGGCCTCGAGCGCATCGGCCAGCATGGCGATGATCTCGGCATCCGCGGCAACCGAAGCCGCGCCGACCGTGTCCGCATCGCATTGATAGAACTGGCGAAACCGCCCCGGCCCCGGCTTTTCGTTGCGCCAGACCGGCCCCATCGCGTAGCGCCGGTAGGGCGAAGGCAAATCGTTGCGATACTGCGCCGCCACCCGCGCCAGGGGCGCGGTCAGGTCATAGCGCAGCGCCAGCCAGTCGCCCGAGCCGCCGCCGGGCACCGCTTCCTCCTGCCAGGCGAAGACGCCGGCATTGGGCCGGTCGACGTCGGGCAGGAACCTGCCCAGCGCCTCGACCGTCTCGACACCCGAGGTTTCCAGCGCGTCGAAGCCGTGGCGATGATAGACTTGGGCGATGCGGTCCAGCATCGTCTGGCGCGCGGTCACCTCAGCGCCGAAATAGTCGCGGAAGCCCTTGGGCGTCTCGGCCCTGGGGCGGCGGGGTTTCAAGTCCTTGGCCATCGGTCTATCCGTGAAATGCCGGGATCGCTTAGCGGAAGGGACGGGGATGGACAAGTTGCAGGCGCTGGAAGAACGCATGGCGCATTTGCAGCGCATGATGGACGACCTGTCCGACGTGGTCGCGCGGCAGGACGCCGAGATCCGGCGGCTGGGCCGCCACGTGGGCCTGCTGATGGAGCGCGAGGCCACCCGCGAGGCGGCGGACGGAGAGATCCCGCTGGCCGACCAGCGGCCGCCGCATTGGTGAGCGGGGGGCTTGGCGGGGGTTACGGCGGTTTCCCGGTCGGGCCCCACCATCGCGGTCCACCGGACCATGGCGGGCTGCCGTGGATGGGATGATCTGACACGGCGCGCAGCCCCGCTGGGGGCGGGGAGCTAAGCGCCTTGACCGCCCAGTGGGCACTAACGTCCGGATACCTCCGGCGCGCACGCGTGAGGGGGCAGAGATACGTCAGCGAGGGGTTATCCGCCCGCGTTCAAACGCCAGCGCGCCGGCACGCAGGTCGCGGCAATGCCGTGGGCACGGTTCTTGCCGCGGCGGGACCCGATCGGCCGGTGTAACCGCCGGGTGGTTGCTGACGACAGCAATTCCTGCCCGATCGGGTCGAGGAGCGCAGGGTGGATCGGGGGGCATGGCAGGACCTGCCTGCGTCGTGCCCGCCAGACCTCGCGTGACCCGCGCCGCAGGACCGTGCGCCCGCTCTCGCCGCAGCGCGGGACGCCGGGCGACTGCGCTGATCGTTCGGCGCGCGCCTCATGACGGAATCTCTGCCTCGCGGGTCGCGGGCGCGGAGTGGGGTGAGCGGGTGGGGTGCAGTCGGACGAGCGCGAGGGATGCAGCGGTGTCCAACCCCGGTCCAGCCGCCAGCGCCCGCACGAGCGGCGCCGAGGCGCCGAGGACGCCTTCCGGTCGCCGCCCGGATCTGCGTGGTCGGCCGCCGGCGGGGACGCGTGTGTGAGGAACTCCAGCCCGCTTTGCAGCCAAGTGGCGCAGAAGGGGGAGCGGCGCCCGGGACGAGGTGGCGCCCCACCCTCAGCCCGCCGCCAGCGCCGGCATGCACAGCACCGCCGCACCGGGGAAGCCTTTCGGCCGCGCCCCGTCGCCCCCGAGGGACCGGGAACACCACCGGCGCCTGCAAAACGACGCTCCCCGTGCCACCGCCAGCACCCCGGCATTGTCTCAACGGCGTCGCGTCACCGTTCGGCGGGACCCAGCCGGCTGCCTGGCATTGCGCCCGAGAAGACGCCGCGCGGCTCGTCGTCACGCGCGGCGGACAGTGGCGGGCGGCGGGTGAAGGCGGGGGGGGCGGTCGCGCCGGCGGATTGGGGATCGAAGCCCGGCTCGTCGTAATCGTCGACCCGAGCGGCCTGCTGCGCCGCGGCGTGGGCCGCGTCATCCTCGGCGCCGTCGGGCCAATCCTCGGCGGGCGGCGCCATGGGCTCGGACGGCGCAGACGAGGCGCGCAACGGTTGTGCACCCTGCCCCCCGGCCGGGGACGCCACGCCGGCGTGGTTCGTCCCTTCCGCAGCGGCACCTGCTCCTGCCGTCGGTCCCGGCGAAGCGGGGACAACAGCGGCCACCGGCGCGCCGCGTGCAGCCTCCGTCGCATTTGCGTTCGCTCCGGCGGTCGGGACTCCCGCAGCACCGCTCGGTCGCGGCGCGGCGGCGGCCGACGCGGGCCTCGCAGCCGGCGGCGCGTCGTGAGATGCCGTAAAAGGCCTGTGCTGGGCTGGGGCCGGGGTGATCGCGCGGCGGAACACCAGCACGTTGTGATAGACGGTGGTCCGGCTGGTCAGGCCGCTGCGTTCCTCGCAGGGCAGCGTCTCGGCGCGGACATATTCCCAGCCATTCGCCGCCATCCGGTTCATCTCGGTCAGCAGCGCATAGCTGAAGCGCTCGGCCCCGGTGCGGGCGCCGCGGACCTTCTCGCCGCGCGCGGGCGCCGGGATCACGGTGTATTCGTAAAACTGCACGCCGACCTCCTGTGGCTGTCCGCCTGCAGATAAGGCATCGGCCACCCGCAGACCAGAGCCAGGGGCTTCACGCGTGATCCCCGGCAAGCGACGCGATTTCAGCGCAGACCCGTCGTGACGCGACCCGCCGTTCCTGCGACGCCGGGCGCAGCCACTCGCGCCCGGCTTGTCAGCGCCCCGACACGATCCTGGCGCAGCCCCGGTCGCGTCTGCCGCGCCGCGACCCGACGCCCGCCCCCCGCACCGGCAAACGACGGCTGCCCCCGGCGACCCGTGGCGGGGTGACGGCCGACGTGCCGCTCAGGCGCCGATGGCCAGCCGTTCGGCCTGCAACGATTCCTGCGGGTCGCGCAGCACATAGCCGCGGCCCCAGACGGTCTCGATGTGATTGTCGCCCGCCAGCGCCTCGGAGAGCTTCTTGCGCAGCTTGCAGATGAACACGTCGATGATCTTGAGTTCGGGTTCGTCCATGCCGCCATACAGGTGGTTCAGGAACATTTCCTTGGTCAGCGTGGTGCCCTTGCGCAGGCTCAGCAGCTCCAGGATCTGGTATTCCTTGCCGGTGAGGTTCACCGCCTTGCCATCGACCTCGACCGAGCGGGCGTCGATGTTGACCACCATGCGGCCGGTGCGGATCACCGCCTGGCTGTGGCCCTTGGAACGGCGGATGATGGCCTGGATGCGGGCGATCAGTTCCTCGCGGTGGAACGGCTTGGTCATGTAGTCGTCGGCGCCGAAGCCGAAGCCGCGCAGCTTGACCTCGGTATCGTCCGACCCGGTCAGGATCAGGATCGGCGTGTCGATGCGCGACAGGCGGATCTGGCGCAGAACCTCCATCCCGTTCATGTCCGGCAGATCCAGATCCAGCAGGATCAGGTCGTAGTCATAGAGCTTTGCGAGATCGACTCCCTCTTCCCCCATGTCGGTGAGGTAGACATTGAAGTTCGCGTGGCTCAGCATCAGTTCGATACTGCGCGCCGTCGTCGCGTCGTCCTCAACCAGCAAAATCCGCATCTTGGTCCCCTTGCGTTCCGCCTTCTCCCCCGACCTATGCAGCCAAATGGTTAATTTCCGGTTACCTCGCAAGGACAAAAACCACCTTGGGTTGATCTATGCGCGGAATTTCTGGATCGCCTTGACCTTCAGCGCGTCTGTCCCGTGCTGCGACACCGCGACGATCCAGCCCACCAGTTCCTCTTCGGTCAGGGCATAGCGTTCGATCGCATCGTCGCGGCTGAGCAGCCCATGTTCGATCGCCCGGACCACCACCGCCTTGCGCCGCGCGACCCATCTTTCCTGGCCCGAGGGCAGGTCGGCCATCGTCAGGATGCTGCCGTCGGGCAGCGTGACCGTGCGGGGGCCGGGGGTCTTGCGGACAAACATGGGGCATTCCTCGTCGCGTCTTGCCAGGCTGTTCTGCCACAGCGGCCTTAAGGTGCGGTGAACCGCCAATCTGGGGGCCGGTTGAAAACCGTAGCATTTTTGATATATCGTCAGACACTGCGCCCGGCGGATCCACCGCCCCGCGCGTCTCGTTTCTGGACCCTCGCCCGTGACCCTGCATGATCCGCGCCCCGCGGCGCCAACCCTCAATTCGCTGGGCTTCGCCCGCACCGCAGCCGAAACCCGCGTGGTCGTTGCCATGTCGGGCGGCGTGGACAGCTCGGTCGTCGCGGCGATGCTGAAGGCCGAGGGCTATGACGTGGTCGGCGTCACGCTGCAGCTCTACGATCACGGCGCGGCGCTGAAGAAGAAGGGCGCCTGCTGCGCCGGGCAGGACATCCATGACGCCCGCCGCGTGGCCGAGCGCATCGGGATCCCGCATTATGTCCTCGATTACGAGAACCGCTTCCGCGAATCGGTGATCGAGGAATTCGCCGACGCCTATCTGGCCGGCGCGACCCCGGTGCCCTGCATCCGCTGCAACGAGCGGGTCAAGTTCCGCGACCTGCTGCAGACCGCGCGCGAGCTGGACGCCGACTGCATGGCGACCGGGCACTATATCCGCCGGCTCGACGGCCCGGCGGGGGCCGAGCTGCACATGGCGGCCGATCCGGCCCGCGACCAGAGCTATTTCCTGTTCTCGACCACCCAGGAGCAGCTGGACTTCCTGCGCTTTCCGCTCGGCGGTCTGGCCAGCAAGGCCGAGACCCGGGCGCTCGCGGCCGAATACGGGCTGGTCGTGGCCGACAAGCCCGACAGTCAGGACATCTGCTTCGTCCCCGAGGGCAACTATGCCGCGGTAATCGAAAAGCTGCGGCCGGGCGCGGCGGAACCCGGCGACATCGTCGATCTGGCAGGCAACGTCTTGGGCCGGCATCGCGGGGTGATCCACTACACGATTGGCCAGCGCCGCGGGCTGGGCATCGGAGGCCTGGGCGATCCGCTGCATGTCGTGCGGCTGGACCCCGATTCGCGCCACGTGGTTGTCGGCCCGCGCGAGGCGCTGGCGACGCGGACGGTCCCGGTGGCCGAGGTCAACTGGCTTGGCGGCGGCGACTTCGCCTCTGCCGGGGAACGCGATATCACGGTGCGAATCCGCTCGACACGGCCCCCCGCCCCTGCGATCCTGCGCCCGACCGGCCCGACCACGGCGACGGTCGAACTGGCCGCGGCCGAAGAGGGCGTCAGCCCCGGCCAGGCCTGCGTCTTTTACGAGGCCGGCTCGACCCGGGTGCTGGGCGGCGGCTGGATCACCATGACGGAGTCTCGCCGATGACCGATCTCGCCGATATCGAACTGACCATGAATGACGGCCGGGCCGCGGCGCTGGCCGACTGGCGCGGCAAGGTCGTGCTGCTGGTCAACGTCGCTTCGAAATGCGGCCTGACCGGGCAGTATGAGGGCATCGAGGCGCTGTACCGCGCCCGCAAGGATGCCGGCCTGGTGGTGCTGGGCGTGCCGGCCAACGACTTCAAGCAGCAAGAGCCGGGCAGCGACGCCGAGATCCTCGACTTCTGCCGCACGACCTATGACGTCAGTTTTCCTTTGGCCGCCAAGACCAGCGTGGCGGGCGAGGGCAAGCACCCGCTTTACGCTGCCCTGACCAGCGCCATTCCCACAGCCGAGGGCGACGGCCCCTGGCGCGAGCGGCTGGCGGGGTACGGCATTGCCGTCAACCCGGCCCCCGAGGTGCAGTGGAATTTCGAGAAATTCCTGATCGGCCGGGACGGCAGGGTGATCGCCCGCTTCGCCCCCGACGTCGCCGCCGACGACCCCCGCCTGACCGCCGCGATCGACACGGCGCTGGCTCAGCCGGCCCCCGCGGCCTGACACCTTCGCCGTGGCCGCGCGGCTCTTCTGGATCGGGCGGTCCCAAATATCCCGGGGTCCGGGGCAGCGCCCCGATCCGGCGCCGCTGCACAACTTTCGGATCGCATGGTGCCGGCTGAGGGATTTGAACCCCCGACCCCCTGATTACAAATCAGACGCTCTACCACTGAGCTAAGCCGGCGCTGCGCCTTCAGATACGCGCGCCACAGCCCCCGCGCAAGCGCGCTGCTAGCCGCGGCCCGGGCGGCCCAGGTTGGTGCGCGCCAGCAGCGCAACGGCTACCAGCCCGACCCCCATGACCAGCAGCGCGGCGGGGGCGGCGTTGCCCAGGTCCTCAAGACTGGCCTTCTCGTGGACGCGGGTGGCCAGGGTTTCATAGTTGAACGGGCGCAGAAGCAGGGTCGCGGGCAGCTCCTTCGAGCAGTCGACGAAGACCAGCAGCAGCGCCGAGGCGACCGATCCCTTCATCAGCGGCACATACAGGTCGCGCAGCACCCCGCCCGCGTCGCGGCCCAGCGACTGCGCGGCCATCGGCAGCGAGGGCGGCACGCGCGTGAAGGCCGCATCCAGCGCCCCCTGCCCCAGGGCAAAGAAGCGCACGACATAGGCCACGACGATGGCAAAGCCGGTGCCGGTCAGGACCAGGCCGGGGTCGTGGCCGGTCACCCGCAGCACCAGGTCTGCGAGGCGATGATCCAGCGCCGCCAGCGGGAAGAGGATCCCCACGGCCAGCACCGCCCCCGGCGCGGCATAGCCGATGGTGGTCACCGGCAGCATCAGCCGCGGCAGGCGCAGCCCGGTCAGGCGCACGCCATAGACCATGAACATCGCCGCCAGCACGGTGACGACGGCGGCGCCTCCGCCCAGCGTCAGGGTGTGGATCAGCGCGCGGCCCAGGCCCGGCCCGAACCAGCCCTGCGGATAGGCCAGCGCATATTGCCCGATGACCGCCACCGGCAACACGAACCCCACCGCGAAGGGCAGCACGCAGGCCAGCGTCGCAAGCCACCCTTGCCAGCCGCGCAGGCGGGTGCGGGTGACGGGCCGGGGGTGGCGGGCGCTTTGATGATAGCGGGCGCTGCGCCGGCCGGCCCGCTCCATCAGCATCAGCGCCGCGACGAGGGCCAGGATGACCAGCGCGATCTGGGCGGCGCCGCCGGCGTTCTGGCCCTCGAGCCAGGTCGTGAAGATGCCGGTGTTCAGGGTCTGGACGCCGAAATAGCTGACGACGCCGTAATCGGCCACCGCCTCCATCATCGCGATGGCCGCGCCCGCGACGATGGCCGGGCGTGCCAGCGGCAGGCCGACGCGGCGGAACAGGCCCCAGCCGCCGGTGCCCAGCGCGCGCGCGGCCTCGTAGGCCGAGGCGGACTGTTCCAGCCACGCCGCCCGCGCCAGCAGATAGACATAGGGATACAGCGACGCCGCCAGCACCGTCACCGCCGCCTCGAGCGACCGGATGTCCGGGAACCAGTAGTCGCGGGCCGATTCCCACCCCATCACCGCCCGCAGCCAGGTCTGCACCGGGCCGGAATAGTCCAGGAAATCGGCCATCGCATAGGCGCCGATATAGGCCGGCACCGCCAGCGGCAGCAGCAGCAGCCACTCCAACGCCCGGCGGCCGGGGAACTGGAACATGGTGACCAGCCAGGCCGCCCCCGCCCCGGTCGCCGCCGCCAGAGCCCCGGTCCCCGCCGCCAGCATCACCGTGTTCGAGAAATAGCGCGGCAGCGTGGTCGAGATCAGATGCGGCCAGATGTTGTCGGTCGGGTTCAGCGCCATGACCGCGACCGCAATCACCGGCGCCAGCACCAGCGCGGCGATGACCAGCGCCCCGGCCGACCAGGCAAGGCCCGCGCCGTGGCGCAGGTCCTGCATCGCGCGGCGCGGCGCGGCGGGGGCAGTCTGGGCGTCGGACATCGGCAAGTCCCTGCGGGGTGCGCGTCCGGGCTAGCGCAAAGCGGTTTGACTGTCCACGCGGCGCCGCTAAGTTGCCGGGCGTGGTTCCACCGGACCCGCCTCGTCATTCTGCCACCCCTTGGCGCCCGCCCGGCGCGATCCCGGGCGGTCATCAGCGAAGGGAAGACCGATGCAGGTCGCCATCCATTTCGGCACTCACGGCACCGAGCCCGAGCGGATGATCCGCACCCTGATGGAAAACCGCGACTGGCTGCTGGGCAATGGCGTCGAGGTGGTGCCGCCGGGCCGCTACAAGGGCGTGCTGGACGAATCGCTGAGCTCGCTCAAGGGCGGGGACGCGCCGCCCGAGATGGAAGAGGTGATCTACGACGCGCTGATGGAATCGGACAACGTGCGCCGGATGGTCATCAGCCAGGCCTCGCTGATCGGGACGCCGCCGCGCTGCATCGGTCCGGGGGGGCTGTTTCCCTTCTCCGGCCCGAGGATGCGATCGGTGGCCGGGCTGTTCCCCTCGGCCGAGGTCGAGGTCTCGCTGGCGATCCAGAACCCGGCCCTGCAGGTGCCGCACCTGATCTCGCGCATCAACGAGCCCTACGACAGGGTGATGGCCGGAATCGACCCGCGATCGTTGCGCTGGGGGCCGGCGATGCTGCGCATCGTCGAGGCGATGCAGGGCCGCCGGGTGATCGTCTGGTGTTACGAGGACACGCCGCTGATCTGGCCCGAGGCGGTGCGCCGCATCGCCACCATGCCGACCGACGTGCCGCTGAAATCCGGGCTGGCGGTCTTGGGCGATCTTCTGGCGCCCGAGGGCATGACCGAACTGCGCGACGCGCTGACCAATGCCGGCCGGCTGACCACCGAGGCCCGGCGGTCGATCTTTGCCGCCGTGCTGGGCCGCCACGCCCGGCCCGAGGCGATTTCGGAAACCGTGCCCCTGCCCGGCTGGACCCAGGACCTGGTCGACGAGATGACCGACGCCTACGAGGAAGACGTGGCGATGATCGCCGCGCTGCCGGGGGTGGAGTTCCTGGCGCCCTGAGTTTTGCGCGGAGCGCGCGTCGGCGCGGGGCGCGAGCGGATGTTGGCGTTTCACGGATAGTTGCAGCGGCCGGGGCCGATCACGCGGGGGCGACAAGCGTCGCCAGCGTAGGCGAGGGCGGATCACCTCCGCAGCGTGTAGGCGTCGACCGCCGCCTCTCGATCCGCGTCGCACGCTCGGGCACGTCGCATCCGGCTCATCAGCCGCGCCAACAACCGGTTTCGCGGCCTGCGTCCGGGCCCCCCGCCGGGGCTCACATCCCCAGCGCGGCCTTGTACATCTCGAGGATCGCCTCTTCCTCGGCGACGTCGTCCTTGTCGCGCTTGCGCAGCGCGATCACCTTGCGCATCACCTTGGTGTCATAGCCGCGGGCCTTGGCCTCGGCCATCAACTCCTTCTGGCGCTCGGCGATGTCCTTCTTTTCGGCGTCGAGCTGCTCGAACTGCTCGATGAACTGGCGCAGCTCTCCGGCTGCGATGCCATAGGCCTGATCGTCGCTCATGGATGTCCCCCGGGGCGTGCTTGATGCGTGAGCGGCCGCAATAGGCCGTCTTGCCGGGCGGCGCAATCGCCGCTAGGCCGCTATCCACAGGCGGGCGCGGGCAGGACGAGGACGGGCGATGACGGTGTGGGATCTGCTGATCTGGGGCGGCGCGGTGCTGACCGCCGTGGGGCTGGCCGGGATCGTCTGGTGCATCGTCGCGGTGGCCCGCGCCAAGCGCTCGGCGCTGGATGACGGCGCGATGCGCGACACCATGCAGCGGGTCGTCGCGATCAACATGGGGGCGCTGGCCGCGTCGATGCTGGGGCTGATGGCGGTCGTGCTGGGGATCATGCTGGGCCGCTGATCGTTTGCGCGCGGGCCGTTGACATACGGTTAATCGAATATATCTTCGGCCCATCTTTCCGCCATTCGAGAGGACCGCGCGTGCCGACTGACTGGATCCTGGGCCTGATCGGAGGCGCGCTGATCGGCCTCGCCGCCGCCGTGTTCCTGCTGGGCATGGGCCGCATCATGGGCGCGAGCGGGCTGATCGCCGGCGTCATCGACCCCGGCGCGCGGGGGACGCCGTGGCTGGAACGGGCGTTGTTCGTTCTCGGGCTGGTCGGCATGCCCGCGTTGCTGGTGGCGCTTGGCGCCGGGCATGGCAGCGCGCCGGTGGTCGGCTGGCCGGCCCTGGTCGTGGCCGGGCTGCTGGTCGGGTTCGGCTCGCGGCTGGCCAATGGCTGCACCTCGGGGCACGGGGTCGGCGGCGTCTCGCGGCTCGCGCCACGGGGGATCGCGGCCACGGCGACCTATATGGGCTTTGGCGTGGTGGGCGTGCTGGTGGCGCGGCTGCTGGGGCTCGCGCCATGAGCGGGCTGCGACTCGTCCTTCCCCTGCTGGTCGGTGCGCTGTTCGGCGCCGCGCTGCTGCTGTCGGGGATGACCGATCCGGCCAAGGTGCGCGGGTTCCTGGACGTCTTCGGGGCGTGGGATCCGACGCTCGCCTTCGTCATGGGCGGCGCAGTGGCGGTCATGGCGGTCGGCTGGCGGGTGGCGGGGCGCTTCACCCGCGCGGCCACCGGCGAGCCCCTGCCCGGCCGGCCCGAGACGCGCATCGACAGCCGGCTGTTCCTCGGCTCGGCGATGTTCGGGCTGGGCTGGGGGATCGCCGGCTATTGCCCGGGCCCCGCCGCGGCTTCGGCGCTGATCGCGCCCTGGCCGTTCCTGATCTTCCTTGCCGCGATGCTGGCCGGCATGGCCGCCGTCAGGCTGGTCCGGTGAGGGCGCTGGTCCAGCGCGTGGCCGAGGCCGAGGTCACGGTCGCCGGCCGCAGCACCGGCCGCATCGGGCCGGGGCTGCTGGTGCTGGTCTGCGCGATGCAGGGCGACGACGCCGCGGCGGCCGAAAAGCTGGTCGCCAGGGTGACCAAGCTGCGCATCTTCCGCGACGCGGCCGACAAGATGAACCTGTCGGTGCTGGACATCGGCGGCGCGGTGCTGGTGGTCAGCCAGTTCACCTTGGCCGCAGACACCCGCACCGGCAACCGCCCCGGCTTTTCCACCGCCGCGCCCCCGGGCGAGGGCGAGCGGCTGTATCTGCATTTCGCCCAGGCGCTGCGCGATCTTGGCTTGCCGGTCGAGACGGGCGAATTCGGCGCCGACATGCGGGTGGCGCTGGTCAATGACGGGCCGGTGACGATCTGGATGGACAGCGCGGACCGCAGCTGAAGGGGGCTGTCTGCCCCTCGCCGCCCGTGGCCGGGCGGCTCACCCCCGAGGATATTTGCAACCGCCCGAAGCCCTTCAGGCGCCGGTCAGGGCGCGGATGACGCGCTCCAGCGACACCGGCGGGGCGCGTTCAGGGGCGATCTTCGGGGCAGCGGTCAGGGCGTTGCTTGTGTCGTAGGCGTTGGCCGAGGTTTCCTTCGCCAGCGCCTGCCACGACAGCGGCATCGCGACCTTGGCCCCGGGCCGGGCGCGGACGGAAAACGGAGAGATCGCCGTGGCTTGCGGCTCATTCCTCAGCCAGTCGATGAAGATCTTGCCCTCGCGTTTCGCCTTGGACATGACGGCGACGTAGCGGTCCGGCTGCTCGCTGGCCAGCAGATGCGCGAAGGTGCGGGCGAACAGCTTGACGGTGTCCCAGCTGGCGGTGCGCTTGAGGTCGGCCACGACGTGGATCCCCTTGCCGCCGGTGACCATCGGCCAGGTCGGCATCCCCAGCGCCGCCAGACGGTCGCGGAGGTCCTCGGCGGCGGCGCGCACCTCGGCAAAGCCCAGCCCCTCGTCGGGGTCGAGGTCGAAGACCAGCCGGTCCGGCCGGTCGGTGCGGTCGCGCCGCGTGCCGCGGATGTGGTATTCGACGACGCCCATCTGCGCCCCGGCCACCAGCCCGCTGGCGGCGTTGACGTAGATCGCGGGCTCTTCCTCGCCGGCGACCGGGGTCGTCTTCATCTGCACGGGAAACCCCCTGCCCGCGTGTTTCTGGAAGAACTGCTGGCCCCCCAGCCCCTCGGGCAGCCGGACCAGCGACAGCGGTCGGTCGGCGCAATGCGGCAGCATCAGCGGCGCGATCGCCTCGTAATAGGCCGCGAGATCGCCCTTGGTGACGCCGCAATCCGGGAACACCACCCGGTCCGCATTGGTGATCGTGACCCCCGCGATCTTGCGGCTGTCGCCCTTGCCGGCGCGATCCACGCGGACGACCGGGGTAGGGGCGGGCGGAGCGGTCGGCGGCATCTTGTCCTCGCGCAGTCCCTGAAAGCTCGCATGGCGCAGGATACCGTCCGAGGTTTCCTCGGCATACCGGATTTCCGCCATCAGGGCGGGCTCGATCCACGTCACCCCCCGCGAGTCGGCGCGAGACACCTTGGCCGCAGCCGTCTTGCGCACCAGCGGCGCCATGCGGGCGGCAAGGTCCGCCTGCGTCGCGGTGGAAAACCCGGTGCCCACGCGCCCGCGATAGCGCCAGCCCTCGCCCTCGGGGCTGGCCAGCAGCAGCGAGGCGAAGGGCCGGCCGGGGCTGTCGGACTTCGTCCAGCCGATGATCGCGAAGGCGGTGCGGCGGTCGCACTTGATCTTGCGCCAGCTGTCCCCGCGACCGGCGCGATAGGTCGAGCCGGCGCGCTTGCTGACGATCCCCTCGCCTCCCGCCGCGCAGATCGCCGCCAGCGCGGTGGCCCCGTCCCCCGGCAGCGCGACGGACAACTGGATCAGCCCCAGCGGTGGCACATCTGCGAGCAGTTCCTCCAGCGCCGCCCGCCGCTCGGTCAGGGGCCGGGCACGCAGGTTCCGGCCGTCCAGTTCCAGCAGGTCGAAGGCGACATAGCCGAACGGGCCGCCATCGGTGATCGCCTGCTGCAGCGCCGAAAACCCTTGCGCGCCGGCGCCGGCGACGATCTCTCCGTCGATCAGGGCGGAGCGGGCGGGCAGGTCGGCCAGCGCCGGCACCAGCGGCGCAAAGCGGTCGGTCCAGTCCAGCCCGTTGCGGGTGCGGATGACCGGGCCGCCCCTGCCCAGATGGACCATGCCGCGATAACCGTCGATCTTCAGCTCGTGCAGCCAGTCGTCGCCCTCGGGCGGGTCCGACACCAGCTTGGCCAGCATCGGCTCGGCCGGTTTCGGCAGCGCCAGCGGATAGGCGGGACCGGGCGGCACAGGGGCCGCGTCCGCGGCGATGGCTGCGAAATCGCGGCCGGTCCCGATGCTGGTCGTATAGCGGGCGACCGGGTCGGGCTGATGGGCGGCGGCGTCCTCGGCCTTGACCATCAGCCAGTTCTCGGCCCGGTCGGAGGGCTTACCCTTGATCCGGACCAGGTCCCACAGCCCGGTCAGCCGGCGCCCATACAGCTGAAACCGCAGATGCCCCTTGCCGAGGCCGTACTCCACGTCATCCAGCGGCCGCCAGTGGCCGAGATCCCACAGCATCACCGTCCCCGCGCCGTACTGGCCCTTGGGGATCACGCCCTCGAAGGTCAGATAGGGCAGCGGATGATCCTCGGTCCGAACCGCCAGCCGCTTGTCGGCGGGGTCGAGCGAGGGGCCGCGGGTCACCGCCCAGCTGAGCAGCACGCCGTCCCATTCCAGCCGCAGATCCCAGTGCAGGCGGGTCGCGTCGTGGTTCTGCATCGAATAGCGCAGCGCCCCGGCGGACGGGGCGCCGGCGTCGAACGGCTCGGGCGTCGCGGCGCGGTCGCGCTTGGCGTGATAGGTGGCGAGCCGCGACACTCAGCCGGCCTTGCGCGCGGTCCGCTTGGCGGGGGCCTTGGCCGGGGCCTCGGCGGGGGCATCGGCGGCTTCCGCCTTGCTGGCCCGGGGCTTGGCCGCGGGCTGGGCGGCGGACTTGTCGGCCGCGCTGCCGCCCGAGGCCTTCAGGCTGTCCTTCAGCGCCTGCATCAGGTCGACCACGTTGTCGGCCGAGGGCCGCTCGCCCCCCGCCGTCACCCGCGGCGCGCGGCCCTTGCGCTTGTCCTCGATCAGCTGGCGCAGCGACTTGTCGTAATTGTCCGTGAATGCCGCCGCATCGAACGGCGCGGTCTTCTTCTCGATCAGCGCGGTCGCCACAGCCAGCAGGTCGGGATCGGCCTCGTCGTCTTCGATGGTGTTGAAGAGCGGGTCGGCGTCCTTGATCTCGTCGGCGTAGAACAGCGTTTCCATCAGCAGTCCGTCGCCGCAGGGTCGCACCGCGCACAGATGTTCGCGCCCGTGCAGCGTCAGCTGGCCGATGCCGGTCTTTTGCGACTTGCGCAGCGCATCGCGGACCACCCGATAGGCATCCTCGGCCAGGTCGTCCGACGGCACGATGTAATAGGGCTGGTCGTAATACAGCGGGGAAATCTCGTTGGTGCCGACGAATTGCACCAGCTCAAAGGTCTTTTTCGTTTCCAGCTTGATCGCGTCGATCTCGTCGGGCTGGATCAGCAGGTATTCGTTGTCGCCCAGCGCATAGCCCTTGAGGATGTCGTCGGACGAGACCTTGCCCACGCCCGGGACGGTCTTTTCGTAGTTCACCGGCTTGCCGGTGGGGCCGTGGATCTGGCGAAAGCTGACGCGGCGGCCGGACTTGGTGGCGGTGTGGATCTCGATCGGGATCGAGACCAGCGACAGTCTCAGCTGTCCCTTCCAGATTGCGCGCGATGCCATGCCCGTCCCCCCTGCAGCGACGGGTCAACGCCGGCTGCCGGCCGCGGGTTTCAAGGCGGGGGTCAGATGTCGAGCGATTCCTCGGCCTTGTCGGCCAGCGCCTCGGCGCGGGCGGCGAGTTCGGCCAGCGCTTCGCCGATGCCGGCGGGGATCACCGGCACCTCGACCTTTTGCGGATTGGCCTTGAGCCGGGCGAGTTCGCGTTCCGCCGACCCGGCCCGGTCTTCCAGCGCCGAGGTGCGGTCGGCGAGCATCAGCCCGGCCAGCAGCAGCAGGCGCGGCTCGGGCATCCGCCCGGCCTGGTCAAGGATGGCGCGGGCCTCGGCGTCCAGCAGGCCGGCGGCGCGTTTCAGCAGCCGCTCCTCGCCCTCCTGGCAGGACAGGGTGTAGTCCTTGTGGCCGATGGTGAAATCGACGGTCGGCATCAGCGGCGCTCCTCCTCGTCGTCGGAACCGGTGTCCGCGTCGTCGTCATAGACGCCGCCGAACAGCGGCGCACCGCTGGCGGGGGTGTCTTCGGGCAGGGTGTCGGGGGTCGACAGCAGGGCCTCGTCCGGCTCGTCCTCGGGTAGCGGGTCCTCGTCGCGGATGACGGTCAGGTCGGGGCGCGGCTCGGGGGCCGGTTCCGGTGCTGCGGCAGGCGCGGCAGCGGGCTTGCGGGCGCGGGCGGAACGTCCGGCGGTCGAATGGCTGCGCGGGGTGGTGGTCACCCCCAGCATCCGGTCCAGCGCGTCGAGGATCTCGCTCATCTGCGCGATCTCGGCGGCGCGGGCGGCGCGCAGCGATTCCACCTCGGCCTCGAGCGCCTGCAGCGTCGCCTGGTCGGCCCCGGTGCCGCTGTCGGCGGCCTCGATCAGCGCCCGGTTGGCGCGGGCGAGATCGTCGTTGGCGGCGGCGAGACGGGCGGCCTGTTCGCCGGCGCTGGCCAGCCGCTCATGCGCCTCGGCTAGCCGCATCTGCATCGCTTCCAGCGTCGCGGCCTGGCGGTCGTGCAGCGCGGCGATCTCGAGCGAGACGTCGCCGCTGGCCTCCGGGGGCGGTGCGGGCGTCGGGGG
>NZ_JRKS01000005.1 GCF_000763805.1 Paracoccus sphaerophysae | reverse complement strand
GGGAAGGGTCATGGCCGCCGCCCAATCTGGCGCCCCTCGACGATCCGGGCACGGTGCTCTCCGACGACGCGGGGCGGCGGCCATGACCCTTCCCTATCTCTCGGCCACCGGGATGCGGGGCGGCTATGGCAAGGCCGACATCCTGCATGGCTGCGACATCGCCGTCGACAAGGGCCAGATCGCCGTCATCGTCGGCCCGAACGGGGCCGGAAAATCCACCGCGATGAAGGCCGTCTTCGGGATGCTGGACCTGCGCGAGGGCCAGGTCACGCTGGATGGCCAGGACATTGCCGGGCTGTCGCCGCAGGACCGCGTCAGGCGCGGCATGGGCTTCGTGCCGCAGACCGCCAACGTCTTCCCGACCATGACGGTCGAGGAGAACCTGGAAATGGGCGCCTATATCCGCGACGACGATTTCCGCGCCACGCTGGACCAGGTCTATCACCTGTTCCCTGCCGTCGCCGACAAGCGCCGCCAGAACGCCGGCGAGCTGTCGGGCGGCCAGCGCCAGCAGGTCGCCGTCGGCCGCGCGCTGATGACCCAGCCGAAGCTCCTGATGCTGGACGAGCCGACCGCCGGGGTCTCGCCCATCGTCATGGACGAGCTGTTCGACCGGATCATCGAGATCGCCCGCACCGGCATCTCCATCCTGATGGTCGAACAGAATGCCCGCCAGGCGCTCGAGATCGCCGATGTCGGCTATGTGCTGGTGCAGGGCGCGAACCGCTATACCGGCTCGGGCGCCGAGCTGATGGCCGACCCCGAGGTCCGCCGCACCTTCCTGGGGGGCTAAGGACGTGCGGCCGTTCCTCGCCCTGATCTTCGCCTTTGTCGTGCCCCTCGGCGCGGGGGCGGCTGAGGCGCAGGCTGCAGCGCAGGATGCGGCCGTGCCGCCGTCGATCCACGATCCCGCCGATGTCCACCCGGCGACCCCGATGCCCGCCGACGCGCTGGTCCCCGGCGCGCCGGGGGTCGCGGCGCTGGTCTGTCCGGTCGATCCGCCTCCGATGGACGCCTCGGGCGCGCTGGGGGCCGGGGCCGCGGCGCCGGCCCCCACCACCGAAGGGCGCGAGGTGCGGGTCGAGTTCCCCTGGACGGAAAAGCCGATGATGACCGGCGCCGGGGCGCAGGTCGCGGTCAATTTCTTCAAGCGCGGCCGCACCCTGATCTTCGACGCCGGCCCCGAGGTCATCTATATCGACCGCGACCACCGCAAGTTCACCTATACGCTCAGCGGCAAGTCGGGCGTCACCACCTGGCGCGGCACATGCCATGCCGAAAGCTGAGACGATGCCCGCGACGCCTGCCGCATCCCCTGCCCCCGACTGCCGCAGAGAGGCCAGATGGACCTGATGAACGCCCTCGTGGCGATCCTGAACTTCGTGGTGATCCCCGCCACGTCCTATGGCGCGCAGCTGGCGCTGGGGGCGCTGGGGGTGACGCTGATCTATGGCATCCTGCGGTTTTCCAACTTTGCCCACGGCGACACGATGGCCTTCGGCACCGCCATCGTGATCCTGCTGACCTGGGGGCTGCAGGCGATGGGGGTCAGCTTCGGCCCGCTGCCCACCGCCCTGCTGGCCCTGCCCGTCGCCATCGCCCTGACGGCGGTGCTGGTGCTGCTGACCGACCGCTGGGTGTATCGCCATTACCGCCGCATCAAGGCGGCGCCGATCGTGGTGGTGATGGCCTCGGTCGGGGTGATGTTCGTGATGAACGGGCTGACCCGCCTGCTGATCGGTGTCGGCGAGATCCAGTTCGCCGACGGCGCCCGCTTCGTCGTCTCGGTCGCCGAGTTCAAGAAATGGACCGGCCTCGCCGAGGGCCTGTCGCTGCGCACCACCCAGGTCATCACCCTGGTGGTCGCGGCGCTCGCCGTCTGGGCGCTGTTCTGGTTCCTTAACCGCACCCGCTCGGGCAAGGCGATGCGCGCCTATGCCGACAACGAGGACCTGGCGCTGCTGTCGGGCATCGACCCGGACCGCGTGGTGCGCCTGACCTGGATCATCGCCACCGCGCTGGCGGTGACGGCCGGGACGCTCTACGGGCTCGACAAGTCGTTCAAGGCGTTCAACTATTTCCAGATCCTGCTGCCGATCTTTGCGGCCGCCATCGTCGGCGGCCTCGGTAACCCGATGGGCGCCATCGCCGGCGGCTTCCTGATCGCCTTTTCCGAGGTCGCGCTGACCTATCCCTGGAAGAAGATCGCCGAATACCTGGGCTTCGAGCCGACCGGCCTGCTGCAGATGCTGGGCACCGAATACAAGCTGGCGATCAGCTTCGTCATCCTGATCGTCGTCCTGCTGGTGCGGCCCACCGGGCTGTTCCGCGGCAAAGCCTACTGAGCGAGGTCCCCATGTCCACCACCCGCCAGGCCGACACCTCCTCCAGCCCGCTGCGCGGCCTGCTGCTGTTCCTGATCATCGCCGTGCTGTTCGTGCTGGAGGGCGCGACCCGCAACGCGATGTTCTCGGGGTCGTGGAACAGCGCGCTGTCGATCCTCAACATGGGGCTGATCTCGGCCGTGACCGCGCTGGGGGTCAACATGATCTGGGGCTATGGGGGCCTCTTCAACGCCGGCGTCGTGGGCTTCGTCGCGCTGGGCGGGCTGGCGCCGATCCTGATCTCGACCCCGCCGGTCGCGGGCGCCTGGGCCGCGGGCGGGCCGCGGCTGATCCTCGCGCTTGCGGTGGGCCTCGCAACGCTTGTGCTGGCCATCGTCGCCGCCAACCGGCTGAGCCGAGGGCTGCGGTTCTGGGGCGCGGCCCTGGTCCTGATCGTGGGCTATGTGCTGACCCGCATGGCGTTTGACCCGGCGGTGACGGCGATCGAGGCCAACAACCCCGCCGAGGCGGGCAATATCGGCGGCCTCGGCCTGCCGATCCTGATGAGCTGGCCGGTCGGCATGCTGCTGGCCGCCATTGCCGCCTGGGGCGTGGGAAAGGTCGCGCTGGGGCTGCGGTCCGACTATCTCGCCATCGCCACGCTGGGGATCGGCGAGATCATCGTCGCCATCCTCAAGAACGAGGGCTGGCTGGCGCGCGGGGTGCTGAACATGACCGGCGTGCCCCGCCCGGTGCCCTACGAGCTGGCGCTGCAGTCAAACCCCGACTTCGTGGCCGCCGCCGCACGCTGGGGGATGGATGCGGCGACCGCGTCCGGGATCTATGTCAAGCTGTGCTACACGGCGATCTTCGTCGCCGTGGTGCTGACTCTGATCCTGCTGTCGCAACTGGCGCTGTATTCGCCCTGGGGCCGGATGATGCGCGCCATTCGCGACAACGAAACCGCCGCCGCCGCGATGGGCAAGAACGTCACCCGCCGGCACCTGCAGCTGTTCGTGCTGGGGTCGGCCGTGATCGGCCTGTCGGGCGCGATGATGGTGACGCTGGACGGGCTGATGGCGCCGGGCGGCTATAACCCGCTGCGCTATACCTTCCTGATCTGGGTGATGGTGATCGTCGGCGGGTCGGGGAACAACTGGGGCGCGGTGCTGGGCGCGCTGCTGATCTGGTTCTTGTGGATCAAGGCCGAGGTCTGGGGCCCGGCGCTCATGTCCCTGCTGACCCTGCCGCTGTCCGAAGGCGGGCTGCGCCGCCACCTGATCGAAAGCGCCCCGCAGATGCGCTATGTCGCGATGGGGCTGGTGCTGCTGCTGGTGCTGCGCTTCGCGCCGCGGGGGCTGTTGCCGGAGCGTTGAGGGGACCGTCGGACCGGGGCACTGCCCCGGACCCCGGGATATTTTCGCAAAGAAGAAGTCAGAGGTCGACGCGGGTCGTGTCGCCGGTCGCGAAGCGGCGCAGGACGGCCGGATACAGCCGGTGTTCGGCGGTCAGGACGCGGGCGGCGAGCGTCTCGGGCGTGTCGTCCGGCTGGACCGGAACCCGCGCCTGGCCGAGGATCGGGCCTTCGTCCAGCACCCGCGTGACCAGGTGCACGGTCGCGCCAGCCTCGGCGTCGCCGGCCTCGATGGCGCGGGCATGGGTGTGGAGCCCCGGATATTTCGGTAGCAGCGAGGGGTGGATGTTCAGCAGCCGGCCGGCGAAGCGGTCGACGAAGGCGGGCGTGAGGATGCGCATGAAGCCGGCGAGGCAGACGATATCGGGCTCTGCCGCCAGCAGGGGCATGAGCAGTTCGGCCTCGAACGCCGCCCGGTCGCCGCGAAACCCGCGGTGATCCACCGCGGCGGTCGGGATGCCGCGCGCGGCCGCCCTGGTCAGCCCGGCGGCGGCCGGATCGTTGGACAGCACCAAGACCGGGCACGCCGGGTGGTCCCCGGTCATGCTGTCGGCCAGCGCGACCATGTTCGACCCGCCCCCCGAAATCAGGATCGCGACCCGTTTCGGCGCCCGGCCCGTCACCACAGCGTGCCGGTATAGCCTACACCGTGCCCGCCGCCGACCTCGCCGATGGTGCGCACGGTCTCGCCCTCGGCCCGCAGTAGCTCGGTCAGTGCCTTGACGCGGTCAGGGGCCACGACCAGGATCATCCCCACGCCGCAGTTGAAGGTCTTGAGCATCTCGCGTTCCGGCACGTCGCCGGCGTCCGCCAGCCAGCGGAACACCGAGGGCGCCTGCCAGCTGTCCAGATCGACCTCGGCGCCGACGCCCTCGGGCAGGACGCGCGGCAGGTTCTCGGTGATCCCGCCGCCGGTGATGTGGGCCGCGGCCCGCACCCCGCCGGCGCGGATCGCCGCGAGGACCGGGCGGACATAGATCCGCGTGGGCGTCAGCAGCGTGCGCCCCAGCGCCCCCTTGGCAAAGGGCGAGCTCGCGTCCCACGCCAGCCCGCTGCGTTCCACCACCTTGCGGACCAGCGAATAGCCGTTCGAATGGACCCCGTCCGACCCCAGCGCCAGCAGCACGTCGCCCTCGGCCACGCCCTGCGGCAGATGCGCGCCGCGTTCCATCGCGCCGACGGCGAAGCCCGCCAGGTCGAAATCGCCGCCGTGATACATCCCCGGCATCTCGGCCGTCTCGCCGCCGATCAGCGCCGCGCCGGCCCGGCGGCAGCCCTCGGCGATGCCTTCCACCACCCGGGCGGCCTGATCGACGTCCAGCTTGCCGGTGGCAAAATAATCCAGGAAGAACAGCGGCTCGGCGCCCTGACACACGAGGTCGTTCACGCACATCGCAACCAGGTCGATGCCGACGCCGTCGACCTCGCCGGTCTCGATGGCGATCTTGAGCTTGGTGCCGACGCCATCGGTCGCGGCCACCAGAACCGGGTCCTGATACCCCGCCGCCCGCGGGTCGAACAGCGCGCCGAAGCCGCCCAGGCCCGCCATGACCCCGGGACGGTCGGTCGCCTTCGCGGCGGGTTTGATCCGTTCGACCAGCGCATTGCCCGCGTCGATGTCGACGCCCGCCGCCGCATAGGTCAGTCCCTGTTCGCTGGTCATCAGATCCCCCTGTGAGGTTTGCGCAGGGGATAGCGGAACGCCGCTGGACAGGCAATCTCGCCCGCCCGCACGGGCGCAGGTTCCGGTCAGCACCCGCTTGACCCGATCCCCGCCGCCGCCTAGGCAGGTCGCGGCGGGCCTGTAGCTCAATGGTCAGAGCAGGGCGCTCATAACGCCTTGGTTGGGGGTTCAAGTCCCTCCGGGCCTACCAATCCCGAACTAGTTCCCACCGCCGGGTCGCGGACGGTGCGCCAGGTAATGCCGCACCGCGCCGATCACGTGGCGAAAGCGGTCGCCGCCCAGGTGCTTGCCGCCATACCAGCGGGTGACGATCACCAGATGCCCGGTCAGCCCCTCGCTTTCCAGCATCCGCAGGATGATCGCGCCGGCGCCCGCTTCGCCGTCATCGGCCTTGAGCGGTTCGTCCAGGATCGCGGCCCAGGAATGATGCGTGGCCTTGGCGAAGCGCCGCGTCGAGGTCAGCTCGGCCAGCATCGCGTCGATACCGGCGCGGTCCGTGACCGGCCCGCCCGACACCGCATAGACCGAGCCACGATCCGAGATGATCTTGTCGAAAACCGTCAGCGCCATTGCCGCTCAGCCCAGCCGCGCGCGCAGCAGGACGGCCGCGCCGGGCAGGCGCAGCGTGTGAGCCGCCGCCAGCCGGGCGGGGGTGAAATGGCCGGCCGCGTCCAGCAGGTTCAGCGTGCCGATCACCTGATCCGCTACCACCACCGGCAGGTTCAGGGCCGCGCCGCAGCCCAGCGCGGCGATGGTGGCGTGATCGAACAGCATCTCGGCCACCTCGGCCGGCGTATTGGCGACCCACGCGCGGCGCTGCACGATCACCTGCCGCGTCCAGTCGTTCTGCGGCAGGGGCTTTTCGCCGTCGACCGGATAGACCTCGGGGGCGTTGGTCCAGATGCGGCGGCTGATCCCGGTCGTGGCGTCGAAGGCCATCACCGTGAACAGCCGCGCGCCCACCCGGCGCTGCACCAGCGCGTCGAGCGCCGCCAGCGCCACGGTCAGGTCGGGGTCGGCCAGCGCGTCGGCGAGCGCCGTTTCGTCCGCCGCATCGGTCATGCGATCTCCTTTCCGCTGCGCAGCCGTCAGAACAGCCCCTCGACATTGCCGTCGGCATCCAGCCCGATCCGGTTCGCCGCCGGTTCTCGCGGCAGGCCCGGCATGGTCATCACGTCGCCGCAGATCGCCACCACGAAGCCCGCGCCCGCCGCCAGCCGCACCTCGCGGATCGGCAGGGTGAAGCCCGAGGGCGCGCCCAGCGCGGCAGGATCGGCCGAAAAGCTGTATTGCGTCTTGGCCATGCAGACCGGCAGGTGGCCGTGATCCGCCTGCCAGTCGTCCAGCTGCTTGCGCACCGCGGGGGGCGCCTCGACGTGATCGGCGCGATAGATGCGGCGGGCGATGGTGCCGATCTTGTCCCACAGCGGCATCTCGTCGGGATAGAGCGTCGTGAAATCCGACGGCTCCGCCGCCAGCCGGACGACCTCGCGGGCCAGCGCCTCGGCCCCGGCGCCGCCCTCGGCCCAGTGCCGGCACAGGATCGCGCGCACGCCCAGCCCGTCGCAGATGTCGCTCACCGCGGCGATCTCGGCGTCGGTGTCAGTGGCGAAATGGTTGATCGCCACCACTAGCGGCACGCCGAACAGGCGCAGGTTCTCGATATGCCGGGTCAGGTTCACCGCCCCGGCGCGGACGGCCGCGACGTTCTCGGTCCCCAGGTCGGACTTGGCCACGCCGCCGTTCATCTTCAGCGCCCGCACCGTCGCCACCAGCACCACCGCCGACGGCGCGAGCCCGGCCTTGCGGCACTTGATGTTCAGGAATTTCTCGGCCCCCAGATCGGCGCCGAAGCCCGCCTCGGTCACCACGTAATCTGACAGCGCCAGCGCGGTCCGTGTGGCGATCACCGAATTGCAGCCATGGGCGATGTTGGCGAACGGGCCGCCATGAACCAGCGCCGGGTTGTTTTCCAGCGTCTGCACCAGGTTCGGCAGCAAGGCGTCGCGCAGCAGCACCGTCATCGCGCCGTCGGCCTGCAGCGCGCGCGCCGTGACCGGGCGGCCGTCGCGGGTGCGGGCGACGATGATCCGGCCCAGCCGGTCCTGCAGGTCGGCCAGGTCGCTGGCGAGACACAGGATCGCCATCACCTCGGAGGCGACGGTGATGTCGAAGCCGCCCTCGCGCGGCGTCCCGTTGGCCGGCCCGCCCAGCCCCAGCACGATG
This sequence comes from Paracoccus sphaerophysae, assembly GCF_000763805.1. Lineage (GTDB taxonomy): Bacteria > Pseudomonadota > Alphaproteobacteria > Rhodobacterales > Rhodobacteraceae > Paracoccus > Paracoccus sphaerophysae. The sequence goes on along the minus strand of NZ_JRKS01000005.1, from coordinate 81,374 downwards.
TCGCGCAGGACCCGGTCATTCATGTCCATGACCCGCCGCCAGGTCACACGGCGCAGGTCGATGTCCAGCGCGTTGCCCCAGTGGATATGGTTGTCGATCATCGCCGCCAGCAGGTTGTGGGCGCTGGTGATGGCGTGGAAATCGCCGGTGAAATGGAGGTTCATGTCCTCCATCGGCACCACCTGGGCGCGCCCGCCCCCGGCCGCCCCGCCCTTCATCCCGAAGTTCGGCCCCAGCGAGGCCTCGCGGATGCAGACCGTCGCCCGCTTGCCGATGCGGTTCAGCGCGTCGCCCAGGCCTACGGTGGTGGTGGTCTTGCCTTCGCCCGCGGGGGTCGGGTTGATCGCCGTCACGAGGATCAGCCGGCCCGGCGGGGCGCCGTCCAGCCCGGCGATGAAGTCGCGCGAAATCTTGGCCTTGTCGTGGCCATAGGGCAGGATGTCGCCCGCCCCGATGTCCAGCCGCGCGGCGATCTCGGCGATGTTCTTTCGGGCGGCCGCGCGCGCGATCTCGATATCGGTCAGCATGAGGGGTCCCTGTTCGTCTGGCCGCAGCCTAGCCGCAGCCGCCGGCCGCCGCAAAGGCATCGCCGCCCGAGAGTGTCCCCGGACGGCGATCTGTCCTTTTCGTTCCGCGGTTCGCCGCGTGTTCCCTGTCTCGACAGGTCCCCGCCCGTCCGGGTCGGAGGTGGTGGCCGGCCCCGGACGCGCCAGGGGCCGGGGTATCTCAGCTACACCCCGACGTCCCGCCGCAGGTGTTGCACTTCATGCAGGTGCCGTTGCGCACCAGCGTGTAGTTGCCGCATTCACCGCAGGGATCGCCCTCGTAGCCCTGCATCTTGGCCTTGGCGCGCGCGTCCATGGCCACCGAGACGGTGGTGGTCTCGAAGACCGCCGCCTCCTCGGCCATGCCCGAGGCCATCGCCACGGTGGACACGCCCCCCTGCAGCACCATCAGGTCATGGGGCATCCGCTTGCGCAGGTAGCCGGTCGAGCTGATCTGCTTGAGCAGCTGCACCGACTTGGACGCGCCAGACTCGGCCGGGACCAGTTCGGGCTGACCCTCGCGGTGGCCGCCGCCCAAGTCGTCGAAGCTGGTGCCGTTCGGCTTGACGTGGGCCAGATCGGTCCGGTCCAGATAGCTGACCGCCAGTTCCCGGAAGATATAGTCCAGGATCGAGGTCGCGTTCTTGATCGAGTCGTTGCCCTGCACGATCCCCGCCGGCTCGAAGCGGGTGAAGGTGAAGGCGTCCACGAACTCCTCCAGCGGCACGCCATATTGCAGGCCCACCGACACCGCGATGGCGAAGTTGTTCATCATCGCCCGGAAGCCCGCGCCTTCCTTGTGCATGTCGATGAAGATCTCGCCCAGCTTGCCGTCGTCGTATTCGCCGGTGCGCAGATAGACCTTGTGGCCGCCGATCAGCGCCTTCTGGGTATAGCCCTTGCGCCGGCCGGGCAGCTTTTCGCGGTGCGAGCGCACGGCCTCCTTGACGATGATCCGCTCGACGATCTTCTCGGCGAGGACCGCGGCCTTTTCCTGCGCGCTGCCGGTTTCCAGCACCTCGGCGGCCGCGTCGTCATCCTCGACCAGCGCCGACGCCAGAGGCTGCGACAGCTTGGACCCGTCGCGGTAGAGCGCGTTTGCCTTGATCCCGAGGCTCCAGGACAGCTCATAGGCGGCCAGCGCGTCCTCGATCGTGGCCGAGTTCGGCATGTTGATGGTCTTGGAAATCGCGCCCGAGATGAAGCTCTGCGCCGCCGCCATCATGCGGATGTGGCTGTCCACCGACAGATAGCGCGTGCCCTTCTTGCCGCAGGCATTGGCGCAGTCGAAGACGCTCATGTGTTCGGGCCTGAGGAAGGGGGCGCCCTCCAGCGTCATGGTCCCGCAGACATGGTCGTTGGCGGCGTCGATCTGGGCCTTGGTGAAGCCGAGATGGCGCAGCAGGTCGAAGGACGGATCGGCCAGCTTTTCGGCCGGGATGCCCAGCGTGCCCTTGCAGAAATCCTCTCCCAGCGTCCACTGGTTGAAGACGAAGCGGATGTCGAAGGCCGAGGCGAGCGCGGCGTCGACCTTTTCCATCTCGCGCGGGCCGAAGCCGTGGCCGACCAGTGCGCCGTGGTTGATGCCAGGGCAGTTGCCAAGGCTGGCGTGGCCGACGGCATAGGCCACGATCTCCTCGATCTGGGCCGAGCCGTAGCCGAGGGTTTCCAGCGCCGCCGGCACCGACTGGTTGATGATCTTGAAATAGCCGCCGCCGGCGAGCTTCTTGAACTTCACCAGCGCGAAGTCGGGCTCGATGCCGGTGGTGTCGCAGTCCATCACCAGCCCGATCGTGCCGGTCGGCGCGATCACCGTGGTCTGGGCGTTGCGGAAGCCGTGCTCCTCGCCCAGCGCCAGCGCCTTGTCCCAGGCCCGCTGCGCCATGACGGCGAGTTCCGGATCGGGGCAATTGTCCACGTCCAGCTCGACCGGGTTGACGTTCACCGCCTCGTAGTCGCCGGTGCCGTGCGCCGCGGCGCGGTGGTTGCGGATCACCCGCAGCATGTGCCGGGCGTTCTTCGCATAGCCGGGGAACGGCCCGAGTTCGCCCGCCATCTCGGCCGAGGTGGCGTAGCTCACGCCGGTCATCAGCGCGGTCAGCGCGCCGCACAGGGCCCGGCCCTCGTCGCTGTCATAGCCGAGGCCGAGGTTCATCAAGAGCCCGCCGATATTGGCGTAGCCGAGGCCGAGGGTGCGGAAGTCATAGGACCGCTGCGCGATCTCCTTGGACGGGAACTGCGCCATCAGCACGCTGATTTCCAGCGTGACGGTCCACAGCCGCGTGGCGTGGACATAGCCCTGCGCGTCGAACTGCCCGCCATTCAGGAAGGTCAGCAGGTTCATCGACGCCAGGTTGCAGGCCGTGTCGTCGAGGAACATGTACTCCGAGCACGGGTTCGAGCCGCGGATCGCCCCGTCCTCGGGGCAGGTGTGCCAGGCGTTCACCGTGTCGTGGAACTGGATGCCCGGATCGGCGCAGGCCCAGGCGGCGTGGCCGATCTGGTCCCACAGCTCGCGGGCCTTGACGGTCTTGGCGGTCTTGCCATCGGTGCGGCGGATCAGCGCCCAGTCGGCATCCTCGCGCACCGCCTTGAGGAAGGCGTCGGTGACGCGCACCGAGTTGTTCGAGTTCTGGCCCGAAACCGAAGCATAGGCTTCCGAGTCCCAGTCCGTGTCGTAGGTCGGGAACTCGATCGAATCAAAGCCCTGCCGCGCGTATTGCAGAACCCGGTTGATGTAGGTTTCGGGGATCATGGCGCGCTTGGCCGCGCGGATCGCCCCCTTCAGCGCGGCGTTCTGCGCCGGATCGGTGGCACCCTCGGCCGAACCATCCCACTGACGGATCGCCGCGAAGATCTCGTTCAGCTTCGCCTCGTGCTGCTTCGAGCCGGCTACCAGCGAAGCGACCTTCTGCTCCTCGATGACCTTCCAGTTGATGAACTGTTCGATGTCGGGGTGGTCCATGTCGCAGATGACCATCTTGGCCGCCCGCCGCGTGGTCCCGCCCGACTTGATCGCGCCCGCCGCGCGGTCGCCGATCTTGAGGAAGCCCATCAGCCCCGACGACTTGCCGCCGCCCGACAGCTTCTCGCCCTCGCCGCGCAGCGAGGAAAAATTGGTGCCGGTCCCCGAGCCGTACTTGAACAGCCGCGCCTCGCGGACCCACAAGTCCATGATCCCGCCCTCGTTCACGAGGTCGTCCGAGACCGACTGGATGAAGCAGGCATGCGGCTGCGGGTGCTCATAGGCGCTGTCGGACTTGACCAGCGCGCCGGTGCGATAGTCGACGTAGAAATGCCCCTGCGACGGGCCGTCGATGCCATAGGCCCAGTGCAGCCCGGTGTTGAACCACTGCGGCGAGTTCGGCGCGCCCATCTGCCGGGCGAGCATGTGGCGCATCTCGTCGTAATAGGCACGGGCGTCGGCCTCGGTGGTGAAATAGCCGCCCTTCCAGCCCCAGTAGGCCCAGGCGCCGGCGAGCCGGTCGAAGACCTGCCTGGCCGAGGTCTCGCCGACCAGCCGCTCGCCCGCCGGCAGCTTGTCCAGCGCCGCCTCGTCGGGGACCGAGCGCCACAGGAACTCGGGCACGCCCTTTTCCTTGACCCGCTTCAGCCGCGCCGGGACGCCGGCCTTGCGGAAGTATTTCTGCGCGATCACGTCGGAGGCGACCTGGCTCCAGCCCTCGGGGACCTCGACGGCCTCGTTGCGGAAGACGACGGTGCCGTCCGGGTTGCGGATTTCCGAGGTGGTGGTGACGAAGGCGATGTCGCCATAGGCGCCCTCGGATTCGGTCGTGTAACGGCGGTCGATCTTCATGCCTCTGCCCCCAATCTTCGCGGTCTTCAGCCGCGCTGGTGTCACTCGCCGTGCCGTCATCGTCCAGCGGCGCATGGCGTCGCAGGCGGGCGGAAGCACCGCCGTGGCTCGGGTCTGGTTCGTTTGTCCGGCGGCACAAGATATGGTGTCATCGCCCGCCGACCCACACAAAGTGAAGCGTGCAGCGGCCCGGATCAAGCGATTTATTTCGCGCTTGCACGAACGGAAACGGTTGACAGTCGCGTGTCAGGCACAGCCGGTCCGGAACGACTCAATCCGTTAACGAAACCTTAACGCGGCCCGGACGCACGGTCCTGCCGTAACCGGGCTGTCACGTCGCCGATGCCGGCTCGCGCGTCCCCGTGCGCGCCGCCGCCTAGGCCGCGCTGACGAAGTGCCGGACCAGCGCCTATCCGTTGCGCTTGCGCCAGACGAGGATCGTCCGGCTCCGGAATGTGGGGTGCAGGATCGGCCGCACCGCGACGCTCTTGCCCAGATAGCGGATCAGGCTTTCGGGATAGATGGTGATCCCCAGCCCCGCCGCCACGAGGCCGATCAGGGCCAGCGTGTTCGACGCCTCGAGACTAGGGCGCTGGGGGATTCGCTCGGCGTTGAACAGGTCGGTCAGCCGCCAGCGGAACTCGGCCCATTCCCGCACGTCGCCCAGAATCACCGGCTGGTCCTTCAGGTCTGCGGGACTGCGGCTCGGCTGCGCCAGCAACGGATGATCCAGGGGAATCACCGCGTACAGTAGTTCCGACGACAGCAGCGTGGTGTCGAAATCCGGGTGATCGAACGGGCCGATCATGAAGCCCAGGTCGATCTCGTCATTGGCCAGCGCCAGCTTCTGGCCGTGGGTGCGGATGTATTGCAGGCTCACCTCGACATGCGGGTCATCGCTGCGGAACCTCGCCACCGCGCGCGGCATCAATTCGGTCGCGGCAAAGGCCATGCAGGCCACGCGCAGCACCCCTGCCTTGCCCTTTGCCACCCACCGCGCGGAAATTCAGCTGCTCGGCCACGACCAGGAAGGACCGGAACAGATCCATCCCCGGGACGGCCGACATGACCACCGCCCGCACCCTCGATGCAGGTGACGCATCAATAACCGTGAACGTCGCAATTCTTCAGCCGCAGATGTCGGCTTCCTAAAGAAAGAACCACCTGGAAAAGCCGTTCCGGACCGAAACCCTGCCCGACGCGACCGGCGGCGCCCTGACCGCCGAGGCGATCCCGATCACCGAAGCGGGCCTGAAGGGCGGCGAAGTCATGCGGCTGCTCAGTCAGGGTGTGTTCGAGGTCGCCCACTGCCTGGGCAGCCATGTCGCGGCCGAAAACCCGGCCATCGAGGGCGCCGACCTGTCCTCGATCGCGCCGGATTTCACCACCATGCGGGCGGTGGCCAAGGCCCTGTCAGCCGATCATGGACAAGACGTTCCGCGACACCTACGGCGCGACCATCCTGGGGCTGCACCGGTGGCCCGCCAGCAAAACCTATTGCACCAAGCCGATCAGCAGCATCGCCGATCTCAAGGGCCGCACGGTGCGCGTCCACCCGGCGACGCTGGGCGAATCGTCGAGGGCGCAGGCGGCGTGGCGGTGACGGTCCCCTTCGCCGAGGTCGTGCCGGCGCTGGAAAGGGGGTCGCCGACTGCGCGATCACCGACCCGATGAGCGCCTATAACGCCAAGTGGCACGAGGTCGTCACCGACGTCTTCGCGCTGCGGGTGGGCTATTCGATCACCTTCACCGCGATCAATTCCAAGCTGTGGAAGGGCCTGCCAGAGGAGACCCGCGGGGCGATGACCGCCGAAGTGCGGAAGATGGAAGACAATGCCTGGACCAAGGCAGAGGCGAACGAAAAGCTGGGGCTCGCCTGCCTCACCGGCGGCGACGGCCGCTGGGCGAGGCCGGGCACGCCACCCTGCACGAACCGGGCGAGGCCGACATCGCCGCGCGTCAGGCGATCCTGGACGGGTTCATGCTCAAGCGGTGGGGCAAACGCTGCGGCGCCGACTGCGCCACGGCGTGGAACGGCGCGGCCGGCACCGCCGCGAGGCTGACCGATCCGACCAAATGACCCCTCGCGGCGCCGGACATCCCCGGCGCCGTTTCCGTTTCGGGCAACTGGAGAACCGGCCGATGATGCTGGACACCTCACTTGGCCTTGCCTAACCGACTCTCGCGCATTGCGGTCTGCCTTGGCGCCGCGATGATCCTGTTCGCGGCGCTGATGGTCTGCGTCGATGTCGAAGTGTCGATCGAGCTGCCGGGCATGGAGATGAAGGACATCGAGGCCCGACCTGGTGCCGCCGATGCTGATCTTCCTGGCCGTGGTCGGGTCGATCTATGCCGGCCTCGCGACACCCACCATCATCGGGTCGATGCCCTTCGTCATCGCGATGCTGGTGATGATCGCGGCACTGTCGCCTGGCCGCAGATCGCCCTGTGGCTGCCATCGCGCTTCGGCTGATCCGAGGGGCTGTCCCCCATACGCTCTGCAACGACGCGGCCTGACCCCGGGCTGCGTCTTGCGTTCAGGCGATTGCCGCCCTTACCCGGCCGCGCGGCGGACGCCGCGGTCGGTCACCACCAGGTCCAGAAGCTGGTCGTGGCGGTCGGTCGGCAGCAGGGGCAGCTCCTGCACCGCCCAGGCCAGCCCGATGGCGGTCACCGGCCCCGCGGCGCGCAGGCCGGCCAGGGTCCGGTCGTAATAGCCGCCGCCATAGCCCAGCCGGTTCAGCCGCGCGTCGAAGGCCACCAGCGGCACGATCAGCACCTGCGGCACGGCCTCGGGGGAGGTCTCGGCCGGGTGGCTGGTGCCGAAGACGCCCGCCACCAGCGGCTCGCCCCGCCACAGCCGGAATTGCAGCGGGACCGCCCGCCCCGGCACCACCGGCAGGCAGACCGGGCCGTCATGGGCGGCCATCGCCGGCCGCGGGTCGGGCTCGCCCCGCATCGGCCAGTAACCGGCCAGCACCTGCCCGGCATGGGGGTCCAGCGCGTGGCGCAGGTTGGCATCCAGCGCCGCGGCATCGCCCTGCGCCGTGCGCGCGGCCAGCGCCTGCGCCCGCAACGCGGCCTTTTCCGCGGCCGGGTCCATCCCTACAGCAGGATCCACGTCGCCAGGCCCAGAAATGCCATGAACCCGATCACGTCGGTCAGCATGGTCACGAAGGTCGGCGAGGCCAATGCCGGGTCCTGCCCCATCCGGTCCAGCGCCAGCGGCACGAGGATGCCGCCCACCGCCGCGACCGTCAGGTTGATGATCATCGCGGCCGCGATCACCCCCGACAATTCCGCATCCCGGAACCAGACATAGGCCACGACGGCCATCACCGCGCCGAACATGGCGCCGTTCATCAGCCCGACGATGGTTTCGCGCCGCACGATGCGCCACACGTTCGACGGCGTCAGGCTCTTGGTGGCAAGCCCGCGGACCACCACGGTCAGGGTCTGCGTCGCGGCATTGCCGCCCAGCGACGCGACGATCGGCATCAGCACCGCCAGCGCCACCAGCGAGGCGATGGAGTCCTCGAAGAACGCGATCACCCCGGCCGCCAGCAGGGCGGTCAGGACGTTGGCGCCCAGCCACGGCACCCGCTGCCGCGCCGTTTCCACCACGGTGTCGGAAATCGAGCTTTCGTCGCCCACCCCGGCCAGCAGCAGGATGTCTTCCTCGTGTTCCTCGTCCAGCACCGACATGGCGTCGTCGATGGTGATGACGCCGACCAGCCGGTCGGCCTCGTCCACCACCGGGGCGGAAATCAGGTGATACTGGTTGAAGAGATAGGCCACGTCGGCCTCTTCGGCGGTCGCGCGGATGCTGCGGAAACTGTCCTCTGTCAGGTCGCGCAGCGGCGTCGCGCGCGGCGACGACAACAGCCGGCCCAGGGTCACATAGCCGATCGGCCGCCGCCGCGGGTCGATGAGGACGACGTGATAGAACTGGTCCGGCAACCACTCCTCGCGGCGCAGGAAGTCGATGGTCTCGCCCACCGTCCAGTGTTCGGGCGCGGTCACCACCTCGGACTGCATCAGGCGGCCGGCCGAATACTCCGGCCAGGTCAGCGACTGTTCGACAGCGACCCGGTCCTCGGCGTCCAGCGCCGACAGGATCTCCTCGCGTTCCGGCGCGTCCAGGTCCTCGACCAGGTCCACGACGTCGTCGGTGTCCATCTCGCGGACGGCCTCGGCCACCACCTCGCGCGGCAGCGCCTCGATCACCTCCTCGCGGATCGATTCGTCGATCTCGCTGAGGATTTCGGCGTCGATCTCGCCCGAATACAGCCGCAGCAGTCGGCCGCGGCGCTGCGGGGTCAGCTGTTCGATCAGGTCGGCGACGTCGGCCCCGTGCAGGGGGTCCAGCAGCCCGTTCAGTGCCGGCCCGTCGCCGGCGTCGATCGCCGCCTCGATGTCGGCCACCAGCGCGCGGGCGGGGACGAAGGCGTCGTCCTCGGGATCGGCGTCGCGCAAGCGGGGATCGGACATGCAGGCACCTCGGTCAGGGGTCAGGGGGATGGCCGCGCGACCATAGGCGCGGCCCGGCGCCGGGGCAACGCCACGTCAGCCGTTCAGCAGCGCCAGCGCCGCGGCGTGCAGCTCCGGCGTCGCGGCGGCGATGACGCGGCCCCCGCCATGCGCCGGCCCACCCTGCCAGTCGGTGACGATGCCGCCCGCGGCCGCGATCACCGCGATCGGGGCCACGATGTCATAGGGCTGCAGCCCGGCCTCGATCACCAGGTCGACCTGCCCCATCGCCAGCAGCGCATAGGCGTAGCAATCCAGCCCATACCGGGTCAGCCGCACCTGCGCCGCGACCCGCCGGAAGGCGGCGCCATCCTCGGCCGTGCCGACCTCGGGGAAGGTGGTCAGCAGCGTCGCCTGGTCCAGCGCCACGCCGCGCCGCACCGCCAGCGGGCGCTCGCCGTGGGGCGAGGTCATCCGCGCGGTGCCCAGCCCGCCCTCGAACCGCTCGCCGGTCCAGGGCTGGTCGATCACGCCATAGCGCGGCCCGTCGGCGTCGCTCAGCCCGATCAGCACGCCCCAGGTCGGCGCGCCGCACAGATAGGCGCGGGTGCCGTCGATCGGGTCCAGCACCCAGGTCAGCCCGCTGCGGCCGGGCTGGACGCCGTATTCCTCGCCGAGGATCGCATCTTCGGGCCGCTCGCGCGCCAGGATCGCGCGCATGGCCCGTTCGCTCGCCCGGTCGGCCTCGGTCACCGGGTCGAAGCCGGTGGCGAGCTTGTTGTCGGGGACCAGTGCCGGGCTGCGGAAATGCCGCAGCGTTTCGGCGCGGGCGGCATCGGCCATCGCCGCCGCCGTGGCCCGGATCGCCGGCGCATCGGGGAAACGGGCGGCATCGGGGGATGAGGTCATCGGTGGCTCCGCGCTGGCCCGCCCTGCGGGCGCAAGCCTCGCCTTAGCGCGACCGGGGACGCGAAACCACCCCGCGCGGTCGCCCGTCAGGCGGCCTGTGACAGCACCCGGGCGAGCTCGAAGATCTGGCGCCGCTGCGCCTCGGGAATGGCGTAATAGGCGCGGATCAGCTGCAGCGCCTCCTTGTCGGCGATCAGGTCGATCTCGGCCTCCGACGGGCCGTCATCGCCCAGCCCGTCGAAGAAGAAGGTGATCGGCACCTCCATCGCCCGCGAGATATCCCACAGGCGGGACGCCGAAACCCGGTTCATTCCGGTCTCGTATTTCTGGATCTGCTGAAACTTTATGCCCACCGCGTCGGCGAGTTGCTGCTGCGTCATGCCGATCGTCCAACGGCGATGGCGGATGCGCTGACCGACATGTACATCGACAACATGTTTCATCGTAAACCTCACACAATCCAGACGGGCACTAGCCCGAGGCCGCGCAATCAGCGAGAAAATTTCTACTGAATCCCGATAGCTTTGTCTAAAAAGACAGGTCTCGCGGGGAGTTTTCCGCCGCCCCGCCGACCGCCATCAGCAGAGAGGCAAAATTGGACCGAATCATCTGGATCGAGGAACCCGGGGCGTCCCCCCGACTGCAGTCCGCCGCGTGCCGCGAGCCGGGTGCGGGCGAGGTCGTGGTGCGGCTACACGCCGCCGCGCTGAACTTTGCCGATCTTCTGATGATCGAGGCGAAATATCAGGAAACGCCCCCCTTCCCCTTCGTCGCCGGGCTCGAGGGCGCGGGCGTCGTCGAGGCCTGCGGGCCGGGCGCGCGGCTGGCGCCGGGCACCCGCGTCGCGGTCTATTCGCAGGGCACGCTGGCCGATCGCGGGGTGTTTCCCGAAACCGCCTGCCTGCCGATCCCCGACGCCATGCCGATGGTCGACGCGGCCGGGTTCCAAATCGCCTATGGCACCAGCCACCTGGCACTGACCCGCGACGGCCGGGTGCGGCCCGGCGATACCGTCGCCGTCCTGGGCGCGGGCGGCGGGGTCGGCCTCACGGCGGTCGAGATCGGCGCCGTTCTGGGCGCCCGCGTCATCGCCGTGGCCCGCGGCGCCGACAAGCTGGCCGCCGCGGGCGACGCCGGGGCGGCCGAGTTGATCGACAGCGACGCGACCTCCGACCTGCGCGCCGCCTTGCGCGCGCTGGGTGGCGTCGACGTGGTCTATGACGCGGTCGGCGACGCGCCCGGGCTTGCCGCCTTCGGGGCGCTGAAGCCCGGCGGCCGCCACCTGCTGATCGGCTTTGCCGGCGGCCGGCCGCCGGCTCTGCCGCTGAACCACGCACTGGTCAAGAACATCTCGGTCCACGGCTTTAACTGGGGCGCCTATCGCACCCTCGATCCCGCCGCGCTGCGCGACAGCCTCGCAGCGCTGTTCGAGCTGTACGCACAGGGGCGGCTGCGGCCGGTGGCGGGCACCGTGCTGCCGCTGGATCGGGCCGTCGAGGGCTACGACCTGCTGCGCCGCCGCCAGGCCGTCGGCAAGGTGATCCTGACGATGACCGGCGCATCGGATCAATCGTAACGAAAAGCTTCGGAATTCGGGGCGGGAAGGTTGAAAACCGTCCCGCCCGAACCGATATTCCGCCCATGCGGGACCGGGCACGTCCGGTCCGCCAAGAGGGAATGCTGATGGCTGACTACAACACGATCCGCCGCCCGGCCACGACGGCCACCCGTGCTGCGGTCTATGACGAGGGCCTGCGGGCCTACATGAACCGGGTCTATGGCCTGATGACCGCCGGCATGGCGGTCAGCGCCGCCGTGGCCTGGGGCTTTGCCGAAATGGCGGGCGGGCCGGGTGCCTGGACCGAATTCGGCCGGGTGATCTACCAGTCGCCGGTGCGCTGGGTGATCATGTTCCTGCCGCTGATCATGGTGTTTGCCTTCGGCGCGGCGTTGAACCGCCTGTCCACGCAGGGCGCGACGCTGATGTTCTATGCCTTCGCCGCGGCGATGGGCGCCTCGCTCAGCTCGATCTTCCTGCGCTATACCGACGCCTCGATCGTCACGACCTTCCTGGCCACGGCCGGGGGCTTCGCGGCGCTCTCGCTGTATGGCTACACTACCAAGCGCGACCTGTCGGCGATGGGGCGGTTCCTGATGATCGGCCTCGTGGGCCTGATCATCGCCATGCTGGTCAACATGTTCGTGGGCTCGGGCGCCGTGGCGTTCGCGATCTCGACCGTTGGCGTGCTGATCTTTGCCGGCCTGACCGCCTATGACACCCAGAACATCAAGAACACCTATCTGGAGCTGGCCAATTCGGGCAGCGATTTCCTGGGCAAGTCGGCGATCATGGGCGCGCTAACGCTGTATCTGGACTTCCTGAACCTGTTCACCTTCCTGCTGAACTTCACGGGCCAGCAGGAGTGATCGGGTCCTGACCCGCAGATGAAAGAGCCGGCCCTCGGGCCGGCTCTTTTCGTTGGTGCGGGCGGTGGCGACCCCGGAAGGGCTCGAACCCTCAACCTGCCGATTAGAAGTCGGCTGCTCTATCCAGTTGAGCTACGGGGCCGGACGCCGCGCATCCGCGCGCCCTACCTGCGGCAAACCGGGCCACGGCGCAAGCGTGTCCCGCCCCAGCGTCCCGCGTCACAGCATGCGAGTCATGAAGACGCTGTTCGGGTCGGGGCCATAGCCCTCGAACGGGCCGCATTCGGCGAAGCCGGCCCGCGCATACAGCGCCCGCGCCGCGGCGAAGCTGTCCTGCGCGCCGGTTTCCAGCGACAGCCGCGCCAGCCCCCGCGCGCCGGCCTGCGCCACCAGCGCATCCAGCATCCGCTGCGCCAGCCCCTCGCCCCGCCGCTCGGCCAGCACGTGCATCGACTTGATCTCGCCGTGGTCGGGACCGATGCGCTTGACGGCGCCCATGCCCACCGGCTCGGTGCCGTCGCGCATCACCAGGAAGTCGATGCCCTCGCGCGCCAGATCGGCGCGCGGCAGCATGTGGATGGATTCCGGCGGGGTGTCGGCATGCATCGCCGCGACATGGCGTCCGAACAGCAGGTCCAGATCGGGCGACAGCGGGCTTTCGGGGGCGATGGTGATCGTCATCGGGATCCGGGCGCAGAGGGTGAGGCAGCGACCGCCGACAGCGGGGCCGCCCGGGGGTCAGTGCGTCCAGGGCGCCCGGCGGACGGTGGCGAAGTTCTCGCCATAGCCGCGGGGGCGGATGTTGGCGGCGCGCGACTGCGGCTCGGTCACGACGTAATCCAGCCCATTCGCCTTGGCATAGGCCTCGGCCTCGGCGCGGGTGGCAAAGCGCAGCCGCACCTGGCTTTGGGTGTCGGCGCTGCTGGTCCAGCCCATCAGCGGGTCCAGCCCGCGCGGTTCGTCCTGCGGAAAGACCAGCACCCAGCCCTTGGTCCGGGCGGTACCGGACTGCATGGCATTGCGGGCAGGCTGAAAGATGCGGACGCGCATGGCGGACCCCTTCACAGGACGGCATTTCTTTGCCGCCATCTTGTGCCGCAGCGGCGGGCCGCGTTCAAGCCCGCGCTCGCCGGGCGGCTGAACAGTTGTTTGACCGGGGGAACGTCTCGTGCGCCCTCACGTTAATTAACGTCACCTTCAGTCCGGAGAGAGAAAATGCCCACAGGCTTTGCCATCCAGACCCGCACCCTGCCCGAGCCGCGCCTGATCGGCGCCCTGATGCTGGGCGCCGCGCTGGCGCTGCTGCCGCTTGCAGGCATGGCGCAGACCACTGCGCCAGAGACCGCGCCGGCCGATGCCGCGACGGCTGCCCCGGCTGCTCGCGCAGATGCGGCCGCTACCCCTGCCGCGCCGGCCGCGCCGGCCACCGCTTCCGCAGATGCCGCAGCCGCTCCCGCCGCAGGCGCCCCCGCCGGCACCACCACCGAGGCAACTGCCGAAACGGCGCAGGCCGCCGCCGTCCTGAAATCCGCCGACGGGACCGAGCATGGCAGCGTCACGCTGTCGGACACGCCGTCAGGGTCGCTGCACGTCATCCTGCATCTCGAGGCGCTGCCGGACGGCCCCCACGCGATCCATATCCACGAGACCGGCAAGTGCGAGGGCCCCAAGTTCGAAAGCGCGGGCGGCCACCTTGCCGGCGACAAGAAGCACGGCGCGCTGCACCCCCAGGGGATGCACAAGGGTGACCTGCCCAACATCGACGCCGCCGATGGCGGGGCGGTCACGCAGGAATTCTTCGTGCCCGGCGTCACGCTGGCCGACGTGATGGATGACGATGGCGGCAGCTTCATCGTCCACGCGGGCACCGACGACTATGTCTCGCAGCCGGCGGGCAATGCCGGCGACCGCATCGCCTGCGGCGTGTTCGAGGCCACGGCGGCCACCAACTGACCGCCGGGCCCGCCGCCCTGCTGTCAGAAACTGTCAGCAGCGCCTGGCGGGCCCACGCAGCTCAGACTTCCTGACAGAACCTGTCAGCAGGGCCGTCCCCTCGGGGCGGCCCTTCCCTTGCATTCCCCCCCGCGGATGCCCACCCTAGAGCCGTCCGAAAGGTTCCCCGGCATGGCCCACAACAACACCAACGCGCCCACCGCGCTGCTGCCCGAACAGTCCCGCCCCCGCGAAAAGCTGGAAGGCGGCCGGCGCTTCGTGATGCACAGCGAATTCCAGCCCGCTGGCGACCAGCCGACCGCCATCGTCGAGCTGGCCCAGGGCGTGCGCGACGGCGAACGCGACCAGGTGCTGCTGGGCGCGACCGGGACCGGCAAGACCTACACCATGGCCAAGGTGATCGAGGAGACCCAGCGCCCGGCCATCATCCTCGCACCGAACAAGACCCTCGCCGCGCAGTTATACGGCGAATTCAAGGGGTTCTTCCCGGAAAACGCGGTCGAATACTTCGTCAGCTATTACGACTACTACCAGCCCGAGGCCTATGTCCCGCGCTCGGACACCTATATCGAGAAGGAATCGCAGATCAACGAGGCCATCGACCGGATGCGCCACTCGGCCACCCGGGCGCTGCTGGAACGCGACGACGTCATCATCGTCGCCTCGGTCAGCTGCATCTACGGCATCGGCTCGGTCGAGACCTATTCGGCGATGACCCAGGACATGATGGTCGGCCAGTCCTACGATCAGCGCCAGTTCATCGGCGAGCTGGTGGCGCAGCAATACAAGCGGCTGGACACCGCCTTCCAGCGCGGCGCCTTCCGGGTGCGCGGCGACGTGGTCGAGGTCTGGCCCGCCCACCTCGAGGACCGCGCCTGGCGGTTTTCCTTCTTCGGCAACGAGCTGGAAAGCATCACCGAGTTCGACCCGCTGACCGGCGCGAAAGAGGCCGACTACCGCCAGATCCGCATCTACGCGAACAGCCACTACGTCACCCCGCGTCCGACTTTGCAGCAGGCGATCAAGGGGATACGGATCGAACTTCAGAACCGGCTGCAGCAGTTGACCGACGAGGGCAAGCTGCTTGAGGCGCAGCGGCTGGAACAGCGGACCAACTTCGACATCGAGATGCTGGAGGCGACGGGCGTCTGCAACGGCATCGAGAACTACTCGCGCTACCTCACCGGCCGGGCCCCCGGCGAGCCGCCGCCGACGTTGTTCGAGTTCATCCCCGACAACGCCATCGTCTTTGCCGACGAAAGCCACGTCAGCGTGCCGCAGATCGGCGGCATGTATCGCGGCGACTTCCGGCGCAAGTTCACGCTGGCCGAACACGGGTTCCGCCTGCCCTCGTGCATGGACAACCGCCCGCTCAAGTTCGAGGAATGGGACGCGATGCGCCCGCAATCGGTGTTCGTGTCCGCGACCCCGGCGCAGTGGGAAATGGACCAGACCGGCGGCGTCTTCACGGAACAGGTGATCCGCCCGACCGGCCTGCTGGACCCGGTGATCGAGATCCGGCCGGTCGAGACGCAGGTGGACGACCTGCTGGACGAGGTGCGCAAGGTTTCGGCCCAGGGCTACCGTACGCTGGTCACCACGCTGACCAAGCGCATGGCCGAGGACCTGACCGAATACCTGCACGAACAGGGCATCCGCGTGCGCTACATGCACTCGGACATCGACACCATCGAGCGGATCGAGATCCTGCGCGACCTGCGGCTGGGCGCTTATGACGTACTGGTGGGGATCAACCTGCTGCGCGAGGGGCTGGATATTCCCGAATGCGGGCTCGTGGCGATCCTCGACGCCGACAAGGAAGGCTTCCTGCGGTCCGAGACCTCACTGATCCAGACCATCGGCCGGGCGGCGCGGAACGTGGACGGGCGGGTGATCCTGTATGCCGACCGGATCACCGGCAGCATGGAACGCGCCATCGCCGAAACCGAACGCCGCCGCGCCAAGCAGCAAGCCTATAACGAGGCCCACGGCATTACTCCGCAGACGGTCAGGAAGAACGTCGAGGACGTGCTGGCCGGCCTGTGGCAGGGCGACACCGACCAGTCGCGGATCACCACGAAGATCGACAAGCCGTTGGTCGGCGCCAACCTGCAGGCGCATCTGGACGCCCTGCGCGCGCAGATGCGCAAGGCCGCCGAGAACCTGGAATTCGAGGAAGCCGCCCGCCTGCGCGACGAGGTCAAGCGGCTGGAAGCTGTGGAACTTGCCGTCTCGGACGACCCCCTGGCCCGCCAGCAGGCCGTCGAGGAGGCCGCCGAGGCCGCCACCCGCGCCTCGGGCCGGTCCACCGCCGGCCGGGCTGGCCAGCGGGGCGGCAACAGGCGCAGCAAGCGGCGGCACTAGGCCGCCGCGCGCTCAGCGCCGGGCCAGGAACGATCCGCGCCCCGGCGTGGGGTCGGGAATGTCCTCGATGGTGGTGAACTTGCAGTCGTCCAGCATGTCGCGGACGCAGGCGCGGGTCGGGAACCACTTGCGGATGTGATGGACCCCGGCCTCGGGCGGCTTGAAATGGATGAAGCTGTCCTCGCCCTCGTGCAGCGTGGTTTCCAGCCACAGCAGGTCCGAAGCCCTGGCAATGATTTCCAGGTCGTGGAACGGGTGGCGCAGGTGATACAGCAGCCCCAGGCACAGGATCGCGTCATAGCGTTCCCCCGGCTGGATCGCCGTGACGTCGCCGACGCGGGTCCAGATGCGGTCCTGCACCCCCGTCACCTGGGCGGCAAAGCGCAGCCGCTTGACCATCGCGCTCCAGAAATCCTGGGCCAGCACATGCGCGCCGCGACGGGCCATCTCGATCGCGAAGAACCCGTCGGCGCAGCCCAGATCCAGCACCCGCATCCCGGTCATGTCGGCCGGAAGCACGTCCTCGTAGACCCGCCAGCGGCGGATCGGGTGATCGACCGGCTGCGGGCCGACGCTGGGCGCGATCTCGCGCGTGGCGATGCCGGGGGCCAGCTGGATGTTGTGGAACCACGGGCCAAGCCGGGTGATCTGCGCCCGCAGATCGTCATCGGCCAGCGGCGCCGCGAGGGGCGGCACCGGTTCGGCGCCGGCGATGTCGCCAAAGTCGGTAGGCTGCGTCATGGGACAACTCTTGCTGTTCAGTTGCTGGTGCGCGGATGGCGGTCAGCTCTTTCGCCGCGTGGTCGCCGCGCCGGCGCCGCCGGCGTGGCTCATCACCTCGTCGGCCAGCGCGGCGATCTCTTCGCGGGCCGGCCCGCGCGGGCCCTCGGCCACGGCGCTGCCGTGGCCCAGCGTCTCGGCATAGGCCACGCGATGGGCCAGCTGCGCCTCGGCCACGTCGACGCCGAGTTCCGCGGCGCCGGCGGCGACCTCGGCCCCCAGCCGGGTATTCGGGCGGACCCGGTTCAGCACGATCAGCACCGGCCGCTTTTCGCGGTGGGCCAGGTCCAGCACCCCCTCGGTCGCCCACAGGTCGACCTGGCTCGACGCGACGGGGACCACGATCAGGTCGGCGATCCGCAGCGCCGGGCGCAGGTCGCTTTCGATCTTCGGCGGGGTGTCGATCAGCACAACGTCAAAGCGCTTCTTGAGCTTTTCGCCTTCATAGCTGGCGCCCCAGGCGGAGGAGGTGGTGAACTCCATCCCCTCGTCCTCGCCCTGGCGGTCGACGCGTTCCATGAACCAGCGGCCCAGGCTGCCCTGCGGGTCGGTGTCCAGCACCGCCACCGTCAGCCCCTGGCGCCGCAGCGCCACGGCCAGGTTGACGGTCAGCGTCGTCTTGCCGGAACCGCCCTTCTGCTGGGCCACGGTGATGATGCGTCCGACCATGCTGCGGTCCCCCATGTTCGTGCGGATCAACAGGTCGCACGCACCCCCGGCAAGGGCAAGAGCACCCGGCGCAGGCTGCGTCAATAAACCGAGGCGACCTCGTACATCACCGGCTCGAAGCTGCGGCACATGGTGTGGATCGCGCGGTTGCGCTCGCGCATTTCGGGGGTGCGCAGCATCGCCTGGTAATCGCTGCGCTGGCGCCACTGGGAATAGGTGGCGATGCGGGTCTGGGCGTCGTTCAGATGCACGGCGCCGGAAACGAAGCCGGGCTGGCGCGAGATCACCTGCGCATAGGCCTCGTCCAGCGCGTCGAGCACGTCATGGGCGGTGCCGGGCGTCACGTCGAAGGTGCAGATGATGGTCTGGCCGGTGAAATCGGGGCTGATGTCGGGCATGTCGCGTCCTTTCCTGACGGGGGGGCGTGGTTGGGCTGGGGCCAGTGTGGCACGCCGTGCGGGCTTCGCCTATCCCGTCGCTTGCATCGCCCGGTCGGGGATGGGAAAGCTGCGCCGTCCCGGCCAACCGCGAGTTTCCCGCCATGTCCTCAGAGCCGTCCTCTGCGCCGTCTTCCGCGCCCCCGATCCCGGTCTTCGACGGGCACAACGACTATCTGCAGCGCGCCATGGCCGCCGGGGATGGCGCCGCGCGGCTGTGGACCGAGGGCGACGGCACCGGCCACATGGACCTGCCGCGGCTGAAGGCCGGGGGCATGGTCGGCGGGTTCTTCGCGATGTGGATCCCCGACCCCGAGACCGGCGACATCGAGGCGCTGCTGAAGCAGAAGGAAAACCCGCCCTTCGACCTGCCGCTGCCGCAGCAGGTGCCCGCGGCGCAGGCGCTGCCGCAGGCATTCGCACAGGCGGCGGCGCTGTATGCGATGGAACGCACCGGGACGCTGTCGGTCTGCCGCAGCGCCGCCGACATCCGCGCCGCGATGGCGGCCGGGCGGATCGCCGCGATCCTGCACATGGAGGGCGCCGAGCCGCTGGCCAACCCCGATGCGCTGCATCTGTGGCACGCGGCCGGCCTGCGCTCGCTGGGGTTCGTGTGGTCGCGCCCGACCGCTTACGGGAACGGGGTGCCGTTCGCCTTCCCCTCGCCCCCCGATCGCGGCGACGGGCTGACCCCGGCCGGCAAGGCGCTGGTGCGCGACTGCAACGCGCTGAAGGTCCTGATCGACCTGTCGCATCTGAACGAGAAGGGCTGCGACGACGTGGCCCGGCTCAGCGATGCGCCGCTGGTCGCCACCCATTCCGGCGTGCACGCGCTCTGCGCCAGCTCGCGCAACCTGACCGACCGCCAGCTGCGCCAGATCGCCGACAGCGGCGGCGTGGTCGGGCTGAACTACAATACCGGCTTCTTGCGGCCCGACGGCCGGCGCGAGCCGTTCCGCGGCCATGACATCATGCTGCGCCACCTCGATCACCTGATCGGGATTCTCGGGGAAACCGGCGTTGCGCTGGGGTCGGATTTCGACGGTGCGGTGATGCCCGCGGATCTGGCCGATACCGCGGCGCTGCCCGGCTTCCTGCAGGCGATGCAGGATCACGGCTACGACCGCGCGCTGGTCGAACGCATCGCCTGGAAGAACTGGATGGACGTGCTGGAGCGGACCTGGGGCGGCTGAGGGGGGCCTCATCGCCGCCATGGCCAGGGTGTCTGCTGACGTCCCGACCCCCGGCTCTCCGCGCTTGCGTGCCCGCGCTTTGCGCTAGCCTCGGCGACACCGCGCGGGCGGGCGCCCGCGATCGGCGCAGGGGGCTGCAGATGGCGGAGTATCCCGACACACCGAACATGGCACCGATCTCAGCTCGCAGGCTCGGCGGCGGTCCGGTCCGCGCCCTGACCCTGACCACGGCGGTTCTCGCGCTGGCCTGGGCCGCGCCGGCCGCCGCCCAGCAGACCCCCGCGGCGCTGGCCTGCGACGGCAGCCTGGAGTCCGCCCTGGCCGATCTGCCCCAGACCGAGATCCTGCTGGTCAAGCCCTTCCGCCGCGGCGAGCCGCTGGTGATCGACCCGCAGGGGCAGCCGGCGGCGACGGTGGTCGAGGGCGCCCCGCAGGCCCCTGCCCCGGTCGCGGCGACCGACCTCTGCCTCGTCAAGCTGCGCGTCGGCCCGGGGAACCCGGGACCCAAGGGCGCGCCCTCGACCTCGGCCGGGATCGGGATCGAGATCCTGCTGCCCGACCCCGCCGACTGGAACGGCCGCATCCGCGCCTATGGCAACAGCGGCTGGGCCGGCACCCCGCAGGCGAGCCTGTCCGTCGTCGCCAGCGACGACCTGCACGCCGCTGCCGCGGGCAAGGGCTTCGTCGTCGCCACCTCGGATAACGGCCATGTCGGCTCGCCCATCGACCCGTCCTTTGCGATGAAGCCGGACGGCAGCATCAACACCGTGGGCTGGCAGGATTTCGCCGAGCGCAGCCTGCATGAGTGGCCGAAACAACCAAGGCCGTGACCCGCATCCGCTACGGCCGGCCGCATGACTTTGCCTATTGGGACGGGTTTTCCACCGGCGGCCGGCAGGCGCCGAAGCTGGCCCAGGTCTTCCCCGAGGATTTCGACGGCATCCCGGTCGGCGCGCCGGCCATCAACTGGACGCGCTACCACACGGCGGGTCTGTACGGGCCGATCGCGATGCAGCGCGACCTCGGGGCGCCGATCCCGCCCGCCAGTTGACCGCGGCGACCAAGGCGGCCATCGCGGCCTGCGGCGGGGCCGGGCTGGGGTTCCTGATCGACCCGCTGTCCTGTGCCCATGACGCGGCGAAGGACCCGGGCCTGACGCCCGAGGAGGCGAAGGTCATCGACAAGATCTGGTACGGCCAGACCGCCGATGGCAGCGCCCCGACCCCGCGAGCGACAACGGCGGCGGGACGGGGCTCGGGGGGCGGCTGTGGTTCGGCTGGACCCGCGGCACCAATCTGGCGCTGACCCCGGCGGGGGGAGCGCCGGGCATCTTCCTCGCCGCCGATCAGGCCGCGCTGTCCCTGCAGGACCCGACTCTCGGCAGCCAGTTCATGGCGAACGCCACCGGGAACGGCGCCGATCGCTGGCGCGAGGCGCTGGACTATCAGGGGCTGACCCGCGCGCAGAAGGAAGGTCTGCGGCTGCAGCCCGAGTTCAACCGGATCAACACCGACGATCCGGGCCTGTCCGCCTGCCAGAAGGGCGGCGGGCGGATGGTGATGTATCAGGGGCTCGCCGACGATACATCCCGGCGCAGGGCGCGATCCATTACTACGAACAGGTACTCGCGGGGATGGGCGGGGCCGAGGCGGTGCAGTCGTTCTTCCGCCTGCACCTGGTCCCGGGCTTCACCCATAGCGGCCGGCAGGAAGGCGCGCCCTCGGTCCCCGTGCCGCAGCCCGCCTCGGGCCGCGACGAGATGTTCGCGGCGCTGCAGGCGTGGATGGAAAGGGCGCGGCGCCGGGCGAGATGACGCTGGTATCGGCCGATCGGGCGGTCTCTCTGCCGGTCTGCGTCTATTCGCTGACCGTGACCTATCGCGGCTCTGGTCCGGTTACGGCGGCGGACAGCCATGCCTGCGAGTGAACCGCGCCCGGCAGGCGCGGGAACGGGCGCGACGCCCCGCGATCCCGGCGCGGTGCGTACCACGGCACGCATCGCAGGGGCCCGCACAGCACACCGTCATGGCAAGAGGAGTGGTGCCCGGAGACTGATCTGAACCGCCGACACGCGGATTTTCAATCCCTCTCTCATCCTGACTTCGGTTGTCAAGATGAGTCAGTATAAATCAAAATGAACTATAGAAACAACAATAAAAACAATGGTATGCTATGTTTATCGACGAAAGTGGTCGTGACTATGGTTGACGATGACTCAGATTAAAGCAGAACAGCACGCCGCGTTTGAAGCCCCGGTGCAGCCCCGAGAAAGGACGAGCGGCATGACCACAATCCGAATGGAAAGCCGGCGGAACATGACTGACGGTTGGCTACGCAACCTCAAAGACACCGGTCGGCGCACGGAGTATTCAGACACCTTGCAGAAGGGCCTGCGGCTGCGTGTCGGCGCGCAGGGTGAGCGGACATTCCTGCTGAAGGCCCGCGGACGCGACGGGCGCATGGCTACCGTCACACTTGGGCCCTATCCCATGTTGTCACTGAAGGATGCCCGGCAGAAAGCGATGGCTTGCCTTCTCGCTCTCAAGAACTGTGAGGACCCAAACGCGGAGAAGCGTGCCTTCGGACGGCGAGGTGCCGCTGGCGGTGCCGCGTGATCGGGACGGCAGCTTCGAGCCGGAACTGGTCAGGAAGGGTCAGACCCGGATCGACGGGGTGGATGACAAGATCATCGGGCTCTATGCCGCCGGACTGTCCATGCGCGACATCCAAGCACATCTCGAGGAGCTTTACGGCCTGCGGGTGTCCCCGGACCTGATCAGCCGCGTCACCAATGCCGTGCTGGACGAGGTCCGGGAATGGCAGCATCGGGCGCTGGACCGGATGTATCCGATCGTCATTTTCGACGCGCTGCGGGTGCAGATCCGCGATGCCGACAGCCGGATGGTCAGGAACAAGGCGGTCTACATCGCCCTGGGCGTCACCCGGGAAGGCGAGCGTGAGGTCCTCGGCCTCTGGATCGCCGACACCGAGGGCGCCAAGTTCTGGTTGTCGGTGATGACAGAACTGCGCAACCGGGGCGTCCAGGACATCCTGATAGCTGTCGTGGACGGGCTGAAGGGCTTCCCGGAGGCCATCACCGCGGCCTTCCCTGAGACCATGGTCCAGACCTGCATCGTTCACCTGATCCGGCATTCCATTAGCTTTTGCAGTTGGAAGGACCGCAAGGCCGTGGCTGCCGGACTGCGCCCGATCTACGAGGCCCCGACCGCCGAGGAGGCCGCCCACAGGCTGGACGCTTTCCAGCAGACATGGGCCGGGAACCGAAGGTTCGCGTCAGCGAAATACCCGTCCATCGCCCCCGCCTGGCGACGGGCCTGGGCCGAGGTGATCCCGTTCTTTGCTTTCAGCACGGCAATCCGAAAGATCATCTACACCACGAACGCCGTGGAATCGTTGAACCGGGTGCTGCGGAAAACCCTGAAGACCAAGGGCTCGTTCCCCACCGAGGAGGCCGCAACCAAGCTGATCTTCCTGGCCATCCGCAACTTCGAAAAGGGCGGCAGGACCGTTCGAGCGTGGGTTGCCGCCCGAAATCAGCTGGCCATAATGTTCGCCGGCCGCTTCGAGGCATGAACGTATCTGAAAACCGCATGGGCCAGATCAGATACACAGAGTTTCGGATACTCCCAGCCATCCTCGCCCACCACCTTGTAACTCGACTTCTTCCCGAAGGGCGGGTTCGTCAGCACGACCTTGAACCGCCCGCCGCCATCATTAGCGAGCGCGTCACCCTGGACCACGGGGCTGCCCCCGTTGCCGATCCCGTGAGATAGAGGTTCATCGCACACAGGCGCACCACTTCGTCCACGATGTCGACGCCGGCGAAAGCGGTATGGCGCAGGGCGCGCAGCTTCAAGCGGTCCTGGGTCTCGGTCTTCATGTGGTCATAGGCTGCGAGAAGGAAGCAACCCGTGCCGCAGGCCGGATCGCAAACCGTCTCGCCAATCTTGGGATCAAAGGCGCTTGCCATGCCGAGTCCGTCGAGGTGCGGCAACAGCAGGACCAACCGCGCAGAATCGGCGCCGGATGTGAGGGGCGCGCCGGGGATGAGGGTCGAAGATGGGTGCGCCGGTTGACCGGCAAGGGGGAATTGTGGCGGCCGAGGCCCACCACCGAACGCCCGCCACTCATAGTATACCTAAATAGTCGGATTAGATGTTGACTAATTTAGTATGACATGAAAAGACCGCGGTCAGAGTTCAAACCGGAACGCCCCCATGCGTCTGACCCTGGCCTCGGCCACCCTGATTCTCGCCGCCACGCCCCTGTGGGCCCAGCCGACCACCGTCACCGACTTCGCCGGGCGCGAGGTCACGGTCGACCTGCCCGTGGACCGCGTGCTGCTGGGCGAAGGGCGCCAGCTTTACGTGGTCGCGGCGCTGGACAAGGAGGCGCCGTTCCAGCGCGTCGTCGGCTGGCGGGACGACCTCAAGAAGAACGACCCCGGCACCTGGGCGGCCTACAAGGCGAAATGGCCGGACGCCGACGCCCTGCCGACCTTCGGAGGCGTCAAGGACGGCACCTTCGACATCGAGCAGGCGGTGACGCTGAAGCCTGACGTGGTGATGATGAATATCGTGGCCAGAACCTCGACCGAGGAATCCGGCGCCGTCGAAAAGCTGGCCGCCGCGGGCATCCCCGTCGTCTATGTCGATTTCCGCGAAAAGCCGATGCAGAACACCGAGCCCAGCCTGCGGCTGATCGGCCAGCTGTTCGACCGCGCCCAGGTGGCCGAGGATCTGATCGCCTTCCGCAAGGAGGTGCTGGACGACACCGCGAAACGGCTGGCGTCCGTCAGCGACCGCCCGGTGGTCTTCGTGGAACGTGCGGGCGGCTATTCCGACGACTGCTGCATGTCCTTCGGGGACGAGAACTTCGGCCGCATGGTCGAGATGGCGGGCGGCACCAACATGGCCAGGGACATCATCCCGGCCACCTTCGGCACGGTGAACCCCGAACAGATCATCGCGGCGGACCCGGCGCAGATCGTCGTGACGGGGGGCGAATGGGAAAGCTCCGCCCCCGGCGGCGCTTGGGTCGGCATGGGGCCGGGGTCCGACATGGACAAGGCGCGGGACAAGCTGGCGGCGCTGATGCAGCGCCCGGCCTTTACCGGCGTCAAGGCGGTTCAGGACGGCAACGTCCACGCCATCTGGCACCAGTTCTATAACAGCCCCTATCAGTTCGCCGCCGTCCAGCAACTGGGCAAATGGCTGCACCCCGAGGCGTTCGCGGACGTCGACCCGAGCGCCACCATGCAGGCGTTCCACGAAAAGTTCCTGCCGGTGGGCTATCAGCCGGGCCTGTTCGTGTCGCTGAAGGGCGAGTGATGACGGCGCTCGACATGGCCCCGGCTGCGGCGGTCCCCTCGGGGGGCGCCGCTTATCGGGCGCGGGCGGCGCGGCGGATCGTTCTGCTGGCGCTGATCCTGCTGGCGCTGGCCGTGTCGATCGGCTTCGACATGGCGCTGGGGCCGGCGAACTATACCATCGCCCAGGTGCTGGCGGCGCTGTTCGACGCGGGCGGCGTCGATGTGCAGCAGCGGGTGGTGATCTGGTCGATCCGCATGCCCATCGCCCTGCTGGCAGTCGTCACCGGCGCGGCGCTGTCGGTGTCGGGGGCGCAGATGCAGACGATCCTCGGCAACCCGCTCGCCAGCCCCTTCACGCTGGGCATCTCGGCCGCGGCCAGCTTTGGTGCGGCGCTGGCGATCGTGGTCGGCATCGGCGTGCCCGGCGCGCTGTCATGGGCGGTGCCGCTGAATGCCTTTGTGATGGCCATGGCGGCGGCAATGATCATTCATTTTGCCTCGGGAATGCGCGGGGTGGCGGTGGAAACCATCGTGCTGCTGGGCATCGCGCTGGTGTTCACCTTCAACGCGGCGCTGGCGCTGATGCAGTTCCTGGCGTCCGAACAGGCGCTTGGCGCGGTGGTGTTCTGGACCATGGGCAGCCTGACCAAGGCGACCTGGCCCAAGGTGGCGATCATCGCGGGGGTGCTGGCGCTGGTCCTGCCGCTGATGATGCGGCAGGCTTGGGCGCTGACCACGCTGCGGCTGGGCGATGACAAGGCGGCGGCGATGGGCATCGATGTGCGCGGCCTGCGGCTGCGGGTGATGATGCTGGTCGCGCTGCTGGCGGCGGTGCCGGTCGCCTTCGTCGGAACCATCGGCTTTGTCGGCCTGGTCGGCCCGCATATCGCCCGGATGCTGGTGGGCGAGGACCAGCGCTTCTTCCTGCCCGCCTCTGCGCTGGCGGGGGCGGCGATGCTGTCGGCGACCTCGGTCCTGTCCAAGATGCTGATCCCCGGCGCGATCCTGCCGGTGGGCGTCGTCACCGCGCTGGTGGGGGTGCCGTTTTTCGTCGTGCTGATCTTTTCGAACCGAGGCCGCGCATGGTGACCCTGACCCTTTCCGACCTCGGCGCCCGGCTGGGCGGGCGCGACGTGCTGTCCGGCGTCAGCGTCCCTGCGCTGGCGGGCGGCCAACTGACCGCGCTGGTCGGTCCCAACGCGGCGGGCAAGTCCACGCTGTTCCGCCGCATCGCCGGGGTGCTGAAGGGCACCGGGACCGTCACCGTCACGGGCGCCCATCGCGGCGGCATCTGCTATATGCCGCAGGACACCGGCGCCAACGCGGTGCTGACGGTGTTCGAAAGCATCCTGCTGGCCGGGCGCGGCGGGCGCGGCGGCTGGCGCGTGACTGACGCGGAACTGGCCCGCAGCGACGCGGTGCTGGACCTGCTGAACATCGCGCCCTTGGCCTCGCGCAACCTGGGCGAGCTGTCGGGCGGGCAGCGCCAGCTGGTGTCACTGGCGCAGGTGCTGGTGCGCGAACCAGACGTGCTGCTGATGGACGAGCCGACCTCGGCCCTGGATCTGCACCGGCAGGTCGAGGTGCTGGAGCTGGTGCGCGACTCGGCCGCAGCCAGCGGCATGGTCGCCATCGTGGCGCTGCACGACCTGAACCAGGCACTGCGCTATGCCGCGCAGACGCTGGTGCTGGCGGACGGGCGCCTGCGCGCCGCAGGCCCGACGGCCGAGGTCATCACCGAGACGATGCTGGCGGGCACCTATGCCGTCCGCGCCCGGATCGAGCCGTGCCGGCGCGGCTGTCCGCAGCTGATCGTCGATGGCCCGCTGCACGACGAGATGGGCCGCGACATCCGGGCGGCGTGAGCATGACCGAGGGGCTTCGTTCCCGGCCTGACGCGCGCGGCTGATGCGATCCTGAGAAGCCCTCGGCGCGTTCAGCCCAGCGGCAGCTCGACGGTCTGCACCAACACGCGCGGGTCGCCGTTGGCCACGATGATCCGCCCGCCAAGCCGCCCGATGATGCCCTGCGCTCTGGCCAGCCCCAGCCCGCCCCGGGGATCGCCTTAGCCGATCACCCGGCACGCCCGTGCGGACCCCCGACACCCATCCACTCGAAACTAGAGCCGGCGGATGACAGCAGCCCTCTTGCGCGGAGGGAGCAATAGGCGGTCGGCGGAGCGCCTCCGTTTTGTAGAACCGATCGCCCGTTGCAGCGAGTCGGGCAGCATAGGCTGCGGGGGGCGGGCTTCATGGCCGAGGACATGGGCAGCGCTCAGCTTGCACGGCGGCGGTGCAAAGCGGAAGATGGTGGCCCTCACGCGGCGGATTGGTGTGATCCTGCACCGGATGTGGGTCGCAACGCCTACTTCCGGCTGGATGCCGCGTCACAAGCGAATCCCTGACACATAGAGAGATTCCGCGAGCCTGATTGCCTGTGGCCTTCCAGTTCCCCGGAGGGACGTGGTTCCGCGGATGCCGGGGTCAGGACTGGCCGACTCAGATCGAGCACGCCAGTGAGATGGGCACTTCGGAACTATTGAAACTGCGCCCAATCCTTCACCCATGGCGACGGAATTCGTCCGTCTGGAGGAATTGATCAAACCTCTCCACCGTCTGCTGGAGCTTCTCGAGCGTCCGGAGGACGACGAGGAGGGCTTGGGGCAACGGTTGGTGTCCCTTCTGACGCGGCAACAAGAAGCCCTCGATCTCCTGAAGGTGTCAGTGGCCAAGCTCGAAGAACAGACCAAGACAATCTTGGATACACAGGACATGCTGACCAAGTCGCAACTGATGACGCAAGCGCGCATGAACATGATCTGGCAGTTGCTCGATGGGCCGCCGGCCGAACCGTCGGAGGGCTAATCCGCCGGGCCCGGCACCTGATGACACGCCTGGCGTTGCCAGGCCGTATCTCGGCACCCGGTGGTCGAGTGCGCATATGGTTCGAAGATGAGGGGAGTGCCGTGATCCGAGGCCACGGAGCATGGGTCGAAGACGATGGACCAGCGGCAGAGGAGTTCGTCGAGGCTTACAGTCCGAGTGGCGAAGTGCGTCGGAACTGGTTAACGAACTTGAACCGTGATCCCGGCCTCATGAGCCGCTCACTCGCTAAACCCTGCTGATCACATCGGCCACAGAACCGCGGTCCATCTGAAGCCCCGGTGCAGCCCCGCACGGGGAAAGTGGCGTAGGCCAACGGCCTAGCATCCAAAGCCGTCGTCAAAAGAACCAGCAATATCAACGAGAAGGAGTGGTGCCCGGAGACGGATTTGAACCGCCGACACGCGAATTTTTAATCCGCTGCCGCGCCGTGCAATATCAAGAGCATCTGTGAGAAACACGGGCCGGACAGACCGTGCACGAATCAGGAAAGTGGGAACCGGGCCGGTTTGCCCGGCATCCCGTCCGCAGGTCACCCCTTCCGCAGCACCGTCGCCATCCGCAGGATCAGGTCCGGAAACCTGTCCCGCGGAATGGTCAGCAGCACCTCGTGACCGCGCTGCACGACCATGCCCGCGTCGGTGACGGCATAGGTAGCCGGGCAGTTCCAGTCGGCAATCTGGTCGCGGTCCAGCATCAGGTCACGCCACCCTTGCGCTTCACGATCCGGGACCAGATGGCAGTCCCGACGAAAGTCGCCGATCCGCCCAGCAGCATCGACAGGCCGGTTGCGACGTATTCCGTCACCTGGTTGATGCTGATGCAGAGGGTGTCGCTACCTGCAGCCATGGTGGCCAGCCCGGCCCCCGCCAAGCCGGCACCGATCGCATAGAGGACGTAGCGGATGATAAGCCCGAAGGCACCTTTCAGCATGGCTCAACCTTTCGATTTGACATAGGCCGCCAGAGCGGCGGCAAGAGCGGCGATGAGAAGCGCACCCAGCTTGGGGGCGCTGGCTTGCGCGGAGGTGGGGACAGGGGCGGCGGGCGCGGTCCATCCGCCATCGGCCGGCTTGCCGGGTGGGCGCGCCACTTCATCGGGCCGCAGCATGGCGATAACTTCCGACTGCGACAGCGTGCGCACGGCCTTCCATGTGATCTTCCCGGCCGCGCTGACCGGCCAGACGGCCGCCCGCTTGGCCCCGTATTGCCCGGTCGCCCACAGGTTGCGTTCCTCTTTGCGGCGCGGGATGATGCTTGCCGGGCTGCGCCAGTTCATAAACTCGACCTCGGCCGCCCGGCGGTTGCCCGCGCGCCAGCTTTTCACCCACGATGCCCTTGCGATGGCCCCGGTGTCGAAATGGAAGGCCAGGGCGGCGTCGAACTCGTGCTGCTGCACCTTCATGCCATTGAGGGCACGCCGCACCTCTGCCTCGTATTTGGCGAGGTCGGTTCGGAACACGCGGAACACATCGCGCAGCGCGGCATCCAGATCGGCGGGCATACCGCGCGGCATCTTGGCCGGGTCCGGGTCTCCAGCCGCACTCGTGTGCCCGATCCCGAACGTGAGGACAGGCGGATTGGCTGAGTCCCAGTAAGGCCCCGGAACGATCCCCTCGTGAGCCACCAGGAAGGCGATTCCCTTGTCACTGGCCTTCATCACCGCACCTCCGTGTATCGCTTGATCCTGTCGAGATTTCGGCTCACCCAGCGCGCCGCCTGCGGGCTCACGTCCGACATGCGGGCGGCGATGACCTCGGGCGTCAGGTGTGCCAGCCGGCCGCCATAGCCGCGGTGCATCGCGCGGGCCTCGGCCAGCCGATAGCTGGTGGCGTTGACGCCACAGACGGCCACGGCGGCCAGCGTCTCGATCTCGTGCGACAGGATCTGCATGTCCTGCCACGCCGCGTTGCTGGTGCGGACCCGCCACCATTTGATCGGGTTCAGCCGGTATTCGGCCTCGAATGCCTCTTGCGCCCAGACCGCAGCCGGATAGCGGGCTGCCGGGTTGATGACGACGAACCCCGGCCAGTTGCGGCCGTTGGCGCCGTCGATCGGCCGGATGTTGGTGATGGGCAGCATGGCGGCTCCACGAAAAAGCCCCGCACGAGGCGGGGCAAACTGCGGTTGAGGGTGAGCGGGCCTAAACTTTGCGGCCTGAAAGTTGGATCAGCGCTGGCGGTCCTCATGCGGCGCCACTGGGCGGTCGGTCCGAAATCGCAGCAAGCCGGGGTGCATCCAGCATGTGAACCAGTGCCAGCGCCAGCGCTCGGCTTGCGGGATCAGCAGCAGTCGCGCCTGCAACCCGGCATAGACCCCGGCGATGCACAGGACATTGAACGCGATGTTCCAGTGCCGCTGATCGACCTGCCCCGCGATCACGATGGGGTTGATCAAATCCCACGTCGCCCGGCGCCAGAAGATCGAAGCACACAGGAGAGCCATAGACCATGCGAACCAGCGGGTCGCGGGGTCCCCGCTGAACAGGCTGGCGCGATAGCCATAGGCCAGCATGGCAACCCCGGTGATCGCAAACAGCGACGATGACACCAGCAGATAGTCGATCAACATTGAGTCACGTCCCTTTCCAGTCGCCGGATCAGGCGCGCCGCCGCCGAGGCAGTCTTGGCCTGGTTTTCAAGCCGCATTAGCTCGTCGCTGATCTGCAACCTCAATTCAGCGCGCGCAGCCTTCTCGCGCTGCCAATCCTCGTCGAAGGCCGCTTCTCGGCGGCCGCATCCGAACAGGTTTCGCAGGAACCGCATCATCCCCGATCCCTCCCCATCGTCTGCACGGCGGCTGTGAGGGCGGCGATGGCCGACGTATTGGCTGCAAGCGCCGTGTGAGAGGCTGATTGCATCTCGCGCAGTTCCTTGCTGGCGGTCTGTTGCACGTCCGACAGCTTGTCCTGCACCTCGACCAGCCGGGACCACAGCCGCCAGACGACGAAAGCCATCCCTGCCTCGGCAACGCCCCGCGCACCGCCGCCGAGCGCCGCGATGATCTCTGGCCAACCCATCATCCTGCCCCCATGTCGCTGTCATTCGTTCACACCGGACACCCTGCCAGCGTCACGCCGGGGAACACGACCCCCTCGACCGCGCTGCGGCTGACGCCCATGTGCGCGTGGACCACCGCGCCCAGCCATGCCCGTACGTCGCTGGTGGGCAGCAGGTCGCGGTCGGCATAGAGGTTGCCCAGCCCCGGCCACTGACCATAGACCTTCCCGCCCGCGACCGCGCCGCCAGCGAACATCGCCACGCTGCCGGTCCCGTGGTCGGTGCCGCCGGTGCCGTTCTGGCGCGCGGTGCGGCCGAACTCGGTCACGACACAGATCACGGTGCTGGCCCATGCCTCGGGCGCCATGCCCGCCTTGATGGTCAGGACGAAATCAGCGACCTCGGGCAGCTTGCCGGCCAGCGTCTCGGCCTGGCTGCCGTGGGTGTCCCAGCCGCCGATGGACGCGACGGCGATGCCGCCGCTCTTGCCCAGATGCGTGGCGATGGCCGAGGCGTCCTCGCGGCCGCTCTTGACCGGGGGGATCAGCAGGTCTGCGGCGATGGCCTGATCCAGCGCGGCCGAAAGCTGCCCGTCCGGCGCATAGACGTGCTGCATCAGCGTCACGTCGTCGTGCGACAGGCCCAGGTCGGTCGCAGGGGTCCAGGTCAGGAACGGGGACTCGCTGCGGGCGATGATCGGCGTCATGGTCGAACACGCGAACGGCACGACCTCCATCGCGCCGGGGATGGTCGCGGCGAGGCGGTTCAGCCAGCCGCTCTTGACGGTCAGGTCCGGCCGGTCGCGGCTGGTGGTCCCGGCTTCGAGGATGTCCTGCCCGTCGAAGTGGCTGCGCTTGTCGCGGTAGGGGGTCGAGACTGCATGGGCGAAGGCCAGTTCCCCGGCCTGCCACAGCGGCAGCAGCGCGCCCAGCTTGGGGTGCAGGGCATAGAACCCGTCGAGGTCATGCGCGCCGCCCTGCGGCCCCACGGACAGCGTGCTGCGCAGGGTCCGCAGCGCCGGGTCGCCGTAGGGCTGCACCGCGTCCAGCCCGTCCATCGCGCCACGCAGGATCAGCACCACCATGCGGCGCTGGCCGGGGGTCGAGATCAGCCGCACCGGGTCTTGCTGGTGCCCGCCTTCGCAATCGTGAATGTCAGTCATAGGGAAAGCCTTTTCCGGTGGTCCCCCCGCTGGAGACACTGCCAATGGGATCGCCACAATGGAATTTTACCACGGCCGGCTTTCGTTCACTGAAGCACGGGCATTGCGTGACGAACGGCGCGTTGCCACGACCGCAGGAAGGGCATTGCCACCCCCTGTCAGCGGCTGGCGCGCTGACGGCGCGATACGGGTTGCCGGGGCAAGGACACGGCCCAGGGCCTCCCCATCCACAGATACAGGTCATGGTCAGCTCCTTTGCAGTTCAGGGCTGGTGAGCATGGCGGCGATGCCCGCCTCTGCGGATTGCGCGCGGCCGACCCACAGCGCGGTGTTGTCGGTCAGGCCCGGCAGGCGCGGGTCGGGCAGCATCCGGCCAAGCTGGGTGAACAGCGCAGTCGGGGCCGTCATGGCCCAGTCCAGCCGCGCCGCCAGCTGGTTCGGGGCCAACCACGCCTCGGCCTGCTCGGGCCAGCCGTCCGGGCCGCCTTGGCCGTCCCACGGCTGCCCCATGATGCCCAGCGGCTCGAGGATGAAGGCGTCGATGAAACTGCCCGGCAGCGCCTCGGCTTCGGCCGGGGTCACGCCCAAGGCGCGCAGCCCCGCGATCATCCAGTCCAGCGGCTTGCGAAGTTTCGCGCCGGGCCACGACCGATGCGAGAACAGAACCTCGTAGACCGGCACCAGCGCGGTGTCGTTGGCGAGATAGGCTGCGGCCATCTCGTCGATCAGCTCGAGCGGCTCGTCGCCCAGGAAATGCACCGCCAGCTTGGTCGCCAGATGCCGCGCCGTTTCCGGGCGCCGGGCCAGGTCGTCCATCATGCGGTGGATTTCGGCGATGCTGTCGTCCGGGTATTCGACCCCCAGCACCGTCTCGACGCCCGGTTCGGCGCGCTTCACGTCATAGCGCACGCCCTGATAGGCGCCGTAGATCATCCCGGCCAGCAGGTTCGACGCCTCGCGCACGTCGTCCTGCGTGTAGGGACCGGCGACGCCGATCGTGTGCAGTTCGATCAGCTCGCGGCCCAGGTTCTCGTTCAGCCCGGTGCCGGGACGGGACAGGGCGAACGGCGAGTTGTCGCCGGCAGACGCCACCTGATCGAGGAAGAACATCATCACCGGGTGCAGATCGGCCGCTTTCAGCATGTCGGCAAAGCGCCCGGCGATGTGCGGCCGGACGGCTTCCTCGGTCATGCTGACCTGCATCGGATAGGTCTGGTAGTTCTTCGGCAGCGTGGTGAAGTGGTCAGCCCAGAAGCTGTGTAGGCGGTTGCCGACGCCCAGCCCGGTCAGCCCGCGCGAGATCCGCCCACGGACCTCGGCCCGGCGATAGTCCCTCGCCCGCTCGCGCCACAGCCGCGTGTCGCTGCCGGCGTTGGCGTTGTAGTCCACATGGAACTGCTGCGCCTCAGCCTGCGTCACCAGCGGCGGCAGGGCGGCGATGGCCTGCACGTCCGCGATGGCCTCGGGCACGGTCGCGGCGGCTGGGCCGTAGCCGAACCGGACGCCAAACGCGGTCAGCGGCGGCTCGGGCGCAGGTTCCGGTTCCGGCGGCAGCGGGCGCATCTGGTCGGCAAGCGCAGCCAGCTTGTCAGCCATGGCGCGCAGATCAGCGGCCGAGGCGTCGAGCGTGGTGTGGGGGATCATCGTCATGTCCTCTGCTGTCATTGCACCAGCACCTCAAAGCGCGGCACCCAGCGTTCCAGCGTCAGGTTGTAGCCCCTGAAGTTGACCGCGCGGGTCAGGCTGGTCCGCAGGTTGCCTCGTGAATTGAGGTAATAGTCGCCAGCCGCGTCTGGGGTGACTGTGTGCGGCCCAGCGTTCATCAGGTGGTGGGCATACTGGATCGCGGTGATCGTGCCGGTGGTGCCGACGATCAGGCGATCTGCCTGCACGGTGACCTCGCCGATGCTGCCACCGCCGACTGCTTTCAGCCCCAGGTGCGCCGGGTCGCCTCCGTAGTCAGCGAACCGGCCGACGTCGGCCAGCAGCGTCTCGTCGGGGCGGACGCTGATAGCGATTTCCATCTGCCCGTTGGACATGGGCGCCGAAACCGGCGGCATCAGGTTCCAGTTGTTCGGGGTTTCGGCTGCCCATGCGAACAGCAAGGACTGGATCAGCCACCCCTGGACGCTCGGGTGGTCGTCGCTGGTGTTCCACTTGATCCCGTAGCTGGGCGCGACCAGCACCCCGCCCCGCGCCCCGATGATGTCCAACTGGTCGAACACCATCGCGCACGGCGATCCCGGCTGCGGCGAAGTGGCAGACTGATACATCATCAGCCGCGGATCGGTGGTCAGCCCCAAGACCGAGCGATACATCGCCAGGCGGTCCTCTATCATCACATCGAAGCGGGCCTTGTATTCGTTCCGCGCCAGCAGCCGGTCCCCCGCCCCCTGGTGCCAACCGAAATACGGCAGGTGGATATTCCCCACCCCATAGGCTTTCGCCGCCTGCCGGGCGATGAACTCGGCATTTCCCCACAGTGCCATCGCCCGGCTGTCGGTCAGGCCCGTTGTCGGGTCGTCGTCGAAGGTCAGGACTTCCTGCCCGCCCGCGCCGCCGAAGTGGAACAGCACCTTGCTGTCGGTGATCAGCCCCGCCTCTTTCAAGGCGATGGCAGAGATCAGCCCCATCGGGATGTTGCCGACGCCGGTCGATGGCATGACCCCGGTGGCGTCCACAGCCTGATCGTATCCACCCAGCAGCGGCATGGACGCCGACGAGATGCTTGCCCCGTCCGCCCGCTTTAGTCCCGCGAACATCAGCACATCCGGGCTGGTGAACAAGGCCCGCAGCTTGGTCGTGCCGTCCGGGCCGGTCAGCCCGCCCGCGTTGGGGCCGAGGGCTTCGGACTGGCCCTCAAGTAGCATCAGCGTGACGGGTTGCTGTTCCGGGGCCGTCACGCCCCCGCCAGAAAATCCGCGATGGACTCTTCAAGGGTCGTGGCCGAGGTGCGGCGCCGCAGGCCGATCTTGTGGATAATGGCGCTCGACGAGCCCCCCACCTGAATTTCAGTGACCGCCAGCGTGTCAGCCAGCGAGGCGGCGACGCTTTTGATCTCCCCGGTCACAGCGTCCCGGTAACGAACCCGCTGGTTGACCCGATCCAGTTCAAGCGCCAGAAGATACTTTGTCCCGACAACGGCGGTGCCAGCGGCGTTATTCAGGTTCCCGGCGCCGCCGTTCGTGGCGCTCGGCACGTAAGACTGCATGGTTGCCGTGGCGATCCGCAAAGCTCCAAGACCGATAAGGTCAAGAATGCGCTGGGTGCCGCCCGTGCCCTCGACCGTGAACTCGGCCAGCGCGATCAGGCCGTCCTCGATCGGGATGTTGACAGCGCCCGAGGTAAGATATTTGCCGACTTGGAAGTCCCACCCGGTAGCATGGTCCATGACCACGTTGGTGTTGGTAGCCGACTGCGCCAGAGGGATGCCGAGGGTGCCTTCGGACTGCACGGCCGTCACGCGGGTGCCGTTCGGGCTGATAGCCGTGTCTGCCTCGGTGACAACGGTCTGCGGCGTGTCGTTGTCAGCGTAGAGCAGATAGTTTGCCGCGTCCGGTCCAGCCGGCGCCGTCGCCCCCACGGTGCCATTGATCGCCGGATGCGTCGTCGTGCCGCCGGGACCAGTCGCCGTCACGGTCCATGTATAGGCCCCCGAAACCCCCGGCGACCAGACCTGATCCACGATTTCCGAGGTCCGGTCCACGCCGCCTTGCATCAGGACGCCGCTCACGCTGGACGCGTTGGACCAGATGCCAAGCGTCAGGGTCACGCTGTCGCCGACCGTGGCGCTGGCGGGGTTGATGCTGGGGGCTGTGGTTGCCGCCGGAGCTGGCGTTGCCGCAGGCGCCTGCCCGGTGATCGCGTTCGAGGTTGCCTGCACGCTGCCCGCGCTGTTGGTCCACGTCACCCGCGCCGAGATCGCCTGCCCCACGTCGCCAGAGACCAGCGTATAGGTCGCGCCGGTCGCGCCGCTGATCGCGGTCGTTCTGCGCAGCCACTGGATCGCGCCGGTCGGCGCAGACGTCCCGCTCGCCGCCCCCTCGTTCAGCGTCAGCACGCTGCCGGTCGTGGTGCCGCCGGTGATGCTGGGCTGCGTCGTGATGGTCGGGGCGACCATCACAGGCGTCGTCTCGCCGGTAAGCAGCGAATCCCCCAGGTGATCGCGGAAATCCACCTGCTGCGATGCGCCGGCCTTGTCCACGATGTATGCGGCGGTGAACCGCGCGATGAAATCCGCGAGCATGGGATCAGCCTTTCACGAGATACAGCGTGTTGGGGGCGAGCTTCCCCGCAGTCAGGTCGGCCTGGTATTTGGCGGCAGTGGTCAAGACCGTTTTCGCCGCGCCGGCCGCCTTGGCCGCAGACCCGGCCAGGATCAGGTCGCCCAGCGATGTGTCGTCGTCCCCGACGAAAATCGCATCCAGCCCGAACTTGGCCCCGTTGCCGGGCGTGACCTCGACCTTGTAGGTCGTGCCCTTGACCCCGGCGCTGTTCGGATACAGGTTGACCGGCTCCATCACGCCATTCGTGATCGCCGCCGTGACCGCCTGGGCGGCGACGATGGCGCCGGTCGCAGCGTCCACGTCAACCCCGGTCGGGGTGAACGTGATGCTCCCGGAAACAATCGGGTCGCCCTCAAATGTCTGGACCTCGCCGGTCAGTGTCGTCGTCGGTAGAGTTGCCATGATGATCTCCATGAGAAATCCGCCCGCAGGCGGCGGGGGTGGTCAGCGGGGTCAGGCGTGGGTCAGGCGCGCTGCTCCTGGAACAGGTCGTCCAGCGTGTCGTCGCTGATGCCCGCCGCGGCGGCCACGGCGGCGATGAACGGGTCCGCGCGGTTGATCTGCCGCGCCCCGGCCCAATAGACGCAGGCATAGTCGCGCTGCATGGGGGACAGGGATTCCACGACATGCGTGAAGCTTTCCGGGATTTCACCGCGCGCAGCGGCGATCGCCTCGGGCGGGGACAGTAGCCCGAACTCCATGCAGGACATCACGAACTCGATCTTGCTCAGCGAAGCCAATTCGCGCGCCGCAGCCAACTCCGCGGCGTGGTCGTTGTCCGTGCGCATATCGACCCATTCGGCGCGCCGATGAGGAAGTTCCCATTGCACTGATCGAGGTCGTCTACAAAGGCGGTCTTGATGACGGTGTTTTCCCCGCACCGCGTCGGACGCTTCCCTGTGGCCCCAAAGCGGCTGGACGCGGGCAAGACCAGATCAGTGTTCGAGCAGCGCGCATAAATACGCATCACGCCGCGGCTCCTCGGCGCAATGTACGTTCCATTTGTACATATTCTGGACGATGGGCCGGCTATGCGGTTGCGCGCCTGCCAGCACTAGTCCGCTGCGGACCTTCCTAAGATCGTCGGCCGCCTTCCAGTGAACAATGTGCTTGAGGATGCGGCCTTCGGGTTTCAGCCCAGCCGCTTGCAGGGAATAGGTGCCTATCGGGTAGCCGTCGGCAGAAATAGTCACGGCACCCGCTTCATTGCCCGCGATGACGAACGAGGCCAGTAGGGCTCCTTGCGCTGCAATCGACAGCTCGTCGCCGTCGAGCGGATAGCTGTCCGCCTGGAACACACTGTTTTCAAATCGCTCCATAGCACCGTCCGGCACACAAAGTTCCAATGCCGCATCCTGCAGCCGTTCGACGGCACACGGCACGGCGGCATCGTCAAGTCGCTCAGTTACGATCCGAACCAAGTCGTCCAGAAAACCCGTATCGATGGCATAGTGCATGTCGTCTAGATAGAGCTTCTCCAACGACATCTGCTGTTCGCTCGCAAAGCGCAGTAATAGTTCGTGCGTGTCGATCTGGCGCAGGCCGTAGGCCGCAAATCGTTCGCGCAAGGCGACGCGATAATCGTTCGGTGCATCGCCTAGAACTTCTGGCCGGTTCCAGAATTGTAACGGCAGAACACGGATATTTCTCCGTCGCGCTGTCTCCATGAACCAGTCGAGGTGATGGATCAGGCTTTCGCAGGATTGCCCGGCTTTAAAGTGGTTTGACTCATTCAGCGCGTATTCCCAAAGCACCGTGGCGCCGTCCGGGATTTCATTTCGCATCATACGATAGATCCCCATGAGCGAGGTAGCAGCGCCAATAGATAAGTTCCTGAAACCAGTGCTGCTGCCGCATGATTCGCGAAAACGGGTCGACCAACCCTTTCCCATCAGACTGTTCGAGCCGCCTACCACGACCAAGTTGTGCATTGAGTACCTCCATCTTCAGCGCGTTATGGCTAGCGCAGCGGAGGTGGTCAACACGAGGGCGGCGGCCGACTGACGGGACCGTCCCTTTAGACCGCAGCGGATGGTACGCGCGGGATGCTTGACCCGGGTCCGACTTCGTTGTCCTCGGATGACCGGATTTCACAAGTGTCGGCGTAGGAGATGACCTGTTCGTAGAGCGTGTTTTCGTCAATCCGCCCGCTGAAGTTTTCGATGTGGTTCGGCACCGAAAGCTGCAGGTCGTTGGCAACAATGCTGCCGCGAACCCGCTGAGCGAAGTCGAAGATTTGACCGGAAGCCTGCTCTAGGTAGTTCCCGACATAGCGGAATGCCGAAATCTTGCCCGCCGACTTTACAGCTCCGCCACAGACCTCTGTGTCATTTCCTTCGATGACGACGTTTCGACTTGGCACGGTGGACTTGAACTGAGCCAGATAGCCACCAATCCCGAAGACTTTGTTGTCTCGCATTTTTAGATGATAGATCTGCGTATCGGCCCGGAAAAAATCTCCCTCAAGATTTAGACCCCAACAGCTTTCGACCAGAACACTGAAGGTATTCGCAGCTGCAATTGCATCAGCCACACCGACGAAGCGGACGTTCTTGAACTCAGCCGTATTGGCTCGCTCGAGGAAGACGCCTGTGGTTCCTGCCGCCCCCACGCCGCACTCGATCGTCATGTCACGAAACGTCCAACCCAATGCCCCTCCTGACACAGTAGATGATCCGGCGTAGATCAGGTTGCCGTCAGTGCCAGGGGTAATCATGAGGCAGGACTCCTCACTCACACCCCTAAGAATGACACGCCGGCCCCCCGCCCCGAGCTTCGTTAGATTGAGCGCTGGCGATGACGTTATACCAGGGGGAACTAAGAGGTCTCCTCCTCGCCCGCCGACCCAATCAATTGCCTCTTGAACAGTCGCGAAATGTGCGGTCGTAGGGGTTCCCCGGGGCGACCATCTGGCGCCATCCTGTGTTTGCAGCGCCATGCCCTCTGGGTCGCGGCGATACTCCAGACCGCCTACGACAATCTGACCAACCTCGACCGGAATGCTCGCTCCTTCTGCATCGACGCGCGTTGCGAAAGGAAGCGGGCGTAGATCAATGGCGCGCCCGCTGACAAAGCGGTACAGTTCCACCGCCTGTCCACTCAGGTTGCGGGTGAACGCGGCAGACCCAGCGTCAATCAGCAAGAAGACATCGCCATCCTCAGTGTTATCGAGGCCATCTTGAACGGAGGATGCAACATAAAGCCCCAAGGATGCCGAAATTGACAGAGCATCGATGCGCAGGGACAATTCGGCGTCAGCGGCCCGCAGCAGGTCGGATGCTTCTGCTATCGCGGCACTTCGAGCGGACTCCTCATCTTGAAGTGCCGATTGGCGCGCCTGCGCCTCGGCGGCTATGGCTGTCGATAACGCGGCGACATTAATGCGTTGCTGTACACCCCATCGTGCCCCGGTGGAAAACAGAGGATCATCCGTCGTCAACTCGCGGGCGCGGATGGTCAGAACGCCCCCTTCGATCGACAGCACCCTGTACACATCAGCAGGTACCGCCGGCAGCCCCGCAACCGCATCAGCCCGGTTGAAGTAAAAGGTCGCCAAGCGCTGCGGTTGGCTCAAATCAGACTTGTCGAGACGGAGTAATTCTCCCCAAGGGTCGCCGGTGCTGAATAGGGGATCAGGGGAAGGAT
This sequence comes from Paracoccus sphaerophysae, assembly GCF_000763805.1. Classification (GTDB taxonomy): domain Bacteria; phylum Pseudomonadota; class Alphaproteobacteria; order Rhodobacterales; family Rhodobacteraceae; genus Paracoccus; species Paracoccus sphaerophysae. Next base: position 41,506 of record NZ_JRKS01000005.1, on the reverse strand, counting down.
GATTTCGCCCTCTGACGACCAAAGCGTCATTCTCTATGGTGATGACCCTGACCACGGCGGGGGCGGGTGGCTCGTTGACAATTGCTGTGACCGCATCGTCGCGAGAGGCGTATACCCGTGTGTTTCTGTAGAGGGCAGTCTCAAGCCAGTCGCGCACCTGACCGAACAGTTGCGAGACCTCGTTCTTGCTGACCGGAACGCCATTTTGAAATACCGCCGTCAGAAGCGGGTTGAACTGCAACGCCATGTCGCCCTCTTGATGTTAAACGTATTCGCCGACGAGCACGCTGCCCGCGCTCTGCACGCCGCTTTCGTTCTCCGACCGGAGCCAGAACCTTGCGCCAGAAGCCGGGACGGATGCCGTAACCGTGACCTCGGCAGCGGTGGAATAATCCCACTTGACGACTGATGCCTCGGCAAATGTCGCGCCAGGTTCTGCCCGGTATAGTCCGGTGCGATGGTAGTTCAAGCCGACATCAGGTCGGAACGTCACCAACAGGGCACCTCCGGCCGAACCGCTTTGGCTGACCAGGACCGGGTTGCTTGGCGGCGTGGTGTTGGAAAACACCTCAACCCCCGTCACCTCCGCCATGCCCCCGACCTTCTCGGCGAACAGCCCGCCGGTCGTCCTGACCTGCAGATCGTATTGCCGGCGATCTTCCAGCGGCCCTGTGCGGAACCACTTCGCCCCGCTAACGTTGAAGACCCGCTCCTCCGTCATGGCCGTCCAGATCGTCGAACCCTGCGGGCGGTAAATGCCTGCGCCGCCCTGCAGGGCATCGAACCCCGTGACGCGCAGCCGGATGAAGGGCGGCCCATCATCGGTCACTACCGTCACGTCAGAAATGGACAGCGGCGACGGGGTATAGCCATTCCCAACCGCCGCGGGCGCGGCAGGGGGCTCGCCTTCCTCGGCTGCCGTCCAGGTCAGACTTGCCTGCGAGGCATGGACTAGGCTGACGACGACCGGCCCGTCCTCGGCCTCGCTGTCGAAGCCCCAGCTGTCGATCCAGAACGGCTCGTTGACGATATTCAGATGCGGCAGGTCCAGCCAGACCGCTTCCTCTTCCATCAGCAGCAGGCCCCACCAGCGCAGCCGCAAGGTCGCGGTCCAGCGCGGGTTCAGCTTGGCGATCTTGATCTTCGCCAGTCGCCTTGCCTGCCCGTGGTGCTGCACCCACGGCAGGTCAAGTTCCTTCGGCGCCGTCTCACCAACCGCGGCCAGCGCGGCCGGGTCGTCCCACGTGTCGGCATCGGTCGTCTGGTAGTCCAGTTCGGGCGACGTGTATTTGGGCTGCAGCGTGGTTATCCGCTCCATGTTGCCGGTGCCGCGCCGGATCGACAGCCGGGTAATCTTGTCGGCCGTGATCCGATGCACGGGGGCACGCCACTTCGCCACACGCAGCCCCAGCTTGCCTTGCGCGGTCAGGAACAGCTGGCCGCCGCAGGCATCCAGGATCGGCTGCACGACGTCCTTCATTGGGGCGTTCAAGGCATAGCTGCCGCCGCCCCAATATCGCCTGATCGTGCCGCCGCCTTTCTTCGGCAGCTCGTCGTCGCAATCGGCGATGGCCTGCTGCCAGCTGGCCGTGTCCAGATCGTCACCAGTCATGCAGCCATAGACCGGATGCGTCAGCACGTCCCGCGCCTGCACGGCGCAGTTCTGCGACCACCCCGCGGGCAAGCCGTTCGGGTTGTGGCACTTGTCGCCAAGGATGACCGCGCTGATCGCGGGATCGCCGCCGGGGTAGGTGTCCTGGATGTCCTCGGCCTTCACGGCGTCGAACTCCCCCAGGATCGTCCCGATCCACCCCAGCTTGTGGTCAACCGTCCACTCTGAAAAGGCCGCCCGCAGCGTCGGGTAATTCCCGCCGAACGGCTCGTCATCGCGGCCCTTCAGCCACCGCAGCCGGACCTTGCCGCCCTGATATGGCGCGTTGGTCACTGTCACCCCGTCGGCGGCCAGAACGACCGGCTTGTCGTTCAGCCAGAACTGATCGATTGCGGTGATGCCCCCCTGGCCAACGGCCAGCAGCTTGAACAGCGTGCGCTGGCCGCCAACCCTCTGCCAGTCCCAGAACATCGTTGCCCCGGACACCTTGACCTTGCCCAGGTGGCGCAGGCGCTGCGCGTTGCTGGCCTTGATCTCGGTCTGCACGTCCTGTGGCCGCGGCCCCTTGGGCTGCGTGACCTTCTGGATGGCATAGCTGATCGCCATCTGGACGCCGGCCGAAACCAGCGCCGCCGCCGCGCCCGTCGCGCCGATCGCGGTTGCCACCCATGCACCTACGACAGCCATGAGGTCAGTCCTCTACCGGCGCCGGGACATGCTCAGGCGCATCGTCCATCCGGGGCTGAACCTGGACGGGCAAGGCCCATGCCGCCGCCGGGTCGGTGCGGATCACGCCGATCCCGTCGAATTGACGAAAGGCCCATCCGTTGTCGGACAGGATCGCCGCGACCTCGTTGCCGCTGACCGTGATGATCCCCACGTCCCCAGGCCGCGGGGCATCCGTCCGGTCCAGCACCGCCTGCGCGTCCACGACGGCGACCAGGCCGCCAGCTATCAGCGCCTTTGCCTCGTCCTCGTTCGCGTAGCTGCCGCGCAGCGCCGCAGCAGGGTCGACCCCCGACTGCGACAGTACCCAATCTGCCACCCACATCGTGCAGTCGCACAGCCGAGCGCGCCACGGACGGGCAGCGGCGACGGGGATTATTCACTGGTGGACTTCAGCCGATGAAGCTGACCGACCTGCCATATCTCACGCGCAAGACCAGCCGCGGCAAGGTCTACTGGTATTTTCGCCGGGCAGGGTCTTACGTCGCGCTGCCCGACCCGACCGCGCCGGATTTCTTGGCCAGATATGAGGCGGCGCGCCGCGGCGGATCGGCCCCGCGCGAGGCTGGCAGGACATGGCGCGCGCTAATCGCTGACTATCGCCGCAGCCCTGAGTTTGCCGCGCTCGCACCTCGAACCAGAGCCGACTATGACAAGGTCATGGAATGGGTGCTGGACACGATGCCCGGCCTTGAGCCAGCACGCATGGACCAGCCGACCGTGATCCGGGCGCGGGACGCCAACGCGCACCGGCGCCGGTTCGCGGACTATATCGTCCAGGTGCTGAAACTGCTGTTCGCCCACGCGATCAGGATCGGATGGATGACGCACAACCCGGCGCGGGGCGTGAAGCCGCTGCCGCGAGGCAAGCATGAGGTCGATCTACACGGGCCGTGGCCACGCTGGGCGCAGGACGCCTATCGCGCCGCTGCGGCGTATGGATCGCCTGAGCGCACCGGGTTCGAGCTGGCCGTTGGGGTGTCGCAGCGGATCGGAGACACGCTAGCGATGCGCTGGGACCAGCTCGGGCCGGACGGGTTCGAGATCGTTCAGAGCAAGACCGCGACGGCGCTGCTGATCCCGCCGACGCGCGAGCTGGCCGACTACATTGCTGGCCTGGACCGCCGCGGGACGACCATCGTGAGCGCCGATGACGGCGGGCCCCTGGGCTATTCCGGGTTCGCCAAGCGGTTCCGGGCGGCGCGGGCTGCTGCGGCTGGCGCGCTGCGCGAGGCGCGGCGCGAATCGGACGCGCTGCTGATGGAGCGGCTGACGGTCCACGGGTGGCGCTACACTGTCGCCGTCGAGATGGCCGAGGCCGGGGCGTCAGACGACGAGATTGCAGCGGTGACTGGGCACAAGACCAGCGCGATGCTGCGGAAATACGCCGGGGCGGCGCGACAGAAGGTGCGCGCCAAGGCCGGCCAGGGGAAGCGGAACGGATAGGAGATTAAGATGAGGAACAAACTGCAAGACCTGAACGACCACCTGTTCATGCAGCTTGAACGGTTGAACGACGAGACGTTGACGCCTGACCAAATCGAGCAGGAGGTCAAGCGGGCTGCCGCCATGACCGGCGTTGCAGATCAGATCACCAAGGGGATTGCCGCGCGTGTTCAGGTTGCGCGGATGTATGTCGACCACGGGGAGGCGGTCAGGCCGTTCCTGCCGCAAATCAACGGGCGCGGAGAATGAAGGGACGGCCGATCTATTACATGCCACAGGAACTGGCATGGATCGAGGCGCGCAAGGAAATGCCGCGCGCCGAACTCTATGCCTTGTTCTGCGCCTTCTGGGAACGGAAGGACGTGACCTTCACGGCGTTCAAGGGCTTGTGCAAACGAAAAGGCTGGATGACTGGGCGCACGGGATGCTTCGAGCGGGGCTTGGTCCCGCACAACAAGGGGATGCCCCACGACCACCCAGCATCACGCGCCACCCGATTCAAGAAAGGCGCTGTCCCGGCAAATGTTACCCCCATGTGGACCGAGCGCATGACGCAGGATGGATACGTCGAGATGAAGGTTCCAGAACGCAACCCGCACACCGGACATAAATCCCGCTACAAGATGAAGCAGGTCTGGCTGTGGGAACAGACTCATGGGCCGATCCCAAAGGACTGTGTTCTGAAGTGCCTCGACGGGGATCGCACAAACTGTGACCCGTCGAACTGGGAAGTGCTGCCGCGCTCGGTGCTGCCGAGACTGTCCGGGCGGCACGGGATTGCATATGACCAAGCCCCGGCGGAAATCAAGCCGACACTGCTTGCCATCGCAAAGCTGGAGCAACGGGCGCGCGAAAGGCGCGACGGAAATCCATGACTGCCCAACGGAACAAACTGGCGACGCAACGTGAAAGTGGGAAGCGCAGTGGGAAACATCGAAACCGCGTCGCCGGACACCCTGCTAAGTGCTTGATTTTTGGTGCCCGGAGACGGATTTGAACCGCCGACACGCGGATTTTCAATCCGCTGCTCTACCAACTGAGCTATCCGGGCACGCGGCGGGCCAAAAGGCCCGCGGGTGGAGCGTTCCTAGACAACCGCCGCGGGGCTGTCCAGAGCCAAAACGTCAGTCCTCGTCGCCATCCCGGTCGGTCGGGAGCGAAGCACCTGCAGCCGGCTCGCCGGGGATCGCGTAGTCGCCGCGCAGCCAGTGGGCCAGGTCGACGTCGGCGCAGCGCCGCGAACAGAACGGGCGGTATTTCGGATCGGGCGGGTCCTGGCAGATCGGGCAGCTCACGGCAGCTCTCCGGCGGCGGCGATGGCGGCCAGGGGCACGCGGTCGCGCTTGCGGTTCAGTTCGAACAGGCCCATCGCGGTCCATCCGATCAGCGTCGTCTCGGTGCCCTCGGCCTTGAAGGCGGCGCGCAGCACTTGCTCGATCGTGCCGCGGTCGCGCTTCGCACTGGGGGCGAAGTCGATCACGATCTGCCCGCCCAGCCCGCGCAGGCGCAGCTGCCGCGGCAGCTCGCGCGCCAGCGCGATGTTGACCTTGAGCGCCGCGGCCGGAGTCGTGTCGCGGCCGGTATTCACATCGACGGCGATCAGCGCGCGGGTCGATTCGATCACCGCGAAGCCGCCGCCGGGCAGGTCCAGCTCGTCATCCAGCAGCGTGTCGATCGCCGCCGAAACACCGTGCGCGTCGAAGCTGTCGTCGCCCTCCTCGATCGAATCCGGGGCCGGGTCGGCCCAGTCGATCCAGGCGCCGTGCCAGGGCAGATCGGCGTCGACCAGCAACTCGGGCCGGCCGGTCGTGTCTGCCATCACCTCGACCGCCAGCTCGGCCAGCTGGCGGGTCTCGCCGGCGACCTCGTCCGCGTCCAGCAGCGCGGCGGCGCTGCGGATCACCAGGCCCATCGTCTCGGGCGCCTTTGCCTGCCGCAGCGCGGTCTCGCCCAAGGCGGTCAGGCGGGCACGGTCGCCCTCGTCGCGGATCCGGCGCGAGACGTTCACCCCCGGCGCCCCCGGCGTGACCAGCGCGGCGCGGCCGCGGAACAGCACCCGCTGGGTCACCGGGATCGCCTTTCCGTCCTCGGCCGCGCCCGCGACCTGCACGATCAGCGTCTGGCCCTCGGACAGGCCGCGGGCGTCGCGCAGAAAGCCGCGCTCGCCTTCGGGCAGGCGCACGAAGACGCCGCCCTGCCCCTTGACCAGCCGGTCCACCACCGCGCGGCAGATCGCGCCCGGCGGCAGCGGGGTCAGCGGCGACAGGTCGAACAGCAGGTCCTCGACCCGGCCATCGACCATCAGCGCGGCGGCCTCGGCGCCCCAGTGGCGGCCCAGAACGACCTGGCGTCCCTTCATGCCTTCTCCTTGCAGTTATAGCCCGCGCGGATGCCCGCGGCGGCCAGCAGCGTCGCCGTTTCGGCCAGCGGCAGCCCGACGACGGCGGTGAACGACCCCTGCATCCACGGCACAAAGGCGCCGGCGGGGCCCTGGATGCCGTAGCCGCCGGCCTTGCCGCGCCAGTCCCCGCTGGCGACATAGGCGGCGATGTCGGCGGCGGTCAGCTGGCGAAAGCGGACCGTGGTGTCGACCAGCCGGTGCCGCGCCGCGCCGCGGGCGATGACCGTCACGGCGGTCAGCACGTGGTGGCGGCGGCCCGACAGCAGGCGCAGGAAGGCCTCTGCCTCGGCCGCGTCGGCGGGCTTGCCGAGGATGCGGCGGCCAGCGACGACCGTGGTGTCGGCGGCCAGCACGACGCCGGGCTCATTCGCGGCGACGGCGGCGGCCTTTTCGGCCGCGACGCGGGCCACATAGGCGCGGGCATCCTCGGCCCTCAGCGGGGTTTCGTCGATGCCGGCGGGCCGGATGGCATCGGGCACGACGCCGATCTGGGCCAGCAGTTCCAGCCGCCGCGGGCTGGCCGAGGCCAGCACCAGCCGCAATCCATCCTGCAGCCCGTCCTCGCGTCGATCGTCTTTACTTGAAGCGGTAATTGATCCGCCCCTTGGTCAGGTCATAGGTGTTCATCTCGACCTGCACCTTGTCGCCGGCCAGAACCCGGATGCGGTTCTTGCGCATCTTGCCTGCCATATGCGCGATGATCTCATGGCCGTTTTCGAGCTCGACCTTGAACGTCGCGTTGGGCAGGAGTTCCTTCACGACGCCGGGAAATTCGAGCATCTCTTCCTTGGCCATGTCTTCTCCTGTTCGGGGGACCGCGGATCGCGGACGATGCCATATGCGGGCAAACACCGGGTTTTTCAAGGGGTCACGCTGCCGCACCGCCGTATGCGGCCGGGGCAGCGCCCGTCGGGGAGCCGCACGCGGATCACGCAATCTTCACAAGGCTTTGGCTAAAATCACGCGGATTTTGGGGGAACGGCTTCGGCGCGATGTGGTTCACTAGGCATCACGCCCGCTGCCGCCACCGCGTCGCGCGGGGACGCCTTCACGCGCCGACCGCGCCAGCAACCCGAGGAACCGACATGCGCCGCATCTTCCGAAACTCGACCGCCATTGCCCTTGGCCTCAGCCTCGGGCTGCCCCAGTTGGCCTCGGCCCAGACCCTGGCCGCGGCCGACGCGGCGCGCATCGCCGCGGACAGGGCGCAGAACATGCCGGACCTGGCCCGGACGCTTGCCGACGAGGTCAAGGCCGGCGTCACCGAAGCCGACCTGAAATGCCTGATGAACGCGCCCAAGCCCTGCGCCGAGGGCTCGGCCCTGTTCACGCCGGAAGGCGTGGCGGTGCAGATGGTCGATGACGGCAGCTTCATCCTCGCCCCCGCGCCGCAGCAGATCATGCGTGTCGATGGGGACGGCAACCTGGTGCCGATCAACCCCGAGCGGATGTATGGCGCGCCCGAGGCGGCAGCCGCGGGCGCCGCCGGCAGCGTTGTCGTGGCGCAGGCCGATGCGGCGGCCGCAGCTGACGCAGGCGCGCCGGTCGTGGTCCCGGCACAACCGGCGCCGGACAGTGCAGACCAGCCCGACGACGCGGCAACGGCCGCGACCGCCGACGCCGAAGCGGCGGCCCGCGCGGCAGCGGCAGCGGCCGACGCGGCGGATTCGGCGCGGGCGGCGGCCAAGGTCGCGGCAGAAAGCCCCGAGCCGGCCCAGGTCGAGGCGGCGCCTGTGGTAGAGGCCGCTCCCGTGGGAGAGGCCGCTCGGGCCGAGGCAACTCCGGCCGAGGCCGCGCCGGCGCAGGCCCCGTCCGACACCGACATCGCCCGCGCCCTCGCGGAACGCGATGCGGCGAAGCCGGCGGCGGCGCCGGTCGTAACGCCAGCCCCGGCCCCCGCGGACGCGCCCGCTCCGATCGCGCCGGCCCCCGCAGCGTCCGCGCCGGTCGTGGTGACGGCGCCGCAGGCAGAGCCCGTCGCCGCGCCCCAGGTGACCGACGCCGCGCCCGTCGTGGTCACTCCGCCGACCGCCGCCCAGCAGGCGACGACGCCTGTGCCGCAGGACGATGCCCTGGCCGAGGCGCTGGCCGCCGCCAAGGCGATCCCCGAGGCGACGGCCAAGGCGACCGACGCGGCCCGCGAGGCCGCGGCGGCAGCCACCGCGCCGGCCGCGGCAGCGCTGGCCGATTCGTCGGCTCCGGTCGTCACCGGCGAAAAGACCGCGGTGACCGAGGCCAACAGCCGCGCCGCCACCGAGGACTTCGCGACCGATCTGCGCGGCCAGGCCCGCGCCGCCGATGCCGCCGCGGCGGCTGCCGCGGAAGCCGCCGCGAACGCGGCCGGGCAGACGGTTGTCGTCACCCCGGCGCCGGGCACCGCCCCGGTCGTGACCGGGACGCAGACCGCCGACACCGGGAAGAACCGCGACAGCGACCTGGAAACGGCGCTGAAGCAGGCGATCCTGCCCGCCCTGGCCGGGATGGCGGTGGGGCAGATGCTGTCCAACGACCGCGAGGTGGCGCTGAACACCGGCGACCGGGTGGTCGTGACGCGAGCCGATGGCAGCCAGGAAATCATCAAGGATGACAACGCCTTGCTGCTGCGCCCCGGGTCGACCGTGCAGACCGAGGAATATGCCGACGGCTCGTCACGCACCATCGTCACGCGCGAGGATGGCAGCCAGGTCATCACCATCCGCGACGCCGACCTGCGCATCCTGCGCCGCACGGTGGTCCATCCCGATGGCACCTCGACGGCGCTGATCGACGAAACCGCGGCCGTCCAGCCGGTGGACGTCGCGCAACTGCCCGCCCCGGCCGAGCCGGTGGTCGTGATGCCGGGCCAGCCGATCTCGGACGAGGCGCTGCGCGAGGCGCTGCGCCGCGAAACGGCGGTGAACCGCAGCTTTACGCTGGGCCAGGTGCGCAGCATCCCCGAGGTCCGCGCCCTCGTCGCCCCGGTCGACATCCAGGCGATCACCTTCGACACGGGCTCGGCCGCGATCAAGCCGGACCAGGCGCAGGCGCTGGCCTCGCTGGGCCGCGTGATCGCCGACCAGATCCGCCAGAACCCCGGCGAGGTGTTCCTGATCGAGGGCCACACCGACACCGTGGGCGCCGACGCCATGAACCTCGCGCTGTCCGACCGGCGGGCGGAATCGGTGGCGCTGGCGCTGACCGAGTTCTTCCAGGTGCCGCCGGAAAACATGGTCGTGCAGGGCTACGGTGAGCAGTTCCTGAAGGTCGGCCGCGAAGGCGACGTGCGCGCCAACCGCCGCGCCGCGGTACGCCGGATCACCGATCTGCTGGCGCGGAACTGAGCGGCCGGACTGAAATGCCGGACCGGGGCTCTGCCCCGGACCCCGGGATATTCGAGGACCGCCCGAAGGGGCCGCGGGATTACCCTGCGGCCCTTTATCTGTCAGGGGCGTTTCCAGACGGTCGTGAACGCCGCGCGGCCGGCGAGGGCCGCGGCGGCAGCGCCCAGGTCGAACCCCGGAAGCGCGGCGAAGGCGTCGGCGAGCGCCGGCGCGCCCAGAGCCTCGACCGGGATCAGCAGCGCCTCGCCCGCGGTGCTGCGCAGACGCCAATGCGGGTCGCCGTCCAGCCGCAGCAGGCGGATCTCGGTCAGGTCGCGCAGGGCGATCTCGCCGCCCAGCACCCGGGCGCCGAAATAGCGGATCGCGCCCTCCTCGACCTCGACCACGCCGGGCGCGGCGATGTCTTGCGCAAAGCGACGGCGGCGCCAGGCGCCCAGGCCCCACAGCGACGCGACGGCGAGGACCGCCAAGCCCAGCGGCTGCAACACCAGCCCGCCCAGCGAAAACACCCACAGCCCGGCCGCAGCGGTGATGCCTGCGGCGATCACCTCGCGCCAGGAGCGCAGTCGGGCGGCGAGTTCCGGGCGGATCAGGCTCACAGAAGCAGCGTCATGTCGCGGTGCGGGATGCCGGCATCGTCATATTCCGGACCATGCACCCGAAAACCCAGCCTTTCGTAAAAGCCGATGGCGTGGGTCTGCGAGCCCAGGGTGACCTCGCGCACGCCGCGGGCGCGCAGCTCGTCCAGCGCGGCTCGCATCAGCGCGGCGCCGGCGCCGGTGCCGCGGGTCTCGGCCAGCACCGCGACGCGGCCGATCTTGGCGTGATTGCCGTCGATCAGCAGCCGCGCCGTCCCGACCGGGCGACCGTGGGCGACGGCCAGCAGATGCACGGCGGTGGCGTCGTGGGCGTCCAGCTCAAGCTCTTCGGGGACGGCCTGTTCCTCGACGAAGACCTTGCGGCGGATCGCCATGCAGGCGTCGACATCGTCGGTGACGGCGATCTTCATGCGAAATACCGCTGCAGGATCGCCTGGTAGATGTCCTTGAGCTGGCGGACCTGGGCGGCTGGCACGCGCTCGTCGACCTGGTGCATGAAGGCGCCGACGAGGCCGAACTCCAGCACCGGGCACATGTCCTTGACGAAGCGCGCGTCCGAGGTCCCGCCCGAGGTTGACAGCACCGGGGTCACGCCGGTCTGCCCGGCGACCACGTCGCGCACGAGGTCCACGAAAGGCCCGGGCTGGGTCAGGAAACTTTCGCCGGACACGAAGACCTCGACGCCGAACCTGACGCCGGTTTCGGCCTCGAGGGCGGCGGCGCGTTCGCGCAACATCGCGGTCAGGCTGTCGCCGGAATGGGCGTCGTTGAAGCGGATGTTGACCACCGCGGTGGCCTTTTCCGGGATCACGTTGGACGCGGGGTTGCCGCAGTCGATGGTGGTGATCTGCAGGCCCGAGGGGTCGAAATGTTCCGTCCCCCGATCCAGCGGCGCGGCGGTCAGCCCGGCCAGCAGCCGCACCAGCGCGTGCAGCGGGTTGTTGGCGCGGTGCGGATAGGCGGCGTGGCCCTGCTTGCCGGTCGCGGTGATCGTCGCGGTCAGGCTGCCGCGGCGGCCGATCTTGATCATCTCGCCCATGATCTCGGGGTTCGAGGGCTCGCCCACGATGCAGACCTGCATCGTCTCGCCGGTCTCGCGCATCCAGTCCAGCAGCGCGATGGTGCCGTCGCGCGAAGTGCCCTCTTCGTCGCCGGTGATGGTCAGGATCACGGCGCCGTCGGGCGGGGTGTCGTGGACGAAGTCGATGGCGGCGGCGACGAAGGCCGCGACGCCGGATTTCATGTCGGTGGCGCCTCGGCCCCAGATCACGCCGTCGATCTCGGCGCCCGAAAATGGCGGATGGGTCCAGCTGGCCGGGTCGCCCGGGGGCACGACATCGGTGTGGCCGTTGAAGCCGAAGGACCGCGCCGCGCCCTTCTCGCCCCAGCGCGCGAACAGGTTCGGGGTGCCGTCGCGGTCCACGCGGGTGCAGGTAAACCCGGCCTGGGACAGCAGGGTTTCCAGCAGAACCAGCGCGCCGCCGTCCTCGGGCGTGACCGAGGGGCAGCGGATCAGGCGGGCGGTGAGGTCGGCGGCGTCGGTGGTCATGTCGTTTCCCCGTGTCAGGGCCCCATGGTCAGGGCGCGGCGGATCAGGTTGGCCCCGGTCAGGACCAGCAGGATCAGCGTCCAGCGCCGAAACTGCGTCACATCCATGCGGTCCTGCAAGGCAAAGCCCAGCTGCATCCCGGCCAGCGCCGGGATCACCATCAGCGCCGACAGGGGCAGCGTCTGCGCGTTCAGCACGCCCGAGGTCAGATGCGCCGCGGTCAGCGCTACCGCACCCAGCAGGAACACCACCCCTTGCACCCGGATCTGGTCCAGCTTGGTCGCCCCGACCGACAGCAGATAGACGATGAGCGGCGGCCCCCAGATCCCCGAGATGCCGCCATACAGCCCGCCGATGATGCCGCTGACGATCTCGGCCCGGCGGCGGTGGTGGATCGGCAGGGTCAGCGGCCGGCCGGACAGCTGCCACAGCGCGAAGGCCACGATCGGGACACCCAGCGCCAGATACATCACCCAGGCCGGCAGCGCCCTGGCGAAGGGGGCCGAGACGAAGATGAACAGCACCACCATCCCGATGTGCCACTGGTAGCGGCGGGCCGACTCCCACGCTGCGCCGAACCCCTGCCGGGTCGCCTGCTGCACGTTGGTGACCAGCGTCGGCAGGATCAGCAGCGCCAGCGCCACCGGCGCGGGCAGGAACGACCCGAAGGCCGACATCATGATCATCGGCATGGCAAAGCCGATCGCGCCCTTCACGAAGCCCGCGAAGAAGGTCACGGCGGCGGCGAGCGCGACGAGCTGGAGGTCGAGACCGAACATCCGCGCGAACCTAGCCGAGGCGGTGGCGGCCGCAAGGCGGCTTGGGGGGCGCGCCAGCCTGCCGGAGCCCGGCGCGAAACTATCCTGCGCGCCGGGGCGTTGCGGCGCAGCATCATTGCGCTGCACCTGCGAAAGGGCTAGGACCGCTGCCAGTGCTTTCGCCCCGCCTGCCAAGGGATTCGCCTCATGCTCGACACCGCCGCCGCTCCGCTGACCCCCGCCGCCGCCCGCGCCGTCCTGCCGGAACTCGAGACGCTGCTGACCCGCGCTACCGAGGCGCTGCGCGCCCGCGTCGGCGGCGGCAAGATCGACGGCGCCGCGCTCGAGGAGGAACAGCACGCCGCGCACGCGCTGTCGTGGCTGGCCACCTATGTCGAATCGCTGCAGCAGATGGCGGCCTGGGCGGAACGGCTGGAAGGCGGGTTCGGCGAGATCGAGCAGCTGATCCTGCAGATCGCCTTTGGCGAATACCTGACCCAGATCGCCGGCGGCATCCCGATGAGCCAGACCGAGTTCGCCCGGCTGTCGGACCTGGGCGTGGACTGGCAGCCCTCGGACGCGGCGCGCGCGGCGATGGGCGGCAACAGCCCCGCGGCGCGGGCGCGGCTGGTCCTGCTGATGCAGGACAACCACGGCCGCGCGACCTTTGGCGCCACCGGGCTCGACGAGGATCTGGAGATGATCCGCGACCAGTTCCGCCGCTACGCGGATGACAAGGTGATCCCGAACGCGCATGGCTGGCACCTGCGGGACGAGCTGATCCCGATGGAGATCATCCACGAACTGGCCGAGCTGGGCGTCTTCGGCCTGACCATCCCCGAGGAATTCGGCGGGCTGGGCCTGTCCAAGGCGTCCATGGTGGTCGTCTCCGAGGAACTCTCGCGCGGCTATATCGGCGTAGGCTCCCTGGGCACCCGCAGCGAGATCGCGGCGGAGCTGATCATCTGCGGCGGCACCGAGGAACAGAAGGCGAAATGGCTGCCGGCGCTGGCCTCGGGCGAGATCCTGCCCACCGCTGTCTTCACCGAACCCAACACCGGCTCGGACCTCGGCTCGCTGCGGACCCGCGCGGTCAGGACCGGGGACGGGTGGGAGATCACCGGCAACAAGACCTGGATCACCCACGCCGCCCGCACCCATGTGATGACCCTGCTGGCCCGCACCGACCCCGAGACGACCGACTGGCGCGGGTTGTCGATGTTCCTGGCCGAGAAGACTCCGGGCACCGAGGCCGAGCCCTTCCCCACCCCCGGCATGACCGGCGGCGAGATCGAGGTGCTGGGCTATCGCGGCATGAAGGAATACGAGCTGGGCTTTGACGGCTTCAAGGTCAGCTCGGACAACCTGCTGGGCGGGCAGCCCGGCCAGGGCTTCAAGCAGCTGATGCAGACCTTTGAATCGGCGCGCATCCAGACCGCCGCCCGCGCCATCGGCGTGGCCCAGTCGGCGCTCGAGATCGGGATGCAGTATGCGCTGGACCGCAAGCAGTTCGGCAAGCCGCTGATCGCGTTCCCCCGCGTCGCCGACAAGCTGGCGCTGATGGCGGTGGAAATCATGGTCGCCCGCCAGCTGACCTATCATTCGGCTTGGCAGAAGGACCACGACAAGCGCTGCGACCTCGAGGCCGGGATGGCCAAGCTGCTGGGCGCGCGGGTGGCGTGGTCGGCGGCCGACAACGCGCTGCAGATCCACGGCGGCAACGGCTTCGCGCTGGAATACGCGATCAGCCGGGTGCTGTGCGACGCGCGCATCCTGAACATCTTCGAGGGCGCCGCCGAGATCCAGGCGCAGGTGATCGCGCGGCGGCTGCTGGGCTGAACCGGCCGGCTTGTGGCAATACGGCCGCGCGGGCGTTGCCGGAATGGCACGGCGGCGGTCGGCGGAAAGCCGCTCGCGCATGCGTGCATGGACTCTGGCGGCGTGGAATGGCAGGGCGGGCCGATCCGCAGTACCATGTTTCCTTGGGGGAATCTCGTCATGACAACTCTTGCCCGCGTTGCTGCCGCCGCGGCTGCCTTGGCCGCACTGGCCGCGTGTGAACCCACCGCGCCCGCCGCCGGGACCGATGGGACGGGCTTCGAGGGGGGCATCCCCTTCGGCACCTACACCGTCGTCGGCTTCGGCAAGGAGGCCGTGCCGACCCGCGATGCCACCATCCGCCTGACCCAAAACGCGTTTTCGGGCAACGGCCCCTGCAACACCTTCAGCGGCGTGAACGCGGCCGCGCTGCCCAACTTCCAGGTCACGACGATGAACTGGACCGACAATCCCTGCGGCCACAAGGGCTTCGAGGGGCGGTTCATCAACGCGATCACTCAGGCGACGCTGGTCCAGTGGGAAGGCGGCGTGCTGAAGATCCAGAGCCCGCTGGGCTGGATCACTGCCGAACGCTCGGGCAACTGATCGGTCCGGTTCGGGTCCTGCGGGCCGTCCCTGCGGGGGCGGCCCTTTTTCATGGCGCGGCCGGATCAGGGCGCTACCCCGGGCCCCGGGATATTTCGGACCGCCCGAGGCCGCGGGTCAGGCGCTGGCTGAGCCGGGCGCGGGCGGCCGGCATCGGCTTGCCGATATGGGCCGCGGCCATGCGGTCGAGGAAATGGCTGGTCAGGGCCAGCGCCTCGGCCAGGCCGCCGGTCGTGCCGCCCAGGGGGCCCGGCAGCGGAATGAGCCGCGGCGCCCAGTCCCCGGCAGCCGCGGCGGTGACGGCGTGGCCGGTCTTGGGCGACACATAGGCGAGCCCCTCGTGCGCCCCGCTGACCGCGCAGCGGTCCAGCGCCAGGCCGAAGCCCAGCTCGTCCAGCAGCACCAGCTCCCACCGCAGATAGCGCTCGGCCCAGGGCGCGCCCGCGTCGATGTCGTCCAACAGGGCTTCCGTCGCGTCGGCAAGCCGCGGGTGAGGGTCCCGCTCGGGCAGCGCCCAGGGCAGCAGCGCGGCGACCGCGTTCAGCCCGGCCAGCGCATCGGCATCGGCCATCAGCCCCGGCCGCGCCCGGGCGGGCTCGGCGGCAAAGCTGCCCAACTGGTCGTCCAGCCGCGCCCGCCAGCGCAGCGCCACGCGGTTGCCCGGCTGCAGCATTGCCGCGCGCCGGACGCTGGCGCCGCCTGGCACGACGCCGCGGATCAGCCCTGCCTCGCGGGTCAGGGCGGTCAGGATCACCGCGTTTTCCCCATGCTTGCGCCGCGCGATCACGGTCGCCTCGCCTGCCCATTCCATCCCGCCTCCGTTCCCGGCTAGGCTGCCCCACGGCGGCGGAAATGAACAGGAGCGGCGGATGCAGACATGGACCGAGGCGCAGGCGAGGCTGGTCGAGGTCGCAGCAGGCCGCGCCCCCGCCGATCTGGTGATCCGCGGCGGGGTGTGGGTGAACGTCCACACCGGCGAGCTGCTGCCCGGCCATGACGTGGCGATCGCCGATGGACGGGTTGCCTGCGTGCTGCCCGATGCCGCGGCCAATATCGGCCCGGAGACACAGGTGATCGAAGCCGCGGGCCGCTATATGGTCCCGGGGCTGATCGACGCGCACATGCACGTCGAATCCGGGATGCTGACCCCCGCCCGCTTCGCCGAGGCGGTAATCCCGCACGGCACGACCACGATCTTTCACGACCCCCACGAGATCGCCAACGTGCTGGGGCTGGACGGCGTGAGGCTGATGCGCGACGAAAGCGTGATCCAGCCGATCACCATGCTGACCCAGATGCCCAGCTGCGCGCCCTCGGCGCCGGGGCTGGAGACCACCGGCCACCCGATCACCGCCGGCGAGGTCGCGCAGGCGATGGGCTGGGACGGCATCGTGGGGCTGGGCGAGATGATGAACTTCCCCGCCGTGGCAGCGGGCGACCCGGCGATGCTGGCCGAGATCGCGGCGACGCGGGCGGCGGGCAAGACGGTGGGCGGGCATTACGCCTCGCCCGATCTGGGCCGGGCCTTTGCCGCCTATGTCGCCGGCGGCCCGGCGGACGATCACGAGACGGTGACCGAGGATCAGGCGATCGCCCGGGTCCGCCAAGGGATGGGCGCGATGCTGCGGCTGGGATCGGCGTGGCATGACGTGGCGGCGCAGATCACCGCGGTGACGCAGGCAGGGCTGGACGCCTCGGGCTTCATGCTGTGCACCGACGACTGCCATGCCGGCACGCTGGTCCACGAGGGGCACATGGACCGGGTGGTGCGTCACGCCATCGACTGCGGCTGCGATCCGGTGGTGGCGATCCGCATGGCGACGCTGAATTCGGCCCGGCATTTCGGGATGGAGCGCGAGCTGGGCTCGATCACCCCGGGGCGGCGGGCGGACGTGATCCTGACCTCGGACCTGCGGGCGCTGCCGGTCGAGTTGGTGATCGCCCAGGGCCGCGTGGTGGCCGAGGGCGGGCGGCTGCTGGTCGACTGCCCGCGGATCGAATGGCCCGCGGCGGCGCGGAGCTCGGTCCATCTCGGGCGGCGCCTGGCGGCGGCGGATTTCCGGGTGCCGGCCGAGGGCCTCGAGTCGACGGTCCGGGTGATCGGCGTCATCGAAAACCAGGCCCCGACCCGGGCCCTGACGGCGCGCCTGCCCGTGCGCGAGGGGTTGGTGCAGCCCCACGGCGAGGTGGCGCGGATCGCGCTGGTCGAGCGGCACCGCGGGACCGGCGGCGTGACCAACGGCTTCGTGTCGGGGTTCGGCTATCAGGGGCGGATGGCGGTCGCCTCGACGGTCGCCCATGACAGCCACCACATGATCGTCGTCGGCACCTGCGCCGACAACATGGCCGCCGCGGTGGCGCGGCTGGACGGATTGCAGGGCGGCATCACGGTCTTTCGCGACGGCGCCGAGCTGGCGCATGTGGCCCTGCCGGTGGCCGGGCTGATGTCCGAGGCCCCCGCGAGCGAGATCGCAGCCGCGGCCGAGGCGGTCAACGCCGCGATCCGCGACTGCGGCTGCACCATGAACAACGCGATCATGCAGCATGTGCTGCTGGCGCTGGTGGTGATCCCCGAACTGCGGATTTCAGATCTGGGGCTGGTCGACGTGACGCAGTTCCGGATTGTCGAGGTGGTGGTGAGGTAGGCAGGGTTGGGGGGTGCAAGTGTCCCCTGCTGGGCCGCAGTTGTGGGCCAAGGCCGGGCGCCGGCGGTCGGGCCTGGTCCTCTGAGGCGGGACGGTACGGACTGGACCGCAGTCAGCGCCTTGCTCCGGTCCCGCAAAGCGGCGGCGCGTTCGTCTTGCATCGCCGCCTTAGCCTCGGACCTCTCGGAGGCGAGCCGCGCCCCCACCCCGGCCGCGCGCCTTGCCGAACGCGCCCGGCATCAGCCACCGGATCGGCTTGGGCCCGCTTGATGGACACCGCCCCCGACGCAGGGCGCGTTGCAGCGTTGGATGATCCCCGACATCGTGCCCGGCGTGGTCCTTCCGGACAGTTGACCGACAGTTTCCGCAGGGCAACGGCTGACGCGCGCTGGCTGTTGCCGCTGGTCCCGCAGCTGATGGTGATCGCCATCCACGCCGCAATGTCGGATTCCACGTCGCCGTCATGGTCGTTGCAGCCCCAGACATAGCCGCCCGACCATGTCAGCGCGCTGGCCACCATGTCGTCGATCAGCCGGTGCTCACGCGCCGCGCTGGCAGCTGTCGGTCCCCCTCGCTCATGGCGCGGGCGCGGGTCGCGGAGGCGCATTTGCCGGGACATGCGGACCGCCGGCCGCAGCGGCGGGAGCGAACCATTCCAGTGATGGACAGTCCCCCGCGGGAATGGCGCGCGCGGCGGCCCGCCGCCCTGCCGTGCGGTTCCTCTCGAAGTGCCCGACGACGCGGAGGCCCGCCCCCGTCGCGCGAGGTCTGGACGCGCCGCCCAACATCGCCAACACTGGCCCGGAACCCGCAGCGGAGACGCAACGCCACCGTGACGGCCCTTACACAGTTCGACCGACTCGAGGCCCCCGGCGTCTGGCGGCCCGCGCCCGGCGCCCGGTTGCGCGATGTCGTGGTCGCCTTTGGCGACGCGACGCTGATCCTGCGCGATCCGCGGTCGGACGAGCCGCTCTCGCACTGGTCGCTGCCGGCCGTCACCCGGCTGAACCCCGGCCAGACCCCGGCGATCTTTGCCCCCGGCGACGCGGCGCAGGACGAGGTGCTGGAAATCGAGGACCGCTTGATGGTGCAGGCGATCGAGAAGATCCACACCGCCATCGCCGCCAGCCGCCCCCGCCGCGGCCGGCTGCGCGGCGGGCTGATCTGGTCGGTGGCCGGGCTGGCGGCGCTGGCCGCGCTGCTGTGGCTGCCCGGTGCGGTGATGAGCCACGCCGCGCGCATCGCTCCGCCCGCGCAGCGCAACGCGGTCGGCCTGGCGATCCTCGGCGATCTGCGGCAGACCACCGGCGCCCCCTGTGACCGCGCCTCGGGCGCCGCGGTACTCGACCGGCTGTCGGCGCGGCTGCTGGGGCCCGATGGTCGCATCGTGGTGCTGCCGGCGACGATCCGCGGCGCGCGGGCCCTGCCCGGCCGGATGGTCATCATCGGCGACGACATGATCGCCGGCCAGCCGGGACCGGAGGTCGCCGCAGGTCACGTCCTGGCCGCCGATCTGTCCGCCGCCGCGGCCGATCCGCTGGCGGGGGTGGTCCGCCGGGCCGGCATCTCGGCCGCGCTGCGGATGCTGGTGTCGGGCAACCTGCCGGCCGAGGCCGTGGCCGGCCAGGGCAGCGCGCTGCTGTTGGGCCCGGCGCCACGGCCCGACGACGAGGCGCTGCTGGAACGCATGCGCGAGGCCGGGGTCTCGAGCCAGCCCTATGCGCGGTCGATCGACCCGACCGGCGAAACGGTGCTGACCCTGATCGAGGCCGACCCCTACCGCGCGAGCGCCCCGCCGCAGCCGTTGCTGAGCGCCGGCGAGTGGGTGCAGTTGCAGCAGATCTGCGCGCGCTGAGCGCCGGGGGCGCGGGGGGTGCCCCCGCGGCCGCCTGGCGCTGGCGGCAGCGCGGTCTCGCCGGTCCGACATCCGGCGGCGTTGACCCCGGCCGAGCTACGCGTTGAGCGCGTGGCGTGGCTGGGGCGCCCCCGCAGCAGCCTGGCGCTGGCGGCAGCGTGAGCTCGCGGGTACGCCAGGCGGTCGCGTTCACCACAGCCGAGCTACGCACTGCGTGGGAGGCCGCATCGCCATGCGGCAGATTTGGTGCCCGCGGCGGTCTGGGCTCGCGCTTCGCTGAGCGCACGCACTGGACCACAGCCGCGCTGCGCGCTGAGGCGTGGGAGGCCGCATTGACATGCGGCAGATTTGGTGCCGGCGAAAGTCTGGGCTCGCGCTTCGCTGAGCGCATGCATTGGACCGCAGCCGATCTGCGCGCTGAGCGCGGGCTCGCGCATCGCCCCGCGGCAGCTTTGGTCGCTGCGGGAGTCTGGGCTCCCGCGCAGTCTGGGCTCGGGGGTTCGCCAAGCTGGGGCGTTAAACTCCGCGAGCCTCACGGGGTCGCGGTCGGCCGCGTTCAGCGCCGCGCATAGGCGTCCCGGTAGCCGGCCTGGCGGACCCGGTCGATCGTGCGGACGATCGCCTCGCGGCCCGAGAGCGGGCCGACCATGATGAGCTGCGTGTCCCGCTGTTGCGAACGCACGACGGGCAGGCCCATGCCGCTGAGCCGCGTGGCGGTCCGGGCAGCGTTGCCGGCATCCCGGAACGCCCCGATCTGCACGAAGCGGGCCCCCGGCGGGATCATCATCGGCCCGCCGGCGGTCGCTTTCGCGGTCTCCGCGCCGCGGCGCGCAGTCTTCCCCTTGGCCGGCTTGGCCGATTTCCCAGCGGTCGCCTTGGTCCGGCTGGCGGCGGCAGTCTCGGCTTTCCGGGAACCGCCGGTTCCGGCCAGCCGGCTCCTGGCGGTTTTCGCCTCGGCGGCGTCGGGATGGTCCGCCGCGTCGGATGCCGCTGCAAACGCCCGCGCCCGTCCCGAGGCGGCGTCATCCTCTGCTTCATGGGCAGGCGCAGACCGCGGCTCGCCCATCGCTCTGGTCGTGATCGTCGGCAACGCGGTGGCCGCCCCCCCGCACAGGCCCAAGGCGCTGCTGCCCCCTACCCCCGCCGCCGGCGTCGCTTTCGCCCCGATCAGGTCGCACAGCCTGTCCTGACGCTCGGGCTGCGCGGCGGCGATCGCCGAGGCATGCGAGACTGCCGCTGCAAAGCCCAGCGGGTCGGCCGCCTTGGGCGGCGATTCCAGCGCCGCGGTTGCGGTCGGCGAGGCCGTCTGTCCGGCGGCTGCGGGCGCGGCAGCGGGCGCAGCGGCAGCGGGCGCCGGGGCGTGCGTCACCGGAGGGCTCGCCGGAGCCGGCTCATGGCGCTCGGCCTCACCTGCCTGCAGCGGGGCCAGTTCACCCTCCTGCAGGTTCGGCAGGATGGTTTCCGTCAGCACCCGCTCGATCCGCTGGGCGCGCGGTTCCTCGGGTTCGGCAAACAGCGCCGCGACATCCTCGGGGCCCGTGCGGCGGGCCGAGAACGTTGGCGGATAGCCGCAGATGGCCGACCCGTCGCGGGCGATGCGCGCGCGCCATCCCTCCGCCACCCGGACAAAGACGCAGCCCTGAGAATCGATATATTGCGCGGCGGTGAAATCCGGCGGCGGCGCTTCGGCCGGCGAGAAACTGTCGGAAATCTCGTCGGCCGGCACGTCCAGCACCCGTTCAGGCGCGGCGGGCAGCAATTGCGCCGTTTCCGGGGGCGGTTCCTCGGCCGGTGCGCCGGCCGCGTGCGCGGGTGGCGCCAGCAGCCACGCCGCGGCTAGCCATGACAGCATCGCCGGAATGATCCTGATCCCCATGGCCGCCCCCTTGCCGCCGATTCGACTGATGCGGCAAGGGTTACCCGCTCGGGGCTAAGGCCCGGTTAACGGGGCCTATTTCGTCCCGAACATTCGGTCCCCCGCATCGCCGAGGCCGGGGACGATATAGCCGTGATCGTTAAGCCGCTCATCCAGCGCCGCGGTCACGATGGGCACGTCCGGATGGGCCTGGCGCATCCGCTCGACCCCCTCGGGCGCGGCAAGAAGGCACAGGAAGCGTATGTTTCTGGCGCCTTTTTCCTTGAGCAGGTCGATCGCCGCGGCCGAGGAGTTCCCCGTCGCCAGCATCGGATCGACGACGATCACCATGCGCGCGTCCAGCTCGGCCGGCACCTTGGAATAATACTGCACCGGCTGCAGCGTCTCGGGGTCGCGATACAGGCCGATGAAGCCGACGCGGGCGGCCGGGATCAGCTCGAGGATCCCGTCCAAGAGCCCGTTCCCGGCCCGCAGGATCGAAATCAGAGCGAGCTTTTTGCCTTCCAGAACAGGGGCCTGCATCTCGCAGAGCGGGGTCTCGATGGTAGTCTGGGTCAGGTCCAGTTCGCGCGTGACCTCATAGGCGAGCAGCAGGCTGATCTCGCGCAGGAGCCGCCGGAAACCCGCCGTCGAGGTCGATTTGTCGCGCATCAGGGTCAGCTTGTGCTGGACCAGCGGGTGGGTGACGATGGTGAGATGCTGCGGCGTCATCTGGACCTCTGGGCTGGGATGCGGGCGTCTGATGTTCGGGCGACGTTCGTCTGATGTTCATGCACGGTTCATGCATACGGGATGCGTACGGAATCAGGGCGGCGGAAGCTGTTTGCGCAACCGGTCGCGGGTCGCGGCGTCGCAGAAGGCGGCGTCCAGCGCCCAGTGGTTGAGGCGGGCGAAGTCGGGCTCGCCCCAGCCGAAGGCATCGGCGAGGCGGTCGTATTCGCGCGACAGGGTGGTGTCGAAGAACGGCGGGTCGTCGGTCGAGACGGTGACGCGGCAGCCGGCGTCCGCGAGCCGCGCGATCGGGTGGGATGGCCAGTCGGGATAGAGCCCCAGCGCGACGTTCGATCCGGGGCAGACTTCCAGCGTCACGCCCTGCTCGGCGAGGTCGCGGACCAGCGCCGGGTCATCGATGGCGCGGACGCCGTGGCCGATGCGGGTGACGCCGAGGCCCAGCGCGTCGCGGACCGATTGCGGCCCGCACCACTCGCCGGCGTGGCAGGTGAGGCCGAGGCCGGCCTCGCGCGCGCAATCGAAGCTCCAAGCGAAATCCTGCGGCTTGCCCGCGGTTTCGGCGCCGGCGAGGCCGAGGCCCGCGATCCAGCCGCCCGCGGTCTCGGCCGCGCAGATGGCCGAGCGGCGGGCTTTCTCGGGGCCGAAATGGCGGATCGGGGTGACGATGCCGCGGCTGGCGATGCCCTGGCGGTCCATGTCGGCGGCGACCTCGGACCAGGCGGCGACGTGCTCGCGCCATGCCGGCAGGTCGGCGCCGCCGCAGAACTCGGGCGAGACGAAGGTTTCCACATAGATCGCGCCCTGCTCGGCGCAGGATTCCAGCACGAGGCGCAGCAGGCGGGCGTAGTCCTCGGGGCCGGCCAGGACCGAGGTCGCGGCCTCGTAGACGCGCAGGAAGTCGCGGAAAACGGTCCAGCGATAGTTGCCGGCCGCGTCGAACACGCCGGACAGGTCGCGGCGCTTTTCCGCGGCGAGGCTGCGGATGAAGGCGGGCGGCGCGGCGCCCTCCAAGTGCAGGTGCAGTTCGATCCTGGGGACGGATGTCATGGCAGGAAGCTGGTCCCGTGGGCCGGAGCGGGGATGCCAAGGTGCGCCGCCACGGAGGCGCCGACATCGGCGAAGCCGACCAGCCCCGCGGCGTGGGCGCCGTAGCCCCAGCCCAGCACCGGCACGCGTTCGCGCGTGTGGTCGGTGCCGGCCCAGGTCGGGTCGTTGCCGTGATCGGCGGTGAAGATGGCGAGGTCCTCGGCGCGCAGGGTGCGCAGGAACGCCGCCGCCACGCCGTCGAACCAGTCCAGCTGCGCGCCATAACCCTGAACGTCGCGGCGGTGGCCGTAGAGGCTGTCGAACTCGACGAAATTGGCAAAGGTGAGGCTGCCCGGTTCGGCCTCGGCCCCCAGCCGGATCAGGTGGTCGGCGAGGTCGGCGTCGGACTTGCCCTTGTGCAGCCGGTCGATGCCGCGATGGCTGAAGATGTCGCCGATCTTGCCGATCGCGTGGGTCGCCCGCCCTGCCCCGGCGGCGAGGTCGAGGATCGTGTCGGCGGGCGGCGCGATGGCGAAATCGCGGCGGTTGGGGGTGCGCTGGAAGGCACCCTCGGGGCCGGTGAAGGGGCGCGCGATGACCCGGCCGACGCGCAGCGCGTGGACATGCGGGGCGAGGTCCTCGCAGAGGCGGATCAGGCGGTCGAGGCCGAAGGCTTCCTCATGCGCGGCGATCTGCAGCACGCTGTCGACCGAGCTGTAACAGATCGGCCAGCCGGTGCGCAGGTGATCGGCGCCGAGGCGGTCGATGATCTCGGTCCCCGAGGCGTGGCAGTTGCCGAGGATGCCCTCGGTGCCCGCCAGCTGGCAGATGCGGGCGGTGAGGTCGGGCGGAAAGCTGGGGGTGGTGTCGGGGAAATAGTGCCAGTCCCAGGGGACGGGGACGCCGGCCAGTTCCCAGTGGCCCGAGGGGGTGTCCTTGCCGGGTGATATTTCGGTCGCCGCGCCCCACAGTCCTTGCGGCGCGGGGCCGGTGACGGGCTGGCCGTTGGCGAGCGCGATGGCCGCCCGCAGGCCGAGCGCATCGAGCGTGGGGGTGGTCAGGCCGCGGTCGCGGATGATGTGGCCGATTGTGTTGGCGCCGGTGTCGGGGACGCCGCCGGAAAAGAACCCGCCCGCGTCGGGGGCGCCGCCGATGCCGGCCGAGTCGAGGACGATCAGGAAGGCGCGGGTCATGGTTGCACCGGCGCCAGGGGGCGTTGCCGCCGCCGGCCTGCGGCCGGCTCCCCCAGGATATTTGGGCAAAGAAGAAGCGTCATGCGATGCGGTCTTTGATGAGCGGCGTCGGGTCGGGCGGCGGGCCCAGCGTGTAGGCGGACTGGACGGCGGCGATGGCGGCGGCCGCGGCGGTCCCGGAGGCGGCGTGGACGCGGCCGAGCGTGTGGGCGGGCTCGCCCAGGCGCGGCAGGTCGGTGAGGCCGACGGCGGGGTCCACCGGCGCGCCGGCGCGGATGCGGCCGCCGCCGAGGGCCACGACAGCCCGGCCCAGCGCGGTCGCGTCGATGCGGGCGACATGGGCGCCGCCTTGCGGGGCGGGGATGTCGCGGATGACGGGGGCCTGCGGCAGCGGCGCGGTCAGGATGTCGGCGGGGCCGCCTTGTGCGGCGACCATGCGCGCGAAGCGCTCGGCGGCCGCGCCCGAGGCGAGGGCGGCGCGGAGGCGGGGCTTGGCGTCGGCGATGCCGCCGGTGGCGAGGCATTCGGCGGCCAGCGCCAGCGACAGGTCGCGCAGGGCCTGCTCGCCCGGTTCGTTGCGCAGGACGGTCAGCGCGGCGGCGACCTCGACCGCGTTGCCGGCGGCGCGGGCCAGCGGCTGGTCCATGTCGGTGATCAGCGCCACGGTCCGGCAGCCGGCGGCGGTGGCCGTATCCACCAGCGCCCGGGCCAGGTCGCGCACCGCCTGCGGGTCGGTCAGGAACGCGCCCGAGCCGGATTTCACGTCCAGCACCAGCCCGTCCAGCCCGGCGGCGAGCTTCTTGGACAGGATCGAGGGGGTGATGAGGTCGATGCTCTCGACCGCCGCCGCCTCGTCCCGGATCGCATAGAGCCGGCGGTCGGCCGGGGCGAGGTCGGCGGAGGCCGCGACGATGGCGCAGCCTGTGTCGGTCACGACCCGGCGGAAGGCATCCTCGTCGAGATCGGTGCGGAAGCCGGGGATCGCCTCGAGCTTGTCGAGGGTGCCGCCGGTATGGCCGAGGCCGCGGCCCGAGATCATCGGCACGTAGCCCCCGCAGGCCGCCACCAGCGGCGCCACGATCAGCGAGGTCACGTCGCCGATGCCGCCGGTCGAATGCTTGTCCACCGCCGGCCCCGGCAGGTCCCAGCCCAGCACCTTGCCGCTGTCGCGCATCGCGCGAGTCAGCGCCCGGCGGCCCGCGGCGCCGATGCCGCGCAGCAGCACCGCCATGGCGAAGGCACCGGCCTGCGCGTCGCTGACCGAGCCGTCGGCGAGGCCGCGGGCGATCAGAGTCGCGTCGGCATCGGACAGCCCCCCGCCGTCGCGGATGCGGGCGATGATGGGCCGCGGGTCGAGGCTCATGCGCGGTCCCTCATGCCCCTCCGGCGCGGTTCATGTGGCCGACGTCGAAGCGGCCGGGCAGCAACTGGCCCACCGTGGTGGCCAGCGTCGCCCCGTCCACCGTCGCCAGCAGCACCGGCGTGTCGTGGCGGGCGAACTCGGCCAGCTTCTGGCGGCAGCCGCCGCAGGGTGGCGTCGGCTGGGTGCTGTCGGCGATGACGCAGACCTCGGTGATCTCGGTCTCGCCCGCCGCCACCATCGCGGCGATGGCGCCGGCCTCGGCGCAGGTGCCCTCGGGATAGGCGACGTTTTCCACGTTGCAGCCGACATGGATGCGCCCCGAGGGACCGCGGACGGCGGCGCCGACCTTGAAGTGCGAATAGGGCGCATAGGCGGTCTCGCGCACGGCGCGGGCGGCGTCGATGAGGGACATGGGCTCCTCCGGTCCGGTTTCCCGCATCATTCCCGCGCCCGGCCGGTTCTGCAAGCGCCGCCGTCCCGGCAGCCGGAAACCCCGACGTCGCCGCTTGTGACGTCACGTCGCGAGGGCTAGGACAAGACGACGAGCAGGTCAGCGAGGGTGCGATGGAAGAGCGGCGGCAGGACACGGCACGGCAGGCGGCGCTGAACTACCACGAATTTCCCCGCCCCGGTAAGCTCGAGATCCGGGCCACCAAGCCGCTGGCCAACGGCCGCGACCTGAGCCTCGCCTATTCGCCCGGCGTGGCCGAGGCCTGCCTGGAAATCAAGGCCGATCCGGCCACCGCGGCGCGCTATACGGCGCGGGGGAACCTTGTCGCCGTGGTCTCGAACGGCACCGCCGTCCTGGGGCTGGGCAACATCGGCGCCGCCGCATCCAAGCCGGTGATGGAAGGCAAGGCGGTCTTGTTCAAGAAATTCGCCAATATCGACTGTTTCGACATCGAGGTGAACGAGCCTGACCCCGAACGGCTGGCGCAGATCGTCTGCGCGCTGGAACCGACCTTCGGCGCGATCAACCTGGAAGACATCAAGGCGCCCGACTGCTTCATCGTCGAAAGGCTGTGCCGCGAGCGGATGAACATTCCGGTCTTCCACGACGACCAGCACGGCACCGCGATCGTGGTCGGCGCCGCCGCGACCAACGCGCTGCGGGTCACCGGGCGGCGGTTCGAGGAGATCAAGGTCGTCTCGACCGGCGGCGGGGCGGCGGGGATCGCCTGCCTCAACATGCTGCTGAAGCTGGGCGTGCGGCGCGAGAACGTGTGGCTGTGCGACATTCACGGGCTCGTCCACGAGGGGCGGGCCGAGGACATGACACCGCAAAAGGCCGCCTATGCGCAGGCGACCGACCTGCGCACGCTGGACCAGGTGATCGACGGCGCCGACCTGTTCCTGGGCCTGTCGGGGCCCGGCGTGCTGAAGCCCGAGATGGTCGCCCGCATGGCCGCCCGCCCCATCGTCTTCGCCTTGGCCAACCCGACGCCCGAGATCCTGCCCGAGGAGGTCCGCGCCGTCGCCCCCGACGCGATCATCGCCACCGGGCGCAGCGATTATCCCAACCAGGTCAACAACGTCCTGTGTTTCCCCTTCATCTTCCGCGGCGCGCTGGACGTTGGCGCGACCGAGATCAACGACGCCATGCAGTTGGCCTGCATCGACGGCATCGCCGCGCTGGCCCGCGCCACATCAAGCGCCGAGGCGGCGGCCGCCTATCGCGGCGAGCGGCTGTCCTTTGGCCCGGAATACCTGATCCCCAAGCCGTTCGATCCGCGGCTGATGGGCGTCGTCGCCACCGCCGTTGCCAAGGCGGCGATGGAATCGGGCGTCGCCACGCGGCCGCTGGACGACATCAACGCCTACAAGCGGGCGCTGGACGGGTCGGTCTTCCGCTCGGCCCTGATCATGCGGCCGGTCTTCGAGGCCTCGAAGCTGTCCAGCCGCCGGATCGTCTTTGCCGAGGGCGAAGACGAACGGGTGCTGCGCGCCGCCAACGCGATGCTCGAGGAAGGCGACGACGTGCCGATCCTGATCGGCCGTCCCGAGGTGATCGCCCGCCGCGCCGAACGCGCCGGGCTGCCGATCCGCCCCGAGGTCGATTTCGAGATCGTGAACCCCGAAAGCGACGCCCGCTATCGCGATTACTGGGAAACCTATGCCGGGCTGATGGCCCGGCGCGGCGTCACCCCCGACATCGCGCGGGCGATCATGCGCACCAACACCACCGCCATCGGCGCCATCATGGTCCACCGGACCGAGGCCGACAGCCTGATCTGCGGCTGCTTCGGGCAGTATTCCTGGCATCTGAAATATGTCCGCGAGATCCTCGCCCGCGGGGGGCTGCACCCGGTCGCGGCGCTGTCGATGCTGATCCAGGACCAGGGCGCGCTGTTCATTGCCGACACCCAGGTCCACCACGACCCGATCCCCGAGGAGGTCTATGAGACCGTCGTCGGCTGCGCCCGCCACGTGCGCCGCTTTGGCCTGACCCCGCGCATCGCGCTGTGCAGCCATTCGCAGTTCGGCAACCTCGACACGCCCTCGGGGCGCAAGATGCGCGAGGCGATGGACCTGCTGTTCGCGCGCGAGGCCGATTTCATCTTTGACGGCGAGATGCATGTCGATGCGGCGCTGGACCCCGAGGTGCGGGCCCGGCTGCTGCCGTCGTCCCGGCTGGGGGACGAGCCGGCGAACGTGCTTGTCTTTGCCGGGACCGACGCGGCCTCGGCGGTGCGCAACGTGCTGAAGACGCGCGCCGGGGGGCTCGAGGTCGGGCCGATCCTGATGGGGATGGGCAACAAGGCCCATATCGTGACGCCCTCGATCACCACGCGGGGGCTGCTGAACATCTCGGCCCTGGCGGGGACCCCGGTCGCGCATTACGGCTGAGGTCGGCGACCGCTGCGGCGGAGAGAGTTAGCGGCGGGCGCGCCCGACTGGCGGCTTGCTTCGGTGCGCACCGACCATCCGGTGCCGCGGCCAGATCGCGGGGCGCTACGGGTGGAAGCATTCGGCTGACCGCAGCGAATCGCAACCCCCTGTTTCCGCACGGCATCGGGAGACTTTTTGCAAACGGCCGCGTCGGCCGCCGCTATTTGGCAAACCGTTTCATTGCTTTGCAAACAGAACCCGACGGGCCCGCGATATATCCTGTCTTGGCCCGTGATGTTTCCGGTAACAAACTTGATCCGGGTCCGCGCCGTGCTTACCACCGTTCCATCATCGGCAGGGGAGGCCGGAATGACCTATCAGGACGTGTATGCGGCGTGGCAGAACGACCCCGAGGCGTTCTGGATGCAGGCGGCCAGCAGCATCGACTGGATCAGGCCGCCCAGCAAGGCGCTGTTCGACGACCGGGCGCCGCTCTACGAATGGTTCTCGGACGGGATCGTCAACGCCTGCTGGAACGCCGTGGACCGCCATGTCGAGGCCGGCCGCGGCGATCAGCTGGCGATCATCCACGACAGCCCCATCACCCATTCCTATCGCGGCATCACCTACAAGGACCTGCAGACCCGCGTGGCCAGCCTGGCCGGCGCGCTGCGCGCCAAGGGCATCGAGAATGGCGACCGGGTCATCATCTACATGCCGATGGTCCCCGAGGCATTGGAGGCGATGCTGGCCTGTTCGCGGCTGGGGGCGATCCATTCGGTCGTGTTCGGCGGCTTTGCGGCGAACGAACTCGCCGTGCGCATCGACGACTGCCAGCCCAAGGCGATCATCGCGGCGTCATGCGGGCTCGAACCCGGGCGGGTGGTGCATTACAAGCCGCTGCTGGACAAGGCCATCGAGCTGGCCTCGCACAAGCCCGATTTCTGCGTGATCTTCCAGCGCGAACAGGAGGTTGCCAAGCTGATCGAGGGCCGCGACGTGGCCTGGCACACCTTCCAGTACGGGGTCGAGCCGGCCGAATGCGTCCCGGTCGAGGGCAACCACCCGCACTATATCCTGTATACCTCGGGCACCACCGGCCAGCCCAAGGGCGTCGTGCGCCATACCGCGGGCCACATCGTCGCGCTGAACTGGACGATGAAGAACATCTACGGGATCGACCCCGGCGAGGTGTTCTGGGCCGCCTCGGACGTGGGCTGGGTCGTCGGCCACAGCTATATCTGCTATGGCCCGCTGCTGGCCGGGGCGACGACCATCGTGTTCGAGGGCAAGCCCGTCGGCACCCCCGACCCCGGCACCTTCGGACGGGTGATCCAGAACCACAAGGTCAAGACGTTCTTCACCGCGCCGACCGCGATCCGCGCCGTCAAGCGCGAGGACCCGGCGTGCGAATACATCCGCGTCTACAGCCTCAAGTCGCTCAAGGCGGTGTTCCTGGCCGGCGAACGCGCCGACCCCGAGACGGTGAAATGGGTCGAACAGCACCTGAACGTTCCGGTGATCGACCACTGGTGGCAGACCGAGACCGGCTGGGCCATCGCCGCCAACCCCTTCGGGATCGAGACCCTGCCGGTGAAACACGGCTCGCCATCGGTGCCGATGCCGGGCTATGACGTGCAGGTGCTGGACGAGGGCGGCAACCCGGTCCCGCCCGGCACGCTGGGCGCGGTCACCGTCAAGCTGCCCCTGCCCCCCGGCACCCTGCCGACGCTGTGGAACGCCGAGGACCGGTTCCGCAAGTCTTACCTCACCACCTTCCCCGGCTATTACGAGACCGGCGACGCCGGGATGCTGGACGAGGACGGCTATCTTTACATCATGGCCCGCACCGATGACGTCATCAACGTCGCCGGCCACCGCCTGTCCACCGGCGCGATGGAGGAGGTGCTGTCCGACCATCCCGCGGTCGCCGAGTGCGCGGTGATCGGGGTGGCCGACAGCCTGAAAGGGCAGACGCCGCTGGGTTTCCTCGTTCTCAAGAAGGGGATGGAGGACCAGGCAGAGGCGGTCCGCAAGGACGTGGTCAAGATGGTCCGCGACCGGATCGGCCCGGTCGCGGCCTTCAAGGAGGCGGTCGTGGTCGACCGGCTGCCCAAGACGCGGTCCGGCAAGATCCTGCGCGCGACGATGGTCAAGATCGCCGATGGCGAGGACTTCCGCATGCCCGCGACGATCGAGGATGCCGCCGTGCTGGACGAGATCCGCACGGCGCTGCAGGGTTCGGGCTACGCCGGGGGCTGAGCAGGGGGGCTCAGCCAGGCGGGACCGGACGGATGGGCGGGCCACCTGGCCCGCCCTTTCCGTTTCGCGCCCCGGCTTGCGGGCCGGTGGGAGGCCCCCTATCGAGGGCGTGGCGTCCCCGTCGGGACGCGACAGCCCGAGGACCGTCCATGACCGCCCAGGTGATCGTCGCGCTGGCGCCCGCCGCCCTGCTGATCGCCCTGGGCTGGGTGCTGCGGCACCGGCAGATGCTGCCGGACACGTTCTGGGGCCCGGCCGAGTGGCTCAGCTACCATGTCCTGCTGCCGGCGCTGTTCATCCACGGGCTGGCGACGGCGGACCTGGGCGCCGTGCCGGTCGGGGGCATGTTCGCCGTGCTGATCGGGTCGGTGATGCTGACCGCGGCGCTGACGGTCGCCGCGCGGCGGTGGTTTCCGGTGGACGACGCCGGCTTCACCTCGGTCTTTCAGGGGGCGATCCGGTTCAACAACTATGTCGGCGTGATGCTGGCGACCGGGCTTTACGGGGCCGAGGGCACGGCCCTGGCCGCGGTCGCCAACGCCGCCATCGTGCCCACGGTCAACGTCCTGTCGGTGCTGGTCTTCTCGCGCTATGGCGCGGCGCGGCCGAGTTGGGCCGGGGTGGTCCGGCAGGTGGCCACGAACCCGCTGGTGCTGGCCTGCGTGATCGGAGGGCTTCTGCAGGCCGGCGGGCTGGGGCTGCACCCGGCGCTTGCCGGCACGCTGCGCTCGCTGGGGCAGGCCTCGCTGGCGCTGGGGTTGCTGTGCGTCGGGGCAGCGCTGGACCTGGGGACCGTGCGCGGCGACGCCGGCGTGGCGCTGCGCGCGGCGGCGATCAAGTTCGCCGTGCTGCCCGCCGTGACGCTCGCCGGCTGCCTCGCGGCCGGGCTGTCGGGCCGGGCGGCGATGGTCGCGGTGCTGTTTCACGCCCTACCGACCGCCTCGTCCAGCTATATCCTGTCGCGGCAGATGGGCGGCGACGCGCGGCTGATGGCCTCGATCATCGCGCTGGAAACGCTGCTCGCCGCCGCCCTGATCCCGCTGGTGGCGCTGGTCGCGGTGCCGCTGCTGGGATAAGCCGCCGCGCCCGGTCGCTGCAGGGTTGCATTGCCCGCCCGCGCGGTTCGTGCGACGACAGCCTCGCCACCAAGCGGAGCGCTGCATGTCCCTGATCCTGTCCTGCGTCGTCGACCGCGACCCCCGATTCCTGATGCAGGCCTGGACGCTGCTGCTGTCGCTGCAGGATGCGGGCGTCCGGCCCGACGCCGACACCCGGATCGTCGTCCATGCCGCAGGCCAGGACCCCGCCGACCCCCGCTTTGACGTCCTGCGGGCGCTGGGGGCCGAAATCGCCCACATCGCCCCCTTCGGCGACGGGCCGGCGGCGTGGTCCAACAAGCTGCGGCAGCTGGAAAACCCCGATCTGCTGGCCGCGGACCGGGTGATCCTCTGCGACGCCGACCTGCTGATGCTGGCCGATCCGCGCGGCTTCTTCGACGCGGCGCCGGTGCGGGCGCGGATCGTCGACGGGCCGAACCCGCCGGAACCGATCCTGCGCGCGCTGTGGGATGCGGCCGGGATGGCCCTGCCCGACCTGGTGCCGATGCCGTTCTTTCCGGACGACCGGACCCATCCGGCGAACTGCAATGGCGGGCTGTACCTGTTCCAGCACGGCGCGGCCGCGACACTGGCCGAGCCCTGGGCGCGCTGGACCCGGTTCTGCCTGGATCGCGCGGCGCTGCTCGACCGCTGGGCGATGCATGCCGACCAGCTGGGCTTCGCGCTCGCCATGCAGGAGACCGGGCTGGCGCTGTCGCCGCTTGCGGCCGGGCAGAACCTGCCCACCCACCGCGACCCGGCCAGCTATGCGCTGATCGCGCCGGTCGAGCCGCAGGTCCTGCATTACCATGGCCATGTCGCCGCGGACGGCATGCCGGCGCCGACGCGGGTGGCGTGGATCGACCGGGCGCTGGTCCCGGCGGTGGCCCGGCTCAGGTCGCTGCGCCGCGGCGGCTTCGACAACCGCGCCTTCTGGGACAATCGCTATGCGACGAACCCGGAACTCGGCTCGGGGCTGGGGTCGCGGGGCGAGGTGCTGGCGATGAAGCAGGCGCTGCTGGCCCCGGTGCTGGCAGGCTATCGCGACCGCCCGGTGGTCGATATCGGCTGCGGCGACCTGGAAACGCTGCGGGGCTTTGACCTGAGCGACGTCACCGGCATCGACGGCTCTGCCGCGGCGCTGGAGATCGCGCGCGGCAAGCGGCCGGACTGGCGCTTCGTCCACGGCGACGCGGCGGCGGCCCAGCCCGGCATGGCGGACCTGGCGATCTGCCTCGACGTCGCGATCCACCAGCCCGATGCGGCGTCCTATCGCGCCCTGATCGACGGCGTCGTGGCGGCGTCTCGCGATGCGGTGCTGGTCAGCGGGTATGAGCGCCCGCCCGAGGGCGAGGGCATCGTCTTCTTCCACGACAAGCTGTCGCAGACGCTGGCCGCGCATCCCGACATCGCGCGGGTGAACCATCTGGGCAGCTGGCGCGACGTCGACCTGTTCCTGGCCGAGCGCCGTCCCGCCGCCGGCCGCAACCCCAGCGACATCGGCGCCGCGGGGCTGGCCTGGGGCATGGCCCACTGCGCGACCCCGAGGCTGCTGGCCGAGCTGGTGACGCTCAGCCGCCGGCAGCTGGGGTTCTTTCCGCAGACCATCATCCGCACGCTGGAATACCCCTGGATGGCGACGCGGATGCGCGGTTTCGCCGGCCGCCGGGTGCTGGACGTGGGGGCGGGCGTGTCGGTCATGCCGCTGTGGCTGGCCGAGCAGGGCGCGCAGGTGGTGACCTGCGATCCCCACGACATGATCCGCGATCCGGCCCACCGCAGCGGCTGGAACGAATGGGGATTTCTGGACTACGCGGCACTGGACCCGCGGATCGCCTCGCTGAACCTGCCGGTCGAGGCGGTCGAGGACCAGGAGGGGTTCGACGCGATCTATTCTGTCAGCGTCGTCGAACATATCCCGGCCGCGGCGCGCCGCGCGGCTCTGGCCCGGATCGCCAGGCTGCTGCGGCCGGGCGGGACGCTGCTGCTGACGGTCGATGTCGTGCCCGGCAGCGACGACCTGTGGCCGCTGGCCGAGGGCCGCGCGGTCGATCCCGATGCCGCCCACGGCACCACCGCCGATCTGCGCGCGGAGATCGAGGCGCAGGGCCTGCGGCTGGTCGAGATCACCGAACGCCGCGCGATCCCGGGCAGCCGCACCGATCTGTGGATGGCCACGGCGACCCGCTAGCCGATCTGCGCGCCCAGCCCCCGCATCAGCGGCAGGAAGTCCGGGAAGCTGGTGGCGATCGGCCCGCCATCATCGACGTCGACCGGCGCCTCGGACACCAGCCCGAGCACGAGAAAGCTCATCGCAATCCGGTGGTCCAAATGGGTGGCAACCGTCGCGCCGCCCGGGACCGAGGCCATGCCGTGGACGGTCATGCTGTCGCGGGTGTCCTCGACCGTCACGCCATTGGCGCGCAGGCCGTCGGCCATCGCGGCAATGCGGTCGCTTTCCTTGACCCGCAGCTCGGCGACCCCGTTCATCACCGTGGGGCCCTCGGCCAGCGCTGCAACCACCGACAGGATCGGGAACTCGTCGATCATGCTGGCCGCGCGCTCGGCCGGGACGGTCACGCCGCGCAGCGGGCCGTGGCGGACGGTCAGGTCGGCCACCGGCTCGCCGCCCTCGATACGGTCGTTGGTCCAGGTCAGGTCGGCGCCCATATCGGCCAGGGTGACGTAGAACCCGTCGCGGGTCGGGTTGCGGCTGACGCCGGGCACGGTGATCTCGGACCCCGGCACCAGCAGCGCCGCGGCGACCGGGAACGCGGCCGAGGACGGATCGCGCGGCACCGCCACCGGCTGCGCCTGCAGCTCGGGGCGGCCCTGCAGGGTGATGACGCGGCCCTCGTCGGTGATGTCGGTGCGGATCGTGGCGCCGAAGCCTGCGAGCATCCGCTCGGTATGGTCGCGGGTCGGTTCGGCCTCGATCACCACCGTCTCGCCGGGGGCGTTCAGCCCGGCCAGCAGCACCGCCGACTTGATCTGGGCGCTGGCGACGGGGGTGCGGTAGCGGACCGGGACCGGGTCGGCCGCGCCGCGGATGGTGACCGGCAGCAGCCCGCCCTCGCGGTCGGTGACCTGGGCGCCAAACTCGGCCAGCGGATCGGTGATCCGCCGCATCGGCCGGCGCGACAGGCTGGCATCGCCGGTGAAGGTCGCGGTGATGGGGGTGGTCGCCATCGCCCCCATGATCAGCCGCACCCCGGTCCCCGAGTTCCCGCAATCGATCACCCCCGCCGGCTCGGCAAAGCCGCCGACGCCGACGCCGTGGACGACCCATTCGCCCTCACCTACCCGATCCACCTGGGCGCCAAACGCCTGCATCGCCTTGCCGGTATCCAGCACATCCTGCCCTTCCAGCAGCCCGGTGATCCGGGTCTCGCCCACCGACAGCGCGCCCAGGATCAGGGCGCGGTGGCTGACCGACTTGTCGCCGGGCACCCGCGCCTCGCCTCTCAGCGGACCCGAGCGGCGGGCGGTCATCGGCTGGGGCGCGGCGGAATGGGACATGGCGGACTCCTTGGTTTGCGGCAGGCTTAGCGCGCCCGCCGCAGCAAGGCCACGCCCGTTCTTCTTTGCCGGAAATATCCCCGCCGGAGGCACCGGCGCGCCCGCGCCGGTCCAGCGTCGGCCCTATCGGCGAAACGTCGCGTAATGCGGCACCCGCCCCTCGCGCAGCGCCTTCTGCTCATAGCGGGTCGAGTGCCAGTCGTCCCAGGCCTCCGGCCCCTCATGGACAAGCGAGAAGCCCGCCCTGGGGACCTCCTCGAGCGTCTGGCGCATATAGTCCGGGATGTCGGTCGCCACCCGGAACTCGGCCCCGGGCGCCATCACCCGGTGCAGCGGGATCAGATGTTCCGGCGTCACGAAGCGGCGGCGGTGGTGGCGGGCCTTGGGCCACGGATCGGGATAGTTGAGGAACGCCCTTGCCACCGCGCCGTCCGGCAGCACGTCCATCAGATCGCGCGCATCTCCGGGATGGACCGAGACGTTCGACACCCCCGCCGCGCGGATCTTGCCCAGCAGCATGGCGACGCCGTTGATGAACGGCTCGCAGCCGATGATGCCGATCTGCGGATAGCGCGCCGCCATCGCCACCATGTGCTCGCCGCCGCCAAAGCCGATCTCCAGCCAGATCAGCCGGTCATCGCCAAAGATCGCCGCGGGGTCGATCGGGGTGCGATCGGGGTTGTCCTGCACGGTGATGCCGCGCGGGCGCAGCGTCCCGAGGTCGTCGGCGAGATAGCCCTTCTGGCTTTGCCGCAGCGTCTTGCCGTGGCGGCGGCCGTAGAAATTGCGGTGCGTCGGGTTGGGATCGAAATCGCTCATGCCGCGCGCGATGGCCCGAGAGACGGCGCAGGTCAAGGGCGACGGTGGCGACGGCAGCCGCCCGGGCGGCCTTGCCGAGGCCCGGCGGACTACCCCCCCGCAGGCGCCGCAGCCAGCGACAGGGCCAGCGCGAGGTCCTCGACCAGGTCCCGGCGCATGATCGCGGCACGGTCGCGGTCGGGCTGGCGCAGGATCGCCGAGGGGTGCCAGCTGGGCAGGACCGGCCCCGCCAGGGTCTGTTCGACCTGCCCGCGGCGGCGGGTCAGGTCCGCGCCGCTGCCGGTGAGCGCCAGCGCCGCCGTCGCCCCCAGCGCCACGGTCAGCCGGGGCCGCACCAGCTCGCGTTCAAGATCCAGCCACCAGCGGCAATGGCTCACCTCGTGCTGGTCCGGGCGCTGGTGGAGGCGGCGCTTGCCGCGGGGGACGAACTTGAAATGCTTCACGGCATTGGTCAGCCAGACCCGGTCGCGGGCGACACCGGCCTCGGCCATCGCGGCGTCCAGCACCTGCCCCGCCGGGCCGACGAAGGGGCGGCCCTGCAGGTCCTCGTGATCGCCCGGCTGCTCGCCGACCAGCATCAGCGCGGCCTGGGCCGGCCCCTCGCCGAACACCGCCTGGGTCGCCGTCTCGCACAGCCCGCAGCGCGTGCACAGCGCGCAGGCGGCGCGAGCTTCCTCCAGCGAGCCGATGCGCTCGGGCGCGCGCGGCATGGCGGCGCGGTAGCGGGCGGTGATCGCCGCGGCGCGGGCGGGGCTTTCGGTCGCGGCAGCGGCCGCCATCGCCTGGACCCGGCCTTCGGCGGCGGCGAGCATCGCCGGGATCTGCGCGGTCTCGGGCATGTTCTTCCAGTATTTGCGCGGCATGTGCAGGCGCATCGACCCCAGCTTGATCCGCGCCGGGTTGAAGATGTTGGCGAAATAGGTCGCCCACAGTTCCTCGGCAGCGTCGTCGGGCAGGTCGGGGCGCGGCGCGCCGGGGGCGAAGCTCAGCGCGCCGTCGGTCCACAGCGCCGACAGGTCGGGGGTGTGGATCGCCCAGTCCATGTCGGCAAAGCGGCGGGTGAAGAAGCCGGCATTCGCCTCGACGATCCGGTGTTCGGGTTCGAACCAGGCGGCAAAACGGCGCCGCGCGCCGGCCGAGGGCAATTCGCGGAACCGGACGAAGGCGCGCATCTTGTGGATGTCGCGGCGCACCGACTTTTCCAGCAGCCGCAAGCGTCGGACCAGCGGATCGGCGGCGTCGGCCAGCAGCCGTGGCCGCCGCTGCAGCCCGGTCAGCGCCTGATACAGCAGCGCCGGCGCCTCCGGATCGCGGTGCAGGATCACCGTTTCCGCAAGGTCCAGGAACGCCCGCGGCACCGCCGGCGGGTGGCCCGGACCGGGCGGCAGCGGATCGCTGCCGAACAGCCCTGCCCCCGCGTCGCCCAGGGTCCACTCGACCGCCTCGGGCGGGATGTCGTGGCCGGCCAGCGTGCGGGCGGCGTCGCGCCAGGCCTCGAACGTGCCGCGTTCCGGCAGGGCGATGCGGTGCATGGTCAGAACAGGCTCAGCTGTTCGGGCGGGGGCGCATAGCGGGCGCGCAGGTCGGCGCTGTCGGTCAGTGCGCCCGGCGACCAGCCCGGCACGGTGACGAAGGGCTGCGCCTTGGCCATCGGCGCCCCGATCCGCACCAGGTCGTCCCAGCCGAGGCATCGTTGCCGCCGCGCGGCGAGGATCCGGTCCACCGTGCGTGTCCCGAACCCCGGCACCCGCAGCAGAAGCTCACGCGGGGCGCGGTTCACGTCGACGGGAAACTGCGCGCGATGGCCCAGCGCCCAAGCCAGCTTGGGATCGATGGCCAGATCCAGCATGCCCTCGGGCGTGGCCGAGGCGATCTCGTCGGCCTCGAAGCCGTAGAACCGCATCAGCCAGTCGGCCTGGTACAGCCGGTGTTCCCGGATCAGCGGCGGCTTGACCAGGGGCAGCATCGCCGAGCTGTCGGGGATCGGCGAGAACGCCGAGTAATAGACCCGCTTGAGCCCATAGCCCGTATACAGCCGGGCCGAGGTCGACAGGATCGCCGCATCGCTGGCCCCGTCCGCGCCGACGATCATCTGCGTCGACTGTCCGGCCGGGGCGAAGCGCGCGGGCCGCTTGCCGGTATGGCTGCGATCGCGGCTCGCCTCGCGCGCGCCCCTGACGCGCGCCATCGCGGTGCGGATCGTTTCCGGCCGCTTTTCGGGGGCGAGACGGCGGATCGAGTCGTCCCGCGGCAGTTCGATGTTGATCGACAGCCGGTCGGCGTAAAGCCCCGCCTCGTCCAGCAATTCCGGCGCCGCGTCGGGGATGGTCTTGAGGTGGATATACCCCTTGAAGCCGTGATCCTGCCGCAGCGTGCGGGCAATCCGGACCATGTCGCCCATCGTCTGATCGGGACTGCGGATGATGCCCGAGCTGAGGAAGAGCCCCTCGATATAGTTGCGGCGATAGAATTCCAGCGTCAGCGAGACGACCTCCTCGACCGAGAACCGAGCCCGCTCGACATTCGAGCTGACCCGGTTCACGCAATAGGCGCAGTCGAAGATGCAGAAATTGGTCATCAGGATCTTGAGCAGGCTGATGCAGCGCCCGTCCGGGGTATAGGCGTGGCAGATGCCCGAGCCTTCGGTCGAGCCGATCCCGCCCCTGGCGGCATTGCGCTTGGTGGTGCCGCTGGACGCGCAGGAGGCGTCATATTTCGCGGCGTCCGACAGAATCGCGAGCTTGCGGGCGAGGTCCGGTTTCATGGGACAACTGTACGGGGAATGCCGGAACGATTCAAGAACATCATGTGCTGTCGTGCGGCTGCGGAGGCCGTCCGCGGCGCCGGCCGGGCTTGCGGCAGCAAGGCCCCGGTGACGCAAGCCGCCGGGCCCTGTGGCGGGCGGTGTCAGGCCAAAGCCTACCCCGCCGCGCGACGATCGTCGCCGGCAGCCATGAAGATACTCAGCCGGTCAGCAGCAGGGGGGCCAACAGCAACGATTTCAGGAGGATGCGGTGATATTGGCTCCGGCGGTAGGGATCGAACCTACGACCAATTGATTAACAGTCAACTGCTCTACCGCTGAGCTACGCCGGAACACGGGGGCGATGTAGCAGCGGATCTCGGGGGCGTCCAGAGGGCCGGCGGTGAAAATTTCATCCGGTCGTCACGTCCGGCGGTGCCAGCGACCTCTGCCAGCGTGCGTCTGCGGACAGAACGCCCAGCGGCGCGACGGCGCCCAGGTCGGACAGCGCGATCAGGTGTGTCAGCACGTTGCGGGTCGCAGCGGGCAGCAGCCCCGGGGCGATATCGTAGATACGGGCGGCAAGCTCGGCCGCGGTGCCGGGGGCCTCGTCCAGCGCCGACAGGATCTGCGTGCTGCGCAGGCGCCGGTGGGCGGCAAGCTCGGCCAAGCGCGGCAGGGGCGCGTCGATCGGATCGCCATGCGCGGGATACAGCACCGCGGGCGCAAGGCCAGCCAGGCGGTCGAGGCTGCGGAAATAGTCCACCAGGTCGCCGTCCGGGGGCGAGATGAGCGTGGTCGACCACCCCATCACCAGGTCGCCGCAGAACACCGCCTCGCCCAGCCGAAAGGCCAGGTGGCTTCCCATGTGGCCAGGGGTGTGCAGGGCCTCGATCTTCCAGCCCGCGCCGCTCAGCCGGTCGCCGTCCGCGAGGGTGACGTCGGGGATGAACGCGCGGTCGGCGCCCTCGCCGCCGGCGACCAGCCCGGTTTCGGCCAAACGCCGCATGATCGGGGACCGCCCGGCATCGGCAGGGCCGAAGCCGAAGACCGGCGCGCCGGTCGCCGCCGCCAGCCGGGGTACGCCGGCCGAGTGATCCAGATGCGGATGGGTCACGAGGATATGCGAGATCCGCCCCTCGGCCGCGTCCAGGATCGCCTGCACATGCGCGGGATCGTCGGGGCCGGGGTCGATGACGGCGACCTCGGATTCACCGATCAGAAAGCTGTTCGTGCCCGGCCCGGTCAGGGCCGAGGGGTTGTCTGCGCGGATCACGCGCACTTTCGCCGCCGTGTTCATGGGGCTAGGCTGGACCGGCTTCAGACGAGACGCAAGCAGCTGCAGGAGGGCGGCGCAGATGGAATGGGGCTGGCTCAAGCGCCTGATGCCGCGGGGGCTTTACGGGCGGGCGGCGCTGATCCTGTTCCTGCCGGTGGTGGTCGTCACCCTGGTCGTGACCGTCATGTTCCTGCAGCGCCATTTCGAGGACGTGACCCGGCAGATGGCGCGCTCGGCCTCGGCCGAGATCGCGCTGATCGCGGACCGCGTGGCCAGCCCCGACAGCGACGCGGCGGCGTTCGAGGCCGGGCGCGACATTGCCGTGCCGCTGGGGCTGACGCTGACCATGCCGCCCCCGGGGGACATCTCCGAACGCCGGCGGTTCTATGATTTCTCGGGGCGGATCGTGATTTCCGAACTGCACGCGGCGCTGCCGGCGGTCCAGGCGGTGGACCTGCAGGACCTGCGCCGGGTGCGGGTGCTGGTCGGCGGGGTGCGGCCCCTTGCGCTGGATTTTCCGCGCGGCCGGCTGACCGCCTCGAACCCGCACCAGCTGCTGGTGCTGATGATCGGGACCTCGCTGCTGATGACCGCCATCGCCGCGATCTTCCTGCGCAACCAGCTGCGGCCGATCCGCCGGCTGGCCGACGTGGCCGAGGCCTATGGGCGTGGCCAGATCCTGCCCTATCGCCCCGCCGGCGCCACCGAGGTGCGCAGCGCCGGCCGCGCTTTCGTCGAGATGCGCGGCCGGATCGAGCGCCAGAACGAGCAGCGCAAGGTGATGCTGTCGGGGATCAGCCACGACCTGCGGACGCCGCTGACCCGGCTGCGCCTGGGGCTGTCGATGCTGTCGCCCGACCTGCCCCCCGAGCGCGCCGAGATCGCCGACATGGAACGGGACGTGGCCGAGATGGGCGCGATGATCGACGCCTTCCTGGACCACGTGCGGGCCGAAACCCAGGAGGCCGGGGCCGAGCAGGTCGATATCCGCGGCTTCCTCGACGAGATCGTCGCCGATGCGCAGCGCGGCGGCCAGGACGTCGAACTGACCGCGTTTTCCCAGGACGGCGGCGACGCCACCGTCTGGCTGCGGCCGCAGGCGCTGCGCCGGGCGGTCGAGAACCTGGTCGGCAATGCCGTGCGCTATGGCACCCGCGCCGAGATCGACGCGGCGCTGACCGCCCGCGCGCTGCGGATCGCCGTCGAGGATGACGGCCCCGGCATCCCGGCAGAGCGGCGCGACGAGGCGCTGCGCCCATTCGTGCGGCTGGACGCGGCCCGCAACCAGGACCGCGGCCAGGGCACCGGGCTGGGTCTGGCCATCGCCGCCGACATCGCCCGCGCGCATGGCGGCCAGCTGCGGCTGGGCGACGGCGCGCGGCTGGGCGGGCTGCGGGCCGAGATCACGATTCCGCGCTGAGCCGGCCCTGCCC